>JAHELJ010000002.1:148424-266111 GCA_024644235.1 Lewinellaceae bacterium
GGCTGGAGATGATGAGGTGAGGTTTGATACCTACTTCTCGGCCATGCCCAATCTTACGGTCAACGGTGGCGCGGGCAATGACAAGGTCTATTCCATCGGCGCAGGGATCACTTTTGCAGCCGATGCCAACCTGGATCTGGACCTGACCAACGATGCTGGTGCTGGTCCGGGCGACGAAGATGAAGTCGAGTTGCTGCAGGTGAGCAATACCGTGATATCATTTTTTGCCCTCTCAGGTACCGGTATGGCCAAGGTAAAGGTTAGCAAAAGCGTTTTTCTAGGCACGAGATGTGGTATCTCAACTGTAAACGGCGACCTCACCGTTGAAGCCAACTGGAATACAAGTACCCCCGGCAACTTCTCGGGAGTGTCGTTATCTGCTTTGGCCGGGCTGGGGGTTTCCGGTACAGGTCAGTTAGTCGTTAGAGGCAAAGGCGGAGATACAGGCGACAACAATTACGGGGTAGCTACTCTTCTCACTGGGCCAGGTATCGCTGGGGGCACCACCGGGACGGCTCTGGTCGAAGGCACAGGCGGACCCTCCAGTGGCAATACCAATCATGGCGTATTGGTTGGCTCAGGTACGTCCATTGGCAGCCTCGGGTCTGATCTAAATGTTACGGGTATGGGAGGTGGAACAGCTGCCTCCAATGGCAATAATGGTATACATATCGCTATTTCCTCACTAATTTCAGCAGGTGGGACAGGCATGCTGACGATCGATGGCACGGGCGGCAGTAGCACAGGTGGAGGCAATAATGGGATCCTGATCGCAGGTTTTATCGGATCTGCAGGAGCCATCACAGTTACCGGTGCCAAAGGTGCCAACGGTACTGCCGCTGTCGATATTAATATTCCTCTCGGCATCACAAATAATGGAAGAACTTTTGGGCAGGAAAGCATCATATTCCAAACGGGAGATGGTGGTTTGAACCCCCATTATCTGGTTTCTACTTTTATCAATAGCTCCACCACCGAGACTTCGAGCTTCGGTCCTAATTCCCAATTGAATCTCTACGTCGGAGGCCCCGGTTTCACCGGTGCCACTGCTGGGCGACATCATCCCCTGCGTGTGGAGGGTCTGATTGATCTCAATGGAGTAAACCTGGTCACAAACGGTCCCTATGTACCCGTTGTAGGGGATAACATCTTCGCCGTGGTCAACGACGGCACAGATCCGGTCCAGGGAAAAATTACCTACGATGGTGTTCTCCTGGACGAGGGTGATCCGGTTCCCAACTTCCAGGGATCTTCAGTGCCCTTCTACATCACCTACATCGGTGGCGATGGCAATGATGTGGTCATCTCTTCGGATGCAACAACTTTTATCGAAAATCTGGACCTGGCGGGTGGTAATAAAAATGCACTGGCCGGTAAGTTCGATCAGGCCCGCACCGAATATTGCACAGGAAAACCTGCAAAAATTGCAAAAGCAATCACAAAGCTCGAAGACGTAATCATCCAGGCTGATGAATTCGCTTTAAACGGAAAACTTACAAGCGACGAAAGAAATCTTCTCGTGGCCTTAGCTCAGGCCATGTTAACAGCCATTCAGAACGGTACTCTCATGTGCCCCCCCCCAAGATTAGCTGCCGATGGTGATTTGATCTCAGTGGTAGATGATGAGCTGGTGAAGATTTATCCGAATCCTACCAGCCGCTACGTCACCCTCGATCTGCCAAATTGGGAAAACGAGATCTCGGTCATACTGATCGATCAGCTGGGCCGTACCATCCGTACCCAGCAGTTTGACAGCGGCGGATCCAGCGTTGAACTTGACCTCACCGAGCAGGTCAGCCCCGGCGTGTACTTCCTCTCCTTCGTCTCTGGCAGTGAGCGCCTGACCAAACGGCTGGTCGTGACGAAGTAAAGTAAAAAGACAAAGACGTAGGAAAATCAACAGCGGCGGCCTTTAAAGGGCCGCCGCTGCTATTCTTACAGTAAAGAGCATTCCTCTGAAGCCGGATTTAGTATATTATGAAACCTTGTACCACCGGAACTCTAATCCTGATATAAAGAAGGAAAACCTCGCATAAGCAGATTTATACCAGTCGCCAAGGAAAAAAGTCCGGTACATGCTCTTCAAGGGTAAGTTGTTCCTGACCGGCCTACGACCGGCAGACATGTCCTGATCACTAAAGTGGAAAAAAGAACTTCTCCCCAGAAGAATTTCTTCCTATTTTCACGGTCATGCGTTATTTGATCTTCACCCTGCTTAGCCTCCTCTGGATCGGAACCGATGCCCAGGATCGCTTCTACGGATCATGGATCGGTCATATGAGTTCAGATAAGGGCAACTATGAGTTTTCGTTAAATATTACTGAAGCCGTAAAACCAGGAGCAGAAGAGAAAAAAGTATGCGGTTCTCGCAACACTTTTGTAGCCAGGGCCATGCACAATCGGAACGGCCGGCCTGAAGTGATCGAACTGGAGGGAATCTTATATCATGATCAGTCCATCTACTTCAGCGATATCAACGACCGCTGGGAAATGCATAAAGTGGGCAAGTCCTTTAGTCGATTGCAGTTTGTGCTAAAATTCCAGGGTGGCAAACCTATTCTTGACGGCCACTGGCAAGAGTATGAAGACATCCGCAAATACCGCAAAGGAAGGCTTGTCCTGAAAAAACAGAGTAGTAAAGTTTAATCATAAACCAGGCACCCCACCTTCAGGAAAGAGATCAAACACGCATTTTAAGGGCTTACTGCCACAAATGGTGACAGTAAAGCTTAATCTCCAGCCTCAGGAAGCATAATCACCTCGATGTAATTCCCGGTTTCAAAGCAGCGCTTTACCATCATCTGGATATCCCCAGTGTCCAGTTCTTTGAGCAATGGTTCATAACTGCTCAATAAGATACCTTCCGGCTCAAGGCCATAACTGTAGTAGGTCCTTAGGCTATTGGCCCAAAATCCATTTTCCTTGAGATTCTTGATGCGTGATTGACGTTGAACCTCCACCACTTTCTCCAGGTCCTCCTCTTCAGGGCCTTTATTGATCAACCTGTTGATATCGTTCATGGCGGTTTGAATCAACGTATCCACTTCGTCTGGTTCTGCATTAAAGGATATCGTGATACTGTAATCTTCCTTGGGATATTTGGAAACGCCGCCGGAGACCCGCACACCATACACCCCTCCTTGATCCTCACGCATCGACTCTCTCAATACATTGCGAAGCACATCGAGCATCGCATCAAAGTGGTAGCGATCTTCACGAATGTCCCAGTCGAAAGGACCGTGCCAGGTGAGATTAGCTTGCGCCTTTGGAGCTTCTCCAAAAGTAAACCGGTCGACATGTTTGCCGCTGACAAGATCTGCACCGACATCTTTCCATGTCTCTTCCCGGCCGGTTGAAGGTAAATTTCCCAGATAAGTAACAATAAGCGGTTTGATGCTCTCCACGGTAAAATTGCCAACGAATGTGAAGGTGAAATCAGAAGCATCAGCAAACCGGTCTCGATAGATCTCCATCACCTTCTCAAATTGGATTTCGTCCATTTCTTCGGCATGTGGAATACCACGACGTTTGTGATTGTTGTACTTGAGATCTGACATCCGATCCTGATAATAATAGTCGGGGTTTACAAACAAGTTCTGCAACACTGCTCTTTGCCGGTTGACAAAAGAAGCGAAAGCAGAAGAGTCCTCTCTGGGCGCATGGAAATAGAGATAGATGAGCTGAAACATTGTCTCCAGATCTTTAATGGTGCTAAAACCCTGCAGGCCTTCCTCCAGCTCTCCAATATAGGGACTGGCATTAGCTACCTTCCCTGCCATCAACTTTTGCAATTGAATTAGATCGAAATCACTGATCCCAGATTGGTTGATGATCGTGGCGGCAATGGACGCAGATCTGTAGTCATCATCGGAGTAAAGGGAAGATCCACCCGGACTAAATGCATTGAACATGATCTCATCATTCTGGAAGTCGGTGGGCCGGAGTATAACCCGTACGCCGTTGGAAAGCTCCAATTCGGTAACTTCTACTTCCTCTCGGTAGTTTTCAGAAAGGATCGAGCCTTCTGCCGGGATGTCAGCCAGCAGGGGAATGTCCACCACATCATCTTCATATGGTTCTATATCGGCAGCATCCACCTCTGCCATCAGCATTCGAATTTCATCTTCCGCTGGCAAAGGCACGGTTTCTTTATCCGGACCGGTTACTACCACTACTTTATTTTCTTCGGTGATCCATTGGGCGGCCAGGGCATTCACTTCCGTCAGGATGATGGAGGGGAAAAAGGTTTGCATCAGCTGCAGTCGTTGCTGAGGACTTGGCACCGGGTTTTCATTCAGGAAGTGATAGACGTACTGCATGGAGAGCCGGCCCGATTCCAGCTTGTCCTCTTCTTTGGCGGTCGTTTCGGCTTCGCTCAGCATTTCTGTCTTCACCCGCTCCAACTCAGTGGCGGTGAAACCATGCAGAAGTACCCTACTGTTCTCCTCAAATACGGATCGTAATCCTTTGAGCAATTCACCTTCTGCTGTCACTACCGAGGAAGAATAGGTGTCAAGATTTCCCACAAACCGGCCATACCCCGAACTGGCAAACAGAAATGGAGGATCTGCTGACTGGCGCAATTCGTTTAGGCGGTCACTGAGCATTCGGTTGTAAATATTTCGCACAAGCGAAGACCGGTAATCACTTAGATTTTCCACCTTCACATGAGGATGTTTGTGTATTACCTGTGCCCGTGTGAAACTAGCCTCCTTGTCTTTGCTGATGGAGATGAGTGTTTCTTCGTGATCCGGGAAGCCGTACTTTTCCCGAGGTCGGGGATTTTCCGGATTGGTAAGTTTTGAAAATCTTTCACGGATGTCGGCTTCCACCTGCTCCACGTCGACATCTCCCACGACAACCAAAGCCATTAGATCCGGCCGGTACCAGTCACGGTAATATCTCTTGAGCGCATCGTAAGGTGCTCCATTTATGATCTCCCGGGTACCAATGGGTAGGCGATCGGCGTACTTAGACTTATAAAAGAGTATTGGCAGGTACTGATTTCGCATTCGCTCCTCCGCACTGAGGCCGGTACGCAATTCAGATTCTACCACTCCCCGCTCCTTGTCTATTTCCTCATCCTCAAAGGTCACGGCATGTGCCCAGTCTTCGAGGATCAGCATACCCTTATCAAACAGTTCCTGCGAATCGGTGCGGACCTGCAACATGTAGACGGTTTCATCGAAGCTGGTATAGGCGTTGAGATCAGGGCCGAACCGGGTACCTACCTTCTGCAGGTAGTCTATCAGTTCGCTTTTTTCAAAGTTTTTTGTCCCATTGAAGGCCATGTGTTCCACAAAGTGAGCAAGGCCCAATTGATCATCGTCTTCATTGATGGAACCGACTCCGACAGCCAGTCGTAATTCAGCCCGGTCCTCTGGTTTTGAATTCTTCTGGATATAGTATTTCATTCCATTAGGTAATTCGCCCATGATCAACCGATTATCCAAGGGTACCGGATCGAGCTGTGGGTTTCTGTCGGTTCCCGCAGGCTTTTCCACCTCGGGTTGTGGTGGTAGCTCGACTTCGGGTGATTGAGGAACCTGAGCTTCGGCAACGGGCTCTTGAGTTCCATCCTCTAGAGTTGAGCTCATTTTAGGAGTACAAGCAAGGTATCCTGCGATCAGGATCATTAGGAGAAATGAATATTTCATCTTTATGGTTTTCAAATTTACAATGAAGTGTCTGGTCTGACTATCTGGTCATACTGCGGCCTCCTTGCATCCGGTCAAAGGCACCTTTCATCTTGCCCTTGCTCATCATGTGCATCATTTTTCTCATTTGATCAAATTGCTTCAAGAACATATTTATCTCATGAATGTTGTGACCACATCCAGCTGCAATTCTCTTTTTTCGACTCATGTTGAGCAACTCCGGATCTGAGCGTTCGTCGGGAGTCATAGACAAGATGATGGCTTCAACCTTATTAAATGCCTTGTCATCGATGTCCAGATTACGGGTCATTTTACCCATTCCGGGAATCATATTGATGAGTGACTTGATATCTCCCATCTTGCGAATCTGATTCAACTGACTGTGAAAATCATTGAAATCAAACTTGTTCTTCTTGATTTTCTTCTCCAGTCGCTTGGCCTCCTTCTCATCGAACTGCTCCTGGGCCTTCTCGACAAAAGACACGATATCACCCATTCCCAGGATTCGCTGAGCCATTCTATCCGGATGAAAAACATCGAGCGTATCAATGGTTTCTCCAGTACTGACAAACTTAATTGGCTTTCCTACCGTATACTTGACCGATAGTGCTGCTCCTCCCCTGGTATCGCCATCTAACTTAGTCAGCACCACCCCATCATAATCAATGACATCATTAAAGGCTTTTGCGGTATTGACTGCGTCTTGACCAGTCATGGAATCCACGATAAATAATGTCTCAGAGGGAGTCAGTGCTTCCTTCATGTTTGAGATCTCGGCCATCATTTCCTCATCAATGGCAAGCCGGCCAGCTGTGTCCACGATCAAGGTATCGAAGCCATTCTGTTTTGCGTGCACTACGGCATTAGAAGCAATGCTCACCGGATCTTGGTTGCCTTCCTCCTTATACACGCTCACATTTATCTGGCTACCTAATACCTCCAGCTGATCAATCGCCGCCGGCCGGTATACATCACAAGCAACCAGCAACGGGTTCTTTTTCTTTTTTGACTTCAGATAAAAAGCAAGCTTTGCACTAAAGGTCGTCTTGCCAGATCCCTGTAGCCCGGCGACCAAGATAATACCGGGATCACCCGATAAATTGATTTCCTCGGCCTGGCCACCCATGAGCTGAATGAGCTCATCCATGACGATCTTCACCATTAGCTCCCCAGGCTTCACCGACTTCAATATATTCTGGGTGCCGAGCGCCTTATCTTTAATCCGGTCAGTGAATTCCTTGGCAATCTTGTAATTAACATCAGCGGAAACGAGTGCCCGGCGAATCTCTTTGATCGATTGAGCAATGTTAATCTCGGTCAACTTGCCCTCACCTCTTAGCACCTTAAACGCGCTGTCTAGCCTGTCATTTAAGCTTTCAAACATAGTCTGACGATTGATTGTGAGTATAACACCTAAGCAATGCCATCTCAATAGATGCTGCAAAAGTACGTCAAAAATTGAGTATAGCTCAGTCCTTGACGAGTATACCATAACCTTCGTCTAATCCTCGGAATGAGATCTCATTTCAGCACCTATCAGAGTATCTTCAAAATTGTACCTTTGCGGAGCTTTTTTTCAAGGCATTCAGCGATTTGGTAAATCAAACGGATGGATAAGAATACCATAATTGGGATTGTACTGATCTTCTTCCTTTTCTACCTATGGGCTAGAATAAATGCACCTACCGAAGAGCAGCTGGCTGAAATGAGGGCTCAAGACTCCCTGGCCCAGATAGAAGCTCAGATAGAAGTGCCGGATAGCGCTCGCCAGTCCCTTCCATCTACTGTTGAAGCACAAGACACTCTTACCCAAATGGAGCTGGATTCTGTTGTCTCGCAACAACAGATAGGTGAATTTGGTGCGTTTGCAGGAATAGCCTCCGGAGAAGAAACTATGCATGTTCTTGAGAATGATGTGCTCAGAGTTGAGTTTTCATCGAAGGGCGGAGTAATTACCAAAAGCACTTTAAAGAATTATCAGAAGCTAATCCTTAATGAAAATCACGAGGAGGTCTACTTGCCGCTTGAACTCCTCGAGGATGAAAAAAACTCATTCTCTTACCGGCTACCTGTCCCCAGCGCCGCCCGAGGCTACATAGAGACTGCAGATCTCTATTTCGCAGCTGAACAAAAATCCAACATACTGACTTTTACTGCTGATCTGGGCGGAGGTCGAAGAATTCAACAAGTTTACACCTTATCTGATGACAGCTATGACCTGGAATACGACTTACGGTTGGAGGGTATGCATCAGGTACTAGATAGCCGTCAGGACAATATCGAACTGAGGTGGGTAAACTACCTTGATAGAATCGAAGAGAATTATCAGTATGAAAAGATCTTCTCGACAGTTTACTACAAAGAGGTTAACGATGATCCGAGCTATTGCTCTTGCCGAAGCGACGATAGTGAAACATTGGATGAAGAACCGGTAAAGTGGGTTTCAAACTCAAACCAGTTCTTCAATAGCGCACTAATAGCCAGGGAAGCATTTCGATCGGCGGTAGTTGAGACCAAAATGTTAGATGAAGAATCAGAAGACCTGAAATTACTGGTCAGTGAATTTGCAATTCCATACCAGGGCTCAGCTGATGAAACCTTTTCGATGGACTGGTATATAGGTCCCAATGATTTTGAAATATTACAGTCATATAATATTGATTTACAAGATATCATACCTTTTGGATCAAGTATTTTTGGAACTATAAACCGGTGGATAATACGGCCGATCTTCAACTTCCTGTCAAATTATATTGGGAGCAAAGGGATTGTGATATTATTGCTGACTCTGATCGTTAAGTCCCTGGTATATCCCCTGACCTTCAAGATGTTGCACTCACAAAGTAAAATGGGTGCTCTAAAGCCAGAGATGGCGAAACTTAAGGACAAATACAAAGATGACCAGCAGAAGGTGCAGATGGAGACCATGAAAATCTATCGGGAGTATGGTGTCAATCCGGCTGGCGGATGTTTTCCGATGGTACTGCAAATGCCCATATGGTTTGCGCTTTATCGATTTTTTCCAGCCTCGATAGAATTCCGCCAGGCTTCATTCTTATGGGCAAACGATCTATCGAGTTATGATGTCTTCTTCTGGTTGCCGTTTGAGATTCCCTTCCTGGGTGGGCATATCAGTTTGTTTACCATTTTATGGGCAATTTCGATACTTGCTTACACGTACTACAATAGTCAGATCATGGATATGTCAAGCATAAATCCCATGATGAAGTACATGCAGTACCTGATGCCACTTATGTTCATATTCTTCTTCAACTCATATGCGTCCGGTTTGACCTGTTATCTTCTCTTTAGTAACATGTTGAACATCATCCAGACAGTGGTGACGAAGAATTATCTGATCGACAATGAAAAGATCCTGGCTGAACTGAATAAGAACAAGAAGAAGCCCAAGAAGAAGGGTGGATTTCAGGCACGTCTTGAAAAAGCTTTGAGGGACCAGCAGAAAATTGCAGAAGAAAAATCGCAAAAATCACGCCGGCGATAGAGTAAATGAATTGCCTCACCTATCACTTCTCTCCTTATCTTGCTTTCTCTAAACAGATCCGGAATTGAACAAGAAACTTGTTGGTGTACTCGGAGCGGGAAGCTTTGGCAGCACGGTGGCTCGGCTTTTGGCATCGAATACTGAGGTCCTGATCTACAGCAGGAAGCCGGAGAAGGTCAAAGAGATCAACGAACAGCATAGTAACCTTGGATTTTCGCTGCCAGAAAATATTACCGCCACAAGTTCGCTCGAAGAATTGGCAGACAGATGCCAAGTCATTTTCCCAATACTTCCATCATCAGTGTTTCGGGAAACTTTGAATGATATCTCTCAGTTTCTCCATCCGTATCATATCCTCATACATGGCACGAAGGGTTTTGATCTTGTCAAAGTCGATCTGGACCGTCCTTTTGTAAAGATTTCACGATCGAATCTAAGAACAATGAGTGAGGTGATTGCAGAAGAAACTCAGGTGAAGCGTATCGGCTGTCTTTCTGGGCCTAATCTTTCTCGGGAATTGCAACAGGGTTTTCCTGCATCAAGTGTGGTCGCTAGTGAGTTTGACGAAGTTATTCAGATAGGACATGATCTTCTAAATAGTCTCCAGTTCAAGATTTACGGGTCCCATGATATTTTGGGAACAGAGTTGGCGGGAGCCCTAAAGAACATGATCGCGGTGGGTACCGGAATCATTGGAGGACTGGGACTGGGCAAGAACGTGGAAGCTTTTTTTATTACCCGAGGATTGCGCGAACTAATTTTGATAGGAACAGCAATGGGTGCACAGGAGAAAACCTTTTTTGGCACTGCTGGGATCGGTGACCTAATTGCCACAGCAACGAGCAAGGACAGTCGGAATTATAACTTCGGATACCGGTTAGCCAAAGGATTTACCAAGTCACAAATTGAATCTGAAATAGATGAATTAGCAGAAGGAGTTAGGACAATTGAGCTCATTCATCATTTCACTCAGGCTCACCAAATCGATGTGCCCATTGTTGAGTCACTTTACGCTCTCATATACCGGGACTTCCCTTTGGAGGATGCGATCACTTACCTGTTAAACTATCCGTTTTCAGTCGACGTCGACTTTCTGTAACATTTACTGTACCTCGACGATCATTTCGATCTCGACAGCAATTTCACGAGGTAAAGAACCCATTCCGATAGCAGCACGAGCATGCTTACCTCTTTCTCCGAATACCTCCACCATGGTATCGGAGTAACCATTGATTACTTCCGGATGATCTCCAAAATCCTCAGCCGCATTGACCATTCCCAGAACCTTAACGATCCGCTTTACCCGATTTAGATCACCCAGCATGTCTTTCAATACAGCAAGTTGATTAATGGCGGTGAGGCGGGCTGCTTCGTATCCCTGCTCCACGGTCAGATCCACTCCCACCTTTCCAGTTATATAAGTACCATCAGCTTTCAAAGGACCTTTTCCTGCTAGAAAGATAAGTGACCCCGTTTGTACGCCATTAACATAATTTGCTACCGGCTGAGAGGCTTCCGGCAAGCTGATTTCAAGCGATTGCAAACGTTCTTCGACGTCGTAGTCATACAATGCCTCTTCTTCAGATTCAGTAGTTTCAACCGGCTGCGTCTCGGGAGCCTGGCAAAAGATCAAAGTGAGCAATGGTAGTAAAATCAGGTATCTCATTGTGAGTAGTTTGGCTTAAGAAATGGAAAAGTTACTACTTTCAGGTCAAGAGCCACGGAAATGATAGGCTTATTTTGATGGAACAAAAGTTGCTGGAATACACCATATGGACAAGAATTTACCGTACATAGAGCGAGATATTAGTTGGCTGGCCTTCAACCACCGGGTCTTGCAAGAAGCTAAAGATCCTAATGTTCCACTATTTGAACGCATCAAATTCCTGGCGATCTATTCATCTAACCTAGGAGAGTTTTTTGCGGTGCGCGTGGCCCAGCATCGTAACCTTCTCAGGGTAGGGAAAAAGACCAAGCGTAAACTGGAAATTCACCCCCGGCAGGTCTTACGTCAGCTTTTATCAATAGTGAACACACAACAAGAAGAGTTCAGCAGGATTCTGGAGGAGGAGATCATACCTGACCTGAAAAAGCATCATATCTTTCTCCAGCGCCGGCTAGATCTCTCCAAAGATCAGGAGAAGTTTGTCGAGACTTATTTCATGGATCATATGCTCCCCTACGTGCAACCGGTTCTCTTGGTTAAGGACAAAATAAGGCCATTCCTGGCAAACTCTGAGCTCTACCTGGCGGTCATGATGCGAACAAAAGGTAAGCCAGAGGGTCCCCTGCAATACGCGATAGTAAAGATTCCCTCCGATCATCTACCCCGTTTCATTGAATTGCCCTCAGTGGATGGCCAATATGACATCATCATGATCGATGATATCGTGAGGCACAGTATCACCTGGTTGTTTCCTGGCTATGAGGTCCTTGACACCTATTCCATCAAGCTCAACCGAGATGCAGAACTCTACATTGATGATGAATATTCCGGTGATCTCCTGCAAAAGATAAAAAACAGTCTACAGCGACGTAACGTTGGCCCAGCTTCCAGGTTGGTTTATGACCGTACGATGCCAAGTGAGCTGCTAGAGTATCTTCAGACTGTACTCGAACTCGAGAACTTCGATCTTCTTCCTGAGGGCCGTTATCACAACAATTTCGATTTCTTCAAATTCCCCGATTTTGGAATGAAGCAATTAAAACTGATGCCACTGCCCCCTCTGGAAGTACCTCCAATAGAAAAAGCACCTGACATCTTCGAAGTAATGCGGCAAAGGGACTATCTGCTCCACGTGCCGTATCATCGCTTCGATTCAGTGGTAAATTTCTTCAAACAGGCATCTCTAGACCCGAGTGTAACGCACATCAAGATTATCCAATATCGAGTTGGCCGGGAATCACAAATCATGGAAAGCCTCATTGAAGCTGTCAAACATGGCAAACAAGTTTCTGCATTTGTTGAAGTAAAGGCAAGATTTGACGAAGAAGCTAATTTAAATTGGGGTGCGAGACTTTCGGAAGCTGGCGTCAAGGTTCACTATAGTTGGCCTGGACTCAAGGTCCACTCAAAGCTGGCACTCGTACGACGTATTGAGAACGATCAACCTGTTTTGTACGCATATTTGAGTACCGGCAATTTTCATGAACAGACTGCCAAAGTGTACAGCGATCTCGGGCTCTTTACCACTGACCAACGAATGACCTCCGAAATTTCGAAAGTGTTTTCTCTATTAGAATCAAAGAAACTCCCGGAAAATGGGTTCGAACATCTGCTGGTTGGTCAGTTCAATCTGAGATCGGGCCTGGAAGAACTTATCCGATATGAGATGGAAGCTGCTGCTCGGGGAGAAAAAGCAGAGATCATCTTGAAGATGAACAGTCTTCAGGATCCTGACATGATCGAGTTACTCTATCAAGCCAGCATGCAGGGAGTAAAAATCAGCCTGATCATTCGAGGGATTTGTTGTTTGGTGCCCAATGTTAAAAAAGTCAGCGAAAACATTAGTGGGATCAGCATAGTAGATAGGTATTTAGAACATGCGCGGATCTTTGTTTTTCATCATTCAGGCGAGGAGTTAATGTACCTGTCCTCAGCAGATTGGATGACCCGTAACTTGAGTTATCGGATTGAGACAGCCTTCCCTATCTACGATCCTACCATCAAACGCACGATCATGGATCTGATCAATCTGCAGTTGAGCGATAACGTGAAAGCCCGTATTCTCGATAAAAACGGTAAGAACAAATATGTCAAGCACGATGGTGATGTCAGGATTCAATCCCAACTCGAAACCTATTACTACCTCAAACGATTACATGAACAGGAGCATGTCCAGCTTGAAATAAGCGCAACCGAGAGAACATAGACAACTAGTCCAACTTGGCAATAATTCTCAAGATGCTCCTAAGAATCACTCCAATGCTGGAAGCAGTGAATCTGCAGACCACTATTTACTATTATCAATCCAAGTTAGGTTTCCACCTATGCAGTCAATGGCCAGATGACGGTGTGCCCGAATGGGTAATGCTTCAAAGGGACTCTATTGAGATCATGTATACTTCCAGAAATGAACATCACGAAGATCGACCGACGGGTTTGACCGGTACGCTGTACTGCTATACTGATGATGTGAAGAGCTTATGGAATGAATGGAAGGATATAGTAGAGATAGCCTGGGCCTTGGAGGATTTTCCTTATTGTATGAGAGAATTTGGCATCAGAGACTGTAATAAATATCTCCTAAGTTTTGGACAAAATATCCCAATGCATCAGTAGGAAGATTGCCAAAAGATGTATTAAATACCCCAGTATAAGCAGAGACATCCGCTTTTTTCTAGCATAAATCATATAGCAATTGGATTAGACGGTACGGGTACTGTTGGCAAGGTCAACCTAGGTAATTAACGCAATCAAATTTTCAATATTTTGGCAGACAAACTAATTGGACGATTATGAGGAACCTTTTATTCTTTCTAGTGCTTCTTTTGGCTTGTACTTCAGCTGACAATGGCACACAGGATGCACTACAAAGCAACGTCGGCAACAGTTCGATTCAGGAAGGCCTCATGAAATATGAGACCGTAACGTTAAATACAGATCTTTCAAACCTTACTGAAAATGAACGTCAGATGATCCCCATCCTGATCAAGGCTGCGAAGATCATGGATGAGCTGTTTTGGTACGAGGCATATGGGAAGAAAGAAGATCTGATCTCGGAAGGTACTGATGACGCTACCAGAAGATTTATCGAGATAAACTATGGTCCCTGGGATCGGCTGGCTGGTGACAGTCCTTTTGTGGCAGGTATTGGTCCGAAGCCAGCTGGAGCAAATTTCTATCCCGCGGACATGACAAAGGAAGAGTTTGAGGCGGCCCCCCTACCAGATAAAAGTAGCTTGTATACCCTGGTGCGCAGGAATGATCAAGGAGAGCTGATTACAATACCCTACCATCGTCAGTTTGCCACTGAAATCAAGGAAACATCTGACTTATTGTTGGAAGCAGCTCAACTTGCCGATGATCCCGGATTAAGAACTTATCTGGAACTCCGGGCTGCCGCTTTATTAAATGACGAATACCAGGAATCCGATTTTGCCTGGCTCGATATGAAGGACAACACCCTGGATGTTATTATTGGTCCAATTGAAACCTACGAAGATCAGCTATATGGCTACAAAGCGGCACATGAAGCATATGTGCTGGTAAAAGATAAGGACTGGAGTGCGCGCCTTGCAAAGTATGCAAAGTTCCTGCCCGAACTGCAAAAAGGAATTCCGGTACCGGAAGCTTATAAAGCCGAATCTCCCGGTACCGATACAGAGCTAAATGCTTACGATGTCCTTTTCTACAGTGGTCATAGCAATGCAGGCAGCAAAACCATTGCGATCAACCTTCCTAACGACGAAGAAGTACAATTGGAGAAAGGCACCAGACGGCTGCAGCTAAAGAACGCAATGCGTGCCAAGTTTGATAAAATTCTGGTGCCCATCTCTGAGGTGCTTATCGATCAGGATCAGAGAAAACATATAACGTTTGATGCCTTCTTTGGAAACACCATGTTCCATGAAGTTGCTCATGGCCTTGGAATCAAGAATACGATCAACGGAAAAGGAACTGTTCGAAAAGCACTGAAGGAGCACGCGTCTGCTCTTGAAGAGGGTAAAGCCGATGTACTTGGACTCTATATGATCAATCAACTACATGACATGGGCGAGATTGAGCAAGATCTGAAAGACTATTACGTCACTTTCCTTGCCAGCATTTTTCGTTCTGTAAGATTCGGGGCTTCATCCGCTCATGGAAAAGCCAACATGATCCGTTTCAATTTCTTTGAAGAGCAGGGTGCCTTCATATATGATGATCAAGCAGGAACTTACCAGGTAGATTTTGAAAAATTTGCTGATGCTACTGATGCATTGTCGGAGCTCATTCTACGACTGCAAGGCGATGGTAACTACGAAGCAGTAGGCGAACTTGTGACAGACAAAGGCAAAATCAAAGAAGGACTCCAAAGAGATCTGGATCGACTGACTGAGGCCTCAATTCCGGTTGATATCGTCTTTGAGCAAGGTATCGAAGTCCTGTCATTATAGTGGCACAGCTGTCTGATATTCTACTACTTGGCGACGCCAGGCTTTACGAGCGCTGCTCCCCGGTAGAAGTAAATGAGGTGCTGGAGTTGGAGCCCGTGATTGAGCAGATGGCAACACTGGTGTTGCTCTTTCGAGAAAAATATGGAAAGGGCCGGGCTATCGCTGCATCTCAGATAGGCGTAATGAAAAGACTGGTAGTTTTGAATATCGATCGAGTCGTGCCTCTATTCAATCCGTCATTCGAGCCAAACAGCAGTGAAATGTTTGAGATATGGGATGACTGCATGTCATTCCCTCAGCTTCTGGTCAAAGTGAAAAGGTTTCGGTCAATCACATTCACCTTTCGTGACCGTGATTGGAAAGAATGTCGGTGGTTGCTTGAAGATGATATGGCTGAACTCATGCAACATGAGTGTGATCACCTGGATGGAATCCTGTCAACACAGAGAGCCATAAATAGCTTATCCTTTAAGATGCTCAGATAATGGAAACCGCTTAGTTTCGGTTGTTTCCGCCCGTCCCTCCGGAATCACCGCCCTGGTTACTTTCACCTTGCTTCAGATCGGTATTCTGAATCTTACTACGTCGTTGTCTGGTCTGAAAGTCGAGTTTGCCAAATCGATATGAGAAGTTTATTCCAAATGATCGAAATGGAATCTCAAAATTTGTAGTTTGATAGAAGTCGTCTCCCCGAAGTTCAGACTTAAAGGATTTAGTCGGATTGAAGGGATCAATTACAGTAAGGCCAAGACTTCCACGTTCCTGCAAAATCTCCTTTTTAAGACCGAGGCTAAACATGGAAAAGGAAGGGTTCTTCCCTTGCAGTGTCAGTCGGGGCGAGTTGAATATTCCAAATAGATCTGCCTGGAATCCCTTTTTGAAATCAAAACTTGAGTTCATAAATATTCGATATTGAACCCCATCATTCCTCAGGTTGAGATTAGGTTGGGTGCTTTTAGCCTCAAATGAATATATGTCCACATTTGCCCGAAGTGTCCAGAATTGCTTAATAGAAAATGAGGTAAATACATTCGCCCCAACAGCATCATTTATACCGATATTTTGATAGCTGGTGATCGAAACCCCGTCCTCATTAACATCTAGCAAAGATTGAATGACATCCGTGGTTCTCCGGTAATAGATCGACGCAGCAATTACCGTACCTCGTTTAAATGATGTGTAGCCTAAGTCAAATTGATTAGAGATTTCAGGAGCCAGTCCTGGGTTTCCAAAGGAGATATTGAAACGGTCATCACTATTGATATAAGGATTGATATAGAACAAGCTTGGCCTCTGTATCCTTTTGACATAGCTCGCCTTTAACGTATTAAATCCAAATTTTCTGGAAACTATAATACTCGGTACAAAATTGCCATAATCATTGGAGAAGGATGATTCTCTGGCTTGAAAGTCTCCCTGTATATTAGTTTGTTCAAACCGTCCTCCAGCGATCAAACTGTAGTGCTCACCCAACCCCAAAGTAAATGACATATATCCTGCATATACATTCTGATCGTAATTGAACAAATTGGACCGAAATACATCTTCCTGAAAACGACCAAGATCAGGGTCATACAAGTCGTGGGTGTAATCGCTCTTTATGTTACGAATAACTGTCTTAGCACCGATCTCCATTTTGAGCTTCTTACTGAAAGGATGTGTATAGTCGACTTGAAGGGTCGATTCCAGATTGTCACCATCATTGAAGTTTCGCTCATCATAAACAAGACCAGGGTCTTCGCTGATTTGAGATATCACCGTTTCGTCGTTACTGGCGTTACCGCTCAATTGAAAGGCAATCGAGAATTCCTTTTGGGGTGTTTTATAGGTTTTTCGATAATCGGTAGTCCAATCGTAGCCGCTGCGAAGAGTATTGGCAATGTTATTCCTTCGGTAGATCTGATTCAGGTTGAGTACAGGATCGCTCAATAAGGCATCCTGAAATCCATCACGGTCAAATGAGTGACCTCTTAGATTAAACGATGAGTTAATGCTATTATAGGCATTGAAATCATAAAAAGCACCTGCCTGACCCCAGAACCCAATCCTGGAATTATTAGTAATGCCTTTCTGGTCAAGGATGCGTTGTTGTCCTCCAACCTGATCTTCACGATAAAAGCTATTTTCTGCATCTTGTGGCCATGAATAGAAGACATTTCCGGCACCATTCATTCCAAATCGCCCTTTGGCAGCATTAACGTTTAAGGACGCCCGGTTTTGACGAGTCCCGACAGCTCCGGTAAACGAACCACTATATCCCTGGACCTCTGACTTCTTTGTATTGATATTGATAATACCTCCGGTACCTTCAGCATCGTATTTTGCTCCCGGAGTGGTAATGACTTCCACTGATTTGATTTGATCGGCTGGGAACATCTTCAGGGCATCGGCCACATTGTTTGAGAACATGCCTGAAGGTTTTCCATTCAACAAAATCTTGATATTGCTCGACCCTCGAAGTGAGACATTTCCATCCAAATCGACAGATAACATTGGGACCTTCCGCAAAACATCTGTAGCATCTCCACCAATAGTGGAAACATCTTTGTCGGCGTTGTATACGATCCGGTCAATCTTGTTTTCGACCAGTGCTGCCTGGCCAATGACCTCCACTTGCTCCAACAATACTTCGTCAGGTTGCAGGGTTATCGTACCGCAATCCCAATCGGGCTTTTCTGGTGTCAATTTGATCGCTGAAATCTTGTACGTTCGATATCCGATGAAAGAAATATAAAGATCGTATGAGCCCTGTTTAACCTCGATGATCTTGAATTGTCCCTTACTGGAAGTAATGGATCCATCAATGTCTGTATCGGTGTCCTGATGCCTCAGTGCAACGGTCGCAAACTCAATTGGCTCGCCCGAAATCGAATCCATAACAAATCCATCGATCTTGCCAGTGATTCCCGGCTGTCTGTTCAAGTTGCCAAAGTTCTGACTGTGAAGGCTTAACGCGAAAAGCAGGGTTAAGAAAGTGATGGCAAAGGGACGTTGGTTTTTCATCTGAGAAGTCACGATTGTGATTATGCAACCAAGTTACGATGATTAGATCGAAAGATATGGCGGATATGAGGTAAATCATCGACATCAGCGCCAGCAAGATGGTGGATCAGATAATATCTTTTTCCAGGAAAACTTCTAGTTCTTACTTTTGAAGCTGCCAATAGTACCCTCATGTCAACAATTCAGGTAAGATTAAAGACCACCCTGCGGGAACTTCAACAAGCACAGAAAGTTGATCGACATCTGAGTGAGTTAGATACCCAGATCGAAAGTGCCTATTCAGAACTTGACAAACTCCGGCTGCAATTGGAAAAAGAATTTGCTGACATAGAAAAATTGGAGAAGTTGTCTATGAAAGCGCTATTCCACAAGGTTTTAGGCAGCAAAGAACAACAATTAGAGAAAGAACGTCAGGAATATCTCCAGGCTTCGCTTAAATATGATGAAGCAAAGAAGTCAGCAGAGCTTTTGGAATATGAAAAGGAGATTCTCGAAAAGAAAGTACAAAATCTGGATGCCTTGCAAGCACGCCTTGATCAACTGATAAAACAGAGAGAGCGTGATCTGGTAGATCAGGATACTGAAGCTGGTCGCCAGATATTGGAACTGGTATTGAAAATGGATAATCTGGATGAACTCATTGACCAGTTGGATGATACCATTAAAGTTGGTAAACAAGCTATCGATGTGCTCAATAAAATGATCAGGCAGCTGCAAAATGCCAAGAATTGGGGGCACTGGGATATGTCAGGTCGCAAAAGGGGTGCTTCTTACCTCAAACATTCCGCGGTTGATCGAGCCCGAGATCTTAGTCATCACGCTAAACATCTGTTGATGCGATTCCAAAATGAACTCAAACATATTTATGGGCATCATCAAGTGGACCTGAACCTACACTTCAATTCGTTTAGCCGTTTTACGGACATCTTCTTCGACAATCTGATCTCCGACTGGATCATACAAAAGAAGATTCAAAACGCCCTTTCCAATGTGATGACGGTAAAAGATCGGGTAACGAGGATCATGCAGTCGCTGGAGGTAGACATTCAGCAAAACAAGGATAGAATCAATGATCTGGAAAGGCAAAGAAAAGATCTGATCATCAGATCATAGAATAGGTTTCAATGGACCATTTGCAATGTCAAAGACATTTATTCGACCTCTCACCGGATATCACATATCTAAATTGTGCCTACCTGTCTCCCCTCCTTAACAGTAGCATCACTGAGGGGATTAAAGGCATGCGCCGGAAATCCCGGCCCAACGAGGTTATTAACGAAAACTTCTTCGAGCCATTGGAGGAATTGAAATTGGCTTTTGCCGGTTTGATAGATTGCGAGAACCCCCAGCGGATAGCTTTGCAGCCTTCAGCGTCCTATGGCATAGCTACTGTAGTCAAGAATTTAAGACCGAAAAAGAATGGAAATATCGTGTTGTTACACGAGCAATTTCCGAGCAACGTCTATGGCTACCGTGATTTTGCAGATAGGCATGACGTGGAGATTCGAACCGTTCGGCCAGCAGAACCTGGTTTGACAGTACATCGGTGGAATGAAGGTATTCTGAGCGCCATCGATGATGATACAATATGTGTTAGCTGTCCGCACATCCATTGGTCTGACGGCTCAATTATTGATCTGAAGATGATCAGACAGAAGACTTTGGAACACGGTGCACTACTCATCGTGGATGGCACTCAATCAGTCGGAGCCATGCCATTTTCAGTTTCAGATGTTAGGCCCGATGCTTTGATTTGTGCCGCCTATAAGTTCCTGCTGGGTCCATATACCACATGCCTGAGCTACTATGGGCCGGCATTCGACGATGGCTCTCCCCTGGAATACAATTGGATCACTCGAGAGCAAAGCGATCACTTCGCTAACCTGGTCGAATACCAGGATGCCTTCCGTCCTTTCGCCTTCAGGTACAATATGGGTGAATGTTCCAATTTTATTATGATTCCTATGTTGTTGGAATCAATTCGACAGCTTGTAAGATGGAATCCTGCTCGCATCCAAACTTACTGTCAGGACATTGTAAGACCCTTCTTGGATGCCATTAAGGAGAAGGGTTATGAATTTGTGGAATCAGAACGAGCCAATCATCTCTTTGGGATCTACCTTTCGGAAGATTCTGATCCCAAGATCATCACCGAAGCCCTGGAAAAGCAGAAGATCTTTGTCTCCTTCCGAGGTAAAGCTATTAGAATTTCGCCTTACCTCTACAACGAGCAAAGCGATCTGGATAGACTGTTGCAATGCCTTTAGTTTTTATGCTAATTACTTTGTAATCTTTTGATTTAGTAATAGTTTCCTCTTCTCAATTCATAAGGACCAAACCAATTACAAATGCGACAAAGAAAAATCACCCTCACGGAAAGAGAAATCCCTGAGCATTGGTACAATATAGTTGCTGATATGCCTAACAAACCTCTGCCTCCTCTGCATCCTGGCACCAAGGAGCCCATAGGCCCCGATGCACTTGCTCCGCTATTTCCGATGGCTCTCATCATGCAGGAAGTCAGTGCAGAAAAGTATATAGCTATTCCCGATGAAGTGCGAGATATCTATACCCAATGGCGTCCCACTCCCCTGTATCGGGCCTACAATCTGGAAAAGGTATTGGATACTCCTGCCAAGATTTTTTACAAATATGAAGGAGTGAGTCCCTCTGGCTCGCATAAGCCAAATACTGCCGTTCCGCAAGCCTACTACAACAAACAGGAAGGGGTGAAAAAGATTACCACCGAGACGGGAGCTGGGCAATGGGGAAGTGCTCTTGCTTACGCATGTAATCTATTTGACATTGATTGTGATGTCTACATGGTAAAGATCAGCTACCACCAAAAGCCATATCGTAAATTGTTGATGCAAACCTGGGGGGCGAATGTCTATGCCTCTCCTACCCCACGTACGGAGGCAGGTAAAAAGATTCTTGGCGAGGATCCACAGTCACCGGGATCCCTGGGCATAGCAATCTCTGAAGCAGTGGAAGCTGCCGCTGCTGATCCCGATATTAAATACAGCTTGGGAAGTGTTCTGAACCATGTACTCATGCATCAGACAATCGTCGGCCAGGAAGCGGTGGTACAAATGGAAAAGGCCGGAGAATTGCCCGACATCGTAGTTGCACCCTTTGGAGGTGGATCAAACTTTGCCGGTCTGTCGTTTCCATTTTTAAGACTCAATTTAGAAGAGGGGCAAAACATTCGTTGTATTTCCAGCGAACCATCTTCCTGTCCTAAATTGACAAGAGGTGTGTTTCGATACGATTTTGGAGATACTGTGGGCATGACACCACTACTTCCCATGTATACTCTCGGTCACAATTTTGTGCCTGCTCCCATCCACGCTGGTGGTCTTCGTTATCACGGAGCGGGAGTTGTAGTAAGTCAATTGCTAAGAGACAAATTAATTGAGGCCAGAGCGCATGATCAACTTGAATGCTTTGAAGCAGGAGTCCAGTTTGCAAAAGCAGAGGGCATCCTACCGGCACCTGAAGCTACTCATGCTGTTGCTACCGTAGTGCAAGAAGCGGAACGATGTAAAAAGGAGGGTAAAAGTGAAACGATCCTATTCAACCTTTGTGGTCATGGCTACTTCGACATGAAAGCCTATGAAGACTATTTTTCGAATAAGCTGGAGCGTCATGAAGTCACTACTGAGCAGATTGAAGCCTCACTTGCTCAGTTGGATACACCCGTCCCAGCCTGATTACAGTGTATTAAGCAGAGATAATCCTTAGGGCATCTGAGAAGACTGTGCAAAATTGATGCAAGTCATCTTCCAGATTGTACATTGGGCAGGGTGCAACTCGGATGATATCAGGAGATCGATAGTCAACCACAATATCCTCGTCAGTCAAATGGTCAAAAAGATCTTTGCCTTTTTGGAGAACATGGAGTGACAGCATCGCACCACGATCAGATGCTGAGCTAGGGGTAAGAATTCTGAATAGCTCGGTATCCAATAACTTAAGAGATTGTTCAAGCTGAGCAGTGAGATCTCTCGATCGATTGCTGATCTTCTCCATACCTTCTGCCACGAACAGCTCTAAGGAGCATTTAAGTGAAGCCATTGCAATGACGGGGGGATTGCTCAGCTTCCAAGCCTGGACTCCGGGAGCAGGAGTAAACTCAGGAAGCATTTCAAATCGGTTCGATATATCATTACCCCACCATCCTTCTAATCTGGGGAACTCGACTTTATGGTGTTTCTGATGAACAAAGATTGCACCCAGACTTCCCGGCCCCCCGTTGAGATACTTGTAGGTGCAGAATACCGCGAAATCTACCTGCCAGGCATGAAGGGCCAGGGGAACGTTTCCTGCAGCGTGAGCCAGATCCAGGCCCACGACAATTCCAGACTCGCTAGCTAGCTCTACGATTTCAGGAATATTCAAAAACTGTCCGCTTAAATAGTTTAGGCCTCCCAGGAAGAGAAGTGCGACTTCGTGTTGATGTCGCTTTAAGAGAGCCGTCAGATCATCCATATACAATATGAAATCGCGTGGCTCCCAGAAAAGGATATGGTCATCAGGATCGAGACCCAGGTGCTTCAGATATGAAACTACTGCATATCGATCACTCGGGAAGCAAGTTGCTTCCAGCACGATCTTACGTCTTTCCCCCTCTGGCTGATAAAAAGAGGTTAGTAGCAAGTGGATATTCAACGTAAGTGTATTAAGCACAGCAATCTCGTCCGCTTTGGCACCCACTATTTGTCCAAGATTCGATTCGATAGTATCGGAATATGATATCCAGGGAGTTTCTCCTTTAAAGTGACCTTTGACCCCAAGCCTTCCCCACTGCTCTATGATGGCTGTCACCTCTGACATGGTATTTCTGGGCTGAAGACCAAGTGAATGGCCACATAGATATACTGCCTCGTCCCGATCTGCTCCTTCGGGTATGACAAATTGCTTTCTGCACTCCGTCCAAGTTTTACTGTTGCTTTTAAACTGATTCATTGCTGTACTAAGATGGAAAATAAATTATCCTTGTAGTTCCCTTCTGATCATCTTGGAGCCATCCACCCTAATTATGGTCTTAGATACCAATAATAAATATCTGTTTGATCCTGGTCATTTTTCTCGCAGGTTATTTGGAATCTTAGGAATTCTGTCTTATCTTCGATTTTAGCTACGAAACACTCAACTTTCTGAATGTTTCCCTTCATATTTCGACCCAACTGCTCCAAGTGAAAGTAATTTTGTGTGTTCAAATGTGAACAGATTTTCACTCAGTTGTGAGTGAGACCTGTATTCGCACAAAGCCGTAGAGTATGTTGTCCCAACACCCAACCTCCAGAGGTATCGGTGGATCCTTTCTCATGGATTCATTCGAAAACTGGAGCCTATTAAGTCCGTTCAAATTGACCGCCAAGCTTCTTTGGCAGGTTTTAAGACTAGTTAGTACAACACTTTTCTCCGCGGATGTGACCGTTCTGTCTGAAATTGATGACAGATCAAAGCAACGCAACTATTTTTTTTCATCGGAACCAATGTGGCTTCGAATACACTCAACCCATCCAAGGTGGCGGCCTGATTCCAAAAGTGGATGCCATCCCGGTCATGCCGAACTATGTCACCCAGCAATTGCAATGTTGGTCGTCTCCTTGGAAACCGGCTGAAGAAATGAACCCGTTAGATAAATATTTGAATTCCGTAGTATGTCAGCTCAAAGGAGCTGTCATTTTATCAGCGGCAAGGAATGTAAACTCTTGCTTTGATAAAAGAACCCGTTAGCAACGGTCATTATTCGTTATCGGCTTGAAAACAAGATGTTTGACAAACCATAGTTTATCAGGGGTAGTTTCACTTGACCTGTACTGCCACCCGATAAAGAAACTAATAATCAGTCAAATTTCTCTTATCAACCGGCGTATCCTACGCCTGATCAATCATTGTCAAAGGACATTTGCTATTGTATCAGGTGGCCATGATAAGGCGCTTTACGAACTTAATGGTGATGACCATCTTTTATTTCTTAGTTTGATAGATGTGTCTACCAAACCATGGGATAATCCTGGTTGACAGAGACAATCTAGATTTGTACCGTTTGAATTTAGATCCTATTGATTTCAAATGAAAACGGTCAACGTGAAGAGGCTGATCAAAAGTGAATCAGCCTCTTTTGTTTTTACCCTATAAGGCTGTCGCAGAGCACATTTCTGGATTTGCATTTCCACATTTCACCAAATCATCAAACATCTCTCTTACATTTGGCATATTCCGCCTATTGGGCTTTGCTGGCCATCACGTGATCTTGTCATATTTCGACCAGATTAAACAGAATCAGCTTTGACTCTCCCACCAAGTTCTTCCAGATTGATGTCGGGCTTGGAATCGATCAGGTCGCAGTAAATGAAGTGAAGAATAGAATACCACTTTGAACACTCCGGATGCTTGAGCTGCTGGAGCGACTATTCATAGACTGAACTTACGTAAGATTTATCTGAACACCTTGGTAGTATAAATCTGCGGCAATTCTCTGACCGATACCGAGCACGAACATCTTGTGAATGCAGCCCTCACCAGTCTGATTAACCCACCGCACCAATTGAACTTTGATTGGATCAGGTTTGGCGAAAGATTTTGCTCAACGAATTCTGGAGAGCCGGAATAACTGAGATGATTCCAGTAAAATCTTCTTCGGATTAGATCAGATTTGCGAGTTTTGCGTCTTCACAAGAATTAATTTATGTACCGTTACATCTTCATTCTCCTACTAATTGCGAGTCAGTGGCGTTTGGTTGGACAGGTCGATTCCAGTCAGATTACAATAGACCGATGGCTTCTTCATGGTCACTTCGTATCAGATCATTTTGGTCCACACCAATGGTTGAGTGACGGTGAATTTTACACAACGATCGAACGAAATAGCTCGGGTGAGAATGAGATTATTAGGTATGACAGTCGAACTGGAGAGCGCTCGATTTTAGTCAATGCCAGAAGTCTCACTCCAGATGGAAGTAACTCTCCCTTGTCCATTCATGACTATAAATGGTCAGCTGATGAAGGCAAGCTTCTGATTTTCACAAATTCAAGAAGAGTCTGGCGAACTAATACCAGAGGAGATTATTGGATTCTTGATCTAGACAAGGGCGCCCTCAGCCAATTGGGTGGCAATCTTCCAGAATCCTCATTGATGTTTGCTAAGTTTTCCCCGGACGGATCAAGGATAGCTTATGTATCGGGCAATAATATTTATGTAGAAACTTCCGATCATGCCGTAACCCAACTTACTGAAGATGGAACCGAAGATATTATCAATGGAACTTTTGATTGGGCGTACGAAGAGGAATTTTTCTGCAAAGATGGCTTTCGCTGGAGTCCGGATGGTTCTCACATTGCTTTCTGGCAAGTTGATGCATCCGGCATCAAGGATTTCCTGATGATAAACAATACGGACTCCATTTACCCTTTCACGATTCCAGTACAATATCCTAAGGTTGGAGAGACACCATCTTCGGCCAAAGTGGGCATCATCGAAATTTCCACCCTTCAGCGCATCTGGATTGACTTTTTGGGAGATCCTCATCAGTATTATATTCCACGAATGCAATGGATGGGAACTGGCGACGATCTCCTGATCACACGGTTGAATCGAAAACAGAACCACCTAAGACTGTGGCATTACGATGTCGCTACTGAAAAGACGAGAGCGATCTATGAAGAAAAATCTGAAACCTGGGTTGATTTACTGCACATAGACATAAGTAGTGCCTGGGCAATGGAAGATGTCTATCAACTAGATGGTGGGGCATCATTTCTGTGGACCAGCGAAAAAGATGGGTGGCGACATCTCTGGAATATTTCTATGGATGGATCGAGACCGCCAGTCCTGGTCACTCCGGGTGAATATGATATCGCTTCCGTAAAAGGAATTGGTACTAATGAAGTGTATTTCATAGCATCTCCCGGCAATCCAACCGAGCGTTATCTCTTTAAAGCGAATGTCAAGGAACCTGGTGATCCGATCAGGATAACTCCAGCAAATTATGCCGGAGTGAATCGTTATGATGTATCTCCAAATGGTCTATATGCGATCCACGAGCATTCAGCCGCATCATCACCAAACAAAGCAAACGCTGTAGTGCTATTTGATCATAGCATCAGTAAGGTACTGTATGATAATGCAGCATTGGAAAAAACCCTAGACGCATTGGATATGCCTGAAGTTGAGTTTTTTCAGGTGACCACTGAGTCCGGTGTAACAATGGATGGTAAGATCATAAAACCCTCATCATTTGATGAGTCCAAGAAGTATCCCGTGGTATTCTACGTATATGGGGAGCCGGCAGGTCAGACTGCATCAGCGACCATGGGAAATATGTGGCATTTTCTCCTTGCGCAAAATGGCTATTTGGTGATTACCATGGATAATCGTGGTACACCTAGTCTAAAAGGCAATCAATGGAGGAAAAGCATATACCGCCAGTTAGGCAGGGTAAACGCTCAGGACCAGGCAGAGGCAGCTATGCAAGTTATAGAGTGGCCTTTCGTCGACAACGAACGTATCGCTGTATGGGGCTGGAGTGGAGGAGGCGCAATGACCCTTAACCTCATGTTTAAATACCCCGAGATCTATAAGACTGGTATTGCGGTAGCAGCCGTGACTAACCAATTGCTTTACGATAACATATATCAGGAAAGATATATGGGTCTTCCGCAGGAAAACAGGAACGATTTTCTGGTAGGCTCACCCGCTGAACACGCCATGGGCCTGGAGGGGAATCTCCTTTATATTCATGGTACGGCAGATGACAATGTACATTACCAAAATGCCGAAGTTTTGATCGATGCGCTCATTCGTCATAATAAGATTTTCGACTTGATGATCTACCCCAACCGATCTCATGGAATCTATGAACGTGCAAATACATCACGCCATCTCTACACGACCATGACGAATTACCTAAAAAAGCATGTTGAACCAGGAGGTAAATAATTTCACGGTAGGAATTTATTCACCCAATCAGCCAGTGCCTTTTTATCAACACGATGCTCCCCTTCGAACTGGTGGATATTAAACTGTAATCCGGTATGCTTCATGAATTCTGTTTCTTCTCCTATTCGATCAGCAGTCACATAGATATCCTCGTTGCCATAGAAATAGTGCAATGAGCCCTGATTCAAATAGCATGTAAATTCTTCTCCACAAGATTCTCTCGGTAGCCTTCCCGCCCATATCAATAAGTTATTAAAGCTTGGTTGAAACCGCTCCAGGTACCGGATGATGGTTGCATTGCCTTGCGAAAATCCCAACATGATCCATTCACATTCCTCTGGAGCCCGGCCTGCATATTTACGATAGATCGAATTCAGAAAATTGGTATGATCTTCTATTTCTTCCTGCCTGTCGTTTTTAGTCATCCAGGAAGCGACTACCTCGCCGGTGACTCCACCCCAGTAAAACCGGGACAAGCCCTCGGGTGCAATCACAAAATGCCGTTTGGGATCCAGTTGTCTAAACTTCTGAATAAATCGACTGGCCGATTGGCCATAGCCATGGCAAACCAACCATAGATATCTCGTGTTAGCTGAAAGCTGGCCTAAGGTGTAATAGTGAGCCGTTTTTTGGATCTTGATCTTGTGATGTATTGCCTCCTGCACTAAGGCCTAAAGGTAGCCAGAATTCAATTCTTCTTACGGCCAAAGATATCTTTACTCTTAGTCTCCTCATTAAAGACAGGTTTGTCCCTGGGAGCCTCTGAAAGTATTTCGTGAAAGACCTTGGGAACATATTTCCATTTCCCACCGTCGAATTTAAAAGCACAATAGCTCCCATCTGGTACAAGTGCAACGGCCTCTGCCTGGTATGGACTCTTCATCGGAATCAGATGATCAAAAACGATCATTTGAAGTTCGCCATCATAGTTTAATCTCACACCCACATCGGATGAATATTGAAGAATGAAGCGATGAATTCCCTCATGCCCGGGATACTCAAAAACAGGTGCTCCAAAGACAGGCATACCGTGATCATCGAAAGTGAGTACTTCCACCAGCTTTTGGCGCTGGTAGAGACTGAAGGCATTGTATCCAAACATTAGGTAATATCGATCATCCTCGTGGTCTACTTGCTTCAAATTGTAATAAACCGCTCCATACCAATTCTCTGCTGTCAGCTGCTCCTCCTTTGGCGAACGTATCGCATCTGAACCATCCCGCAGCACGATAGGATGCCGCTCATTATCACGTCTCTGCAGAATTCCATAATACCGATACTGATCCTCGTTAAGGAAAAGCTGGCCGGTGAATATCCGGAAACTACTATCTGCCGGGTACTGCACCGATATTCTTTGGATCGAATCGAAACCGATCTCAAATGAGCCATCCCGATCCAGTATTCGAAGTATTAAAGATTTGGTGTCCTCCATGGACTTCTGACGACTAATCATGTCTTCGTCCATCATCAAACTTTCTGTCGATAAATGCAGGGAATCAAACAGATCGCTGATAGTCGTCTGACCTTTGAGATCAGTCCCAAAGTGTAGAGCTAAAAGACAAATTAGAGTCCGGATCATAACGCCATTGGAGATTCTAAGATCCTTAACGCAAACCTCAAGCCAATCATTTTTATTCCCGCCGATTTAACAAGATCCTAAAAGATCAATCACCTCTACGACGTCTGCCATCCTTATAATCCATAAATACAAACTCTCCCAATCCCGAGAGGTTTGAATAGAAAGCCTTACCATTATTGATCCTGGTAAATTGATCGACGAATTGAACCAGATAGGGGTCTCTAGCAATCATAAAGGTAGTGATCGGAATATGCATCTTACGGAATCTTCCAGCCAACGCAAGGGTTCGGTTTATGATTTGTCGATCCAACCCAAAGCTATTCTTATAGTAGCGCTTACCTTTTCTGATGCAGGTGGGTTTACCATCGGTGATCATAAATACCTGCTTATTTGGGTTTCGCCTTTTGCGCAAGATCTTCATGGCCAGTTCCAATCCTGCTACTGTGTTGGTATGGTAGGGCCCCACTTGCAAATAGGGAAGGTCCTTAACCTCTACGGTCCAGGCGTCATCTCCAAAAACAAGAATATCAAGAGTATCTTTCGGATATCGTGTGGTGATATATTCTGATAGGGCGAGAGCAACCTTCTTTGCAGGGGTAATTCGATCCTCGCCATAAAGTATCATTGAGTGCGAGATATCTATCATCAAGACAGTGCTGACCTGGCTCTGATAAAATGTCTCCCTGACTTCCAGATCTTCACGCGACATCTTAAAATCGTCAAGGCCGTGATTGATCTGAGCATTCTTTAGAGATTCTGACAAAGCCAGGTTTTCCAGCTTGTCACCGAATTCATAAGGGCGCAGATCCGAAGTATATTCATCACCCCTGCCGGTCGATTTTGTGCTGTGATTACCCCGCTGCGATTTTTGCACCGCACCAAAGATGTCATCTAAGGCTCTCCGGCGGATCTCCATTTCCATCTTTCGAGCCGGTCGAAATTTTCTGTCTTGATCTCCCTGTTGAATATACCCCTTGTCTATCAGATCCTGTATGAATTCGGCCATTCCGTACTCTGAATTGGTCAGGTCATACTCCTTGTCCAATTCTGTCAGCCAAGCCAATGCCTCTGCAACATCTCCCGAGGTATAGAGCAGCAAGTCCTGAAAAATTGAAAGCAATTTTTCGAAAGGAGTTTGACCCGATTGATCTGCTTCGAATTCACTGAATTGCCAGCCAAGCATAGCTTGAGAATTGATTATAGTTAAAAGATACGATTCTTCAAATGGTGCAACAGGCTGCCAGATCAAAATAATCCGGTCGGTCTGATACCGTACGATGAATGTACTCTGCTACAACGTGACCTTTCTCGACGATAAATACTCCCGGCATTTGAAAAGAGTCGCCAAGCGAAGAACCACCGAATTGCTGAAATGTGACTCCCTGCTGAACACCTCGCACCAGAGTTCTAAGGCCGAAGAGTTGACTAATAGATCCCTTCGTCAGACCAAATTGACGGTAGAGCTCACAATCCGGATCAGCCAGGTGCCATACTTCATCCAAACCATACCTGGCCAACATGCCAGAGGCCACTTCATCTGCCTCCATATGAATCAAGACGAGCTTGACTCCCTTTCCCTCAATCTCTTGCTTCTGAGAAGAAATATCTCTCAGTGCTTCACGACAAAAAACACACCCCAAATGTCTGAGAAAAACTAACATGACCGGATGCTCCTGTGACAGATCCAAGATAGATCTCCCCTGATCTATTTTGTAACGATCCAGCTCCGCCTTAGGTACTTGTATGGTTGTCATCGAAAGTACTTAACCAATATCAAAGCCGATTGTTCTAAAGATGTCCGAGAAATCTTTGCAGAACAAGCGCTAAACATTCATGCCTTCAAAGACCTCGATCACCTGACGAACGTGAGATTCTGAAGTCTTCAGCAGAGCCATTTCTTCCTCATTCAGCTTCAGCTCAATGATTTGCTCTATCCCATTAATTCCAAGTTTAACCGGAACTCCCAGGAAGATTCCGTTGATTCCGTACTCTCCTTCCAGAAGCGCACAGCAAGGAAATATTCTGTTTTCGTCCCTAACAATTGCTTCCACCATTTGAGCAGCTGCAGCTCCAGGCGCATACCATGCGGAAGTACCCATGAGCTTTACCAATTCTCCTCCCCCCTTCTTCGTACGTTCGACAATGGCGTCCAGCTTATCGGTATCAATTAGTTCCGTGACCGGGATTCCAGCAACCGTTGTATAGCGGGGAAGTGGAACCATCGTATCGCCATGTCCTCCCATCAACACAGCCTGAATGTCCTTGGGAGATACATTTAGCTCAGATGCCAGAAATGCGCGATACCGGCCGGTATCAAGGATGCCTGCCATACCGAATACTCTTTTTGAACTTAGCCCCGACACTTGGTGAGCAGCAAATGTCATCACATCCAAGGGATTTGAAACAACGATAATGATCGGATCAGATGAATGTTCAAGGATCGAGGTGGTAACAGATGTTACTATCTTGGCATTTGTTGAGATGAGGTCGTCCCGGCTCATTCCTGGTTTTCTGGGTATACCAGCCGTGATCACCACCACATCGGAGTCTGCCGTATCCTTATAGTCATCGCTGCCATGTAGTCGAGTGCTGTAATAATCTATCGGTGCTTGCTGCCAACTGTCCAATGCCTTACCTCTGGCTAGATCACCCACGATGTCCAACAAAACGACATCATTAACTACGTCCTTATGTGCCAATACATTGGCCACAGTAGCGCCTACATTTCCTGCACCTACCACAGTTATTTTGCTCATGAAAACTTATCTTTTTTGGTTAGCAATTCAATCCCAACAAATGTAGAAAATTTATCAAGGCTGGTCTGCTGATACTCGATGCTCAAGGGAACTGTAAAAAACAATGATAAGTATAGGTATTTTTATATTAAATGATTTTATAATATGTTTACGAAACAAATTGACGAATTGGCTGTTTCACAATCGTCGTAAAAACGAGAAATTGATGTAAATCATGTGGCGTAGACTACCAAATCGGCATGATTTTGCGTTGACTTTATTAGTAAATTGGCTAACTTTGAAGGTTTGAGATGAGAAATCGAATTTGGATACTTAGTTTAGTACTTCTCTGGGCATTAGGGATTGAGGCTCAGATAGATGTAGCATCGCAGCGTTGTGCCACTCCAGCTCATTTCACCCCATGGCTTGCTGATTATTTGGAGAATCCAAGCAAACGCTCGCCTGCCCGCAATGCCGAAGAAATAATCTATTTGCCTCTTGCCGTGCACACGGTAGCCGACAACAATGGTGATGGACACTACCCCACTACCAAGATTTTCGAGTCGATTTGCCAGTTAAACGATGACTTTCTACCCTACAACATTCAGTTCTATCTGGATGGCGACATCAACCGAATAAACCGCTCCATCTATTACGAACATGACAATTTTTCGGATGGCTTCAAGATGATGCAGTCAAACAAGAAATCTTTAGCCATTAATCTATTTATAGTGAATAGTGCGCCCAGCAATGCCTGTGGTTATTGGCACCCAAGTGCCGATGGCATTGCCGTCATTAAAAATTGCATGGGGAAAAGCGGCCACACACTTACCCATGAAGTTGGTCATTGGCTATCCCTTCCACACCCTTTTCATGGCTGGGAAGGCAAAACTTATGATCCGGATAAGGAAACACCTCTCTATCATGGAATCAATGGACAGGATACTCTGTTTGTGGAAAGTGTGGGAGGTGACAACTGTGATCGTGCCGCTGACAAATTTTGCGATACCCCTCCGGATTACCTTAGTCTGGGTTGGAGTTGTAATTCGGAGAATCTCAGTGGAACCATTCTCACCGATCCCAATGGACAGACCTTCCGTTCAGATGGCAGAAACTACATGTCTTACTCTTCCGATGCATGCCAAACTCAGTTTTCACCAGATCAGGCAGATGCTATGCGAGCATACGCTGATTTCGCCAAGAGTTTTTACATAAATAAGGATCCCCTGATACAAGATGTTTTTACCGATCCGGTGCTCCAGGTATACCCCAATCCAGGTGAGCAGCTTCATTACGAAAATATTGAGTTGGAGTGGGAGCACCATGTCAATGCGACGCACTACCTGGTGCAGATTAGCCGATTTAGCTTTTTTGCCTCGGTTGATTATGAGTTCTTAGTCGAATCAAACATAGCTCAGGTTGGCACTCTTCCGGTGGATAAGAATTTTTATTGGCGAGTTCAACCGTTTAATGCCTTTGACGTCTGTGGCGATTTTACAGATATGGGTGGTTTTGCCACTTTTGATGTGACTGATATTGAAGAAGTTGCTCCCTCCAATTTTGTGGAAGTTTATCCGACCTATGTGACCATATCCCGGCCTGAGGTAAATCTTGCCTTTGCTTTTCGTGATATCCTGCAAACAGATCTCTCGTTGTACAACAGTGCCGGTCAGATCGTCAAACATGATAGATTGCCAAATCCTGGCCACTCACTCCACCAGCTTGATGTTTCTAGTTTGAGTGCGGGCATGTACTTTCTAAAGATTGCTACTTCGAAAGGTGTCCTCATCAAGAAGATATCGGTTCAATAACCCGATTTTCTTAAAGACATTAAATAGTAGGAATTCTCCAAATCACAGGTCTGCTTTTAGGGCTACAAGTGTATCAAACAGCCTGTAAAAAATTGCTACTTTTATCGCCGTTAAAAGCTAAATGATGAACCTACACGAGTACCAGGGAAAATCGCTTTTGAAGAGCTTCGGTGTGGCCATTCAGGAAGGTCATGTTGCCACCGATGTGGAAGAAGCCGTAGCGGCCTTTAGAAAACTGCAGGCGGATACAGGAACTGAATTTGCCGTAATCAAGGCCCAGATCCACGCAGGTGGCCGGGGAAAGGGTGGTGGTGTGAAACTTGCCAAGAACCTTGAAGAAGTGAAAGAGCATGCCGGCAATATCCTTGGCATGATGCTGAAAACACCTCAGACTCCGGGTGGCTTGGATGGCCCTGGAAAACTTGTCCGGAAGATTATCGTTGCAGAAGATGCCTATGCGCCAGATTTTGATGCGTGCAAAGAGTATTACGTCTCTATATTGACGGACCGGGAAAAGAAGAGGAATGTCGTCATCTATTCTACCGAGGGAGGTATCGATATCGAAGCTGTTGCAGAGCAGACTCCACACCTGGTGCACAAGGAATACGTCGATCCGGGTGCAGGACTTCTAGCTTTTCAAGCTAGAAAGATATCGTTCAATCTTGGTCTTGAAGGAAAGGCTTTCAAAGAGATGTCGAGATTCATCGCATCCTTGTATAAAGCATTCGTCAGCAGCGATGCTACCCTGTTTGAGATCAACCCATGCTTGAAAACAGCTGATGATCGAATCGTAGCTGTTGATTGTAAGGTGTCAATAGATGACAACGCCTTGTACCGTCATAAAGATCTGGCGGAAATGAGAGACCTTGATGAGGAAGATCCGACTGAGGTGGAAGCAAAGAATTTCGATCTCAGCTACGTGAAGCTGGATGGTAATGTGGGATGTATGGTGAATGGAGCAGGCCTGGCTATGGCTACCATGGATATCATCAAGCTATCCGGAGGTGAACCTGCCAACTTCCTGGATGTGGGTGGAACTGCTGATGCAGACCGGGTGGAGAAAGGATTTCGAATTATTCTTAAAGACCCTAACGTGAAGGCAATTTTGATCAATATATTTGGAGGAATTGTTCGTTGTGATCGAGTGGCCAACGGTGTGGTACAAGCCTATAAAAATATTGGCAATATCGAGGTTCCGATCATAGTTCGACTTCAGGGAACAAATGCAGATAAGGCGAAAGAGATCATTGATCACTCGGGACTCAAGGTACGATCCGCCATCCAGCTGAAAGAAGCTGCAGACCTGGTTGCTGAGGTCCTTTCATAGCATTTTGGCACCACAGTGTGACCAAAGAAAACATTGATTACTTGACTGCGTATTCATTACTCGAGTTGAACACCTACCTCAAGAGGGTGCTGGTACTCAACTTTGATGAACCACTTTGGGTGAGGGCCGAAATCATGCAAGTCAAAACGCATCGAGGCCATACCTACATTGACCTGGTCGAAAAGGCTGCCGATGGTGAACATGTTCAGGCTCAGGCGTCTGCGATTCTCTGGTCGAGACAGAGAAAGGTGCTGGAAAGTAAGTTGAATCAGAACTTGGATGATTGGTTGACTGAAGGTGCAGAAATCTCATTTCTGGTTGAGGTTCAATTTCACGAAATACATGGATTAGCATTTCATGTCATTGATGTCGATCCGGCCTATACCCTTGGCAAGCTGGAACTGCAAAGGCAGGAGGCTCTTGACAAACTGAGACTTGAGAAGCTTCTTGATCAGAACAAGAAATGCCAATTGCCCGACGTGATTCAAAAGTTGGCAGTAATCAGCAGTGATGCCGCCTCCGGATACCAGGATTTTTTACAACAGCTAAGGGAAAACGCGTTTGGATATGCTTTCGATCTTCACTTGTATTCCAACGCCATGCAAGGCTTGCAAACAGAAAAAGAGTTGTCGGAAAACCTCAGACAAATTAGAGCGCAAAATTATTTTGACTGTGTAGTAGTCATCCGCGGTGGAGGGTCCCGTATCGATCTTAGTGCATTTGATGCATATGGAGTAGCCCGCGAAATCGCTCAATGCCCAATACCGGTGTTGACAGGAATTGGCCATGAAACGGATACAACCTTGGCCGATCTTGTTGCGCATCGGGCCTTTAAGACCCCTACTGCAGCTGCAGCTTTTGTAGTTGATCGAAATGCAGTCTATGAAAACACTTTCCTGGAAAAATTTCATCACGTAGAGCAGTTGACAGGATATTTACTGCAAAGGGAATCATTGCAGCTGAAGAATCAAGAAAATTCACTTAGATATCTTCCTGCTGAAGTATTGGGTCGAGCCCAATCGGAATTGGACAGGACTAAAAAAGTTGTAGACTTGCTCATTGATCAGAGACTCGATAGTGAAAAAAGCCAGATTGAAAAAGTGGCCACTCATCTGGCGGCTTTGCACCACCACTCTGTATTGAATCGAGGCTACACACTCACTACCTTAGAGGGACGGATAGTCCGATCATCTGCTCAAATCAAAAAAGGTAATTCTATAAAAACCCGGTTTAAGGATGGTGTCATCACCAGCAAAGTTGAAGCCCAACATGATTAAGCATGGATGAATTATTGAACATTTCCTACAGAGATGCCATGGATCAACTCGACAAGATTATCCAGGATCTGGAAAATGGAGCGATAGAGATCGATGAATTGGACTCAACCATGGAGCGGGCACAAGCCCTCTTGGCTTACTGCCAAGAAAAACTGCGGAAAATCGAATCTAAAATAGAGCGGTCGAAGAGTGTCTGAAGAATCATAAAAGATGCTTCTTTGTCAATAGACTGTTCACCTTAATCAGGGTGGGCTTCATTGAATCTAGCAACGACAACAGTGGTAGATGAAAATTCATCCCTACTTGAACAAGTCTCCAATCTCAGAGTGTGCGACTCCCTAATCAACTTCCTAAGTGGATTTTGTTCATCAGGCTGAAGTTGGATTACAGGATTTGGAAGTGAATGCTCAATACCAGATTGACCAACGGCAGATATGGTACTCACTAATAATAATGCAAAAGTCAAGCCTGCAATTCGAGCACTACAAGCTAGTATGCGGTCATCTGGCATTAAATTGTATTTCTGTAAAAGTGGCCGGGCAACAACCAGGCATAAGGTGGTAAGAATCATGATGATTTGATTTGAATCATTTGACTCTTTATTTCTTGATCGCCTAATTGGTTACCTGACAAGCGTAGGTAACCCCGGTTGCTGATGCCTGGTTATTAAGCCAGACCAGTTATCTGACCGTTCTCACTGATATCCATATGCACAGCAGCTGGCACCTCGGGCAGTCCGGGCATTCTCATAATGTCTCCCGTGATTGGTATGAGAAATCCTGCTCCGGCTGCGATTTCGATCTGACGGACTGTCACCACAAAATTCTCCGGCCGTCCCAATAATTTGGGATTATCGGATAGACTTTTTTGAGTCTTGGCAATACATACGGGAAGATGGTCCAGACCCAGCTGCTCAATTTTTCTCAGATCCCGTTTAGCTTGGGCGGTGAAGTCAATAGCCTCTGCTCCATAGATTTCCCTTGCTACCGTTTGGATCTTATCCTTGACCGGACTCTTCCATTCATAAAGTGGTTTGAACTTTACCCGATTGGCCTCAGCGATGGCAGAAACTTTTTCTGCCAGTTCGAGGGCACCTTGTCCACCTTTCGCCCACACTTTCGATACCGCAAGCTCAACACCAAGATTTGAACAAGCACTCCTTACAACATCGATCTCATCATCGGGATCTCCCTCGAAATGATTAAGTGCAACTACGGGTTTTAGCTCAAACTTCAGCATATTCTCGACATGTTTTTCCAGGTTTTCCAGTCCTAACTTCAATCCTGTCATGTTAGGCCTGTGTACCTCGGAAAGAGCTACCTCTCCATGATATTTGATCGCTCTCAGCGTGGCAACAAGTACAGCCGATGCTGGACTCAGGCCAGCTGACACGCATTTGATATCGAGAAACTTTTCCGCACCCAGATCAAAACCGAATCCTGCTTCCGTGACGACATAATCCGAAAGTGAAAGACCCATTTTAGTGGCGATGACAGAATTGGTGCCTTGGGCTATGTTGGCAAAGGGCCCACCGTGGATGATAGCCGGGTTACCACCAGCTGTCTGAACAAGATTTGGTTTGATGGCATCTTTAAGTAGGGCAGCCATCGCTCCTTGGGCTCGAAGGTCCCGGGCGTAGATAGGCTTTTTGTCATGAGTGAATCCGATGAATATTCTAGCTAGCCGTTCTTTCAGATCATCGAAGTCTTCCGCCAGGCAAAGTATCGCCATGATCTCGGATGCAGCAGTGATATCAAATCCCGTCTCTCTCGGCACTCCGCCAGTGGCGCCCCCAAGTCCTACGATCACATTACGCAGTGATCGATCATTCATATCCATTACACGCTTCCATAGAACGGTCCTGGGATCAATACCCAACGTGTGATTCCTACTCTGAATATTGTTATCAATCATTGCCGCCAGTAGGTTGTTGGCTTTCTCAATTGCGGCAAAGTCCCCGGTAAAATGCAGATTAATATCTTCCATGGGCAAGACCTGCGCATACCCTCCTCCTGCTGCGCCTCCCTTAATTCCAAACACCGGGCCCAGACTGGGCTCCCTCAATACTACGACTGACCTTTTGCCGATGAAATTGAGTGCATCTGCCAAACCGATTGATGTGGTAGTTTTTCCTTCTCCCGGAGGTGTCGGTGATATGGCCGAGACCAAAATGAGTTTTTTACCTTTCCGAAGATCATCTCGAGCATAAGGCAAGGGAATCTTTGCCTTATACTTCCCATATAATTCGAGGTCATCAGATTTGAGCTTCAGGGCTTCAGCGATCTCAGTAATGGGTTTCAACTCGATTGAACGAGCTATCTCAAGATCAGTCATGTTGTCAGGAATTTGGAAGAGCAAGGTAATTAATTCACACAATAAGGCCCTAGTGATTCTTTGTCGTTGACCTGCCTCTTGCCGAATGTTCTCTCGATGACCAAGCTCTCTGAATTCTCGGGTGAATGAAGCCGATGACTACTGCACTTAGTAAGAAGCCCACCAGCGATCCAAAAAGTACATCCTTTAGGAAGTGATGTCCGAGATACATTCTTGAAATTGCCACGCCAGAAGCCATGAAAAAACAAACAAGTACAAACCAGGTCCTTTTGTAATAGATCAGGGCAAGAAGACCGAAGAGGGCAAATGCTGAAAGCGAATGTCCACTAGGAAAACCATTTAATCCTCTAAGTACTTCCGCACCATCGATCCAGAGCAATTGATCTAACTGTTCAGTTCTTGTGTAGAAGTCCCAGGGACGTTCATGAGCAAAGAGTGCCTTAAGGCCAAAACTTAGAAGTGGGACCATGGCAGATACCATGATAAGGCTGATGGTGTATTGCCGGTCGGTGTATAAAAACCACAACAAAGCAAGTACGTAAGCCGGAAATTCAACAATCTTGGTCCAATAGCTGAATAACTGAGCCAGGCGCTCGGTGCGCCAATCGGTAAGCCATACAAGTTCCTGACCATGATCTGTAATAAACCAAATCGCCAGGCCTATCAGCCAAAAAGATCCAAAAAGAATGATCCATAGCCGGTGCTGACTAAAGACGTGTTGCAAATGGCTTCTTGTTTAGAAACTTCGAAAAAGCTACGACCAACCGGTCTATATTCAACATCTTGGAATCGTTCATTGCTTTGATTGTCAGAAATAATCCAATTGGAAAAAGAATGGAGCATGGCAACCAGGCTGCTGCAATCGGGTCGAGTGCATACCCTTTTGACAACTTTTCACAAAGTTTAGTAAGGATGACAAAAACCATAAAGAAGACAATAGCGATAAGAAGCGGATAGCCAAATCCCCCTTTCCGTACGATGGCACCCATGGGAGCTCCAATAAACAGGAAGATAAAACAGACCATTGCAAAGCCGTACTTGGAGTGAAGCTGATAGGTATGGCGTTGTAGTTTTTCTTCTTGAATCAGCATTCGTTGCTGATATTCATAGGCGAGATTTTTTGATGAGCGAGCAATATTCCTGGCTTTGCTTAACAGATCAACCCGTTTGGTGATAGCAAAGGAATTTGCCAGGCTCTCGCCAGGTTTCAGTGCCGACAAAAATGGTTGTTCAACAGTGTACACAACGTGCCTACTTTTCTTTATTTCTAAAGGAGTCAAATCAGACCTGGATTGGAGCGAGTCAGACCCTTCCGGTTTCAACGAATCAACCTTTTCATCTCCTGGTTGATAATGGAGGTAGTAGAGCTTATCGCGAGCATCTTTTCTAACCTTTTCAGCCAGCTCATCGATTTGCAAGTGAATTGAATCAATCGCATGTTTAAGCTGATGGGTATTCAGCATAGCATGGTAGCTCTTAAATAGGTCCTCATCAGTACGATCTAGATCGAATTCAGACAAATCAAAAACTTTGGTCCATTCCCCAAATCGGGTACGAATGAAAGGATAGCGGTTTCTCCGTTGGGCTGATTCCACCTTCTGGTATTGATTGCCATCCCGCATCTGCATTACAAAAAATTTGTCGTCAGGTGTGATGTACATTTCTCCATCTTTGGCCCGGATCACGTTAAGTTGATTTCGATTGTTGCTGGCATCATCATCGATCATGATGTCACCAATCTGACGATTATCCGCACTCTTCCGGCCGATTCGAATGGAGTATCCCTGAAAATCGTCATTGAATACGCCAGACTCCAAATACAAGGCAGGCTTTTGTTTCTTAATGTCATAAAGTCTCGATCTAAACTTTAGGTTGGAATAGGGAATGACATAGTTCGAACAAAGAAAAGAAGATAAAGCCACCAGGGCAGCCAAACCCATACTAGAACGCATAGTCCGCATTAGCGGAATACCGGCTGTTTTCAAACTGGCCAGTTCATACTTTTCTGCCAGACTGCCAAACACCATCACAGATGCCAGCAACACAGCGATGGGTAGAGACATCGGTATGAGTGACAATCCCATATAATAGATCATTTCTGCTAGCAGAAAAATTCCCACTCCCTTGCCGGCAATATCATCGATATAGAGCCATAGAAACTGCATCATCAGTACCAGCTGTGCGATGGAGAACGCCACGACAAAAGGAGGAATGAACTCCTTTAGCAAAAGTTTATCTATCTTCTTGATTTTCAGCAACTTCACATTACTTTTCTGCGCACGATGTGATCGTGTTATTCAACATCAAAGCGCCTGAATGTAACATAATTTAACCTTATAACGTCTTTCCCCTGAAATGAGTTTGCAAACCTTCAACAACCAGGTACTTCCTCTACGAGATAAGCTCTACCGATTTTCTCTGCGGATTGTCGGAAACACCCAGGATGCTGAAGATGTAGTACAGGAGGTAATGGTGAGGGTTTGGAAGAAGAAGGAAGATTGGAAGCAATGGAGCAATATTGAAGCTATGTGTATGACAATAACCCGGAACCTCTCGATTGACAAAAAGAGAAATAAACACACCCGAGTGACTGACATGCCTGATCACTATGACGAGCCATCAGGTGATGCAACTCCGGATGAAGTGACTGCCTCCAATGATTTGATGAGTCAAATCCGGGCGATGATGGATGAATTACCAGAAAAGCAAAGGTCAATAATCCAATTGCGAGATATCGAAGGCTATGCTTACAAAGAAATTGCTGAGATTCTGGAAATACCTCTGAATCAGGTAAAAATCAACTTGCACCGGGCTCGCCTTTTTCTGAAAGAAAAGATTGTAAAAGCAAAAAGTTATGGATTCTAACCAAGTAAAAATATTGCTTGAAAAGTACTGGCAGGGAGAAACCAGCGTGGTGGAAGAAAGTAGGCTTAAAGCTTACTTCCGGAGCGACGATGTGGCAGAAGAGCTGGAGCAATATCGAGCCTTGTTCCAATTCTTTGATGCGGAAGCATTGATAAAATTCCATCCGGTGTTAAAGACTCCAACCAGGAAATCTAATACCGTCCGAATCCTCTCCTCCGCCTGGGTTCGAGGTGCAGCAGCCGCGGTGATACTGGCACTAGGTGTATACTTTTTCATGATACCTGGTCAAGAAAATATTGACATGAGGGATGTCACCTACATAGACACTTATGAAAGTCCGGAATTAGCCTACGAAGAGGCAAAAAAGGCACTGTTTTATCTGTCCGGAAAAATGAACAAAGGAGTATCGACTGCCGCCAATTCTTTAGACAAGATGAAAACACTGGATGAGATTGTAAATGCAAACTAAAATTTAAGTGAAGATTCAATTCTATTAATAAATAAAATTATGAAAACACGACTCTTAATTGCTGCGGTATTGGCTGTCTTTGTCACTACCCTGGTATCGGCCCAATCGAATGCTTTGGACAAATTTTTTACATCCTACATGGATGATCCATCTTTCACCGTTGTTACCATCAGTCCGAAAATGTTTCAAATGATTTCTAAACTCGACATGGAGGATATGGAGCCTGAGGTAAAAGATCTTCTCAATAACATTAAAGGATTGAGGATCCTGGCAAGGGAAGACTACGATGGTAGACAACTGTATAACGAAGCCAGCTCTAAAATCAATGCAAATGAATATGATGAGCTCCTACGGGTTCGTGACAAAGATGAAAATGTCCGGATTTTCGTAAAGGCTCAAGGGGATGTCATCAATGAACTGCTGTTGATTGTCGGAGGTGCCAGCGAATTTGTTATGTTGGATCTTACAGGATCAATAGATCTTAAGACTGTGGGCAAACTTGGAGGTGCACTTGATGTGCCCGGCATCAAGCACCTGGAGAAAATGGACGAGAAGCATTGAGCAGCCTAAAACCAAAGAACTATGAAATACTTAATAATCTTCGCTATGCTGCTGCTCCCTGCGATCCCATCCATGGGTCAATCACCAGCAATTGATGATTTTTTTACGAAGTATAAGCAGACAGATGATGCGGTAAGTCTTTCAATCGGAAGAGTACTCATTCACATTGGTAGTTGGTTTATCGAAGATCCTGCAGCCCGGAGCATCGCCCGTAAGGCAAAGCACCTTCGCCTCCTCAGTAGCGAAAATCAAAATATCGTCGACCCAAAGGATATAGAAATCCTGAAAGATGAACTTCATATCGATGGCTTTGAGTCACTAATGACGGTCCGAAGCGAGGGTTCTCTTTTGGAGATCCTGGGGAGAGATGACCGCGATGTGTTACGAAATCTCATCCTTCTGATGAATGAGGAAGATGAATTTGCTTTAGTAAGTATAAAATGCAAAATGACCTACGACGAACTACAACAGTTGATTTCTCAGATCGAATAGTAACTGGATAGAATATGATAACTCAAAAGGGCGGCCCACTTTGGATCGCCTTTTTTACTTTTGGCCCAAATATCAATGTATATGAAGGCTCTTCTATCTAACACTCTGTTGGCAGTCTTATTTCTCGTGGGAGGACCGCCAGATCTCACGGCGCAGTTTCCCAACCCTACCTCAGTTGAAGAGAGGATGGAAGGGTATTCAAAACGAGCTGCCCTCAAAAAAAGATCGCTTCTAACCAAGTTGCCGTTCACAAACGTAGGGCCATCGGTGTTCAGTGGCCGGGTAGTGGACATTGCAGTTAATCCCCAAGATCCTTCCATTTTTTATGTGGCATACGCCTCTGGAGGACTCTGGAAAACAGAGAATAATGGCATCAGCTTCTCCCCTCTTTTCGATCAGGAAATTGTCATGACGATCGGTGATATTGCAGTTGATTGGCAGCGTGGAGTGATCTGGGTGGGCACGGGAGAAAACAATAGTAGTCGTTCCTCCTACGCTGGATTTGGAATGTACCGAAGTGACGACGATGGAATATCGTGGCAGCACAAGGGATTATCTGATTCTCATCACACCGGCCGTATCATCCTTCACCCTACTGATCCAGACATCCTCTGGGTGGCCATGACTGGTCATCTGTACAGCAACAATGATGCAAGAGGTATTTACCGATCGGAAGATGGTGGTGATAGCTGGCAAAAGACTCTGTATGTCGACGATAAGACAGGTGCAATTGATATCATCCAGGATCCGGCAAATCCCAATATGCTTTTTGCTGCTATGTGGGAAAGAAGCAGGAAGGCATGGGACTTTCAGGAAGCAGGTCCGGGCACCGGAATTTACAAGAGCATCGACGGTGGCTTAACCTGGACCAAGATCAGCGGAGGTCAGTCAGGATTTCCAGATGGTGAAGGTGCTGGGCGGATAGGATTGGCGATGACCCGCAAAGATGGAAGATCTTATCTCTATGCGATACTGGACAATTACTATCGCCGTCCTCCCGAAGAAGAGAAATCTGCAGGCTTGAGTAAGGACATGCTTCGTGAAATGACAACGGCACAATTCCTGGAGTTGGAAGATAAAGAGCTGAGAAAATTTCTCAAGGAGAATCGATTTCCAAAGGAATATTCAGCTGATAGGGTCAAATCGATGGTAAAGTATAAAACTTTGCAGCCTGTGGAACTTGTAGAATATCTCGAAGACGCAAATTCCTTATTATTCGATACACCAGTCATCGGTGCTGAAGTCTACCTTTCCACAGATGAGGGTGCGACTTGGGCTAAGACACATGAAGATTACCTGGACCGGGTTTACAATAGCTATGGTTACTATTTCGGACAGATCCGGATAGATCCGAATGATCCGGAAAAAGTATACATCATGGGAGTCCCCATCATTAAGTCAAGTGACGGTGGCAAAACGTGGGAAAACATCAATCAAGACAATGTGCATGTGGATCACCACGCCTTATGGATCAATCCGCAACGTCAAGGTCATCTGATACTTGGAAATGACGGTGGAATCAATATCTCCTACGATGACGGGAAAACATGGTCCAAAAACAATGAACCTGCCGTGGGACAGTTTTACGCAATTGCCGTGGACCGGCAAGACCCGTACCATATTTATGGAGGCACCCAGGACAATGGAGTATGGGAAGGACCAAGCAACTATGAAGCGGGAGTTGAGTGGCAAAGTTCCGGAGCCTATCCATATGAAGAACTGTTAGGAGGAGATGGGATGCAGGTAGAGGTGGATTGGCGTACCAATGATATCGTCTATACCGGTTATCAGTTTGGAAATTACTTTCGAATACACAAAAAAGATGGAAGTCGCAAATCAATCAGTCCTAAGCATGAATTGGGGCAAAGACCTTTTCGTTTCAATTGGCAAACCCCTATCCTACTCTCCCGGCACAATCAGGACATCCTCTATCTGGGATCTCACATGTTGCACCGATCTATGAACCAGGGCAATGATTGGGCAGCCATTTCGGGTGACCTGACTCAAGGTGGGAAAACAGGTGACGTGGCCTATGGCACCTTGACGAGCATTAGTGAATCCCCATTTCAATTTGGACTTCTGTACACGGGAAGTGATGATGGCCGGGTACATGTTACTGAAGATAGCGGGTCAGAATGGTCCGATATCTCTGCTGGCCTTCCTTCCAATATGTGGGTGAGTCGAGTTATGGCTTCTTCTCATGTCAAAGATCGAGTGTATTGTAGCTTGAACGGATATCGCTGGGACGATTTTGAGGCATATCTCTTCGTATCTGAGGACAAAGGCCAAAGCTGGTTGAGCATTGGTGATGACCTCCCTCACGAACCAGTAAATGTGGTAAAAGAAGATCCCGTGAATCAAAATGTCCTATATGTCGGCACTGATCATGGAGTTTACATCTCAATGGATCGTGGTTCTACCTTTATGTCCACTGGGTCAGACTTGCCAGCGGTGGCAGTTCATGACCTGGTCGTCCATCCTGATGCCAAAGAGCTTGTACTAGGCACTCATGGTCGATCTATTTACACAGCTGATGTGTCTCAGATTCAACAGCTAGACGATACGATTATGAAGAAATCAGTGCACCTATTTTCATTGGCAAAAGTGAGATACCGTTCAAACTGGGGTCAGGAACGTTTATATCGCGATCATGAATATGTCGAGTCTGAGGTTTCTATTCCGGTCTACCTGAAGGACGAAAGTAAACTTACCATTGCAATTGAACTAAATGATACTGAGCTTTCATCCTGGGAAGAGAGAGGCGTAAAAGGTCTAAACTTCTTCACCTATGATTTGTCGTTTGATAAGAAGTTTGCGGATACAGTGCTGGCGAAGGCAGTAGAAAAAGATGAAGATTTTGAGTGGCCCGACACCGATAACAAAAAAATTTACTTGCCACCTGGTGATTACACAGTGAAAATATCGCTGTCATCAGCAGTCGAAAGCACTGTTACTTTGAAAGTTGAATGAGTAAAGTTTATTTTCACCGACAAATTGATAAGAAATGGGAAAAGGAGACATTAAAACGAAAAGAGGTAAAATTATCCGCGGTTCGTACGGTAGAACAAGACCACACAGTAAAGGAGAGCCAAAAGTTGAAGCTGAGTCAGCACCGAAGAAGACTGCGAAAAAGAAGACCGCTACCAAGGCTAAGAAGAAGAAGTGATAACAGGTTTGGGAGCGTCTTCAATACCATTGAAAGCAAATCCTTTGGTTTGAATCAGACAGTTTCTCCCGGAGGTAGTGAAAGGGCATCAATATCCTGCACTTCGCTTCCTGCTATACCCTTAATCGAGCTATACATATGATTTGTGTTTAACAGCACTTTCTCGATTTGCTTTTCCCTCCGTTTCCAGATCGCATGCATAGCTCGTTTCTCTTTATTCAGCTCGATCTGCAACTGGGAAAAGCCTTCAACTATTCCTTCAATCTGCATTCGAAATTCATTGCTGGTCAAATAAGTATACAGAATAGACATCTTATCTGTACTCTGTTCCTGATTGAGCATGACCTCCCCGATCTGTATCAGACTCGCTCTCAATACTGGAGCCAATGATTTCAAGTCGTCGTAGGTGCAAATCCAAATGCCATCCAATTCGCCCATGCGATCCATCCCTTTAGGCATTACTTGTGTGACCAATACTCCAATATCAGCCTTGAGTACTCGCATGTCAACTTTAAACTTCTCGATCCAGCTATTCTGAAAACTTTTAGTTCGCTTGCTTTCATAGTAGATCTTTCCGCAGACTTTGCCTCCAGACGAATTAACGAGGTGCAGACAGTCAGCACCCCGGTTTCCGGCCTTCACCGGATCGATTTGATCTTCGGGAAACTGATGACGGAGAAATTCTTCGATTGCTTGTTCCTGTGCATCCCCCTGCAGCTTCATTGATCCCTGATTCATCTTTCGGGACATCTCGTCAATCAATTTCTTTTGATCAGCCAGTTTCCTTTCGTACTCGATCTTTAGTAAATCCTGTTGACTGACATATTGAGATCGCAAGTCCTGCTCGAGTTCTTTCTGCATCAATATTTTTTCTTTCTCCTGCTCCAACTCCCACATTTGCCGGGCAGCTTCCAAGTCCTGTTCTTTCCGTAAGATCGAGATCTCTTTCTGTTTCAACAGAAGGTTTTCCTGCTTCTGCTTTTCAACCAATTCTTTAAGTTTATTGATTTCCCACTCCGTCTGAGTCTTTGCTTCATGGGCTAGCTTCTCTGCTAATCTGATCTTCTCCTTTTTCAATTCTTCCTGGATGATTTCCCAGGTCTGGGCGGATAGTCTCTTGACTTCAAGCCTCTCCTTCTCCACCAAACCTTCTCTCTCTTCCAAAGCTTTTTTAAGCTTGAGATATCTCTGATTGAACTCTGATCTCAGTTTTCTCTCTGCTTGTTTTCCAAAAGCTCCGCCGGCATCAATTTCCTCTCCACAGGAGGGGCACTGTAACTGACCGGTAGTCATATCACTAAATAGATGTGGCTTGTCTTTCATCTCCACGGTATTTTCGTTCATTTTATATTATAATAATTCCTTATGTATCAAATATATAGAAATAGTTTTAATGTAATGAAGGGGCCATACAAGCGTTATTGAATCGCTGATTCACGCTCTAGGAATTACTATATTTGACAACTATACTTTAACTATGAAATCACTGCATGAGCAAAAAAATCAATTCTGCTTTCGAGGATCTGGAGAAGTTAGATAAGAAATCCGTAGAGTTTCTGATCAAGGCCATTACTGAAAATAACCTACCCGGATTTGATTACTTGGAATTCAAGCAGTCGTTCCAGGCGCTGAAGCAAATGGATATGACAGAGAAAACGGCCATGAAATCTGCCTATACGACAGGTTCAACGGTTGGCTTGACCAAGTCGAAACTGATCTCTTCAGCTGAACACTATAAGAAGGTACTTTTCACCGAAAAGAAGCAATTCGACACCGCACTTCAAAAGCAAATTGCCCAAAGGGTTCATGGCAAGAAGGAGGAAAAAGAAACACTGACAAAAAAGATTGCAACCTATCAAGCTAAGATTCAGGAACTCGAGACGGAAATTCTAAAGTACCAGGAGAAGTTGACTAAAGCAGATAGTGAAATTGAAGCAGCGAAGAGTAAAATTGAAGAGACCCGCGATAAATTTGAGAAAACATTTGACGCGCTTCTTGGTCAAATTGACCAAGATGTAGCGTTAATCAAGGAAATATTGTAATCCTGAAAAATTAGGATCATGACCAATTTCAATTCTATACCCAGTACCAAGCCAAAGTCATTTTGGAAAAGACCAGAAGGAGTCGCTGGTGCTATATTCTTAATCGCCCTCATTGCCGGAGGAGGTTTGCTGCTGGCCAGTTTTTTGCCGGTACTGATCTCTCTCGCGCAAAATGTACTTTATCTGTCCTTGATGTTACTCGTTCTCGGCGCTGTGATCTACATGGTCCTTGATCCACGAATGCGCAATCTGGTCTGGTACATGTATAAGAGTGTCATGAGATGGATCACCGGCATCTTTATAACGATCGATCCGATTGGTATCCTGAAGAATTATGTGGATGATCTGGAAGATAACCTGGGTAAAATGAGCAAGCAAATCGGCTCATTACGCGGACAGATGCGAAAGCTCAAGAACATCATGGAGGAGAATGATAAGGAGATTGATAAGAACATGATGATAGCCAGAAAGGCCAAAGAACAAGACAACGAAAAGCATATGCTTTTGTCTTCTCGAAAAGCTGCAAGGCTTAAGGAAAGCAATGAGAAGTATCAGGCATTGCATAGCAAGATGTCGATCCTTTACCGGGTGCTCAATAAGATGTATCAGAACTCAGAGATCCTTCTAGAGGATACCAAAGACCAGGTCAAACTCAAGGAGCAGGAAAGGAAGGCTATCCGAGCCTCGCATAGCGCCATGAAGAATGCCATGGATATTATATCCGGCAGTGGAAGCAAACGAGAGATGTTTGACGCCGCTTTAGAATCGATTGCTGATGATCTGGCTAACAAAGTTGGGGAGATGGAACGCTTTATGGAAATGTCTTCCACCTTTATGGAATCGGTAGATCTTCAGAATGGTGTATTCGAGGAGGAAGGTCTTCGCATGCTCGAGCAATGGGAGAAAGAAAGTACTTTGATGCTACTTGGTGACGGTCAGAGAACCACCGATACGCTGGATCTGAATGAACCAAAGCGCTCGAAAGAAAAGATTGAACGAAGCGGGGAAAGCTCCAGCTACGAAAATCTCTTCGAATAAAACTAGGATCCTTGCATGTAATCGAAGATCGTCTTTGAAACGGAAGCGAGCAGACTAGTCCCTGCTTCGAAATCTTCCAGATCCTTCGAGAGTAAAATCAATACGTATTTCCTACCGTCAGGAAGGTAAATCACTCCCGAATCATGATGAACACCAGTGATGGCACCAGTTTTATGGGCAACAACTATTTCGTCCGGTAATTGTGCGGGGATAATATCCCGAAAGCGCTGATCTTTCAAGATCTTGATCATTGCTTCACTGGCCCGTTGATCTACCACTCGACCCGTTGCCAATTGATCAAAAATTATCATCAAAGCATGGGCACTGGTACGATTACTCAGACTGTTTTCATATGCTTTTATGTCTTCCACTCCTCGCAATACCAACATATCTCCTGCACCAATTCGATTCATCGTTTCAGTCACTTTCCTGGCGTCAACGAGATCGATGATAATATTTGTCGCCAGATTACTACTGACAATGATCATTTCATACAACAAATCGGCGATCGATTTTTTCTTCCCTATTTGATCATAGAGTGATTTCTCGCTGTCTTCACTGGCTGATAAAGAATATGTGCTGCTATCCACAATACTGTAGAACTGATTCCTAACAGTCAGACTATCATCCAGATCGAATTTCCCTTCAGCAGCCTGCCGGTAGACTTCAATCATGACGGGTGTCTTCATAGTGCTGGCAGAATGAAACAACTCGTCTGCATTTATCAACAGTTCTTCACCTGTCTGAAGATCTTTGAAGGCCATGGCAAAGGTTCCTTCCTCACTGGAAAACATTTTCTCGACTACCTGCTCAAGTTGAGTCAGATTATTCGCTGGTTGGCACTGAACGAAAAGCATGATCGGCAGAATGATGGTCCAGACTCTAGCCTTCATCATCCGACAATTTGGTTTCGTCTCTCACGGGTCTTTCTGTCGAAACCGGCTCAAGTCCCAATTCCCTACCCTTGTCAAGCATGAATTCGAAAGCTTCATTGAAGTTATTTGCAATCTTACCGTCAAGGATTGCTTCTTTTATGGCCTTTTTGATATCTCCTACTACACGACTCGGTTTGATATTAAATATTTCCATAATTAGTTCCCCTTTGATGGGAGGCTGCCAATTACGCACACTGTCCTTATCCTCAACCTCCTTCAGTTTTTGCCTTACCAGTTCATAATTTCTCAAATACCGATGGACTTTGCTCTCGTTCTTTGATGTGATATCTGCCTCACAAAGCAACATGAGATCTTCCAAATCATCACCCGCCTCAAACAGCAGTCTACGTATAGCTGAATCTGTGATGTCCTCATGGGTTAAACTGATCGGCCGTAGGTGTAATCGCACAAGATTTTGCACGTATTTCATTTTTTGGTCCAATGGGAGTCTAAGGCGACGGAAGATTCTGGGCACCATGGCAGCGCCCAATGCCTCATGTCCATGAAAGGTCCAGCCCGCGTCAGTCGTAAATCTTTTAGTGGCCGGCTTAGCAACATCGTGAAGTAAAGCAGCCCATCGAAGCCAGAGATTATCTGATTTTGCGGCCAAATTGTCTAAAACTTTCAACGTGTGATAAAAGTTATCCTTATGTCCTACTCCTTTCACCACTTCCACTCCCTGCAGGTTTGCTATCTCTGGAAAGATAAGCTCAAGCAGACCGGTTCGATAGAGAAGTAAGAAACCCTTTGAGGGTCTACTTGTTTCCAGAATCTTATTTAGCTCTAATGTGATCCTCTCCTGAGAGACAATTTGAATTCGATTGCGATACAAGGAGATGGCCTCAAATGTTTCATCTTCGATCTCGAAATCCAGTTGATTGGAAAATCGAATGGCCCGCATCATACGAAGTGGATCATCAGTAAAGGTCTTTCCTGGTTCCAAGGGTGTTCTTAATCGCTTCTCTTCAAGATCTACCAGTCCGTTGAAGGGATCGATTATTTCACCATAGTTGTCATCGTTCAAGCTGACTGCAAGAGCATTGATTGTGAAATCACGCCGATTCTGATCATCCTCAAGCGTACCTTGCTCTACAGCAGGCTTCCGGCTGTCTGATCGATAAGACTCCTTACGTGCACCGACGAACTCGATCTCGGTATCGTTGTGACGCAACATAGCTGTACCAAAGCGCTTGTAGACAGTCAATCTGGGAATTGGTCGAAGATGTCCAGCCACTTCACGTGCTAATGTGATGCCATCTCCCACACACACGATGTCCATGTCCTTGGAGTTCCGAGCAAGTAAACGATCTCTCACAAATCCTCCGACCAAATATGCCGGACTGCCTAGGGCTCTGGATGCCAGCCGCACCACATCCAATATTTCTTGTTCAGATTTGGTAATGGTAAAAAGCATGGTCAGCCAATTCTATGCCTCTACGGCATAGGACTCATATTTTGTTTCTAGTTCGTCTAAAATATCATGCAGGATGTCAGGGTCATCCTCGGTGACTAATTTTGACCGGTAATGTTTCACATGGGGAAGTCCCCTGAAATAATTACCATAGTGTCTTCTCATTTCAAGGACACCCAATTTTGTACCTTTCCATTCAATAGAATGGTCAAGATGCTGCCTAACTGCCTTGATCCGCTCTGGGACCTGCGGCCTATTCAGGTATTTACCTGTTTCCACAAAATGTTTAATCTCCCGAAAAATCCAAGGATTGCCAATGCTTGCACGGCCAATCATAATACCGTCGACGCCATAACGAGCCTTGTATTGTACCGCCTTATCTGGGGAGTCAATATCTCCATTGCCAAAAACCGGTATGTGGATTCGAGGGTTCTCTTTGATTTTACCAATTAGTGTCCAGTCCGCCTCTCCCTTATACATTTGCTTGCGGGTACGCCCATGAATACTGATGGCTTGTATTCCTACATCTTGAAGTCTTTCGACCACCTGATCGACATACTTTGTATTGTCATCCCACCCCAAGCGGGTCTTTACCGTGACAGGGAGATTAGTACTCTTGACGATTGCATCTGAAAGCTGCACCATTCGATCCAAATCCTGAAGAATACCGGCACCTGCCATTTTACATACCACCTTCTTAACCGGGCAACCAAAATTGATGTCGAGAATCTCGGGCTGCGCTTCTTCGACAATCTCAGCAGCCCTCATCATAGAATCTATTTCGGCACCGAAAATCTGTATTCCAATTGGTCGCTCTTCGTCATAGATGTCTAGCTTCTGAACACTCTTGGAGGCATCGCGGATCAGGCCTTCCACTGAAATAAACTCCGTGTACATTAAATCACATCCCTGTTCCTTACAAAGCGCTCGGAATGGTGGATCACTCACATCCTCCATAGGAGCAAGCAAAAGAGGAAATTCACCCAATTCAATGTTTCCAATTTTGATCATGTTTAATCGCTCAAAATGTCCGTGCCGCAAAGTTAAGGCTTAATTGCGTGATGGTGATTCCCGTGTTGTCTTCATCAATCAATAAATAGCTCTTTGGCTGGGTAAAAAAGTCATCATGATAAGGGAATCACGCCACGTACAATTCTGAAACAAATTTCTATATTGAGAGCGCGACTCAAATGAAGAGAATCAAACCTTAAAGAGTAAGAGCATGCTGACTGGGGTAATTGTTTGTTTTATACTAGGTTACGTTACAATAGTATTTGAGCACCCACTTAAACTGGACAAGACTGTTCCAGCACTCATAATGGGAGCCCTCTGTTGGGCTTTAATATCCCTCGGACATTTGGATGTGGTCGACCATCATCACCACACAGCGAGCATGGAGGATGTACTTCTGCATCACATTGGAAAAGTTGCGGAGATCCTCTTTTTCCTCATTGGCGCAATGACCATAGTTGAATTGATCGATTTGCACCGAGGTTTCGCTGTGATAACTAACCGCATTAAGACGACCGATAAAACTAAAATGCTTTGGCTCATTAGTATCCTTGCGTTTTTCTTGTCGGCCACATTGGACAATCTGGCTGCTACAATTGTACTGGTTTCCTTGTTGCGCCGGCTGGTACCGGACAAGACTGAGCGACTTTGGTTTGTTTCCATTGCCGTGATCGCAGCCAATGCTGGCGGTGCCTGGTCACCAATTGGAGATGTAACGACAACCATGCTATGGATCGGTAAAAAAGTCTCAACAGTCGGTCTGATCAAGAATCTGGTTATTCCATCGATTGTCTGTATGGTGGTACCATGTCTTGTTGCTTCGATGTCAAAGAACTTTAAGGGCCATATGGTCCTTGAGGGCGGGGATAATATCCGAAAGGAGCGTGAGAAACTACTGAGCAGCCGGATCATGCTCTTCGCCGGTATTGGAGGATTAGTATTTGTGCCTGTATTTAAAGCCATCACTCATCTTCCACCATATGTGGGGATGATGCTGTCTATGGGTGTTGTTTGGTTGATTTCAGAATACATCCATCCAGAGGAAGATTTCACGGAAGAAAGGAAGCATCTCTATAGTGCACACACTGCACTGTCACGAATAGAGTTGTCTAGCATACTATTCTTTCTGGGAATCCTGGTGGCTGTGGCTGCGTTAGAATCTCTCGCCATAATGGGACCAGATGGACCGGTGGGAACTCTTCGTTACCTGGCCGAGCGATTGGATGAAGCTGTTCCTAATCGAAACGTAGTGATCATTCTTCTTGGATTCCTTTCTGCCATCATTGATAACGTGCCTCTGGTGGCTGCCTCCATGGGAATGTATACAGAACCTATCGATAGTTATTTGTGGCACTTCATCGCCTATTCTGCGGGAACGGGTGGAAGTATGCTGATCATTGGCTCTGCAGCAGGAGTTGCAGCAATGGGAATGGAGAGAATAGATTTCATCTGGTACTTAAAAAATATTGCATGGCTTGCGTTCCTTGGATTTATTTCGGGAGCCATAGTGTATATTCTGCTTTCTCCACTTATCCACGGATAGGTTGAAGCCTCTGAAATGTCTCATTTGGGGAGTTGGATTTCTGATTTTCCTCGGCTGTAATCAGGTGGGATCCAATGCTTTCCAAGGAAGCTGGAAAGCCGTCAAGATCATGGAGGGACCTGACACCGTGCCGGCTGATCTTTCGCACGTTCGGCTGAACTTTGATGAAGATTACTTCGTCTTTCGACGTACCGCAATTGATTCGATCAAAGGAAAGTATAGCCTGAAGGATAAGTCTTTGATTATGATATCCGATGCAACTCCTGCAGATAGCTTGAAGGTACAGGTGCACTTGCTTGAGGGAGATAAAATGGCTTTACGAATGAACAATCGAGGGGTGGAACAAATTGTGCATTTAATTCGCAATTAGGCTTTCAACGGCTGCAACTATATCTTTAGCTTTCTGAAAAGTATTTGCATGTCAAGTTTGAGGAAGAAGATATACGACCAACTATATTCCCACAATCTCAGGAAAGGTAGAAATGTGTCGATTACCGAATCAGCCATCTTTCTTCTAATCATTCTGAATGTCGTGGCTATAATTGTCGAGTCGTTCCCCGATATTGAATCCCGTTACAGGCATTTCTTCTACTTGTTCGAAGTTGTATCTGTTGTTATTTTCTCAGTTGAATATCTGATTCGAATCTGGCTGGCACCACTTCGCTATCCGGAACTGGCAGCAGGTGCTGCAAGATGGAAATTCATCACCTCTACCTACGGGTTGATCGATTTGTTTGCGATTCTTCCTTTTTACCTACCGTACCTTGTCACTCTTGATGGCCGGCTTCTCCGGATCCTTCGACTGTTGAGAATTGTACGGGTTTTCAAACTCAACCGATACTCCCGATCGATGCAATTGGTCGGCGATGTATTTCGCGAGGTAAAAAACGACCTCATTGTGACACTGATGGTATGCCTCATGCTGCTGTTGGTCGCCTCTTCCATTATGTTTTATCTTGAACATGATGCCCAGCCCACCCGTTTCACCACCATTCTGGATTCGTTCTGGTGGGCAGTGGCTACATTGACTACCGTTGGATACGGAGATATTTATCCAATTACGGGGTGGGGGAAACTCATAAGTGGATTTATAGCTATACTTGGAATTGGATTAGTCGCCCTTCCTGCAGCCATACTGAGTTCTGCTTTCATATTGAAACTAAACGAAAGAAAGTCCGAAAACAATAAAAAGGACCTATACTGCCCTCACTGTGGCAAACGCATAGATGAAGGCGACACCCACAAGCTCAGTCCTAAGTAAGTCCGAAACGACTATCGTTTAAAAAATATTTCGACGATCCTTCGCGTCTGCGAGCGGTAGTCAAGCAGATACATTCCTGGAGTCAACTTGGAAAGATCAATGTCAGCTGCTCCCCTGAGATTCTGATTTCCCCAAATTTTCATTCCTTGAGATGTTCGAATGATCAAATCATAGGAACCCTGAAATTTTGGTTTGACAGTTAAGCTCTCTTCAGCAGGGTTTGGAAAATACTCAAGTGAGGTTGCCATGATCAACTCACTGGCTCTCCTGATTTTTGTCTGCCTCTTGAGCTCATTCTCATGAACCAAAGAGACGTCTTCAGCAATCCCTGCCCATCCATCGAAGAAGGTCCGGTTCTCCTGTGCGGATGATTCAATGCAAACGAAAAATAGAATGAGTAAGGTAGTTACCACTTTCATCCAAATATCATTTTGTTCTAAGGCTGATTAAAAAGGGGAAATACTATGGAAGGTCTCAATAAAGATACAAATAAAATGCCAAATTTTGTAATTGTATAGTTAAGCTACCGGGCTAAGCAGCTATTTATAACAAATACTTTGCAAAAAGTGGAGATCCTGATAGGTGTTATTCTCATTAAGTTTTATTTTACTGGGAGACTGTGAAACCTAACCCGATCTGAGTGAGTGCTCTCCTCCCCATACTGATGCACCTATTCCAGGTTCTGATCTATTCTCCCACAAGTTCGGTTTCTTCACCGACCCAAAATGGAGCTTTGGCGGCTTGTGAACATCCAGATTATGCAGCACTAATGGCTTTGTACAACAGCACCAATGGCTCAACGTGGACAAACAATATCAATTGGGGTGACACTTGTGATGTGTGCTTGTGGTATGGGGTAGGGTGTGATGGCAATGGAAGAGTGATCGATATCAATCTCAACAACAACGACCTTACAGGAACTTTGCCACCTGATATAGGGCTTCTGATAGATTTGCGAGAACTCGATCTGGTAAACAATACCCTGTCGGGATCTATTCCCTTGGAAATTGGTAACCTGACGCTTTTGAACCGACTTGATTTAAGTAGAAACGGATTCTCTGGGTCAATACCTGTGGAACTTGGAAATCTATTGTCCTTATCAACTTTAAACCTGCGTTTTAACAACTTTTCAGGAAATATTCCTGAACAAATTGGTGATATCAGCAATTTGCAATACTTGATATTAGGGAACAATCAGCTCGATGGAACAATTCCCAATTCATTTCAGAATTTGACAAATCTGTCCTCATTAAGTCTTCACGACAATAGTCTATCTGGTAGCATCCCATCATTCATTGGAAACTTTCTCAATCTCAACTTCCTTCAACTTTACCGCAACAAGTTTTCTGGTCCGATTCCACCAACTCTTGGAAGTCTATCCAACTTAATTAATTTACGGTTAGAGGAAAACAATCTCTCGGGGAACATCCCCAGTGAACTTGGAAACCTCAGTATGGTTTCATACTTCTCATTGAGTCGGAACAATCTAAGCGGGATGATACCATCTGAATTAGAAGGATTGGTATCGGCTCATTCAATTTTACTGGATAACAATAATCTGAGCGGATTCCTACCGTCCGAGTTAAGTACGCTTTTTCAAATCATCGAGATTAATGGCCTTAGAGTTAACAGTAACTCTTTGGAAGGATGCATTCCAATAGAATATCAGGCCTATTGCTTAAATAATGTAACTTTTGTTTACAATGATAATCCTTGCCTCTGGCAGGGGTCATTCACTGAATTTTGTACCGGTACACCTTGTATATTTAACGACTACACAATTTCAGCTAATCAAAAGGTAATCTGTCTTGGCGGCAGTACTTCCGTTCAAGCCACCGGTGGTGGAACCTACTTGTGGGAGAATGGTGAGACTGCTTCAACAATAATTGTAAATCCCTCAATCCCAACCTGGTACTCAGTCACCATCACCACACCGGCAACCTGCACCAGAATAGATTCGATCTTGATCGATGTGGTTCCAAATACATTAGAACTTTCTACGTCAGTTACTGACGAGAGCAGCCCGGGAGCCAATGACGGTAGTGCATCTGTTAATGTCACTGGAGGCAATCCAGCCTATACTTACCTTTGGAGCAATGGAAGCGTGACAGCCACTATAAGTGATCTAACTCCAGGAAAATATTTTGTCTCAGTCACTGACCATATTGGTTGCTTAGCGATTGACTCGGCTCAAGTTTATACCGCTTGCCCTCCTGCCGGCTCCGGATGCGACGATGGCAATCCTGACACCTTCAACGATACCGAAGACGGCGACTGCAACTGCACCGGCATCCCCTGCCCCGCCATTGATCTTGGTCTGACGGCTTCAAATGTTTCCTGCTTCGGCGCAGCCGATGGCTCGGCTCAGAGTCTACCCTCAGGTGGTCTGGCTCCTTACAATTTTCTTTGGTCTACCGGGGCCACTACCAACACCATTACTGCTTTAGGCCCGGGTCACTACCAACTCACCATCACCAACGCCAACGGATGTATTGAATTGGGAGCGCTCACCATCAACGAACCAGCCCTCCTCACCAGTTTTATCAACAGCACCGATGAGTCTCTGCCCGGTACCAGTGACGGCAGCGCTGACCTCACCGTCAGCGGCGGTACTACCCCCTACGCTTATTTATGGTCGAATGGTGAAACCACCGAAGACCTCTCCGGACTGACCGGCAACGGCTCCCCCTACCAGGTCACGGTCACCGATGACAATGGGTGCAGTCTCACCGATGTCGTCACCATTAATACCGGATGCTTACCTGCCGGCTCCGCATGCGACGATGGCAATCCTGACACCTTCAACGAGACCGAAGACGGAAACTGCAATTGCACCGGCATCCCCTGCCCCGCCATTGATCTTGGTCTGACTGCTTCAAATGTTTCCTGCTTCGGCGCAGCCGATGGCTTGGCTCAGAGTGTGCCCTCAGGTGGTCAGGCTCCTTACAATTTTCTTTGGTCTACCGGGGCCACTACCAACACCATTACTGCTTTAGGCCCGGGTGACTACCAACTCACCGTCACCGACGCCAACGGATGTATTGAATCGGGATCGCTCACCATCAACGATCCTGCCCTGCTCTCCAGTTTTATCAACAGCACCGATGAGTCTCTGCCCGGTGCCAGCGACGGTAGCGCTGACCTCACTGTCAGCGGTGGTACTACCCCCTACGCTTATTTATGGTCGAATGGTGAAACCACCGAAGACCTCTCCGGACTGACCGGCAACGGCTCCCCCTACCAGGTCACGGTCACCGATGACAATGGGTGCAGTCTCACCGATGTCGTCACCATTAATACCGGATGCTTACCTGCCGGCTCCGCATGCGACGATGGCAATCCTGACACCTTCAACGAGACCGAAGACGGAAACTGCAATTGCACCGGCATCCCCTGCCCCGCCATTGATCTTGGTCTGACTGCTTCAAATGTTTCCTGCTTCGGCGCAGCCGATGGCTTGGCTCAGAGTGTGCCCTCAGGTGGTCAGGCTCCTTACAATTTTCTTTGGTCTACCGGGGCCACTACCAACACCATTACTGCTTTAGGCCCGGGTGACTACCAACTCACCGTCACCGACGCCAACGGATGTATTGAATCGGGATCGCTCACCATCAACGATCCTGCCCTGCTCTCCAGTTTTATCAACAGCACCGATGAGTCTCTGCCCGGTGCCAGCGACGGTAGCGCTGACCTCACCGTCAGCGGCGGTACTACCCCCTACTCTTATTTATGGTCGAATGGTGAAACCACCGAAGACCTCTCCGGACTGACCGGCAACGGCTCCCCCTACCAGGTCACGGTCACCGATTACAATGGGTGCAGTCTCACCGATGTCGTCACCATCAATACCGGATGCCCTCCTGCCGGCTCGGCATGCGACGATGGAAACCCTGACACCTTCAACGATACCGAAGACGGAAACTGCAATTGCACCGGCATCCCCTGCCCCGCCATTGATCTTGGTCTGACTGCTTCAAATGTTTCCTGCTTCGGCACAGCCGATGGCTCGGCTCAGTGTCTGCCTTCAGGTGGTCAGGCTCCTTACATCTTTCTTTGGTCTACCGGGGCCACTACCAACACCATTACTGCTTTAGGCCCGGGTGACTACCAACTCACCGTCACCGACGCCAACGGATGTATTGAAATGGGAGCGATCACCATCAACGAACCAACCCTCCTCTCCAGTTTTATCAACAGCATCGATGAGTCTCTGTCCGGTGCCGGCGACGGCAGCGCTGACCTCACCGTCAGCGGCGGTACCACCCCCTACTCATATTTGTGGTCGAATGGTGAAACCACCGAAGACCTCTCCGGACTGACCGGCAACGGCACCCCCTACCAGGTCACGGTCACCGATTACAATGGGTGCAGTCTCACCGATGTCGTCACCATCAATACCGGATGCCCTCCTGCCGGCTCCGCATGCGACGATGGAAACCCTGACACCTTCAACGATACCGAAGACGGAAACTGCAATTGCACCGGCATCCCCTGCCCCGCCATTGATCTTGGTCTGACTGCTTCAAATGTTTCCTGCTTCGACACAGCCGATGGCTCCGCTCAGAGTCTGCCATCAGGTGGTCAGGCTCCTTACATCTTTCTTTGGTCTACCGGGGCCACTACCAACACCATTACTGCTTTAGGCCCGGGTGACTACCAACTCACCGTCACCGACGCCAACGGATGCCTTGAAATGGGAGCGATCACCATCAACGAACCAACCCTCCTCTCCAGTTTTATCAACAGCACCGATGAGTCTCTGTCCGGTGCCGGCGACGGCAGCGCTGACCTCACCGTTAGCGGTGGTACTAGCCCCTACTCTTATTTATGGTCGAATGGTGAAACCACCGAAGACCTGTCCGGACTGACCGGCAACGGCTCCGCCTACCAGGTCACGGTCACCGATTACAATGGGTGCAGTCTCACCGATGTCGTCACCATCAATACACTTTCGGAATGTGCCTTTGATCAAAGTGTGATCGCTGCTGTTCATGAAGTAAGATTGGTCGAAGCGTCCCCATGCTCAACAGCCACCGCAAAAATATTTATAGATCTTGACTCACTGAGCGAGTACTTTGAATACAGTATCGACGGTGGTCTCACCTTTCAATCCCAGCCATTTTTTGAAGGACTTTGGATCGGCAGTTATGAATTAATCGTTAGATCATCACCCGATTGTCATCATCTACTGGGAATGTACAGCGTCGGTGACAGCTCTAAGACCTCCTCAAGTTTCTCCCTTCGGACCTCACCTGCTTCGGATTGTTCCTCCAGCAATGCCAGCATAGAGATCATTACAGAAAGTCCCGATGCAATGGAATTCAGCATTGATGCTGGAAACTCCTGGAGGGGTTCTCCCATTTTCGATCAACTTTTTCCAGGCCTCTATACCGTGATGATAAGGGAATCAGGTCAAACATGTCCCAGTAAAATCTATAGTGATGTATTGCTGGAGCCCTTTCTACAACCGTTGATCCAGATAGCTTTGAAGAGCAACCCTCAGTCAAATTGTGACCTACCTGACGGTAGCATCGTAATCTCTGGAGATCTTTCGGATGATCTGGAATACAGCTTGGACAAATTCAACTGGCAACTGGATCCAATATTTCAGGATCTGGCTACTGGTCAATATACTGTTTTCGCAAGAACAATCGGATCATCATGTAACTATATTGTCGGGGGAACGGGGATCCTTCTGGAGCAGGGATTTTCTGTTGATCAGATCACCACCACAGATCCATCAAATTGCATGGCGAATGATGGCTTAGTGGGGCTTCAAGTAATTGGTAGTCTGAAAGACCAGGTGGAATACACCATTGATGGTGGTATAAGCTGGCAGTCTTTTTCAGAGTTCGATGAGCTCCATACAGGTAAATACGAAATCTCTGTGAGAGCTGAGCAGAATGGCTGCATCCAAATGATCACTGCGACAGTGGGTGATGTCATACCCGTGGAGCTGAACGAGATCGTTATAATGAAACCGAGCGCCTGCGACCGCAATGATGGCTCCATTACTATCGAATCAAATGCAAATCAATTTTTCGAATACAGCCTTGATGGAGGTACCAATTGGCAAGATGATGCCACTTTTCTCGGGTTGGCACAGGGTCGATATACTCTGGCGGTAAGGAGTCCTGCCGATACTTGCTTTACTGTCTTCGGGAGAGTATTCGATTTGGGTAGCATTGAACAGCCAGTAATCGATAATATCGAAGTAAGGCCTTATCGACTTTGTGATGATCGACCGGGTCAGATTGTGATCAAGGCAGAGAATACTGCGAATTTGGAATACAGCTTAGACCATGGCACCTGGAAAAATGATGGTTTGTTTGAAGATCTTCCGCCAGGTTCATATCATGTTTCTGTGCGCAATAATGCGGAACCCACATGTGTACTCAACCTTCCCAACTTACAAATTGATTCCACGTCGCTTATCGAAGCCACTGATTGGAAGATCAGTGACCCCACTTCATGTGATCTTTCAGACGGGTGGATCAGGCTCGATCAGGGAGATGACTTGGAAACACGATTTCTGCTTAATGACTCAAGCTGGACCGCTGATCCCTTCTGGACCAATCTTACAACAGGGATTTACAGTGTTGTTGTCCAGACAATTGATCAGCAATGTAGCGATACCTTTGATATTGAGCTTTCTGCTCCCAGTTCGAATATGAGTATCGATGTTTTGGCTGCGCTTCAACCGAGCTGTCCCGATATTGCAGATGGATACCTTGAGATCATCATTTTGGGCGGAACGGCTCCTTATCATTATACGTGGTCGACCGGTCAGAATACCAACTTTCTAGGTTCACTGAGAGGAGGCAACTATGATGTGCGGGTATCGGATGCAAAATTGTGTTATATAAGCGAGACCCTGGTCTTGGACGAAGCCCCTGCATTCCAACCTACCTGGCCAATGGAAGATTCTCTCTTCCTGTGCCAAGGCGAAACCTTTCCCATTAAGTTTACAGATTCCAGTCTGACCTACTACTGGGCTTTGAATAACCGCGAAATTCATGTCGGATCATCATTTAACCTCAGCAGAGCAGGGAAATACTCTATCACTGCGGTGAATGATCTTGGCTGCCAGGAAAGCACGCAAGTCGAAGTCAGCGAATCTGAAGATGTTTTTACACCCCAATTCTTATTACCCTCACAAGGAGTCATTAATGAAAGCATAACAGCGGTTGAAATCTCATGGCCAGTCCCGGAACGGGTCGAATGGTTTGTGGAAGGTCCAGGTCAGACCCAGGTTCTGACTGAACTCAATCAAGCTCACCTTACATTTAGTCAAGAAGGTACTTATTCAGTTGGAATGATGGCAGAAGGGGACAACTGCATGGCAGTTATTGAAAATCAAATAGAAATCTTTGCTACAGCCGATCAGATCAGTCTTCAGCACCGGCCTTCGAAATTAGGCATTCAAAATTTGAACATACACCCCAATCCCAATAAGGGTAATTTCCTGGTTACCGCGTCACTCTCTCAACCGGGCGACATCCAGTTGCGGATGTACGACGAGCAAGGTCTTCTGGTCTATCTTGATCAGCAAGAGCAGGTGGAAGTATATCGACACAATGTACGACTGACCAGTCCAGTGCCGGGTGCCTACACCCTATTGTTGCAAACACACCTGGGTTGGAAGAGTGCCACTGTTCTGGTTCAGTAGGGGACTTTCTGCATGGCAAAGGAGACTTTCACAGCTCTGCAGCACCAGCTTATTTACTTTGTAACTTTGTTCATCGATGATAGACACCATTATGCGCTGGGTTCCAATTCTGTTGTTGACAACAGTCACTTTACCTTCAACTGCACAGAAGGTCCCTTTTAACCGAGGGGTGAATTTGACAAGGTGGTTTCAAGCTGATGCGGTTGGTAGTATCCAGTTTTCTCGCTACACCTATACGGACCTGGAGCAAATCAAATCGCTGGGATGCGACGTGATAAGACTTCCTATCAATATGCATGGTATGACCAATGGGGCACCGGAATATGTTGTCGATCCATTGTTTTATTCCTTTCTTGACCAGGTCATCGATTGGGCGGAAGAACTCGAGATTTACTTAATCTTGGACAACCACAGCTTTGACGTGAACGAGAACACCCTTCCTTCGATCGAGAATCCTCTGCTCAAAGTTTGGACGCAATTGGCTGAACGGTATGCAAATCGTTCCAATTACTTGCTCTACGAGGTTTTCAACGAACCTCATGGAATTGACGATGAAGTTTGGAACAAAGTCCAAAAAAGAGTTATTGATGCGATTCGAGTGATAGACAAGAGTCATACAATTGTTGTCGGAGGGGCTGGTTGGAACAGCTATCGGAATCTGGAAGCCATACCTGATCTGGGCGATGACAATTTGATCTATACTTTTCATTTCTATGATCCATTCCTTTTCACTCATCAGGGAGCTACCTGGGTCACACCATCTATGCAACCCCTTGCTAATGTTCCATTTCCACACGATCCCACTAGTATGCCCTCGCTGCCACCCAGCTTAGATGGTACGTGGGTGGCTTTCAACCATGCCGCTTACCCCTATGAGGGCACAGCACAACGTGTTAGAGAGCTCATCGATATTGCAGTAGCTTTCCGAGATGAACGAGGTCTACCGGTATATTGTGGGGAGTTTGGAGTATTTATCCCCAATAGCCCGGCGGATGACAGAGTGGAGTGGTACCGCCTCGTCAGAACATACCTGGAAGAAAAGGACATTCCTTGGACAACATGGGATTACCATAATGGCTTTGGACTATTTAATGCTGGTGGAAATGATTTGTTTGAACATGATCTTAGTATTCCACTTTTGGAAGCGCTTGGTTTGGATGTTCCTGATCAAACCGAGTATACTAAGATTGCTGATAGCACTGGCCTTATTATTTACGATGATTTTATTGGTCAGGGTCTCGTCGAATCAGGGTATGGAGGCCGGCAGAACTTCTATCAAGAATCATTTCCCGCCCTTGGAAATTTTCACTTAAGCTGGGAGGAGGCCAATCAATACGATGCCATCAGTATGAACTTCCGGCCTATCCGAAACTTCACCCGTCTTGCCCAAGAAGGCTTTGCTTTAGACTTCTTTGTAAGAAGCACCATACCCGGACTGAGCTTTGATGTTCGGTTTATCGACAGCAAACTCAGCGAAAGTGACCGCCCATGGCGCATGCGTTATGTGGTCGATGAAGCCTCCGCAAACTGGAATGGTGAATGGCAGCACCTGCACTTGCCATTATCCTCATTTAGCGAGCACGGGGCTTGGGACAATGCATGGTTTGAACCTATAGGAGCTTTTGATTGGACCGAAATTAATCAATTCCAAATCGTAGCAGAATACGGGGCGATACATTCTTTGGAAATAGATCATGTGCAAATTACTGATCTTGATACCGCAATGGTTCAAATCACCTCAAACAATGAGCAAGAGGATCTGTCCAGGATCAAAATTGGACCCAATCCCGTAAATGACCATTTGCTTGTACAACATGAGCTATCAACCCCTACCTTCATTAGACTCATTGACCCTTTAGGTCGTCTCCTAATGAGTGTTCAGGTTGATCGAAATTCGTTCCTTGATCTCTCAGGCTTGAGTCCTGGCATTTATCATCTGGTGATTGATGCTGATCTTCACCAGGCCAAACATTTCACCATTTCGAAATTATAGCTTGCTGTGAGAGATATTCTTTTATCCTAAAGATTGTGAGATATTCCCAGGTTCAAAATCTCCCTAAACTGAGCACGTGGCATTTGTTCGATATTACCCTCATCATCACTCACATCGAAGAGAATATCTTCGTCATACACAAAATGAGCTAGCAGGTTTACGTTGAAGAATTTGTTCACCTTAAACTTTAATTTGCCTTCCAGTTCAACATCGAATACTCCAAAGTCTTCCAGATGGTTGGTGAAAAGAGTGCCATGAGAGTGAATAGAAATATTCTCCACAAGTGTCTTTTTCAACTCAAGTCTGAGTAGTGAACCCAATTCGTGTCGAAAATTTGATTCCTGATCGCCTTTCAAGAATTGAGGTGCCAAAAGGTCATTGGTCACGATTGTAAATTTACTGTTCAACGGTGAGTAATAAATATTGAACTTATTGTCGTTCGTTGAAATATCTATGCCTGATCCCAGATGAATGAAAGCTGGGGCAAAAAAATTACCGGTTAATTTCACACGTCTTCCTTGCTTGTCCAACTGGTAGATGTCATGTAGATGAGTCTTTAGATCAAAAAGGGCAGATATCTGCAGATTCTCATCGATATCTCTTCGTAGTCTGGCATTGATCTCAAGTCGGTCCTCACTTTTCTGAATGGGATTATCTGCAACTTTGATCATACCATATTTGATACTGAATTCATTCTCGAAATGGAGGTTGCGATTAGAATAGTCATTGCGAAGTCCGATTTCTTGCGATAGAGCCAACGAGCTTAATCCCCCGCCCTTGTGATACTCACTATAACTCTGCTGCGAGAAAAAGAATCCAAATTCGGGAGTGACATTCCATTGGCTGGAATCTGTATGGGATAAGGTTTCTGTCCGTGCATGATTCAAGTTTGGCCAGAAAAGAAAAGCGCTCAACAAGGCAGCCCAGGTGAGCTGTCGACAGAGTGTGTTCATATGGATAATTCTGAGTTATGGTGCTTCAGCTGAAGCAATCGGCAATTAATACGTCGCAGAGGCGTGAATTATTATGGAAGAGAGTACTAAATCGATCAGCAAGGTGAGAAAATAAAAAGGCATCGCCAGGATTCCAGAGAATCCTATACGATGCACTTAAAGCAAATGTTAAGTCTTGTGAAAAGTTAGGTAAAGTCCATCCTGAGTCAGCAAATGCGCTTGTATCGCACTGATTATGAAGAGTGTTATCGAAAAACTCAGGAATAATCGCTTGAATCTACCCTCTACATATACGTGTTTCCCCACCTCTCTTTGCATCTGCATCCTACTCCTTAGTAAATCCTTGTGCAGTGAGCCAATCCGAAAATCGATTAATCCAGAAGTCGGTTGGAAGGTTCTGCTTTCTCATACCAAAGCCGTGGCCTCCCTTAGAATACATATGCAATTCCGCCGGTATTTCCTTTGCCAGCCAATCGGAATACAGCTTTACACTAGCTGGTGCCAATTGAAGGGGATCATCGCTGGCACAGAGTGCAAATAAGGGAGGTGCATCAGACGGTGGCTCCTTTTCTCCAACAACATCCATCCAGGCATAGATTGGTCCAATGAAATCCGGTCGGCTTAGCTTATCGTAAGCATAAGTAACTCCCATGGTAACTGCTCCGCCTGCTGAGAAGCCAATTATGCCGATTTTCTGGGGATCAACCTGATATTTGCCAGCGTTTTCTCTTACATGGCGAATGGCATTTAATCCATCTTCCACCGCCAAGGGCAGGATCATACCCGCTTTTGTCAGCACATTCGCGCCATCCTGGGCAATCTCGGCAGTAGCATCGCCATTAGTAGGCACCAATCGGTATTTCAGGACAAAGGCAGTAAACCCCCTCTTGTTCAGCCATTTGGCCACATCATTCCCCTCGCTGTCGATGGACAACGCATAAAGACCTCCACCAGGACAGATGATCACCGCTGTACCATTAGGCTCATCAGCCTGGTATACCGCTAATGTTGGCTTTGATACATTTGAAACAACTGGAGTATTCCAATACGAAGAATGGTATTTACGCTCCGCACCGTCCCAACTGATTGATTCATCAACCTTGGAAAGAGGAAGGTCAATCTCCACCTGACCGGTTAAAGAATAGTTCATTGCCATCCCCAGGCAAAGAAAAAGAGTTCTTATTCCTATCATCTTCAGCAAGGATTATGATTGCAAAATCTTAATTTTTAGCCCGTCGCACCCCATGTTGCCCTTTATGACGCGATCTGAAACTAAAAATAAAAATTACTCTTTGAGGTAAAACTTTCTTATCGTAACATGAACTTCTGATGATCAAGTGGTTAAAAACAATTGTAATCGGAATTGGAGTCATCTTCATTTCCTTGATTTTATACTTCCGAATCGTAACTAAAGATCGTCATCCTGGTTATGAAGTGGATCTGCACCTTTCAAATGAGGAATCTAACCCCATCCGGGTAGGATTCTCGGCACTAAAGATCACTCCTGAAGTTCCGGACACCTGGAATGACACAAATAGGAATGCCAGATATGAACCGGACGCCGGAGATTCTTTTGTCGATCGAAATGGAAACGGCCGCTTTGATCCAGTGTGGATTGCAGGCTTTCAAAACAGGCGACCGGCACAAGGTGTACATGACGATCTATGGGCCCGTTGTATGGTGATTGATGATGGCCGGTCGCGAATTGCACTAGTGGTTTTGGATCTCATTGGCCTGGGTAGTGATGAAGTGATTTCCATTCGAAAGGGCATTCCTGCTGCTGCAGGTGTCAGCTATACGATAGTAAGCTGCACCCATGGACATGAAGGACCGGATGTAATCGGACTTTGGGGCCCAGGAGATTATTCATCCGGTGTAGATGAAGACTATCGTAAGCTGATCATCCAAACATCGATTGATGCTGTCTTGACAGCGGTAGATAGATTGACAGCAGCTAGAATCGTATTTGCCCAAGACCTCAACGGCGCTGAGCATCTGGTGGAGGATTCCAGGAGGCCCTATGTGATGGACGCTGGAATTCGCCTGATGCATGCCGTCGATTTAAATATGGATACGACTCTGGGTGTCATCTTTAATTGGGCCAATCATCCTGAGACCCTGTGGAACAAGAATCTGCTCCTTACTTCTGATTTTCCTCATTATGTCAGGGAGGGTCTTGAACAGGGCCTCTACCATGATGATTCTCTAGCGGTAAGTGGGCTCGGTGGCACAGCGATCTTCGTCAATGGGGCTATAGGAGGGCTAATGACCAGCTCTCCCTCCTTTGTCATCGAAGATCCTTTTTCAGATACATTATACACTACTCCATCCTTTGATAAGGCACGTGCACAGGGTTACCAGTTGGCTGCTCTTGGTCTTCGGGCACTCGCTGATACCAATCAAACCAGTTCGATCGATAGAGGAGCTATATCGGTCCGAGCGCTCACATTTGAAATACCCATGGATAACCCACTATTTCGATTGGGTTCTGCCTTGAGAGTTCTGGATCGTGGGTACAGCAGTTGGATGAAAATGCGTACCGAAGTGACATTTTGGCGATTGGGTCCGGCCAGTTTCCTCCATTATCCCGGAGAGCTCTATCCGGAGATCCTGAATGGGGGTGTAGAGGCTCCTCCTGGTCGCGATTATGAAATCGATCCCATGGAAGTTCCTCCCCTTCGCTCGCTGATCTCAGATGAATTTAGCTTTAGCATCGGTTTGTCTAATGATATGATAGGGTACATCATACCCAAGAGCGAATGGGATCAAGAGGAACCCTTTCTTTATGGTGAAACTAAGTCACCTTATGGTGAGATCAATTCGGTAGGACCGGAGACGGGACCTCTTATCTACCAGAAGTTGAAGGAAGTGATCTCCGATCTGGATTCTCAGCCATCTCCTCATTAGCGACACGACAGGAGTCAATTCATTTTCGTGATAACTTTAGCATTTAGACGATCTGGAGTTTTCACCAAGATAACGTAAACTCCACCTGGCAAATCACTGAGATCGATGCTTTGCGGGTTGACAAAATCCTCAAACTTCCTGTACCAAACCAGTAGACCATTCATGTCATGGATCGACACCACACCAGAAGAAGATACCTGACTTCGAAGTTCCAGGAAGAGTTCATCCTCAAACGGATCTGGCCAGGTTCGAATCTCTCCAGCTTTCGGATCATTCGGAAATTGGCTCAAAGTTGACGCACCAGTGTACTCCAAAATAATCAGACCGGCTTCAAAATCAGAAATATAGATGTAGTCACCCCGTACCTCGATGTCAATAATCCTCCGGTTATCGTCATAACGAGCGATGAAATCAGGTTGAACCGGATCATCTAGATCATACAGATAAAGTCCATTGTACTGCTGTGCAGAATAGTATATGCCGTCTTGGATCACTATACCAACCGGAGTGGAACAAGAGATATCAAGTGACTCAATCGTGGGAAAGTTGGGATCAGTCAGATCAATTACATTGCAGAATCCATTACGGGAGAAATAGAATAGGGAATCATGGGAAAACATTGCATTCGCCCTGCCTCCATAAGGAATGGAATCCACCATCAAGAGATTAGTCTTGTCGCTCACGTCAATGACGCGTATCCCAAAATCGTCCTGCCAGGCGAAAAGTAAATTCCCGAATAATTCTATCACACCAAAGGAAGACTCTGTCATGAAGCTGTCTGTTTGCACGGGAGTTTCAATATTAGTAACATCGAAGACCCTTATCCCGTCGCGGTCACTGCTAAGAAAAAGGTAGTTTTCTTGAGCTTCAATATACCTGACCCGGCCAGGAGTATTCGTTTCTGAGATAATGACTGGACTAGATCCATCACCGAAGTTAACAATCAGGAATCCCTCATCATTGGCTACAAATCCTATCGAATCTTTCATGTCAAGGCCTTCGGTATATTCTACCGGTACCGTAGACAGACTATGAATATTGCTCAGGTCTCCTGCATCCAACACAGTCAATAGATGCCCACCCGAGATGATGACAAGGTCCTCCCAAAGTTCCAACTGAAATATTCGATCACCTAGGAGAATTTCCGTTAATAACTCAGGTGTGTTGATATCTGAGACATCATGCACCTGAATTGGTCCGCCAGTCTCACACATGGCAAAAGCGTGCTCACCGTGAACTCTAACTTCACATGACCAACCACGCAGATTGGTGATGTACCGTGGATCAACTGGATTGGCTACATCAAACAACCTCACACCATGTCCTTGAGCCGAAAAGTAAGCAATGCCAGAACTTATGGTACAATCATAAAGCCAACCAGTGGAAATTGTACGGATCAACTGAGGATCTACGGGGTCTTCGATACTGAAGATAAAGAGGCTGTCCCTTGATCCAACATAAAGAAGACTATCCATTCCGAACGTAAAATTGATATAGCCGTCTGTTGTCACAAATACATTAATAAGACTTGGAGATAGAGGATCGGAAATGTCAACGATAATTAGTGAATCGTATTGATCATCTCTGGTACTGCCATAGACATAATCTCCTTTGAAGCCCAGATTTCTAAATTGCAGGTCCTCCGTATCAATCCGACTAGTAAAGGTTGGATTCGCTCGATCTGTGATACTATAAATGTGCATTCGCTCCCAGGCGCAAACAAAGAGTCGATCATTTCCGTAGAAGATATCTCTGGACGCAAGATCGATCGATGACGCCTGTACGATATTCATATCACCACCAGAAATATCAACCGTAAATAATGTGTCACCTGTGATCGCGTAGATATATTGATCGACCATGACAAAATCACGGATGAAATGCCCTAGGTCTATCTGAGCCAACTCAATAACATGATTTACATCTTCCAGATTGGCTTTAATGATCAGCGCACCGCTGCCGACATATGCTGTGTCGTTTACCAGTTGAATTTCTGTTTGCACACCATAGGACCATCGTCCTACAAGCTCAAACTGATCATTTTGAGCACTAACAAACATTGTCGCGATCAACCAAACTGCTACCAGTAACAGACATTGTTTAATCTTCATTTTTCCACCATTTTGAGTTATAGATACTTGAGCTGAACGTGCCGAAAAGCTGTGTGCAAAGGGACTTGATCCTAGTTCCATTTAAAGCGGTTTCGAAGATTATGATATGATCACAATCAATTTCCGAAATGAGATGGATCTGTTGATAGAGCAGCCACCGTTCATTCTTCAAAATGAATTCTTTAGTTTAGAAGGTGTGACAGCGGATACAACGAAAAATATTCAGATGAATCTGACTGATCCACCTCATGGCCCCAGCCAAAGCAATGACTGTCGTATGATGACCTAACAATACAATGCTTTAACCGTTACAATATGGAATCCTGGCCTTCCTATCTGCTCTTTGCTTCTGCCTTTGGCTTGTCCGTCGCGGCATTTAGCTCGAGTTCGATCATCGTGTTACGTACACTCACCATCGTTTCTTCGATTTGCTATGCATTTTACTATTTCATATTCCCAGCCGATCCACTCTGGCTGGATATCATGACGGAATGCATTCTGATCATCATCAACGGTGTCATGTTGATCTACCTCTATGCACGGCATCAAAAGATCTCCTTCAACAAGGAAGAAAAGGAAATCTATCAGGCTATTTTTTCCAGTCTCACACCTTTCCAATTTTTCAAATTGATCAAAAGTGCGAAATGGGTCAACTTTGCCAAGAACATCAAACTCTTAAGTAAGGATTCAGTGGTTGAGTCTATCTACTTTATTTACAATGGTAAAGCAAAAGTGGTGTTAGGTCCACACCGTGAGGTGGAACTGAGTGATGGCTACTTCATCGGTGAACGGAGTTTCAGTCTTGGACAGAGGGCAAATGCAGATGTAATTACTACTCAACCTTCCAAAATGCTCCGTTGGAGCCAGGAGGAGCTAAAGGATCTCTTCAGCCGTAATCCTCAGCTGGAAAGATCTTTCAAAAACGTCATCTCTCAGGATATGGCTAAGAAGCTAAATCTTTAAATCCATCTGACGACAGCTACAGGCCGTAGTCTCATTAAAACCAAGTCTGTTTGTGAATCAGGTCTAAGAGCAGTGTCTTTTGAACTATGTTATCATATTTAATGTTTCATATATTACGTTACATATTAAATGATACATAAATGACAAGTTCACTGGCAAATCCTTTTCTGATATACGATTATCGAGGACCCGAACTATTTTGTGATCGAGAGTCCGAGTTATCCTCTTTGCTTGAGGCCTTTTCGAATCGACGTTATGTGATGCTCTACTCTATGCGAAGACTCGGAAAAACCGGTCTCATCCATCACTTCCATCATATCCTCAAGAAAAGAAGAAAGGGAATGTGCATCTATGTTGATGTACAGAACACCATGAATGATGAAGCATTTGTAGCCAAACTAATATCAGCAAGCATTACTACGGTTGAGAAGAGTAGGAAGCAAATTGTTTCGCGGCTTGGAAACTTCTTTTCCAATTTACGGCCTAGTATCACCTTTGATCCGGTTACCAATATCCCATCCATCGAGATTCAGATCAAAGATGCTCAACAGATTCAACAGACATTGAATGTTTTGATCAGGATGTTAAATTCGCTTGGCAAGCAAGTGCAAATCTCAATTGACGAATTTCAACAGATCAGTAATTATGAAATTCCCAGTATAATTGATGCGACATTACGGGGATATCTTCATAAAATGCCAAATATTCATTTCCTCTTTTCCGGTAGCCAACGTCGTCTCTTGTCAGACCTTTTTACCAAGCCGCAAAAGCCTTTTTATCATGCGGTCGATCAATTAAAATTAGCAAAGCTGGATCCTCAGATTTATGGTGAATTCATTGCCAAAAATTTCGCTGACAGAAGGCAAAAAATTTCACAAGAGTTTGTAGATGAGATATTAGACTGGACAGAGGGGCACACATTTTACACCCAGTATTTTTGCAATCGGCTTTTTGCCAAGAAGAATCGAACCATTGTTCTAACCGAAGTAGAACAGGTCAAAAAGGAAATTTTATTTTCCTACGAACCCAATTACCTTCAACTCAGAGCAGCCTTGAGTAACAACCAATGGCATTTATTGTCTGCAATTGCCCACGAAAAGAAAGTCGCGAGTGTCAATGAAAAGGAATTTCTCAACCGCTACAAAATGGCTCAATCTTCAGCAGCACAGGCCCTAAGGGCTCTCTTGGACAAAGAGCTTCTTTACGAGGAGCTAGGCAAGGATAACAAGGAAATTTTTGTTTATGATCCCTACTTAGCTAACTGGCTGCGGAAGTTTACCTAATCGCATTCAAATCCCCAGATCAATCTTTTCTGACAAATACCGGTGGTAAAGCCACAAAAAAATAACAGACCCAATCAGGGCGAAGATGAAGCCGCCGACTAAAGAAGTACTCTGGATACCGATGATGCCAAAAAGAAAACCTCCCAGCAAACTTCCGATAATACCGACAATCATGCTGGACACCCAGCCTGGCCGTTCCTGCTGTGGCGAAATCTTCTTGGCTAGCGCACCTGCGGCCAGACCTATCAAAAGCCAGATAATTAGTTTCATGCTTTCAGGTTTAGTTTTTCGAAAGATCAAAATCTAAATTGAGTTAAACATTTGCAAATATTCCCAAATCCCTTTTTGATTTCCACTCTCCCCTGGTGAAGTCTGGCACTTTAACTGGAATACTACCCAGTTCAATAGAGATTTTGGTTAGCGGAATCAGACAGGACCAAGCCGCCGCATCGTACACATCCATGTCCAGCGGCCAACCATTGTTGAGGCAGTCAATCAGACGGAAAATTTGCACGAAGTCCATACCACCATGCCCGCCATGCTGATTGATCCCATCATTCAACTTTTGCCAAATCGGGTGACGGTAGTTATCTCGATATTCAGCATAGCTCTCCTCATCCAGCCAATCATGTCCTTTTCCGGCAATAGATAAACGGCTGGGGTATCCTTCATGGTAGGCCTTTGTTCCCGCCAAGGCATTGATCCGGTTGTATGGTCTCGGCGTCACTACATCATGTTGGACCAAAATGGTTCTGCCTTCGGCCGTCTTGATCAACGTATTATTCATATCCCCATGCGCAAACTTGTCGTGTTGATAGTATGCATGATCCGCGGGGAGGGTTCTGGCTACCTCGGAGAGACTGGCTTCCTTGCTGCTCATAGAGACAAGGGTGTCAAATTTATCTCCCCGGTTGATGTCCATATATTGAGCAACCGGCCCCAATCCATGCGTGGGATAAAGATTACCATCCTGTGCAGCATTGTGCCGAATCCTCCAGTCTTTGTAGTAATGGCCCGGACTAAAAAGACTATCTCGCAAATTGTGGATATAGGCTGCTTCACCGTAGGTAAGTGTCCCAAAGACACCCTGCCGCACCATGTTCAAGACCCAGAGCTCCTCATCTCCGTAGCAAACATTCTCCAGCATCATACAATTCAGCTGAGTTTCTTCAGCTTTATCTACCAGAGCCCAGCATTCGTCAAGTGTCCAGGCTGCAGGAACTTCAACTGCCACATGCTTGCCCTGATCCATGCAGTATAGTGCCATTGGTACATGGTCTTCCCAGGGGGTGCAGATAATCACCAGGTCAATATCATCCCTGTGCACCATCTCCTTCCATGCATCTTCAGATCCTGAATAAGTAGCAGGGTTCTGACCTTCCTGCTTCACCATGGCCAGATTCTTTTCCACTTGTTGAGGCCGGATATCGCATAATGCCGTAATCCTAGCCTTAGTTGGAAATAGGGCATTGACCAATTTCGCTTGACCGGTCCCACGATTTCCCAATCCCAGCATAGCCACCTTTACCTGCTCAATCGGATCCTTCCGCAAACCAATTACACTATCTTGAGCCGAAGGGCGGACAGCTTCGTTCTCAAGCATGCGGTTCAGCACGGTTTCTGCCGGCTTAGCGGCAACGCTAAAACCAAACCAACCTGCTACCAGGGAAGCTCCTTTTAAAAAAGTTCGTCTATTCTTCGAAATCATATCCAAGGTTTTGCCTAGAATGTACAAATTCTTCATCTAGTTTACAGGAGATATTTGGAAATGGATAGGGTCTTTTCAAGTCCAGACCATGCTCCGTTTTTCTATCTTTAGTAAAATGATAAAACCAGGTTCCCACTTATTGAGATCTTGTCGTGGGACAGTTGGACTTTGGCTGACCCTGATCGTACTTCTCTGTCATTCCTGCCAGACTAAGATTAAAGTACCAGAAGAAATCCTTGCTCTTGCTTCCACCCTACCTAGGGAGATTGACTACAACTTTCATGTAAAACCTATACTATCAGACCGGTGTTTCAATTGCCACGGCCCGGACCCCTCCAACCGGAAAGCATCGCTTCGTCTTGATCTTGGCCAAGATTCACGGAAGAAATCTGACAGTAAAAGAGGAATGCACATCATTGCACCAGGAAAAGTTAACAGGAGTCAATTGATTCATAAGATCTTACACCATGAGGAAAGTGAACGCATGCCACCTCCGGAATCCAAACAGTCGCTTTCCGACTATGAGAAAGCAGTGCTCCTCAAATGGATAGAACAAGGTGCTCCATACAAGGAACACTGGGCCTATCAACCTCTCGACCTGCGGAACCTGCCACCCGATCACCATCATCCGGTTGATTACTTCATCGATGAAAAGCTAAGAGTAAAGAATCTAAAGGCGGTTGCTAAAGCTGCAAAAGAGTCTCTCATACGAAGAGCGTCATTTGACCTTACCGGTCTCCCCCCTACCCTGGAAGAAATTGATGCATTTGTTCAAGACAAATCTGACAGTGCATTTGTGATAGTCTTGAATAGATTGCTGTCTAGTGATTCCTATGGTGAACGTATGGCTGCCGATTGGATGGATGTCGCCCGGTATGCAGATAGTGATGGCTATCTTGATGATAAACACCGTGAAGTATGGCCATGGCGAGACTGGGTTATCAAAGCTTTTAACCAAAACATGCCATATGATCAATTTGTCACATGGCAGCTTGCTGGAGATCTTCTACCCGAATCGAATGTTGAAAGCACTCTTGCCACAACATTCAACCGTCTTCATCGTCGAAATTCTGAAGCCGGAATCGTCTTCGAAGAATATCGCACCGAGTATGTTGCTGACCGGGTTCACACTTTCGGCAAAGCTTTTCTCGGCCTGACCATTGAGTGTGCACGCTGTCATGATCACAAATTTGATCCCATTACTCAGGAAGAATATTATCAGTTATTTGCCTTTTTCAACCAGACGGATGAACTAGGCACTGCTGTATATGGTCCGGATCAAACTCCAGGTCCAGCCCTTTTGCTTTCAAATCAAGAACAAGCAGACCTTCTGGAGTTTTTCAATAACAAGGTCAATCAAGGCGAAATGGTCTTGCAAGATCTTGATGCTCACCACTCCGCTAATGCGGACACCAGATTAGTCCAAACTCAGGTGGAACACGTCTACCGCAATAAGTTAGTGGCTTATCATTCCTTCGATCAACTACCAGACACAAACAGTGCAGAGATAATTCTGACCAACGAAGTTTCTGCAGCGCCTCCAGCTGAGATCGTTAAACCCAGGTTTTCATCCGGGATCAGAGGGAAAGCCTTTCTCGTTGAGGATTACAACTACGTCCTCCTTGGTGAAAAGGTCGGCTGGTATGGTCGTTATGATCCATTCTCCGTTAGCCTTTGGATCAAGCCTGCAAAGGAGTATGATCACGCTGGCATCTTCACACACTGCGAAGATCTCCGGCTTGGTTACAAGGGTTATTCCCTTCACTTACAGGACAACCGGCTCAGGTTCATTATGGCCCACAGCTGGCCAAACAATAGCATAGAAGTAATTTCTCATAATGCTCTTGCTCCAGAGGAATGGAGTCATATTGTCATCACCTACGATGGCTCTGGTAAGGCGGCTGGTGTTCAATTTTTCGTTGATGGGAAGCGTGTCAACAAAGAAATTTATAGAGACAACCTCTATAAAGATATTCTCTATGAGCCTGACATACACACCTATGGCTTCGCTGGATTCAGACTCGGATACCGCGATAAGATCAAGAACTTCAAGGGAGGTGCGATAGATGATGTCAAAATCTTCAATGGACGACTGTCCGCTTTGGAGGTTCGATATGATTTCGATCCTTTAAAAACAGATCTGCACACCACTTCAAAGGACTTGATCAACGAGTTTTCAGTTCTAAACCTTGACCAGGACTATAATTCAGCTCATCAGCAACTGACAGCTGCTCGAATGGAGCTGAATGCTATCCAGAACGAAATCCCGGAGATCATGGCCATGGGAGATGCTGCTCGACCGAGAAAGACGTTCGTATTGAATAGAGGAAGATATGACCTGCCAGGCCAAGAAGTGGAGCCGGGTATTCCAAGCAGCCTGGGGGTGCCATTTGATGATCTTCGCAAGAACCGGTTAGGTCTGGCAGAATGGCTCTTTCTGGATCAGAATGCTTTGGTGGCTAGGGTTTTTGTCAATCGCATCTGGCAGCAGCATTTTGGAACTGGACTGGTAAAAACTGCGGAAGACTTCGGCGCACAGGGTCAATTACCATCTCATCCTGATTTGCTGGACTGGTTGTCTCACTACTTCATCCGGACAGGTTGGGACATAAAGCGTCTGCATCGGATCATACTCACTTCAGAAGCTTATCAAAGGTCTAGTATTGCGGATTCAATCTCACTCAATAAGGATCCGCAAAACCAATGGCTCGCACGAGGTCCCAGTCGGCGACTTACGGCTGAGATGATTCGGGATAATGCTCTAGCCATCAGTGGACTGCTGGTGCACAGGATCGGAGGCCCTAGCGTCTACCCTTACCAGCCGGAGGGACTCTGGGATGAGATCAGCAACAAATCGTGGCGATATCCCTATCTCCAAAAGCCGGGTGATGGGCTATACCGAAGAAGTCTTTATACGATCTGGAAAAGAACTGCTCCTCCTCCTTCTATGCTGATGTTTGATGTTCCAGATCGAAGTTTTTGCTCGGTGCAAAGAAAACAGACGAACACACCTCAGCAAGCCCTGGCCTTATTAAATGATCCAACTTATGTAGAAGCAGCGCGTGTTCTCGCCAGTCAGGAATTAGAGCAGATTGATGACATCAACTTAGCCCTACAACGCATTTTTCGTAAGATCATGACGAGGGTTCCGGTACCGGAAGAGTCGAATCGTATGGAAAAGTTCTTCCGACAAGAACTGTCGCTTTTGCAAAAAGATGGAGACTATCAGAAGTACCTGCAATTTGGCGAGACCCGGATAGAAACCAACCGAAGTGCTGAGTTGGCTGCTTTGGCAATCACGGCCCATAATCTTCTTAATACTTATGAGGCACAAATGAAAAAATGACATGGATCCCTGGCAGACATCCCGACGGCAATTTCTGAAAAACTCATCCATGGGCCTCGGTGCCATGGCTCTGGGCAATCTCCTTGGATACCCCTCAGATTCTTCTGTTTATTTGCCAGCTAAAGCAAAGCGCATCATATATTTATTTCAGAGCGGTGGGCCGTCACAACTGGAAACATTTGATTACAAGCCGGCTTTGGAAAAATGGCACGGTCAGGAGATTCCTCCTTCCGTACAAGGCACTCAGCGTAACTCGGGCATGGTCACCGAACAATCCACTTTCCCCCTGGTTAAATCCATCTTCCCCTTTCGCCAATACGGTGCCAGCGGAGCCTGGGTAAGTGATCTATTTCCCTATACTGCAAAGATCGTAGATGAGCTGTGTATCGTAAAGTCCATGTACACAGAGGCAATTAATCATGAACCAGCCGTCATTTTCATGCAAACTGGATCTCAGCTTGCCGGTCGTCCATCCATGGGAAGCTGGCTCAGTTATGGATTGGGTAGTGAGAATGAGAATTTGCCAGCCTTCATCGTGCTCATCAGCAAGGGAGGAAGTGCACAGCCTCTCAATTCGGCCAGCTGGGGCAATGGATTTCTACCGTCTCACCATCAGGGCATCCAATTCCGGTCGGGCAAAGATCCTGTATTGTACCTAAATAACCCGTATGGTATTCATCAGGGCGACCGTCGCCGATCTCTGGATTTCATCCGTGCCATGGACGAGAAGCAAAAGGCGCTGTGGAAAGATCACTCTATCAATTCAAAGATCAATCAATATGAGATGGCATTCCGGATGCAGATGCATGTACCTGATGTGGTCGACCTGTCCCAAGAACCTGAGGAAACTTATCAGTTGTATGGTGATGACGCCCGCATTCCCGGCACCTACGCAGCCAATTGCTTATTGGCCCGAAAACTCGCCGAGCAAGATGTGCGATTTGTACAATTGTACCACATGGGATGGGATCATCACGGGCACCTCCCAGCCGGCATCACCCAACAAGCCCAGCAGACCGACCAGGCCACCGCTGCCCTGATCATCGATCTTAAACGTAGGGGACTACTGGAAGACACCCTCGTCATTTGGGGCGGTGAGTTTGGCCGCACCAGTTTTTCGCAGGGCGAGTTGACTAAGGATAATTATGGCCGGGATCATCACCCGGGCTGCTACACGATGTGGATGGCAGGTGGTGGAGTAAAAGCTGGAATCGTGTATGGTGAGACCGACGAACTGGGCTATAATGTGGTTCGCAATCCGGTTCATGTCCATGATTTCCAGGCTACCATCTTAAATCTGATGGGCATCGACCACGAACGTCTGACTTATCGCTATCAGGGGCGAAGATTTAGGTTGACAGACGTGCATGGAAAGGTAGTGAAGGACATTCTGGCTTAGCTAAAACAACAGTCAGCAAAATGTTTGACAATATCATGGCCGTTTCAAAGGAAACCAGCTTGTATTTATTCCAATTAACCTAAGAAAGAAAAACTTAATAAGATGAAACGAAGAAATATTCTCCGTAGCCTGGGTGGCGCTCTACTCGCCATGCCTGCACTGCATGCCGAAGGTTACAATCGAGCAACGAAAATCAGCCTCCATACTGACATGTCTTCGTCACCGGTGAAGATCACCAAAGTCAAAGCTATTCCAACCTGTCCGCACAACATCGAACTCATTGTCGTCAAAGTCGAAACAGATCAACCAGGCCTTTACGGTGTGGGCTGCGCTACCTTCCGGCAACGGGCACATGCAGTGGTGACGGCCATCGACAAATACCTGGATGACTTTTGCCGGGGACGCGATGCCCGAAACATCGAAGACATCTGGCAGACAGCCTATGTCTCTTCATACTGGCGAAATGGGCCGGTGCTAAACAATGCCTTGAGTGGTTTGGACCAGGCACTATGGGACATTAAGGGCAAGATGGCCAATATGCCGGTTTACGAATTACTCGGGGGAAAGTGCCGATTTGCCGTAGATACGTATACCCATGGTGGTGGCCGTTCGGGAGAAGAGGCAGCAGACAGCGTGTTGGAAAAAATGGAGCAGGGCTTCCGCAATGTCCGGATACAGTTAGGTGGTTATGGAGCCACTCATCTTTCTGGTGAAGCTGACTTTAAAGAGGCTGGCTTTGGCATGCCGGATGATAACGTTATGGATCCGCAGGCCTATATGAAAGGAGTGGTTGAAATGTTCGATGTAGTGAGGCAACGTGCCGGCGAAGATGTGGAATTACTTCATGACATCCATGAAAGATTGCAGCCGCTCGATGCCATTAATCTCATCAAGCAGTTGGAGCCGTACCGGCCCTTCTTCATCGAAGATCCCTTCTCTCCAGAGAACATGGAATGGTTCCGGATCTTACGGCAGCAGAGCACAGTGCCCATAGCTATGGGTGAACTCTTCAACAATCCCAACGAATGGCTAACCTACATGCGAGATCAATTATTCGATTTCATCCGGATTCACATCAGCCAGATTGGCGGTATCACTCCAGCCATGAAGGTCGCCCGGCTCGGAGAGTGGTTCAATATCCGCACCGCCTGGCACGGACCTGGCGACGTGTCTCCGGTTGGACATGCAGCAAATTCGCACATCGATCTGGCGGTTTGGAACTTCGGCATCCAGGAAGCAGTAAGCTTTTCTCCTCTTTTGCAAGACATATTTCCCGGAGCTCCCCGTATGGAAAATGGCTATATGATCATCAATGAGGCTCCGGGTATCGGGGTGGATGTGAATGAGGACCTGGCACTGAAATATCCATTGCCGGAAAAGCACAATTACAATTGGACCCAGCTACGAAAACGCGACGGTACGGTGATAAAGCCTTAGCCTGCATCATCCCAGGACTGCTGGAATAATCAGGCAGCGCCATGACTCATCTCATTGACACGACCTTTGTCTGAGCAGCAATTTGCGTGTCAGTGAAAAGGTTGGTGATATATTTTGCCCTTGCTTACGGAATCACTTGGTTGATCTGGTTACCATTGATCCTGGGTGAATACGGATTTGAAGGTCTACCAGTCTTGCCCAAATACCATCACTATCTCGGATCGATGGGGCCAGCCATAGCTGCCCTCATCATGGCCTATCAATGGAAGGGATTGTCTGGGGTAAAATCCTTAATCGGAAGGATTTTCCTTTGGAGGGTACACTGGAAATGGTACGTTATCGTACTCATCGTGCCACTTATGCTTGTCGTTGGTGCTGGTTACCTGGATCAGATGCTGAATGACCAACCCTTTTCAATGACTGGTTTTTCGACCAACGATGAGTTTCCCCAGTTCGGGCCACTCGCTTTTCTCCTCTTCAATTTTGTCACCTTCGGTGTGGGCGAAGAGACCGGATGGCGGGGCTTTGCTCTCCCAGTTTTGCAAAACAGATTCAATGCGCTGACAGCCACCTTCATCCTCGCCGTAGGCTGGGCTTGTTGGCATATACCCGCCTTTCTTTACCGGCCACTATACAGTCAGATGGATGTAGCCGGAATCATTGGCTTTTTTATGAGCATGGTCATGGGAGCGGTTGTATTGACCTGGCTATACAACGGGACTCGAGGCAGTCTGTGGATCGTTGCCTGGTTTCATGCGATGATCGAACTCATGTTTATGTCGGGGAACGTGACGGTGCAAATGTCAACATACGAGGGAGCAGCTATCATTATTGGGGCGATCTTGATCATTATCATAGCAGGTCCTAAAAATCTCTCTGGCAGGGAAAGGCAGAGAGATATCGAATTTGTTGAAACTGAAAGGCAAGCAGCAGATTCATCCGCTGCTGTGCCATAAATAATATCAATCATGAATACCTTATTAATTATCATCGGAGGAGCTTTGACATTCCTGTGGGGCGTCAGCCATCTTTTCCCTACTGCCAATGTGGTTAGAGATTTTGGCAATATCTCGCAAGACAACAAGCGGATCATCACCATGGAATGGATCAACGAAGGGGCTACTTTGATCTTTCTGGGTACATTGGTCATTAGCTTAGTTGTGATCGATGCCACGGGACCGACTGCCGTGCTGGTCTACTGGATGGTAGCGGGAATGTTGGTGGTTCTGGCAATCATCTCACTCTTTACCGGCTTCCGGGTTAAGTTTCTGCCCTTTAGACTTTGTCCGATCATCTTCTCTGGTTCAGCGATCCTGATCGTCCTGGGCATCATCTGAACAGATTAGAGCTTGTTCTTGCCATGAAGGCCAGACTGCCCCAGTAAACTGATGCTGAACAGCACCCTCATGTTTCTGTATGGTATCGGTTTGTTGTTCGATACCGGCCTTATTACTGAAAATTTGGAAACTTAAGCCTCCATCCACTTCGAAGCCCTGGGAGCGGAAAATCAAGCGTTGGGCGAATACATCATCAGAATGATCATGCTTTGGGGATTATTCATCTTCTTGCTTGGTCTGGCCGGAGTGATCGCGATATACCTCAGTTTCACCCACCGCTATTTCTGGATTTTGACATTGATATTTATCACGGACATTCTGGGGTACCTGGGTCCGGTTATCTTCGACGTAAATACTGGTGTCATCACTTTTGTCGAGGTGATCGAAATGATGTCTTTTGTTGCAGTGGTGATAACCTTACTTCTGATTCTACCGGAGTTCTATCAATGCAGCCACCGGGCAGATTAACTTTAGATCCAGACGGATTGGGAACTTTCCTGTTTACTTTGATATTGTCATGCTTCACATCACCCACAGCCTATTACCTGTCGACTAGATTATGTAACTTTCATATAGGCTGTACAGGTAATCGATATAGTATATATATATATATATATATATATTCTGGAATGTATTACTCAATAACTTTTTAAGGATCAAATGAAAATAATTTTAGCATTCGGAGTACTAACTTTATTTGTTGCATGCAACGCGAACGATTTATCGCAAAATATAGTTCGTTCACCTAAAAATTATTTCCCAGAGGAAAAGACAAAAGTCCTAGTTGTGGGTACTTTTCATTTTGATTATCCAGGTTTAGATGCTCATCAAATTGACGAACAAGACAAAATCGATGTACTGAAGGAACCAAAAAGATCTGAAGTCACAGAATTGGTTGAATACATCAAATTATTCAGACCAACGAAAATTGCCATAGAGGCTACTCCCGAATGGAAGGCGACCGATAGGCTGCGTAAATATCAGGAGGGAGATTATCGGGATCAAAGAGATGAAAGGTATCAACTGGGAATGCGGATAGCAAACGACCTAAAATTGGATACGTTATACTCCATAGATGCGAGTAGCATGGCGAAAGATATAGAAAAGCTGGATTCGACATACTCAAATCAACTATGGAATGATTTTGATTTTCAAAGTAACGATCCATATGAAGATTATGTGAATACTTGGCTTGAAGCTGCGGACCAACAAGCCAAACAAATGAATTTGCTGGCCTATTTCAAGCAGATAAACAGTCGAGAATCACATCAGCTTGGTTATGGTATATATCTTATTGGAGATTTCAAACTTGATAATTATCGTGGAGCAGATATTTTATCTTATTGGTGGTACAATCGGAATGTCAGGATTTTTCGGAAATTACAATTAATCACGGAAAGCAATGATGATAAAATCCTTTTAATATTTGGCAATGGCCATGCAGCTGTTCTTCGCCAGCTAATCGAATGTTCCCCAGAGTATGAATTTATCGAATTTGATAGTTTGCTAAGCATTTCCTAAGGAATATAAATATACATCCAGGCAATACGTGAAACGAGATGGTACCACCGGTCAACATTAATTAGGATATCCAATAAAAAAAGATAAAAGGGAAATATCCCTAAGTTACTTTCATATTCTTATCGGCAAAGAATTAGAAAAACAATCCAATTGACATCCTCTCGCCTACTGATCTAGATCATCAAAGCCCTCAATTTTTTTAGCTACCCTATCGTATTCATGCCTTTTTATACAAATGGTGGTTCAAATATCCATTGGTCGGCGGAGGCTCCTGCTTAGCTTGATGCTCTTTCTGAGTTGGGCACCTGTCATTGCCCAACCCCAGTTCAAGTTTGACAAATACACACTCAAGGACGGTATTCCCGAAATAGAAGTTCGGGCAATTGAACAGGACAGCATGGGGTTTCTATGGATTGGAACGGCCAATGGGCTTTACCGATATGATGGCCATGTATTTAAATTATATACATCAGATCCTTCGGATTCAACGAGTCTCAGCAATGTCGACGTTTCTGATCTCCTCATAGACAGTGCCCAAAGACTTTGGATAGCAACCAGGGGTGGTGGTCTAAATTTATATAATTCGGTGGAAGATGCCTTCATTCATTTCAGGCATGTCGAAGGCGATAGTACTACCATTCCGCTTGATTGGGTCCATAAATTAGAAGAAGATAATCAGGGAAGAATATGGGTGGGATGCGGGTGGGGGCTAGCAAGGCTTGACCCCGAGACACAATTATGTCATCCTTTACTTCCCAACGGTATTATCGAAGAAGCAACGGACGAAGACCTCTATCGGAAGATGGACAAAGCACCCAATGGCGATATCTGGATTGGTACCATATACGATGTGATACGGTACGATGCCAGTACCGATGAGTTCATATCCTATACGCACTTAAAAGGGGAATTCGCGACACAGGAGATCAATGATTTTTATATACATAATTCAAATGAGGTCTATGTAATTCTCGCGAGCGGCCCGCTCTGTTTCAATGTCAACGAGAAAAAAATCCATAGTAACCCCACATACAATTTTCCTAAGGTAATTACAGAAACATCTGTTCAGAAAATTCATCCAGATAATGAATACCTATGGCTGGGTAGTATTTTTGGCCCCTTATTTTACTACAATACAAAAGACCATTCCTATGTTCAAATTAAGTATGACCCCCTAATTAGAAACTCTTTCATTTCAGGATGGGTAATTGACATTTTTCAGGATAGCGAGGAAAACCTTTGGATCGGAGGAATTACAGGGTTGTCCCGGCTGAACAAAAGGAAGAGTCAATTTCGGCTGTACCGCCACGATCAGGATGACCCAAATAGCTTGAGGGACGACCAAGTTCTCACCATCCTGGAAGAGCGCGATGGAACAATATTACTAGGCACTCCAAAGGGCCTCGATCAATTCAATAGAAATACGCAGAAGTTCAGTTTTACCGAAATTTCCCTTACGGATGAACAAGACATTATCGGTTTTGGTGCATTTGCGCTGCTTGAAGATTACCAGGGATCCCTTTGGATCGGAACGTATTATGGAGGGGTCAACCGTTATAACCCTCAAACGGGTAAATATCGCTTTTATCCCCATGACCCGGATGATGAGAATACGGTTTCCGATCCACATGTATGGCGACTTTTCGAAGACAGTCAACACAATGTCTGGGTGGGAGGACAGGAATCCGGACTGAGCAAGTATGATGCAGCAAATGATCATTTTATTCGCTATTTACATGACCCGACGGATTCTACATCGATCAGTTCGACTTGGATTACCTCTATTATCGAGGATAACAATGGGATGATTTGGGTAAGTGTAATGGGTGCAGGTCTTAATAAATTAGATCCTGAGACAGGAAAATTTATTCGATACAAAAATAATCCTCAAGACGACTCCAGCCTTGCCCATAATGACATTTACAGCTTGTTTTGCGATTCTAAAGGAAACATCTGGATTGCCACAAAGGGTTCGGGGGTAGATAAGTTCATTCCGGAAAGCCAGAGCTTTAAGCACTATTCAGTCGCTGATGGACTCCCAAACGATATGGTCTACAACATAATAGAAGACGACAACGAAAAGCTCTGGTTTAGCACGGATGGTGGATTTTCCATATTTGATCCCAAAACAGAAGAGTTTTTCAATGTGGGACTACACGATGGCTTAACTCGTTCCGGATGGACTACTACTGCTCTTGCTAAAAGCCGCCATACGGGTGAATTTATTTATGGCGGTGACAATGGATTTATCATTTTTCATCCCGACAGTATAACCAAAAACGAGGTAGTATCACCTATCCTGATTACTGAACTATCGTACCATGATAAAGAAAGCAATACGGGTAGATCTATGTCTCTTCCTATTGCTTCTTTAAAAGATCAAATTGACCTTACTTATAGAAATAATATCGTAGAGATAAGTTTTTCTTCCATGAGTTTCCATGATCCCTCTCTCAATCAGTATTCCTACCAACTGGAGGGCTTCAGTCCCCAATGGATAGACCTTGGAAATACAAATAAGGTCACCTTTACCAATCTGGATCCTGGTGATTATTCATTTCATGTTAAGGGCTCCAACAATGATGGTGTGTGGCATGAGGAGGCAACATCCCTGGCTATAACCATTGCTCCACCCTGGTGGCTTACCTGGTGGGCAAAGTTGATCTATGGTATACTCATTGCGGCCATGCTCTATGCTCTGTATTTATGGAGGACTAGACAGCAAAGAAAGGAACTTAACCTCGAACGCAAGAAACTTGAGCATGAGCAAAAACTGACCGAAGAATTGAAAAGGGTAGATCAGCTCAAAGATCAATTTCTGGCCAACACCTCCCACGAATTGCGTACCCCGTTGCAGGGTATCATAGGATTGTCAGAGTCGCTGTTGGAAGAGGAAGAAAAACCCAATAAAAGGGAAGATTTGGCTATGATCATTTCTTCAGGTAAGCGGTTGGGGACACTGGTCAATGATATCCTCGATTTTTCCAAGCTGCGACACCAGGAACTAAAGCTTCAACTCAGACCGGTAGATATAAAGGCCGCGGTAGATGTGGTTTTCACCCTTTCCAACCCGATGATAAAGCGAAAACCGATTGAATTGGTGAATGCCATTCCACCAGATATCCCGTTTGCCAGAGCGGATGAAAACCGGATACAGCAGATATTGCACAACCTTATTGGCAATGCCATAAAATTTACCGACAAGGCAAAATTACTGCTAGCGGCAGGCAGAAAAATAATCATTTGGTCATATCGATCCAGGATGAGGGCATCGGTATTCCCGGGGACAAGCTGGATGCTATTTTTGATTCTTTTGAGCAGTTGGAGGATAGCCTTACCCGTGAGTATGGAGGTGCCGGATTGGGGCTGACAGTTACCAAACAACTGGTAGAATTGCATGGGGGCCAGGTTTCCGTTACATCTGAACCAGGTAAAGGATCTACTTTCACCTTTACCCTGCCAGCGAGCGAGGTTGGTCGAAGTGATGGAGAACCTGCCATTCCGGCTTCCGGTCTTTCGGCAATTATCCCTTCTACAATGGAAGAAATTAAGGATATAGAGACACCGGAAGAAGAAAATGAGATTGTCGGCTTGAACCGCGACAAAGTCAGGATTTTAATTGTAGATGATGAACCTGTGAACCGCAAGGTGTTGGAAAATCACCTTCTAAGAGTGGGGTATGAAGTGTTCCAGGCTGTCGATGGCCCACAAGCACTTGAATTCATTAATAAGGATGAGAAAATTGATCTGGTACTCCTTGACATCATGATGCCCAAGATGTCCGGTTATGAGGTGTGCCATCGAATCAGGGATGTTTACCTTCCCAGTGAATTGCCTGTTGTCATGCTGACAGCTAAAAACCGGGTTACGGATCTGGTGGAAGGATTTCATGTAGGTGCGAATGATTACCTCACCAAACCCTTTTCCAAAGATGTGCTATTAAGCCGGATCAAAGCGCATCTTAACTTGCACCAAATTCATAGGGCGTCGGGAAAATTTGTTCCATCAGAATTTCTCCGGGCAGTAGGCCGGGAGTCGATTACCGAGGTACAACTTGGAGATCACATAGAACAGGAAGTAACCATATTCTTTTCTGACATTCGCGATTACACCACATTGTCCGAGGCTATGACCCCGGAAGAGAACTTCCAGTTTATCAATGAGTATGTCGGCCGGATGGGTCCGATCATACAGGCACACAGAGGCTTCATCAGCCAATACCTTGGAGATGGGATCATGGCTATTTTCCCCAAGGAACTTGATAATGCTCTGGCTGCTTGTGTGGAAATGCAGCACAGCATATCAGCATACAATAAAACACAGGGGCAGCTCAGTGCTCCTCAAATTACAGTGGGAATGGGCTTACATGAAGGGCCTTTGATTATGGGTATAATTGGCGATGCTGAGCGCAACGATCCTGCAACCATCGCGGATAGCGTCAATATAGCATCCCGGATGGAAGGATTGACCAAGTATTATGGAGCTAATATTATTGTCAGCGAAGACTGCCTAAACACTATAACCAACCAAGATCCTTTTCATTTCCGCTATTTAGGAAAAGTACAGGTCAAGGGTAAACAACAGGCTGTCGGGATCTATGAATGCTTTGATGGGGACCTTCCTGAAATTAAGAATTTGAAAGTTGAAAGTATGTCCCTATTTGAAGAAGGAATGAAATCATATTTGAGTAAGGATTTTGCACAATCAACTGCATTGTTTGACAATGTCTTGAAAACAAATCCAAATGACAGGGTCGCCCACTATTTTAGAAACAGAGCTGCAAGATATATGCTTGATGGTGTAGAAGATGATTGGGATGGTGTTGAAAAATTAATCACAAAGTAAATTTATAATAGATCTGAGGGCAATCAAATAAACTCGAGCCATTCATGATTCCATTCGATGATTTGCAATTCTATCTATCCCGAAATAAATTCCACAAAAAAAACTGTCAAAGATGTATAAAATCATAGTGGCTATCCCGATATTTTACCCCTGAGTCACTACGCTTCATCCACTATACGTTGTTAATCAATATTTTGAATTTTCTTGGTAATTAATATACTTGTCAAACCTTAGAAATGAATGAGTCATCCGATTCCAGATTAGCTGCAATCTTTTTTACAGACCTTGTTGGTTACACCAGTTTGATGGGTAAAGATGACAAAAAGGCCATGAAGGTCCTTCACCTCAATCGACAACTCCATAGCCAAAGTTTTGAAAAATATGGGGGCGTTTTTGTTAAAGAAATGGGCGATGGAGTTATGGCCTATTTCTCTTCTGCCTATAATGCAATCAAATGTGCACTGGAGCTTCAAAAAAATATCTCTGAAATACCAGCGGATATTCAATTACGTATAGGAATCCATTTTGGACAAGCTATTTTTGAAAACGAGGATGTTTTTGGAGATACAGTCAATATTGCATCGAGATTAGAATCGTTGTCCGATCCCGACGGTATTTATGTTTCCCAACAGGTCATTGATGAGATATCTGAACACAAGGATATCCAATCGGTATTCGTGGGAAAAGCAAAGCTAAAGAATGTAAGGAATACGGTGAATGTCTATGCCATACAAGGAGATAATCTCCCTATTCCTTCCGTTAAGCGGTTCAAACGTCTTGCTCAATATCGAAGAATCTCACTTGAACCTTCCACTATCTTTCTGGTGCTTTTCATTCCGTTGACGGTAGTTTCTACAGTGATTATATTTTTTACTCACCGCGCAAAAATTAAAGGTGCCATAGCTTCACTGGATGAAATCGAACAGTTAGTTGAATCCAATTGGCGAGACTTTACTGAGCCATATAGAATGGCAAGAGACATAGAAAAAGTGCTAACAGATAATCCCAGATTGCAGGATCTCATTTCAAAATCATCAGTGAAGATTAATGTAACTTCCGACCCTCCTGGAGCTAAGGCCTATATCAAAGAATATGTGCATCCCGAAAGTGATTGGGAACATATTGGTAATACTCCGATCGATCAAGTAAGGCTACCGAAGGGGCTTTTGCGATGGAAACTGGTAAAAGAGGGTTATAATCCAACATCAGCCATAGCATTTCCATTACAACCAAGGAAGCCTGGTATGGGACCAGCAACAGGAAAATATGATTTGCAAATTCCCAAAGATTTTCACAGAACTCTGGATAAAGTGGGGTCATCGCCAATTGGCATGACCCGAGTACCCGGTTATGAAATGTCGTATGGAAAATTGGATGATTTTTTCATCGACATTTGTGAAGTTACCAACCAACAGTTCAAGGAATTCATAGACCAAGGGGGCTATCATACTCAGGAATATTGGAATTATGAGTTTCATATTGATGGTGACGATATTTCATGGGTAGAAGCCATGACTTTGCTTGTAGATCAAACAGGGAAACCAGGTCCTTCCACTTGGCAAAACGGAAGCTTTCCTGAAGGAAAAGACAATTTTCCAGTAACTGGCTTAAGCTGGTATGAAGCCATGGCCTATGCTGAAGCAAAGGGAAAATCCTTACCCACTAAAGATCATTGGGGCCTGGCAAGAGGAGATAGGACACTTGTCATTGACCGTCCATTTGTCGGTGGAATGGCCTTCTTCTCGCCGTCATTTAATAATTTTTCTACGGAAGGGCCTGTAGAAGTGGGCAGTCTGCCAGGGATGACTTCTTACGGTGCTTTGGATATGCCAGGCAATGCGAGGGAATGGTGCTATAATGATACACCGCGAGGAAAGTTAATCCGGGGAGGAGCTTGGAACACTCACACCTATGCCTTTCATACTTTAACTCAAGCTTCAGCCATGGATAGGTCCCCCACAAATGGATTCCGTTGCGTACAATATCTTGAACCTGATAGTATTCCAAAAATGGCAATGGCCCCATTAAGCCTCAAACCAAGACTCAACCCACCGGAAAAAGTCAAACCAATTTCAGAGGAAGTATTTGAAATACTCAAAAGTCGCTATTCGTATGATGGATCAGAATTAAATGCAAAAACAGAAGAACGCATTGACAAAAAGGATTGGATCTTAGAAAAAGTAACTTTTAATGCAGCGTACGGTAAGGAAGAGGTTATTGTTTATCTTTTTCTTCCAAAAAATGTCAAATCTCCTTACCAGTCTATCATTTATGTTCCAGGTGCAGTCTCTTTTGTCTACGATAACAGTGATCAGATATCCGAATATTATGAGTTTCCGGTCTTTTTAGATTTTATTGTCAAGCAAGGGAGAGCTGTTATCTTTCCGATTTATAAAGGAACGTTCGAAAGGAGTACTAGCGAAATGGATTCAAGAAAGAAACTTTCTGCAATCTGGCCAAATCCTAGTCATGAGTACGCCGACTTTTTTATTCAAACCGCAAAAGATTTTCGCAGAACCGTTGATTATCTTGTAACCCGAGATGATATTGATCCTACAAAAATTGGTCTTTATGGCATGAGCTGGGGGGCGACAGTCGGCCCTTTGTATAGTGTGATAGAACCTCGAGTCAAAGCTAATGTACTGGTAGCAAGTGCTCTGCGGTCAGGAGGAAGACCCGAGGTTGAAATAATGAATTTCCTGCCCCGAATGCAAGCACCAACCTTGATAATTAATGGGGAATATGATTCCGTAATTCCAGGTATTTTCGGTGGACAAAAAATGTATGAAAATCTAGGCCTACCTGATGAAGATAAAAAGCTTTATCTATCAAAATCAGACCATATTCCAAACCGCGAAGATCTAGTTCGAGAGACCACTATCTGGTACGACAAGTATATGGGATCTGTTACAATAGAATGATTGAATCTGATAGACTCAAATGATTATCATTCGTTGAAAGTAATTATCTGGAAGATAAAAAATCTAGTATAATTTATTTGTAACCAATTAAAATCAAGTTGGATCAAATATTCAATTTAATTTATTATCCGTGATCACCAGGATACTGAATTATCAAGTGCAATCCATGTGAGTTCCATTCAGAGGTGACAAAATATATCCAGTGATAAGCTTAGCTTTACGAAGAACTCAAAACTGTAATCCAATCACATCCAGGGATTACCTCTATCATTGATCTATTCAGTTGACCAATATTCTACGATCTCTTTCCATTCGGAAAGCTCATGAAGGTCACTCAACAACGGATCATTCTCGTAGTCGATATTGCTGAGAATATCCCCCTCTTTAACCGCCAGCTTGAGCAGGCGAAAGGCCTCCTCAATCCGGCCACCCTGCGCATTTGCCTGGGCCATGAAATAGTAGGTATAGCCAAAATCGTACTCCCGCTTGGCTTCAAGCATCTTTTCCAGATGCTGTGCTGCTTCGGCTTCGTCACCGTTTTCAAATGCAATGGCTGCCAGTTTCCCCATGCAAAATATGTCGCCTGGATTGTCTTCCAGCACCGCCAGAAAACAGCGCTGGGCGTCTTCAAATTTTTCAAGGACAAAGTGACACCGGCCAAGCATCTTCATATTCCTTGTTTCTTCGGATTCATATCGTTTGATCGCCTGCCGGGCATATAACTCTTTCTGTGGCCTCAGATTCAATAACTGTGCTTCGTGAGCAGCGAGAAAAAAGAGATAATGGTCTTCATCGCCGCGAGCAGACAACAAGTCCTCTACCCTATCGAGTTGTTCGGTGCGGAAGTAGGCCTTGATCAGGTAGATCTTCGGTCCTCGACGTTTTGTCTTGTCAACTATGGGCTCCAGGAGTTCGATCACCTCCTGATCACGTCCCAGGTCCAACAGGGCAGAAGCCATAATCTCCATCCGCACCACGCAGTATGAACAATTGGAGTAATCCAACAATGCAGGATCAATTTCCGGGAATAAATCTATGGCGACTTCTGGCCTACGCACAAAGTTCGTAGCAATGATCATCATCGCCGTATTCTTGAATAGATCCTTGGGAGCAGTGGCATACTCCCTCTGGTAGGTTTCGAAGATTTGCCGGTTATCACCCGAGAGCAAAGCCCTCAAATAAATGACCATATTACTTTGTATCAGATTGAGTGGATCGATTTCTCGTTCGAGTTGTCCCACTAATTCATCGAGTCGTTTGTAGTCTCCAGTGTTGTAGTAAAGATGCGCCTGAAGTATTCTGGCATGCATGAAATCCGGATCGATCTCAATCGATTTTGTGAGGAAGGAATCAGCGGCAGCATAATCCCCTGCCCACACATCCTGAGCCTTGAGATAGTACTCATAGGCACTGAACGCCGGAGCGTCGGATCTCAGGTGGCCTTTTTCCCTGGTCACCCAATAGCCCAGCACATCATCCTGCAACTGCATAATCCCTTCAAGTGGTCGATCAACAGGGCATTCGATTTTCGGGAAAGCATGCAAGGGACGATCCGTTCCGTGCTCCATCACTGAGCACTGAAAGATCAAGGTCGAATCAACCACATAATAATTCCCTTCAATGACCTTGACTTCCCCAGACAGTCTATTCAGGATTCCTTTCGGACCTATGCCCGCCAGGGTAACATCCTCGTAGGTATCAAGCGTCTGAAAGGAAATGACCGGAGCGATCTGGTTTTCTACAATGCCATGTGTAATCCAGTCTGCTGCCATTTTTCCGATCATTTCATAGTCGTCCTGCATGGTGTTATTCTCAAACACCCGAATGGCGATTTCTGATTCATCGAGATGATACAAGGAGGTCGGATCGCTTGATATTTCTGCAGACTTCTGAACGAAGAAATAAATGATTGCGAGGATCAACAACAGGAGAGTTGGACCGATCCATCGCCATCTAGGTTTCAACCCGGTTGAAGCCTGGGCGATTTTCTCGGGACTAGGCTTCGCCAGGTCCTTGTGATCCAGGGTGTAAAGAACAACCGGTTTATCGATGTTCTTGACTTTAACTCTGTCAAGTTTTCGAATCTGAAACTCAGGGAAATTGCGAATCTCATCTCTTACTTGTTCTGATAGCAAGATGGATCCTGAGGTGCCGAGCGCCTCTATTCTTGCTGCCAGGTTGACCCCATGGCCGTATACCTTGTCATCACCGACTACTACTGTGCCATTGTGGATGCCCATCCGCACCGGCACCTCGGGTTCCTTCCGGTATTCCTGTTGCAGCGAAATGGCACAACGAACGGCCTGCACCGGATTGCTGAAGATGCATAACACCCCATCACCATAGAAATTGACGATCTCACCTTGGTGCTCAAAAACTTGCTCTCTTATCAGTTCCTGGAACTTTCCGAGTTGGCGAGCAGCCCTTTCTTCATCCAACTGCATGAGATGGGAGTAGCCTTCAACGTCGGCAAAGAGGATAGCTGCCAATCGGCGGGTGGTGCTCACGCTAGTGACTTAAATTTATTGAGTGCCAGGTTGTCAAGGTAGTGAATTCGAAGTACAATCCTGACCACTGACAGGTTATCCCACGTACGCATCTAGTAGTCTCCAAAATTGATCCTCCATCGCTCTAGCGTCGATCTCAGTAAATGCCCGAATACTACGTTTCAGATTGTCATGTGGAGTGATGAATGACTCCTCTGTTGCCAGATCCGGATAAGCCAGAGCCATGATCAAAGCGACATCCCACATCACCCACTTCCGTTTCTCAGGATCAGTTGTCTGCCACCAGCGGTGGAATGATTCCCAGCGGTTCACCAGGTAATTGCCGACACCAGTTTTTCCCTTCAAATGCAGATCGACGATATCTTTCTCAAAGATCACGTGCTGGCTGGTCGTCGCAGTCATCACGTGGAACTCCAGGTGCTGGTTGTTAAGCAGAGCGTTTACCGCATTCGGATCGTTACGGGAATTGAATTCTCGTTTGCTCCAGGTGTTTTGCCTGGGGTCGTGCCAAAAGCCCAGATAATAAACCCGGAGTTTCTGGACAATATCGGGAGCCAGCAGCACAGCAGAGGCGATATTCGTACAAGGCCCAAGGATGGAGACCGATACCTTTTCGCCAGCAGTCAGATCCCTTGCTTGTTCAATAATAAATTCTGCAGCTTCTGACGGCTGTGGAGTCCATTCATTGACCAAAGGCAAATTGCTTCCCTGGGGATGCGGCATCTCCGTTCGATTCATAAGCTCAAGTATCTCTTTATTAAGTCGCTGGCTTTCCCCCACACTATCGTTTGGGGCCAGCGGCGACGTGTGATACTGAGCGGAAGTCAATCCAATCACTTGGAGAGAAGGAGCCAGGAGAGCTGCCACGATGGCAAAGAGATCATCTACTTCATTTGCCGTATCGGCATCAATGATCAATCGAAGCGATTGCTCTTCTTGGGTATGTCTTGATAGCATAGGATGGACATTCACCCCTATGCCAGCCCAGGCTGTGTTCTTAATGAATCTTCTTCGCTTCATGCACGCAAAATACATAATGCCAGTTGCAGAGCTTCTATCTTTATAGGCATCCGTTATGCGCTCAGAGGACATCAGCGTGTTTTATCAACAGGGTTTCGTTAAAATCGAAAAAGCCTTTTCTTCTGACCAGGCCAGGCAAATGCAGGATTTGATCTGGAACTCAATCGAAGAGCAATTTGCAGTCACACGCGATGATCGCGCGTCGTGGCAAAGGGCGAGACCACCGATAAAATTGCAACATCTAAGAGGACACGAACACTTTAAGTCCATCGGATCTGACACTGTGATGGATGCATTCGACCATCTCCTAGGGAAAGGTCAGTGGAAACTTCCCTGGCACTGGGGTCAATTTCTGATAGGTTTCCCTTCTGAGCAATCATTCTCAATACCTGATGAGATCTGGCACACGGATTTCGGATTTGAAAGAGATCAAGATCCTTTGGAAGGTCTTTTGGTTCTTTCTTTGATTTCCAACGTCCCACCTGCTGCCGGGGGGACTATGTTGATTGAAGGTTCGCACCAGTTTGTCAAGCAATTCATTCAGACGATGCCGAATGAACAAAGAAAGAAGATGAAAACGATTCGGAAGGCGCTTTATGATAGCCATCCCTGGTTTCGAAAGTTGACTGACTCAAGAGATGAAACTGATCGCATTTCATTCTTTATGGAGTCCGTTCAAAAGGTAGATGACAATGATCTCAAAGTGGTTCAGATAACAGGATCCGCTGGTGATGTGATCATCGCCCATCCCTGGCTGCTCCATGCATCATCACCTAACTGTGCTGATCAGGTCAAGATGATGCGCGTACACCGGATTCATCGGAGGGAGGCAATTTGACAAATCTGGTTGGTCCTTGGCGTCCCTGGTCACGCTAAATTGGTTGTTTTTGGCGTCCTCGCCAAAGACTCTTAGATCTCATTAACCTCATGATTACTAAGCTTCTAAGGGCTTGCGTCACAGCTTTTGGCAGGGATGCCAAAAACAACCGGGGGGGTAGCAGACTACAGGGGAGAAACACTTTAGACCATTAGACCATCTACCCTTAGACCGTTCAACCATTAGACCATTCAACCATTAGACCATTCAACCATTAGACCGTTCAACCATTAGACCGTTCAACCATTAGACCGTTCAACCATTAGACCATTCAACCATTAGACCATTCAACCCTTAGACCGTTCAACCCTTAAACCATTCAACCCATAGACTGTTCAGCTAACAAGGGCTGCTACTTCATATCATGAAACACTCCCACACTGTAGGCTGGTGCAGCAAAAATGATCTCACCACTCAATGGAGCGGCGAATCCTGCAGAGACTCCCCATTTTTCGGTAATGTAATAGTTGACCTCCAGTCCTGCACTCAATATCTCCGCATTGTTGGCAAAGACGGAAGTGCTGGTAATTTCCGCTGCTGTTTTTCCATTCTTCAGCGAAGTAATACCTTGCAGCCGGCCAATCAGCCACAATTTTTGATCTGCCAGTCCTGCACCCAGTTCCAGCCCATAGCGAAGCTCATCGGAGAAGTCATTGGTTCGGTTGTTGGCACCAAAATAGGCGTTGGCATATAGTGGCACGTCACTGGTACCGAAGGACACACCTGCGTCAACCTGTAGCATCTGATTGAATTCCCCATCTCCTGTCTGAAGGCTTCCCTCGGTTCCTCCGGCTGATTCTCCTAACGGTAATCCCAGAGTCAACGTTACCGATATAGCAACCGGACTTTCTTGTTTGGAGACACCATATTTGAGTCCCAGATTGGCGTCACCGATTGAATTCAGAGCTTCCCCTGCCTTAATCACCTCACCCGTTGTACCTGAAACCTGATTATTGAAATAATTGCGACTAAAAATGGGAAAGTGCAGTATTCCGGTCAAGCGGTTAGTAAATCCATATTCCGCGTACAAGCTGGTGTTAAAGAGCCCGTTTGTGATATTGGGATCGATGCGGCCAGCATCGGTGTAGTGCTGGTCTGCCACGATCCACCACTCCGACAATTTGAAGTATCCGATTCCTTTGGGTTGCGGCCACCCTCCTCCGGCAAATGCCAAGCAACTGATCTGAAGAACCAATCCTACCAACAGAATCCTCCCGACCGGATTAGCTCTCCGGGTTGGCCTCCCACCTTCTAATATCCTTATGACTTTATTCAAATGCTCCATCTCCTACTTTTACTCTAAACGGTTTGCAGTAATACAGCAAGTGCGAGTAGTCATTCACATCAATATTCTCAATCTCATAGCTATGGGCTCCCTTGAAAGTCTCCACTGCTCCCACTTCCAATGCGTTGTTGGTTGAGTTCGGGTTATTGGTGAGATACAGGTACAAGCCAGGTAAATTGGAAGAGGCCTCGTAATTGTCATTTAGTGACAGCAGTACGCTCGTCCCCATCTGCTCTGCCGAGAAATCCCCTTGCAGTACGTAGCTACTGGTAGTTCGAAGTGTCCCCGTCCGCAGCTGGCTTGAAGTGGTCGTTGTCGTTCCCACATGCACAAGCTGCTCTGCCTGAACATTAGTGCCGTCTTCTGATTGGATTTCCACCGAGATAATAGCAGATCCGGATGCTTCTGCAGTGGCCAATCCTTCTGTTGTAATCGAAATGGAGGTGGGATTATCTGATACCCACATACCACCTGCCAAATCCACCTCCTGGCCAGTGCGGTCGAAATAACGATAAATGAATTGGTAGTTGCTGCCCAATGCCAAGCTGTCAATGGGATTGACAATTCGCACTACGGGTTCCACTTCATCAAAAATGATATCGTCCCCAATGCAGCCAATAAATATCACTGACAAAAGGAGGGTTAGACCCCATATGGATTTTCTCTGTTCGATATGCAAATCGTGATTGAAGTTCAAAGATAATTTCTGTTCTGTTCGGTATATATGAGTTCGAGAGCGCTTGGGTTGCCTAGGAAAATTAAAAGATATCCTAGATGGTCAAATAGGGCCATTCGTTGCGTTTGGCATGTTTAGTCGCCGAAAATAAAAAATACGTTCAAACCTTGCCACAGACTACCGGCAGGATCTCGTCTTAATATCCTCAAAACCTATAGACATTCCACCTTTAAACTGAATAGTGAGCGTGCAGCCTCACCTATTCACATCAAAAACAAAATGTTTCACAAAACTGCTTGGCTGGGCAGCCAAGCAGAACCAGTGGTTGTTTTTGGTATCCCTGCCTTAGACCTTTAGACATTCCACCCTTCGACTGGATAGCTTCGTCACTTGAGTGGGCGAACCACCATTAGATTCTTCAGCAATTGCACAAACACCACGGGTCGAAAAAGCTACCTCCTCAACTCTCTCAACAAGCTATCAGCCTCCCCCCGATGGTCGTGTCGAAATGTGAGAGAAATTGAATCAAGTAACGTCTCAGCCGCAGCAGCATCACCTGTTCGTAGATAAGCCAGAGCCAGATACCATTCTGCTGCGTCATGAAAGCGGTAATCATTCTTGTCAGAAAGATCTTTTAGAAGATCAATGGAAGCCTCAAAGTCTCCCATTTCCAACTGGGCGAGTGCCAGATAAAAAAGTCTCAAAGAGTCTAATTCAACATGATCGATTACTGCCTCATAACGGCCCAGCTCATATAGTTGACTAATTGAATACTCTGCTGACTCTTCACCTTTGACGATCGGATCCACCAGATTTGGATACTGCTTGTAATAACTGAGGAACAATGCCTCAGCATCATTACCCGTTGTTCGGAATAGATAAAAAACAAGCCCCAACAGCACCAGTATAGTGGCTGCGATAGCCCACCGGTAATGTCCTGAAAGTGGAACCACTTTTTGACTCTCGGAAGCATCCCATACATTCATCTGTCTCCTGAGTTCAGATCTGGCTTCCACCGTCAAACCCGCCTTTATCTGCTCCCTTAAGGCTACCTCCTCAGCAAAAACATCGTCAGTCATGCGCTGCTGAAAGAACTCAACTTCCTCTTTGGACAACTTTTGTTGCAAATACTTATCAATCAGATCCGAATCCTGTTGGCTGAGATTCATGCCCTTTCTTCCTTTAGCATTTTCAGGTTGGCGAGTGCCTGACGATATCGACTGGCAGGAATTAGTTGACTTTCTCGGTGGCAACGACGTCGCTGGAAATTCACTAAAAGAAATAGGTGACGCACACTGGTTTTCAAACAATCAAGGATGCAATGACAGTGGGTTCACCGCCCGGGGTGCTGGTCGCTGGCACGAAAGTGAAAATATGAATTCTAAATGATTTTCATTCATGGGCTTACTTCTGGTCCACGAGTATCAATGGTGCTAATCCCTCATACTGGTCGCTAGCCTTTTACTTGCCTTCAGCGTCGCAATTTTTTTCACCCTCAAAAAACCGAGGTTGCTCCATTCGCTGCATCAAGAATTAGCTGATGACAACTTTTTTTGACGTCCCTGGCTCCCGAAGTATATCAGGCTCAAGGCCCTGCCTAGAAATACAGGGGCCTATCAAAATCTTTTGCGACTGTCTTAAGTTAAACCTTGGCTAAGAAATAGTCAGTTCGTTTAAATCTTTTGGCAGGGATGCCAAAAGCAACCCCATTAGACCATTAAACCTTTCAACCCTTGAACCATTAGACCTTTAAACCTTCAACCATTAGACTCAAATGATAATGATCATCCCACCGGGTTGTCTTTGGCGTCCTCGCCAAAGACTTATTAGGAGACGCAACAATTCCAATCCAAGCAAAAGAAAGCAAGCCAGTATACCATTCAACCTTCAAACCCTTGAACCATTAAACCATTAAACCATTAAACCTTTAAACCTTTAAACCATTAGACCATTAGACCTTTCAACCCAAATGAGAATCATCATCTCACTCTTTCCCTGAAAAAAATCGATATTGAAGTCTTTAGAAATCTTCAGTCTTCAATCATGCTAAAGAATCTGCTCACCCTCGTCCTTGCCATGTGCCTTTCAGTACTGGCAATTCCCGCTAATGCTCAATCCGGTGCCTACCCTTTTCAAAATCCAGATCTCCCCTTTGCAGATCGGGTTGACAACCTAATCTCTTTAATGACTCTGGAAGAGAAAGCCGGTCAGCTGATGTATGGCGCTCCCGCTATCGAGCGGTTGGGTATCCCTCAGTACAACTGGTGGAACGAATGCCTCCATGGCGTGGCCAGGAATGGCCGGGCAACGATATTCCCTCAGGCCATCGGCATGGGAGCCACCTTCGATCCTGATCTCTTGCACAAGATCGGCATGGCTATCGCCGATGAAGCCCGGGCAAAATTCAACGCCAACCAGAAGATCGGTTACCGGGAGCGTTATGCTGGTCTCACGTTCTGGAGCCCAAACGTCAACTTGTTTCGTGACCCCCGCTGGGGACGAGGCCAGGAGACCTACGGGGAGGACCCGCACCATATCTCGCAAATGGGAGTGGCATTCGTCAAAGGCCTCCAGGGTGATCATCCCAAATACCTGAAAGCGGCCGGGATGGCCAAACACTATGTCGTACACAGCGGCCCGGAAAAACTAAGGCACGAATTCGACGCTGTGGTCAGTCGGCATGACCTGTGGAACACCTACATGCCGGCTTTCGAAGCGCTGGTCAAAGAGGCCAAGGTAGAGGGTGTGATGGGGGCTTATAACCGGACCAATGGCGATCCCTGCTGTGCCCATCCCTATCTCATGCAGGAAGTGCTGCGGCAGAAATGGAATTTTCAAGGATACTTCGTTTCCGACTGCTGGGCACTGGTAGATTTTTACCAGGGACACAACGTGGTGAATAACCGCGAGGAAGCAGCTGCACTGGCTCTGAAAACGGGCTGCAATCTGAATTGCGGTAGTGTTTATCACGGCGTGCTCGATGCCCATCAGCAAGGTCTCATCACCGAAGCCGATATCGACCAAAATCTCAGGGAGCTACTGCCTACCCGCTTCCGGCTGGGATTGTTTGACCCGGCAGGCAGCACACCCTTCGACACCATTTCTACCTCAGCAGTCCGGTCCAAGAAAAACATTGCATTGAGCTATGAAGCGGCGAGTAAATCGATAGTCTTGCTCAAAAACAGGGATAACGTGCTCCCTCTCGATCCCGATATGAAAACACTTTTTGTGACCGGTCCCACTGCTGCCGATATGCAAGCACTACTAGCCAACTACTACGGTGTAGGTGATGATATGCGCACATTGGCAGAAGGCATCATCAGTAATGTCTCTGACCATACTGCCATCCGCTATGTACAGGGTGGTTTGCTGGATCGACCCAATGTAAATCCGATGGATTGGTTCTCGGGAGAAGCTGAAGAAGCGGAGGTGACCATCGCCTGCATGGGCATCACCCAACTCCTGGAAGGGGAAGAAGGTGAAGCTATCGCCTCTCCCAGCGCTGGTGACCGGGAGTATGTTTCCCTTCCACCCCATCAAATCGAATATCTGAAACTGCTGCGAAGTAAAGCCAATAAACTGGTAGTGGTGATCACCGGGGGAAGTGCCATCTCCATTCCTGAGGTACATGAAATGGCCGATGCAGTGGTCTATGCCTGGTATCCGGGCGAACAGGGTGGCCAGGCATTGGGGGATATCTTGTTTGGCAAGTTATCTCCATCTGGCAAGTTGCCGGTCACTTTTGTGAAAACGATCGATGACCTGCCTCCCTTCGAAGATTACAACATGAAAAATCGCACCTATCGCTACCTGGAAAAAGAACCCCTCTATCCTTTCGGTTTTGGTTTGAGTTATGCTTCGTTTGAATATACTGATCTGCAGCTCAGCTCTTCTCAGCTGCAGGGTGATGCATCGATCACGGTGTCCTGCCGCATATCGAACAAGAGTGAAATCGATGCGGACGATGTGGCTCAACTTTACCTTTCCAAAGCAGAAATGTCCGCTTCAGATCCGTTCCATTCCCTTAAGGCTTTCAAACGCGTAAACCTCAGCGGTGGGTCGGCAGAGACCGTTTCGTTTGAACTGGATAAGAAACACTTCTCCACCTACAGCGACGACGGCGACCTGGTACTCAATCCCGGTCGCTACCGGATCATTGTAGGCGGAAGTTTACCGGTAGAGCGAAGCAAGGCCTTGGGCGCACCCGGCTGGGTCGAGGTGGATATTGAGGTAACTCCCTGACAGTTCTGAGCTTATGGAAGAACGTAAAGAATCGCAAAACAAGGAATATCTATTCCTGGAAGGGCCGAGAGGACGCTGGAACGACTTTGTAGGCGCCTTCAAGATTATGACCGAATTCATCCGAGGCTTCCGGCATCTGCATTTTATCGGGCCTTGCATCACCGTTTTCGGTTCTGCTAGATTTAAAGAAGATCACCCCTACTACCAAAATGCCATGGAGTTCGGGGCAAGAATTGCCAACCGGGGATTCACTGTAATGACCGGTGGAGGGCCGGGCATTATGGAAGCGGCCAATCGGGGAGCAAAATCGGTAAACGGTCGGTCGGTGGGGTGCAACATTGTCCTTCCCGAAGAGCAGCAACCGAATCCCTACCTCGACCGGATGATTACCATGGATCACTTCTATGTACGAAAGGTTCTTTTGCTAAAATACTCCTATGCGTTTGTCGTAATGCCGGGAGGATTCGGGACCATGGATGAACTCTTTGAGACTCTGACCCTCATGCAGACGGACATTATTCACGATTTTCCGGTGGTACTATTTGGCAGTGATTATTGGAGCAAATTATTAGAACAGGTGCAAGCCATGAAGCAGACTAAGACCATCTCTCCGAATGACGATCACCTATTCTATGTGACCGACTCTGTTGAGGCTGGCATGATTTACATTTTGAACGAATTGCGAAATGCCTATGGAAGGGAAGTCAAACCTCCCCGTACACGAAGCCATTGGTGGTTGGGCGAAAAAGCATTCGTGACTGAGAATGATTATGTCATTAAGTTGGAAAGTGAAGAGGTGATTGATTCTTCAAAATAAAAGATGGGAATGATCTCTTTCGACATAGTACTGCTCTTTCTCACTGTCTTGTTTACCGCACTAATAGCCGGTCTGTTCTTTGCCTGGGAAGTGTCGGTGATTGTTGGTCTTAAGAAAGTCAGCAATCGCTCATTCGTGGAAACGATGTGGCATATCAACCGAAGGATTCAGAATCCAGCTTTTCTCACCGTGTTTATGGGAGTTGCTCTCCTGCTCCCACTGTGCACCTACTGGAACTTTGATCCTGAAGATTCGGCGTCCTATTGGCTATTGGTATCAGCCCTGTGCTATCTGCTGGGAGTTATGGCAGTGACAATCTTTGGAAACGTTCCCCTGAACAATCAGCTCGACCAAATAGATTTGGAAAAGGCTGACGATGAAACATATTCAAAAGCCAGACAGAATTATGAACGACCCTGGAATGGATTCAACCGGATCCGTACGGTCTTTGCGATTCTGAGCCTGGTCAGTTTGCTGACGGCAATATTGGATTGAACGCTGACGAAATCCACCGAAGATCAAGGCTTTACGAAACAGGGATCACAATATCATAGGTCGTTCCGGTCTCTGTTTGTACATCCAGTTTACCGTTCAGATAATTGACCCTTGATTCGATGTTTTTGAGCCCAAGACCTCCCTTCTCTTTTGCTTTGCGATAGTCAAAACCAGCTCCGTTGTCGGCAATCACCAACCGGGCATACTCCTCATGCTGCTGCAAATCAATCCTGAACTTCGAAGCCGACGCATACTTAATGGTGTTATTGGCCGCTTCCTGAATGATCCGGTAGAGGTTTATTGTAGAGACATCGTTGAAATTCAGTTTATCGTCTACTTCAACTTCAGTCTTCAGGCCATGGTCAAATTCGATCTGCATGGCCAGATCACGAACGGCCTCGGACAAACCCAGATTAACCAGGGCATCGGGCATCAAATCATGAGAAATACGACGGACCTCCTCACACGCGGTGGAAATCATCTTTTCCGTCTCGCTGATGATGTCGATATCCGTCAGTTTCTGAATTTCTGACTGGACATTTTGCACCTGCCTCCGCACCGACGATAGCAATACCCCCAGACCATCATGCAGATCTTTCGCGATCCGGGTGCGCTCTGCCTCCTGCCCTTCGATCATGGAGGACATGGACAGGATCTTCTTTTCATTTTCCAATTGCCCGATTTTTTGCCTTTGAATTTCACTTTCCTTCTCAGCCAATATTCGATTCCTTTCCATCCTTTGTCGTAAAAAGACATATATCGCTATCGCACTGATCAGCAGCATGGCCGCAAGGGTAATCAGACGATTCCGTTCTCTGGTCTTTTGCGCCAATTCCACTTCTTTTGCCAGCAACTGCCTTTCTTTCTCAGCGGTTTGGTATTGAATTTCCAGTTCGTTGATGGTCCGGCTTGTTTCTTCTCCTTTGATGGAGTCCTCAATGATCCGGTACTCATCCAAAAGCTGGTAAGCCTTCGCACCCTGTCCGGTGTGATACAAAGCTTTGGCATAAGTCTGCCGGGCCACCTGCGCCAGGTGTTGAAATCCATCAGCGGTCACACCCTCATATGCTTCATCAAGCACCGCAACCGACTCCTCGTAGCGAGTCAGATCATTCAGGGCGGTGCCCAGATTCACCATGGCTGTCAGATATCCACGTCGATTGCCGGACTTTTTCATCCCCTCTGAGGTGGCTTCCAGCAATGGTACCGCTTGCTCTGGCTCTCCCATCTGCTGAAACAGTCTTCCTTTACTCAGGGTGACGGCATCAAGAAAAACCGGAATCGCCAGGGCCTGAGCCATGGTATCCACTTTATCAAACAGCATCATTGCCTTGTCGAAACTGTCCAGTTTCGCATACCGTTCAGCGAGGTTATAGTTTGCAATGAATTTGCTCCTGTCGCTCCCATGTTGCATAGTGAAATTGACGTCCTCGATTGCATATTGGAGTGCTTTAAGGGGTTGACCCATGCGATCAAAAACCCGTGAAATCTCTCCCAGGGCAGCCGGGATATCATTCATCAATTCGCCTTCTCTGGCGTATTGGAGTGATAGTAAGTGATTACTTAGGGCATCTTGAAAAGCGCCTTCATAAAAGTCTACCAGTCCCAGGGTTTGGTGATACCGGTATGATGGATACGGATCATCAAGAGGGATCAAGGGTAGCATCTGCTCATAGGCATTTCTGGCCTCTGTAAAAGACCCCAGTTGGATATGGCTGTTAGCTAACCGGCGCAGGCTGTGGAACAATAGCGAATCGTCTTGCAGATATTGGGAAAGTTCAACGGCCCTCTCCGCATACATCAGCGAAGAATCGATGTCGCTGCGCACCAGCTGTTGCCATTTCTGGGTGCAGGTGCTGATCCAATGCTCGACGGTGCTATCGGGTAAAGTAGCCGGATCGGCTGTCCATAAAGAGCTTTCTCCGGTTTGGGCTGATATACTCCCCGTAGTATGGAGTAAAATCAATGCTACTGTAAACAGTATTTTCACAATTGAGTGAATTCTTTCCATTATCGATCTTGACAAACTACTTCAAATTTGCTAATTCTATCTCAAGGCAAGAACGTCCATCCGCTCTTTGTTCCCAGCCTGTCCCAGTAATTTTCACTCAACGAGATCTATTAAGGGTTCATTTTCTTACAATTGTTTGAATTTGATCAAAAGCAAGTTTTAGGTGCATTGATACCTCAAGAATTTAGTCACCTCGCTTTTAGGACTTAATTAGTTTTTCTAAGTATATCATCATTGGTCCTATCCTGAAGCATTGATTCGATTGCCTCTATTTTTGTATTCAGCATATCTAGTTCAGTTTTTAACATATCATTTTCGTGCTCAATCTTGAGATTCTGGCTATACAAAGTCTTAATCCCCTCGACCAAAACAGGAATGAGTCCCTAATATCCAACCGTTTTTAGCCCTGATTTTAGATCTTCTTGCACGAGGGAAGGTAATACCTGTTCGACCTCCTGAGCGAGAAACCCGATTTCTTGCTTTGCTTTCTGATCAGACAGGTTTAGGAGACGTTTTTGGATCATGAGCGTGTCTTTCATTACATATGTGACAGCCCTAAGCCCATTTAAGATCGCAAGTGCATCTTGAAGGGGTTGGATATTTTCTTTGAACCGGGCATCGCTCCATGTCCTATATTCAGATGCTGTTGGTGCGTAAAAGCGTTGTGACCAGATTGCAAAAAATGGCTTAAGTGTGGTACCAACGAACCCAGTTGAACCGATTGAAGGAGCAATGACCGGATCAGAGAATCCGTCATCATAAAATTCAATATTGGTCGACTCTGACCCAAGGTCGAATATTGCACCCTTGAAGCCCGATTCTGATTTGACTTGAAATCTGGCCGCAACAGAATCTGCACCAATGGAAACATTACCATCTTTCGAAATCTGCATTCTCTTCGACTCACCTGCGTAGAAACTTAAGGCATCATCAGATTCTGTATCCATACCAGCTCCAAAACCAGTTCCCATACTATTCTGAGAAAGGACCCCAAAATTGTTATCCAATGCAAGGTGCCCCCCTCTGACATCCAGTTTTGTATTGGGTACAACTGCACCGGGTGACGTTGTACCTATACCCACTTTCCCGTTTTTCAGCCAGGTCATCCTAATGGCATCGTTTCCAGAAAAACCTCGACTCCGTAAATATAGTTTGTCAACGTTCAATGCACCGTCATACTCGAATTGAAAGCCAAATTCACCAGCTTCGAAAAGCTTGAGACTTGATGTACTGGTCGCCGGGGTGTTGACCAACAGTTCTGCATTACCAACACTGCTGTTAATACTTGCTTTCCCATCCACCTCGAGGTTCTGAGCATGTAGAGTAAAGAAAAGGCACCATGAACAGAGGGTTATTAGAGTTCGCATGACTTGAAATTTTAATTGTTCCGAATTAGTTAGAGTCATCTGATCCGGTTATTTCAAATAGCTCGGTTATCTGGCCCTTGAGTGATTCCAGCTCCGTCTCTAGTAGCTCGTTTTTCTTCTCCAACGAATCGATGACTTCCTGTTGTTCAGCCAGCTCTTTAATGGCGTTGATCAACACGGGAACCAATTCGGTATAGTTCATCCCTAAGTGATCCTGATCACTACTCCGTACCACTTCAGGCACGAGCTCCTGTACCTCCTGTGCAATCAGACCCACATGTTTTTGGTGATCTGAACTGTTTCTCCACTTGTAGCTGACAGGCTGCATTTGCAGGACCTCTTTGAGGCCGTAAGTTAGGGGATGAATATCTTGCTTATATCGGGCATCTGACGTCTGGATGGTACCGTTCGCAGCATAGACTTCACTCCAGCGAAAACTAGGAGTACCACAAGCATAAGCATCATCAACCGAAGGCCTGAAAGATCCATTTGCGTTCAGGGTGACACGGTCCATACCTCCGGCAAATAGATACAGGTCATCATCTTCACTCGTATCGAAGCCGGCACCTGGAGCCGTACCTGTGCTGTTATTTGAGAATACGCCATAATTGTTGGACAATGCAATGTGACCATCTTTGATTTCAACCAAAGCATTAAAAATCGCTGAAGCTGGCGTATTGGTGCCAATGCCTACTTTACCGTCCTTTCTCACGACCATAGCATTGGATTCATTCCCGGCTCCTACCTCCCCATTGCCAATAATGAATAAAGGGGTAGTCGGCTCAACATCTAATTGAGTGCTTACAATTGGATCGTTGTACATCCCCAAAACCGTAGAGGCAAATCCGTTGGCTTGAGTCTGAAAACCCATGGCCGTGGAACCGGACGCTGATGCATTGGTGCCTTCTCCCATAGCCGTAGACCTATTTCCAGATGCGGTTGTGCCCAATCCCATGGCTGTGGATGCCGACCCTGAGGCACTCGTGGCGTCGCCCATAGCCGTCGACTCGTTTCCAGAAGCGGTTGTACCCGATCCCATAGCTGTGGAGGCAGACCCTGACGCATTCGTGTCGAATCCCATAGCCGTGGATCTGGAGCCCGATGCGATCGTGCTGTTTCCCATGGCGGTTGAAACAAACCCCGAACCGATGGTGTTCTGGCCCGTTGCAATGGAATAGGATCCAATATTGTTACCATCCCATTCCGTCCCAAGCACTCGTCCCGCCCGAAACGCGGCCCTCCCGGGGTACCACATCAGCCGGGCGCCGCTTCCGGAGACAGGAGGTGAGCTGGGGTTTTCGTCGTCAAAGATTCCGGTAAACAGGACAGCACTGTCTACATGGAGAAGAGCCTTGGGATTATTTGTACCGATGCCCACGGAGCCACCAGAGCTTATGACCATACGATTCGACCCATTGGTACGTAGATACAAATCATTTTCGGTCAACATTCCAAATATACCCCCTGAGGACTGATTGATACCGATTATCATTTCTCGGTTCTCTGGATTAACAGCCCGTAAGTTTATGACGGCATCCCCATTGTTATCGTTATCGAAGACGGTAAGTTCGCGATCAGGAAAATTAGTACCGATGCCTACCTTTCCGTCCTTCAACCAGGTCATCCTGACGGCATCGTTTCCGGCAAATCCCCGACTCCGCAAATAGAGTTTGTTAACGTTCAATGCACCGTCGTATTCGAATTGAAAGCCAAATTCACCGGCTTCGATAAGTTTGAGACTCGAGGTGCTGGTCGCCGGAGTGTTGACCAGTAATTCTGTACTGCCAGCACTGCTGTTGATACTTGCATTTCCGTCGACCTCAAGTCTGGCAGTTGGAGCATCCGTACCGATGCCCACGCGGCCCGACGAGTCAATCCTAATGATCTCGTTATTCCCGCTGTAAAAACGGATGATGTCATCATCGGGATTTTCTTCCACCAGGACCTTGGTATCTCCATCCGAGTCAATCAGTTGTTTGTTTAAGCTGGCTGCATCCCGGATCCCCAACGTACTATCCGGCAGCCATACTATGATGCTGTCGGCAGTGTTGACTTTGTCCATCTGGGTGATTTTGGCTTTGCCTTCCACTTCGAGGTTTTGAGCAAACATGGAAAGGGATAAGCAGCAGCTAAGAATAGTGAGTAGGTTTCGCATGATTCGTTATGGATTAGAGATCATATTTGGTTCGGTTTATTTAAGTTACGGTTGCCGGAGAATTCATTAGATATGGTCAATAACCCATTTAATGGGTGGCGACCGATTGATGCAAATCTTTCACTAAATCCTTGTTACCACAGCGTGCCGAAATCGGATCTGCAGGACATCTTGTGTCAGAGTCTATTTGACAAATCAAAGTCATCTGCTATTAAAAAGCCCGAACAGCCCTTACGCTGGAGATGACGTTGAACTTACCGTCGAGGCTTTGGTTGCCATTGGTGAAATTCTGGGTCCAGGCGATGGCGCTACTGTCCTCGGTAGAACTCCAGTAGAACTCTCCAAAACCACCAAGCCCCGCTAAGTGTAGATTTGTGTACATCAGGTTCAATTCTTCTTTTGAAGGTAAATACCAGTCGCCATAGCCCCCTCGCACCAGTTCTGCACACAATAATGCGGCAAACTCGCCGGTGGTATTGTCATTAGTCTGCATAGTTATGGCCAACATGGTATTCATCGCTCCTACTCCGATGCCATCCCCCGTGGCATTGGTGACGCGGTTGATGCCGTTATACCAGGCGATACCATCATGGATATCAGTAGTGTCGCACACTAGACCATGCTCTCCGCTTTCATCCACCCAAAAAACGATACCCCCATGAGCATAATCGCCTATTTTGAATTGTCGCGTGGCCAGGGTACCATCAGACATGGATACGATATTTGCTGTGAGCTCAGGGAGCGTATCCATCTCGGATACCCTGGCCGATCCCACCACGTCCAGATGTTGACCCATTAAATCTGACATGGGTAGCAATGCAAATGCAAGAATCCATTTCAGAGTTAACAACCGTTTCAAATTCTCAGAATTCAGATGGTGGATATACATAGCAGTTTTTATTTAATTGTGCTCAACTAATGTGTTACAATGGAAGCCTGTACTTCTGGTTCAGCGATCTGCCCGTCGTCATGCCCCGGAAAACACATTGAAAGACTTCCGCTCTCCTCTTCGTGTGATCGTGCAAGGAATAGCGTTCTTGAGTAGATCAAGGAAATGGAAAATTTTGATTTAGTAGCTTGTATTATTCAATCAAAAAGCCCTGATCGCCCGCACCCGGTTTAGCCCTTGTTTTGTCTGGTTGTTTTGGGTGCCACTACCAAAGTTCTGTTCCGAGGCCCCTGATGTCGTCAATTCCGTCGAACTCCAATAGTCCGCACTAACAAAAGCACTACCTCCAACGGCCAGAGATGTTGAATCAATTGATGCTCTCTGGTCATACATCAAATTGAGCTCTTCTTTTGACGGTAAATACCAGTCGCCATAGCCTGCTCGTATTAGTTCTGCACACAACAATGCAGCAAACTCGCCGGAGGTGTTGTCATTGGTCTGCATGGCAATGGCCAAGCTGGTATTCATCTCTCCTGCTCCGATGCCATCCCCGGTAGCATTGGTGACCCGATCGGTGCCGTTACGCCAGCCGATACCATCATGGATATCGGTGGTATCGCACACAAGACCGTGCTCCCCGCTTTCATCCACCCAGAAAACGATACCCCCATGAGCGAAATCGCCCACTTCAAATTGTCGCAAGGCCAGGGTACCATCGGCCATGGATACTATGTTTGCTTGCACAGTATTGAGTGTATCCATCTCAGATATCCTGGCGAATCCAACTACGTCCAGATGCTGACCCACTAAATCTGACATTGACAGCAGAGCAAATGCAAGAATCCATTTGAGAGTTAACAATCGTTTCAAATTCTCAGAATTCAGGAGATAGATATTCATAGCAGTCCTTATTTAATTTCAATTATTGAGTTCATGGAAGCCTTTTCTTGTGGTTACCTTGGCGATAATTGGTTTCTCAAGTCTGATTCTAATCCTTGTGGTCAAAAATAATCCCGACACACATCTGACACATCCCCAATAGTGGTGACTAGAAGAAAATCCCCAGAAAAGGGGATAGCAAAGCAAGTGATCAGATAAGTCCTTTTTCCATAGAGATGCGAACGAGATCAGCGGTATTTCTCGCATCCAGTTTCGATAGCAAATTCTTCCGGTGAGATTCAGCCGTGTGCTGGCTGATGAACAATGCTTCGGCGATCTCTGCATTGGTCATGCCCCGGGATATACATTGAAGGACTTCCAATTCTCTTTGGGTGATGCCGGTGGAGGTACTTCCCTTCGACTTGGTAAAAGAAAGTAGATTGGGTTCGATTTGAGAGCTGAAATAAAGGTGTCCCTGATGCACTTGCCTGACAGCATCCAGAATTTCATCCGCCCGGTCATCTTTCAGGATATAACCCTTTGCCCCAAACTGAAGCATGCGCTGGATATAACTGGATTTCTTGTACATACTCAATGCCACAACCTTCACATGGGGATATTTCCTGGATAGCTTCTTGCAGGTTTCTACTCCGTTCAGTTCCGGCATGTTTATGTCCAGGAGGGCTACATCGATTCCGTTTTCGGCAATAATCTCCAAAACTTCTTTTCCATTGCTGGCCGTAGCAACGATGCTGATATCATCAGCCTTTTCTATGATGCTGACCAGACCATCCAGCATCACCTGGTGATCATCGGCAATCAAGAGTCGAATCATGCTCATAGATCAAGGGTGTAACAGGATTTTATGTTACCAGGCTAAAATAATTATTCGTCCCGTTTGTCTTGAAGTTTATTTGGATAACCTGATCTGGTGATCTCTATTCATCTGAAGAAAAAACTATCCATAGTGCTACCAATAAATCCAAGCTAAGATCACGTTGGCAGCGGCTCATTGGAAATACCCTAACCGTGCCCTCAATTAAAGATATCTCCTTCTATTTCCTGTGCTCCATCCTCGATTGACACCAGATAGGGTGTGATATGTCGGGCATGACACTCAAAATACTTTTGATCCATGAGATCGATAAAAACCTCCACTTTATCCTGGTGCACCAAACTAATTGTACATCCTCCAAAGCCGCCTCCCATCATCCTGCTTCCTAAAACATAGTCCAATGCTTTGGTCTGATCTACCAGGAAATCAATTTCCTCACAACTCACTTGGTAGTCGTTTCGCAGGCTATGATGCGAGCCATACAATAGCTTTCCTACCGCTGCAAAATTTGCATCGGCAAGAGCGGTAGTAGTCTTCAGCACCCGGTCATTTTCTGAAAGGACATGCCGGCAGCGATGATAAAGTATATCTGGTAAGGAACTCTTAAATTCCTCCAGTTTTGAAAGACTCAGATCGCGCAGATTAATCAGATTCGGATTATGGGCTTTTAAGAGTTCGATGCTTTCTTCACATTCCTCTCGCCGGGTATTGTACTCCGATGAAGCCAGTTCATGCGTTACGTTGGAATTAAGCAGAACGATGGTGTAGGGATTCATGGAGGCCGGATAGTACTGATATTCCAATGATCGGCAATCAAGTAGCAGCACCTGGTCTTTCTTTCCCATTACACTGGCAAACTGATCCATGATCCCGCACTTCATCCCCACAAAGTGATGTTCTGCCTGCTGCCCCACTTTGGCAAGAACAGGTCGGTCATGGCCAAGGTCGAAAAGTTGGTTAAGGGCAAATGCCAGGCTGCACTCCAGTGACGCTGAAGAACTCATGCCGCTTCCAATCGGCACGTCACCCCGGAACACAGCATCAAAACCCTGAAGTCTGGCTCCGAGTGCTTGTAGTTCGCTCACTACCCCCATCAAATAGTTCTGCCAGCCACTAGCCAGTGGTTGGAATTCGCTCAAATCAAAAGTGAAATGTTCATCAAAATTGAGCGCTGTAAGATTAACGGTTGAGAGCGTGCCATTGAGCGAGACTTTCATCACCGTCTTCTTGTCTACAGCCGCCGGTAGCACAAATCCATCGTTGTAGTCGGTGTGGTCACCAATGATATTGATCCGGCCCGGTGCTTGCACAATGACTTCTTTCTTCACTCTATTGAGATTGTCTGATTCCGAAAGATATAGTTTCACCGCTTTCTCAGGGTAACACCATCAGGATTATAGTCTAGTTTACTTATCTTGACGCCTCAAAATTTCCGACTAGCAGGCTGGCACCTGCACCTTACCCTGAGCAGCCGGCAAGTCTAACCACATGCTTAATTCTTATGAGCCAGTTCTCTTCGATAGACCTCTTTGTGTTTTTTGGATATCTGCTGATCATGATCGGCATAGCCATCTATATCACCAGCAAAGGTAAGCAGGAAACCACTCAAGACTATTTTCTGGCCAGCAAAGCCCTTCCCTGGTGGGCAGTGGGAGGTTCACTGATTGCATCGAATATCTCTGCGGAGCAGTTCATCGGTATGGCGGGATCCGGCTATGTGGTGGGAATGGCAATCGCATCCTATGAGCTGATGGCGGCGCTGACATTGGTGATCGTAGCAAAATACTTCCTACCAATCTTTATCGAGAAGGGCATCTATACTATGCCACAGTTTTTGGAAGAGCGCTTTGACCACCGGGTACGGATCGGGCTGGCCATTTTCTGGGTACTGCTTTTTGTCTTTATAAACATTACCTCAGTACTCTATCTGGGAGGATTGGCACTGAATACCATTATGGGCATTCCCTTGATTTGGGGTATCATTGGACTCGCTATCTATGCCGCAACGTTCTCGATTTTCGGAGGATTAAAGACAGTAGTCTGGACGGATGTCATCCAGGTGGTGGTGTTGATTTTTGGTGGGCTCTTTGCCAGTGTACTGGTGCTCAATGCGCTGGGGGGTGGATTCTTTGCCGGTTTATCTGAGCTAGTGGAGAAGGCTCCGGAGAAGTTTGACATGATTTTGGATAAAGCCAATTCGGAATATATAAATCTGCCGGGCATCAGTGTACTGATTGGAGGTATGTGGATCGCTAATCTCTACTATTGGGGTACCAATCAGTATATCATACAACGGTCACTGGCTGCCAAAGACCTGCATCAGGCACAAATAGGTACTGCCTTCGCCGGCTTTATCAAAATTTTATTGCCATTGATCGTGGTGATTCCCGGCATTGCAGCATTCGTGCTTGGCGCAGATATTGCCAAACCGGATGAGGCTTATCCCTGGGTACTTAATAACTATGTCACTGTAGGCTTCAAAGGGTTAGCATTTGCCGCTTTGATTGCAGCGATCGGGTCGTCTTTGAGCTCGATGATCAACAGTACTTCCACCATCTTCACCCTAGATATTTTCAAAACATTTTTCATGAGGTCGGAGGCTTCCAAGGCAGATCTCGACAGTCATGAACACGATAACCCTACGTTGTCGGATGATGATGAGCACAAGCTGGTGCGAGTCGGTAAGATCTCGGCTGGGGCTGCTTTACTGATCGGAGTGATCGTCGCTCCATTGCTCGGAAATCTTGACCAGGCCTTTCAATTCATCCAGGAGTATACCGGATTTATCAGTCCGGGTGTGGTGGCGATCTTTCTTTTGGGACTTTTCTGGAAGAAGACTTCAGCCAATGCAGCATTATGGGCAGTCATTCTATCCATTCCATTATCCATGCTGATCAAGTTTGCTTTTCCCCAGCTTCCTTTCATGGACCGGATGGGTATTGTATTCCTGATTTGTGCCGGCATCATGGTACTGATATCTCTTATCGAGAATAAAGGCCCCGATGCCAAAGCAATCGAATACGAGAAGAGTATTTTCTACACGACCCCTGCTTTCAATGTGGCGTCACTCGTGATTACCGGCCTGCTTGCGGTGATCTATGCCGTGTGGTGGTAATCCGAAGTGGTCAGGTGAGGATGTCCTCAACAACTTTCCCATGCACATCGGTAAGACGGAAACGACGGCCCTGATATTTGTAAGTAAGGCGCTCATGATCGATACCCAACAAGTGTAAAAGGGTAGCTTGAAAATCGTGGACGTGAACCGGGTCTTTCACAATATTATAGCCGTAATCATCGGTCTCCCCATAGGTCAAGCCGGCCTTTACGCCGGCACCGGCCATCCACATCGGAAAGCATCTGGGATGATGGTCGCGGCCATAGCTGTCGCCAGTGAGTTTGCCCTGGGAGTAGACGGTACGTCCAAATTCCCCTCCCCAGATCACCAGGGTATCATCTAGTAAGCCTCGTTGCTTCAGGTCTTTCAGAAGAGCTGCCGTGGGTTGATCAGTTTTCTTGCACTGACTCCTTAATCCACCGTTCAAATAGCCGTGCTGGTCCCAACCTTGATGATATAGTTGAACGAATCGTACATCACGCTCCAGCAGCCGACGGGCCAACAAGCAGTTAGCCGCATAGGTGCCGGGATCGCGACTGTCCGAACCATACATGTCGTACACCCAATCCGGTTCGCCGGAAAGGTCCGTTACTTCAGGCACGGATGATTGCATCCGAAAAGCCATCTCATACTGGGCAATACGACTGTCTATTTCGGGGTCATTATAGGTATCTCGCTGAAAGGCGTTTAACTTCTTCAGGTAGTCAAGCATCGAACGCCTGTCAGCTGCATCGTAACCTTCCGGATTATTGAGAAACAAAACAGGATCCGGACCCGATCGAAACTGCGCTCCTTGATATTTCGTCGGTAAAAAACCGTTACCCCAAAGCCTTGCATATAAAGGCTGCCCGCCTCCGTTCTTCGAAACCAAGACGATGAAGCTGGGCATGTTTTCGTTTAGCGACCCCAGTCCATAATTCACCCATGCACCAATCGAAGGTCGGCCCGCAATCTGAGAACCCGACTGGAAGAATGTAATCGCCGGATCGTGATTGATAGCCTCAGTAAACATGCTCTTGATCAGGCAAAGGTCATCCGCCAACTCAGCTGTATAGGGCAGCAAGTCACTAATCCACATGCCCGACTTCCCTCTTTTCTCAAACTTGAACTTTGAGGCGGCTACCGGAATAGAGGACTGACCCGCACTCATGCCCGTGAGTCGCTGCCCTTTTCGAATGGAATCAGGCAGAGCTTCACCGTGGACTTCTTCGAGATTTGGTTTGTAGTCAAACAAATCTAATTGAGACGGACCACCACTCATAAACAGATACACCACTCTTTTGGCTCTGGGTGCAAAATGATGCACCATTTCCTCACTTGAGCTAACGCTTGCTCGCGTGTTTAAGACTCCCAAAGCCAAAGCACCCAACCCTAGCGAAGTTCTGGTCAGGAACTGCCTTCGGTTCTGTCGCTTTTCCACTTCTAATAAGGAGCGCGGTGGTGTCATCTCTTAATCAGTGTAGCGTCCATGTTAATAATTGTACTGGCAACAACGGTGTTGGCGGCGAGTTCTGCACCATTCAAATCCTCTGGTAATTTATAGTTTCCTACTGCAAGCAGACCTTTCTGTTTTGATGCATTTGCATTGAATTTAGCTAATTCGATCCTCTGTTGTTGAATTAGCAGAGCTTGTTCGTCAGCGTGGGGACTTCGCCCAGTGAGTTTTCTGAAAACCGCGGCCACCGCCGCCGAGCTACTGCCAGAGCGGGCGATTTCTTCACCCATGACTTTCGCCGCCTCCAGGAAGATTGGGTCATTCAGGAGCACCAGGGCCTGCAATGGCGTACTGGTTCTCTGCCTCCGCACGGTGCAGTTGGACCGAGTTGGCGCATCGAAAATTGCTTGAGTGGGATTGGGGATGGTGCGTTTCCACATGGTATACATGCTGCGACGATACAAGTCGTCGCCCTGCCCAACTTGATACTTCGTTCCCTGGATAGCATAAAGGCCCTCAGGCTGATAGGGTCGTACGCTCTTCCCTCCTACTCTTTTCACTAGTAGACCACTCGCGGATAAAACATTATCACGAAGCATTTCTGCGCTAAGCCGTCGAGAGGGTCCCCTGCTCAGGTAAATATTCTCCGGATCGCTGGTGAGATCGCTGTCGGAAGGAACTGATGACTGCCGGTAGGCGGCCGAAGTCACTATCAGTCTGATCAGCTGTTTGACATCCCATCCGGAATTGATAAACTCTACCGCTAGCCAGTCTAATAATTCAGGATGTGTCGGCATTTGGCCCTGGCTTCCAAAATCTTCGACGGTCATCACCAGCCCTCTGCCAAAAAACAACTGCCAGATCCTATTTACAGCCACCCGGGCGGTAAGCGGATGATCGGGCGAAGTGAGCCAGGTTGCAAGCCCCAATCTGTTTTCAGGTAAATCGTCAGGAAAGGGTAAAATAAACTCCGGCGTCGCCGGCCGCACCGCTTCTTGCGGTTGATCATACATACCTCTGTTCAACAGATGGGTCTGTCTTGCTACAGGCATTTCTTTCATGATCATCACTTCTTGGACGGTATCCATGGTTGCGTTCAGTTGCTTCCTAAGCGCCGCCAATTCCTTTGCCATGCGGTACCTTTCAGGTTCATGTCTGGCATGGAAGTGCTGAACCATCTGCTTCTGAAGGGAGGAGACTTCAGATCCATCGGCGGCACTTAGCTCTGCCAAAGTATTTCGATTATAAACCTGCCGGACTTCCAGCTCGGATAGCTCTTGATCGAAGATGGTGATATCGTCGATCCAGGCACCTCTGATCCCCACTCCCCGCCACCGAGCTCCGACTTGCACTCCGGGCTCATCTTTTTGCTCCCTGCCAAACTGAATGGACTTGTAGAGATTGTCGACTGAAATCTCGGTTTCACTTTCAATGCCGTTTACGAAAAGTTTCAAACCTTTCGCGGTGGATGATCCATCATAGGTCATCATCAGATGCGTCCAGACCCTTGGTTCGAGGCCGGGGGCATATTCAATGATGGCGTTGTCGGGAGCTGTGTGAGCAAGCATCAGCTCGATCTTCCCATCCTTCAGCGCCAGATGAAAACCTCTGAAGTTAT
>JAHELJ010000162.1 GCA_024644235.1 Lewinellaceae bacterium
AGCAGAAGGCAATGACGACTATAAAAGCCATCAAAGTGACCACTTCATCAGCCACGGGTAGTTCAAACTCGTTGATAATGAAATTTGAAAGAGGCTGAAGGAGGTTTTTGACTAAATTAAGAATGAGTTGTATGACCAAGACTAAGATAGCTAGAGGCAGGATAACCACAAAACCCCCAATCAAGGTGGTAACCAAGAACTTGCGTAAGCGTTTCATCTTCATAACTCGTCAAAATTTCGCCAGAATGTGAATGATTATCTTTCGAATATCTACAGAAAGATCGACCAAGTTACCAAAGAAATCGCGGAGGTTTGCACGTCTTTGTCATCGGATCAAATCAATTGGAAGATAAACTCAAATCAATGGAGTATCGCCGAATGCATAGATCACATCATCACCACCAATGAGAGTTATTTTCAAATCTTCGACCACCTGATAGAGGGTACTTACAAGCCCTCCATCTTGACTAAACTCCCAAGCCCCTGGCACCATTATCTTGGCCGTAAGATAAAGGCGATGTCAAGTCCAGCAGTGAAATCTCGATCGATCAGCCCCCAAGTTTTTAAACCCAAGATAGGGAGCCATAGTGTTGAAATCCTAGAGCGTTTTACCCGTCATCAAATCCATTTGAAGTCGAAAATCAGTACCCTCCCATCCATACCACATGAGCAAATCATCATCTCCTCTCCGGCGGCTTTGTACATTACCTACAATCTGCAAGATGCAGTACAAATATTGGCCGGTCACGAGTTGAGGCACGTCAATCAATGTAAGGCCATTCTGGCTTCAGATGGCTTCCCGGTTTAATCAACTGAGCAACTTGAGGCTATGTAGAAATGCTTGTATTTTAGACATTCAAATTAACATTGCCTTTCAATAATGAAGTTTGGACACATTGAAAACTCAGAAATTGATTCTGTTGATTTTACCTTGCCGCAAGATCATCCCAAGAGTATCCTATCTAGTAAGGGAACACCAGTATCCAATCTAGAAATATTTATCGGATGTGGTAAGTGGGGTATCCCGGAGTGGGTGGGACCCATTTATCCTGACGGCACGAAAGAGAAAGACTTCCTGAAAGAATATATCCAGCGTTTCAATGCTATAGAATTAAACAACACCTTTTACCGGATTAGCCGGAGCGCCATACAAAAGTGGGGAGAGATTGCTGAGGATGCTCCATTTAGATTCTGCCCAAAATGGTCAAGGCGGATAACTCATCTCAAACGCCTGGAAGACGTAAATGAAAACACTGAATACTTTATAGAGTCATTTAAACCTTTAGGTGTTCAGCTGGGAGCCACATTTTTAAGTCTACCTCACAATTTCGGACCTAAGCACCTGGGCCGGGTTCTAAGCTTTCTCGATCTCATTCCTGAGGGCTACCCTCTGCATTTGGAATTTCGTCACAAGGAATGGTTTGAGGAGCCAGTTTTTGATGAGATTATGTCAGCCTTGGAAAGCAAGGGATTTGGGGCGGTTATCACTGATGTGGCCCTGAGACGCGATGTATTACACCAACGCCTTACCAGCCGGGAGGTTTTCATTCGTTTCAACGGCTATGGTTTGCATACGAGTGACTTTAAAAGACTGGATGACTGGGTCGACCGTCTATCCAGCTGGAAAGGTCTTGGATTGAAGACAGTCTACTTTTTCAATCATCAGGAAAATGAACAGCATACACCTGTGCTATGTGACTATCTGGCCCAACAACTGAACAAGAAATTGGGAACTGATTTACCGGTTTTGAATCTTTCGCATAATCAATGATGTCAATGATTCAGGTCATCGTACAGAGGTCTTCGTCGAACTATTTTACATAAGGTAAAAGACGAGAGTCACAAATCATGAAAATTGTATTCCCTACGGATTTTTCCGAATCTGCCAACAAGGCTTTTGCGTACGCCTTGAAGATCGCCGATAACCTAGGTGCTGAGATCATAACTGTCCATGCCTACGAACTGCCAAGAGTGAGTCCCAGGCATATGCCGAATACTTTGGCTGATATCTATGACTCGATCCAATTGGAAAAATTTGAAGACTATCGCGACGAGGTTCCCGCTCTGCGGAAAATTGCCGATGATCTGAATTTATCAAGAGTCCGAGTTTCAAACGTGATGCAGGAAGGTAGTCCTATTTCAACGATTGTGAGAGTGGCTAAAAACGAGAAGGCCGATCTGATCATCATGGGTACCAAGGGAGCGACAGGCCTGCGCGAGATCTTTCTGGGATCTGTGACAGGAGAAGTGATGGAAAAAGCCACTTGTCCGGTTTTAGGAGTGCCTGAAAAGGCTGTAATTGAGAATGGTTCGAAAATCATCACAGTGACAACCGATTTCAAGGAAGAAGATACGCTTGCCCTGAATCAAGTGATAAATCTTGCTTCGAAATTAGGTGCAGAAGTGCATTGTATACATTTCGACATCCTCGGCAGCGAGACAATCTTGCATCGATTAAATAGCTGGAAGGAGACTCTGGACTTTGATGTCGGCAACATTCACTTTGAAGTTATCAGTACCGCAAATCTTGAGCAAGGCATGATAAAATACATCGAGGACAAGAAAGTAAGCATTACGGCAATGCTCACCCACAAAAGGGGATTTTTCGAGGAGCTATTTAATTACAGTTTAGCAAAAAAGATGTCATATCATTTGGAGACGCCTGTTCTTGCCATCCCGGCCGGAATATTTAAGAAATAACTTAGAGCCACCCAGGGGACTCGAACCCCCGACCCATGCATTACGAATGCATTGCTCTACCAGCTGAGCTAGGGTGGCATGATTGCAAATCTAATTTCTTCAGAGTCTATTTCCAATAACGAAACCTTGTCCACATATCCATGAGATCACTGAGGTGATCATCTTAAATAATGCTCCCCACAAGACAAAAGTGAAAGAGAGAACTGGCTATTTTGCCAAAAGCATCTTATCTTTCAACCGCCTTCCCACCTGACCTCATATCTTAAAAAAGTACCCCTGCACCCTAAATTCTGAATTTTCACGTTTGCATATAGTTACAAAGATCATGAAACTACATTTCTTCACTAAAATTTGTTAAAGCCATGAAGTTTTTGAAAAGTATCATTCAGTGTTCGTTTTTGCTGGCATTTGCAGTTGCTATGTCTGTAAATGTAAATGCGCAGGACGACAAGTCGAGCCGTAAGAGTCCGGCTATGGAAGCCACCGGAATGGTTGGTGATGTTCAGGTTACCATAAACTACGGTGCACCTTCGGTAAAGGACCGGGAGATTTGGGGAAGCTTAGTACCCTATGATGAAATCTGGCGCACTGGTGCCAATGAAGCCACCACTTTTGAGGTGAGTAAAAACGTCTTGATCGAGGGTCAGGAATTGGCAGCTGGAAAGTACAGCCTGTTCACGATTCCCGGTAAAGACAAATGGACACTCGTTTTCAACAGTCAACCCGAGCAATGGGGTGCTTACAACTACGATAAGTCCAAGGATGTGCTTCGAGTGGATGTAACTCCAAAGATGTCCGATGAGCCTACTGAAATGCTAACCTTTAAAGTAAAAGAAAAGGACGGCAATTCCTATGTCTCAATGAAATGGGAAAAAATGAAGGTCGCGTTTGCCGTAGCTCCCGTAGCATCAAACTAGTCAGTCTTTTCGAAAAAAGAATTTGGGCTTCTTCCACAAGGGTGAAGCCCATTTTTATTTTGTAAAAATCTTATTCAAATGCTCCTCTGGTGGCACTCTATCCGCAGAGAACTTGCTAACCAAAAGGTAGGTAAGAAAGGAAATCGCAAAGGCGGGGATGACTTCGTGAATGTCACTGAGACCATGAAAGCGAAATCTAAATCCAAATCTCCATATCACATTCACCAGAATACCCATGATCATCGAGGCAAGTACAGCCAGATCGGTACCCCATTTCAAATATAACCCACCAAAGATGGCCGGGAAAAAGCTGGCAGCAAAAACAGCACCGGCAAATGCTGTCAGTTCCACGATACCAGCAGGAGGATACAAAGTGACGACAAATACTAATACGCAATACAGAAACATGGTCCACTTGGTGCCTCGGATAATTTTTGTTTCGGACATCGGTTTCCAGACATGCCAAATGTCTTTGACAAAGGCAGTACCTACAATCAAGATGACCGAGGCTAATGAGGACATTCCAGCTGCAAAAAGCCCGGAAATACAGATCGCTCCCACTATCGGATTGTCAAACTTATCTAACATGAAACCTACGACTTCGTCTGTATGATTAATCAGGTAGGCCGCCTCTTCTGGAGTTGCCATTGCATGCACCAGGGCCCCCAATCCCATTACAGAGACCAGGGAAACACCTAAAAAAACTGGTGTCCAGATCATTGCGAATTTCATTCCCCTGGCATTGTTGATCGAATAGAATCTGATCAGACACCGGGGCTCTGAAACTTGCTTCATTCCCACAGCAAGACCGATTCCTAAGATATAGAGAAACGACACCAGTGATCCGAAGTCCAATAATTTCCCCTCCAGAGGTTCACCGCTGATATCCACGTGATCCAAGTTGGCCAGGTGCTCAAACATCTCGCCGGTTCCCCCAATGTAAATAAAGGGAATACAGAGCATGATCAAAGCCACGGCAAACATCATAATGCCCTGTATGGCATCGGTCCAGAGTACACTATACATCCCTCCCCAGATTGTATAGGCAC
>JAHELJ010000163.1 GCA_024644235.1 Lewinellaceae bacterium
CTGGCTTTTTGGAGGCGCCAGCCTCACGACTTCATTGATTGATCTGGGCTTGGTGGATGAATTCTGGTTATCGGTACATCCGATTATACTTGGAGCCGGAAAACCAATGTTCCAACACCTGCAAGAAAGAACGCTACTTGAATTGATTGAGTCCAAAACCTACTCAACAGGGTTGGTTTCATTAAGATACAAATTGAAACAGCTGTAGTACCAAGGCTCCATCGTTGTCAGCCATCTACTTTGATTTTTCGAGGAATGAATTGATAAATTAGAGAGAGCGCCAGGATTTTTTAGACCATGAGAGTTTATCTTGTATTTATCCTGCTATTTCTGGTACGAGCTGAATGCTCACCCCAATCGATAGATAGTCTTCGCCAGTTATGGTTATCATCTGACGCTGACCTCCCTCAAGAATTTGATGTGTTGCAATCTTTGATGAATGAGTTTCAATCAAGTTATCAGCTCGACAGTGCAACCCGATATGGATTGCTGCGATTGGCACTATCTAAAGAGACTCAAAACTTTGACAGGCAATTGGAAAGTCATCTCGATCTTGGCATAATCAACTACCGAAATAGCCAATATGATTCAGCCCTGCACCATCTGCAAAAGGCTCTTTCAGTCAGCGAACAGATCGGTGAAACCACCTGGCTTTCCAATATCTATCGGATGACAGGTGTGGTCCTAGAAGCACAGGGGCACCCTGATCAAAGTTTGGAATACTATCAACAAAGTTTGGACTTGGGCAAAGAAAACAATGATTCCGTCAGCATGGCTATGGCCCTGAATAGTCTGGCGATCGCCCATCAATTCTACTTGAGTGATTTGGATAAAGCAATTGGATATTATCAGGATGCAATCGGGATCAACAAGGATCTGGGCCAAGCTCAAAGTCTGGGCAACAACTATTATAATCTGGCGGTTGCTTACTATAATTCAGGAAACTCGGTACTGGCCATTGAAAACTTGCTGCTTGCTCTTACGCAGTTCGAAACATTGAGAGACACGGTCAGCATTCAGGACTGCTATAATGTGATCGGCAACATTTACGATCTGCAAGACGACCATGAAAAGGCATTGGAGTACTACCGGCAAAGTCTCCAGTATAGTGAACGAACAGGTGATAAAGTCAGTGAAGCTGCTGTGCGATTAAACATCGGAAATCTCTACTTGGAGGATAGAAAATATGAGGAAGCTGACACTTTTCTCAGAATTGGGGTCGATATTCTTGAAAGCGCTGGCAACCTGCAATATTTACCAGGAGGATATCACAACCTGGGCATTCTCGAAATGGAATACGGTAATTTGCCAAACGCCCGGATGCACCTAGATAAGAGCATACAATTGGCTATGGAAATCAATGATGAAGCCAACTTGGCAAAGGCCACTGCTGCCATGGGAACTGTAGAAGCAAGAGCAGGCCGGTATACGCTATCGCTCAATTATCTTAACAATGCCACCACAATTGCTGAGAAAGTGGGGGATCTCGAATCCCTTCGATCGATTTATCAAGAGCTCACCGACATCTATCGGCAACTTGGTAATACTGGCAAAGAGCTGGAAAGCTACCGTTCGTACATTTTGTACCATGATAGTTTGCTGAATGAAAGATCCATTCGTGAGACAACGCGTCAAGAACTACAATTCAACTTCGCAAAGCAGCAGCTGGCTGACAGCCTTGCCTTTGCTCATGAGCGTATGATGCAGAATATAGCGCTTCAAAAGGTAAGGGAAACGAGGAATCTCATTCTGGGAATTCTTATCGCCTTGATGTTGGTTGCCGGCCTGATATTTTACCTGTACAAGCAAACGCAACGAGCCCGCAAAAGATCAGACGAGCTGCTATTGAATATTTTACCTTCTGAGACTGCAGATGAACTAAAGTCTAAGGGTTATACAACCGCAAAGACCTTTGACCAAGTCACCATTTTGTTTACCGATTTTAGGGATTTCACTCAATTGGCCGAGCAACTGAGTGCAAGTGATTTGGTGAAAGAGATCGATCGTTATTTCACCACCTTTGATGAAATCATCGAAAAGTTTGGACTTGAAAAAATCAAGACCAATGGAGACTCCTACATAGCCGCCGGAGGATTGCCCGAGAGGAACAAAGCAGTTGCTAAGGATGTCGTAGAGGCTGCACTGGAGATGCAGGAATTTGTTACTCAAATGGCTGAAAAAAAGGAGGCTGAAAACAATCCATTTTTTCAGATGCGGATTGGCCTCCATTCCGGTCCGGTAATAGCTGGAGTAGTTGGAATCAAGAAATTTCAATACGATATTTGGGGCGATACCGTAAATACCGCATCTCGCATGGAAACGAGTGGTGAAGTAGGAAGAGTGAACATTTCTGATTCTACCTATTCATTGATAAGTCAGGAACCAGCTTTCCGCTTTGAGCGTAGAGGCATGGTATCCGCCAAGCACAAAGGAGAGGTTGAAATGTTTTTTGTTGATAAAGCCTGATCTATTAAGTTAGATGCCATTCCAATTGATCGATATGCCTAGCCCAATTTGATGTGCATGTCATATTTGGCAGCTGTCTGCATAACCTTTTCTACGATTTTATCGTCAATGGATTTCACTACCGCATCTTCTTCGTCTTCGGGTACTCCCACATCCTCGAAAAATGACAAAAATCCTTTTGGGCTATGAATATTGACCCATTTGCATACCTGCTTGGATGTATTGCTAAATGTGTGTAGAGTATTGGGGGGAAGGTCAACAGATTCACCAGACCGCACGGTCTTCACTTCTCCCTCTACAACAAATTCCATCTCTCCTTCAATCACCAGGAAAACTTCACTGTATCCCGAATGATAGTGAGGTGGCGGCCCCGGCACCTTAGCTGGTGTATTACCAAGCACCATATCATAATCTCCAGTAACCTGGACCGGAGTTATCTCGTGACCTAAAACCCATCTTTTCATAGTAAATTTTATGAGATTAATGTCTCACAAACATAAAATAAATTTAGAAACAATCAAATTTTATGAGATATTTATCTCATGAATAAATTATCTCTTGAAGAAGGCCGAGTTGAACAAAAGTTACAAACCAGGACAGAAATTCTGAAAGCGGCAAAAGTGCTGATGCAAAAGCGAAAGAAGATCACCCTGGAAGACGTTGCAACACAGGCTGGTATTTCCCGGGCAACTATTTACCGGTATTTTTCAAATGTGGATCTTCTCTTCACAGAAGCCTCGTTGGATGTCTATCATCGCTCGCCAGAAGAATTGATAAAGGAAGCCGATGGGCAGTCGATCGAGCAAAGCATTCTGTTCCTCCAGCAATACTACAATCATCTGGCTCAAAAACATGAAAACGGTTTTCGCAGATACCTTAGCACAGCCCTGAGTGAGTCTGTGTCCAGCAAAAAGAAGATTAGAGGCGCCCGGAGAGTCTCCGCACTCAAGCTGGCTCTGAAGCCGTTTAGAAAGCAGATGTCAGCCAAAACCATAAGAAATCTGACACACATCTCAACAATCTTGATGGGTATCGATGCCTTGGTTGTAGCAAAAGATGTTTGTGGCCTCAACAATAGACAGACATCTGAGCTACTCCAATGGGGCATTGAGATGTTGCTAAGGGGCATTGAATGTGAACATTAGGGCCGCAGACTGTTTCGACACTTTCCAAAATCTCACTTAGAGACGATGTTGAAGGATCATCCACATCTACAGTGGTGGGATCACTGTAAGATCGAGTATAAACCCCCCATTAACATGTTGTCTTGCATTACGGACATGGGTGGTAGATAGTTCTGATGAAAAATCGATCAATTTCGCCGATATTGGCAAGGAAAAACTTGAACCATTCGATGGCACGACTATCTACTTACCTGCTCTTTAATGGTACTTGTAGCGAGGCATTATTATTTTATCAAACTGTATTTGGAGGCAACTTGGAACTCACTTCGGTTGGTGACTCACCAATGGGAGCAGTATTTCCAATCCACCTGCATGATCGAATTGTGCATGGGAGGCTCACTATTGGAGAAGTATATATACCTGCTTCAGATTTCCTCGCTCACGATGAAGAGCCTGTCAGAGGAAATATGAACTGTATGTATGTCGACTTTGGCACAGCAGAACGCATAGGTGGCATCTTTGAAAAACTCTCGAAAGGTGGCACCATCACGGATCCATTTTCCAAACAACCTTTTGGTTGGTATGGCAGGATCATAGATGCTTTCGGAGTGATCTGGATGTTTCATGCAGATGCAACCTGATGTAGCAATCGTGTCCAGAGCAGTCTATCAAGTTTATGTAGTAGAGCTTTCTAAACGGGTTTATTCAGAGAATGAAAAATTCCGTAGTGCAAATCCACAGTATAATGGTGTTCTGGAATGCCTTTACGTAGGGATGAGCAGCAAATCACCGCAGCAAAGATTTCAGCAACACAAGACAGGAAAGAAGAGCAAGAGAGGACACCGCATATCTTCCGCTATTGTCCAAAAATATGGTCTTTATCTTCGACCTAGCCTCTACAATCATCTTGAACCAATGTCCCGCTCAG
>JAHELJ010000164.1 GCA_024644235.1 Lewinellaceae bacterium
CTGCTTTTATCTATGCTTTTGATCTGGGAGTACTACACACACCCGAAGAATATGAATGGCCCACCTATAAGCAAAATAATTTGCGCAATGGTTTGGTCTCATTCGACAAGACAACAAGCTCGATTCGTAATCCTCACTTCAATGATTTGGTGGTTTATCCAAATCCAAACCATGGGGTTTTGCATATTGAAAACAGATCTGAAAAACCCTCAGTGAAATACAAAATACTTGACTATTTAGGAAGAGTACTGTACAGCGGTATAGTGTCGAAATCCTCTACTTATCACTTTTCAAATGAAACTGAAGGAATGTACTTCTTGGAATTTTCTGATCCACTTCAGGGCATTTTTCAGGTAGATCGAATTATCTATCGGCGTTGATTCTCCCAGTTTGAGATTTTTAACAAGGTTTTAATGATTCTCCGGCTTGATTGGCGGTCTATTAAGAAAACCAATTGCCATGAAAGCGCTCATACTACTTATTGTTGCTACTCCTCTTTTCATTCAATGTACCTCCGTCGACAAAATGATCGACCGCGGGTCGTATGATGAAGCTTTTTTAAAAGCACATCGAAAAATCAATGGTAAGTCTCAACCAAAAGAAAAGCATTTGTTGGCCTTGCACGAAGCTTACCTGAAGGCTGTAAACCGTGATCTTAATCAGATCTCTCGGCTGAAGCGCTCTGCCACCTCGGCTGACTGGGAAAGAATTTTAAATCTGTATCAAAAATTGGAGCGTAGACAAGATGCTTTGCAAGCTCTAATTCCTCACCAAATAAACGATTGGCCGGGAGACCTCGTAGAAATCACTGATTTTGAAGTTGATCAGATGAGTGCAGAGGAAAATCTGGTCCGTGCTCTATATGAAGAATCGAATGATCTTTTGGAGGAAGCCAGGTTTGGAAACAGAGACGCCGCAAGAAAAGCTCACCACAGGTTGAATCGTATTCTGGAGCTTCGTCATAGCTTCAAGGATACCCGTGAGCTAAAAGCGGAATCCAGGTCGTTGGGCATGACCAATGTTGGTCTGTTTGTACAAAACCAGAGTGATTATCCAATCTCTGATGATATACTAGCTGAACTTATCTTGGCAAACACTGCGTCAAATTGGATTGCATTTCATGTGCAACCAGAAGAAGGTAGGGAAATGGATTTCGAAGTCGTAGCTGAGATAGATCGTATTTGGACTTCACCTGAAAGAATTCATGAGACTATCACGGAGGAATTCCGTGAAATTGAAGATGGCTGGGAGTACGTACTTGACGAAAATGGAAATGTCAAGAAAGACAGTGTGGGCAACGACATAAAGCAGACCAGACTTACGACAGTAAGAGCAAAAGTCATCCATACCGAGCTATTTAAAGAGGCTTATGTGGAGGGAACGATTCGTTGCAAAAATTTATCCACTCATATTGTTGACTATGTTCCTTTGAGAGCAGAACTGATATTCTCAGATCTGGCTGCAAGATTTATAGGAAATCGAAGAGCATTAAGCACTAAAACAAAAAAGCTGATTGAGAAACCCTTGGCCGCATTCCCCACCGACGAGCAAATGATCGCAGATGTCATGAAAGAATTTCAGCGAAATTTGCGTGAGAAGATGTACCGGGAAGATCTTTATGCAAGACTCTAAAGGAGTGCTGATGCGGTGGCCTTGACTCACAACAATTTGATTCATAGGAGCTTCTATAGGATGAAATATCTATCTTTGCCGGCCGGGAATGGCTAGCTTACTTTTAGTTAGCCTTTCAGCACACTGGGATCAATTTTCAGAAATTCTCATTTAAAGACGGACTTATGTTCAAGCCTCAGTTGTTCTTCTTATTCTTTTCACTTTTGCTAATTGGATGTGGCGGCAGCCAAGTAGCTGATGATGGTTCCTGGCGGCCTCTCTTTAACGGTAAGAACCTCGACGGATGGCAGCGCCTAAATGGCAATGCGGAATATACCGTGGAAGACAATGCCATCTTAGGTCGAACGAAGCGGAATACACCAAATACTTTTCTGGCAACCCAAGAAAACTATAGCGATTTCCAATTAGAGTTTGAAGTCTTAATCGATCCTTATATCAACACAGGCGTTCAGATAAGGAGCAACAGCTATTCAGATTATCTCAGTGGCCGGGTTCATGGTCTTCAGATCGATATAGATCCTTCTGAGCGAGCCTGGACGGGTGGTATATATGATGAGGCCCGGCGGGGTTGGATATACCCGCTAGAGCTAAATCCGAAAGCTGGCGAGGCCTTCAAGCCAGGTGAGTGGAACACGGTTTTTGTAGAAGCCATCGGTACCTCAATCAAAACCTGGATCAATGACGAGCCAGCTGCCTTTCTGATCGATGATCTCACCGACGATGGCTTTATTGCCTTACAAATCCATTCAATCGACAAGCCAGAATTGGTAGGCAGGCTTATTAAATGGAGAAATATCCGTATCAAGACCGGAAATCTTGAACCCAAACCGGGAGATTTTCCGTTCGTTGTAAATATGATCCCAAATAACCTCTCTGATGCTGAGTTGGAGCAAGGCTGGATGTCTTTGTTTAATGGCTTCTCCACCGATCTATGGAGAGGCGCTCATAAAGAGACTTTCCCAAGCATGGGATGGGAAGTAAAAGATGAGACTCTTAGGGTACTAGAATCAGGTGGAGGTGAAGCGAGGCATGGAGGAGATATTGTTACGAAAGATGAGTTTGGCAGCTTCGAATTTCAAATGGAATTTAAATTGACCGAAGGTGCCAATAGCGGCATCAAATATTTCGTCACTGAGGAGTACGATGCCGGTGAAGGCTCCGCTATAGGATTGGAATATCAATTATTGGATGATGCCAATCATCCTGACGCTCAAAATGGACGGGAAGGCAATCGTACCCTTGGCTCACTATATGATCTCATACCCGCTGAGACGGAGGATCGATTTGTAAATGCTCCTGGCAAGTGGAACCACGCACGAATAATTGTCTATCCCAATAACCATGTCGAGCACTGGCTGAATCATCGAAAAGTTCTGGAATATGAACGAGGCTCAAGAGCCTTCCTCAATCTTGTGGCCATCAGCAAATACAAAGATTGGAAAGACTTTGGACTGGCTGACCAAGGCCACGTACTGCTTCAGGACCATGGAAATGAGGTCAGCTTTCGCAGTATCAAGATACGTCACGTTCAATAAGATCTAGAACTTTCTGCCCCGGAGCATCCCGTTCCAATACATCTGCGGCAGGCCATAGGCTTTCAGAGCATACATACTATATCGCTCTTTGGCTTGATCAAAGGGAAAGCTTTCCATGGGATTATTATCGTAGTCAAACTCCGCCAAGATTAACTTGCCGTAGCCAGTAACTAGCGGACAAGAAGTATAGCCGTCGTATTTTTCTTTCGATTTCTTGCCGCCAAGAAAAGACATGATATTTCCTACCGTAACCGGGGCTTGCTTTCTAATGGCTGCTCCTGTTTTCGAGGTTGGCAAGCTGCTGCAATCACCTAGGGAGAATACATTCGCAAATCGCATATGCTGGGTTGTGTATTTGTCCACTTCCACCCAACCTCCTTCGTTGGCTAATGGGCTCTTTTTGATAAAATCGGGAGCGCTTTGATACGGCGTTACGTGAATCATATCGTAAGACTCAATATACTCTTCACCGCTCTCCAAATTCACAAATACTGCCTCCTTCTTCTCAGGATGAAGACGCAACAGGTCTCTTTGGTAATCGACTTGTATCCCGTAACGGTCCACTACTTTATTCAGCGGGTCAATGTATTTATCGACCCCAAAGATCTTCTTACCACCTTTAATATATTTCACCTCAACCTGGTCAGAAAGGCCCTTCTTTCGTAGATAATCTGCTGCCAGAAAAGCAATCTTCATGGGAGCCCCACCGCATTTGATGATGCCAGCCGAGTGCGTAAACAATGCAACTCCTTTCTTGAGATCCTTGAGGGTATCCCACGTACTTTCAACAGTCTCGTAGGAGTAATTGCTGCAAACTCCCGAACCGGGTTTGCCCACAGACTCTTTAAGTCCAGGCACCTTTTCCCAATCTATTTGAAGACCTGCTGCTACAACGAGAACATCGTATTCAACTCTGGTTCCATTTCTCAGGGTTAATTTGTTCTCCTCCGGCTCAAATGACTCTACATAGTCTTTTATCCACTCAGCACCACTAGGAATATAATCCGCTTCCGGACGCTCCGAGATTTCTTTATCGAATACACCGGCACCTACCAATGTCCAAATCGGTTGGTAATAGTGCTTTTCACTGGGTTCTACTATAGTTACTCTGGGTGGATCATCCGTTGCCAAAAGCATAGATGCTACGGTGAGACCCGCGGTTCCCCCACCCACAATTACAACTTTCTGGTTCATGCTATATTGATTTACAATCGTTTACCAAGATGCTTTAGAAATGTCATGAGA
>JAHELJ010000010.1 GCA_024644235.1 Lewinellaceae bacterium
CTTGAATATTGATCTCTATCTTTTCCTCATTTTCGATAATCTTCCGCTTCCAGTCCTCTATTTCTTTATGGTATTTGTCGTTGAGCTTCTCCAGCCTGGCCAGCTTCTTTTCGAGTTCTTTCAGTTCGCTTTCTTCAGCTTTGAGCTCCACCTTAATGTTCTCTACATTGAGCTGCTTTTCAAAACCGAGTAACATCACGGCCATTCCCTCATATTCGTTTGAGTGTTCCTCAGAGTTGAGAAAGGCTCCGCCCAGATCAGTCCATAACGTGAGGGTACTGCCATTCCCAGCAGAATTTATTATCCAATACATGTCGACTGTATTGGTGCTCACCCCCATGATCCTGGCATCATCGGTAAAATACTCCTTGCTGCGCTTCACTTTCTTGGTTTTGCCCTTAAAGCTTTTAATATAATCCCGCCAAACATTGTTGGCAAACTTGCTATCATAGTCAGGAATGGAAAGAACGATAGCATTGTGTGAACCCAAGCTCATCGATTTCATTTCTTCATCAATGGCCTGGCCGTGAAGTATCGTTGAAGAGCCTAGAATTAGCAAGGCAATCCAAAGTGCAAATGGCTTCATTTTCATCTTTATTCTAAATTTGATCTATACTTTTTTGCTAGTGGGACAGAGTAGATGTAAGAAATCTGGTACTGTCACTATTCGACAGGGAGCACTGCCAATCCATTCACCGTCCACCTCTAATAACAATGAACTACCCTCAATTGGTTCGATTAAGATCGAAGAAGTTTGCCAGTGTTCGGTCTCCTTGAGTTGGTGGATCTTGCCGGTGTACAGCTTTGGCAGGTTGAAAATGATCTTCCATTTTGGCAGTTCCTTGACAACGGTTATCGCAAGAAGCCCGTCATTGGATATCGCATGAGGTACCAATTGCATGCCTTTACCGGCGAATTTGCAAATACCTGCAATCATCAAGTATATCTTTCCTGATTGTTCATTTTCCACAGACTGGATCAGTGAAGGCTGAGGAAGAAAGTTCCTCAATTCACGAATGGCTGTACTCAGAAACTTTGGTTTCTTGCCTTTGATTCCTTTATCTATTGATCGAATAACATGTGCATCATAGCCTACTCCTGCTGCATTGGCAAAGTAGCGCTCAATTGCGGACCCATTTTTCTGGAATTCCACCATTCCCAGGTCCTGCCTTCTCACTTCTGCCGTTTCTAAAGCTCTTAGCCACGCAGCTGGCTTTAACGGATACTTAAAATGCCGGGCGAAGTCATTGCCGTAGCCCGCGGGGAATAAAGCATATTGTAGATCGATCTTTTCTCTTTTCCTGACTTCTACAATCCCGTTTATGGCCTCGTTGTTGGTTCCATCTCCTCCAACAGCTATGATCTTTCGGTGCCCTTTCTCGGCCGCTTGAATAGTGAGATGTCTGGCATGAGTTCTTCCCTTAGTGAAAGCCACCTCATATTTCCATCCCTTACCGTCCAATTGAGCCTTCAACTGCTTCCATTTCTGTACAGCCCTGCCGGACCCGGCTCTTGGATTTATGATGATGTACCAGCCTTTCTTTCTTTCCAATTTATAGTTTGAGTGGATTCAGCCGGAAGATAAAATTTCTTCCCTTTTCCGTTCACATCAACATAGGCACATTTTTCAAGCTGAGTCGATGGAGAAAGGGGAGAGGGCAGTAAAAAAAAGTGCGGCGCCTCGAAGAATCGATTTGCCGCACCTACACCCCAAAACCATCTATCTTGAAAGACTATGGATCTAGCCTTTGAATTCGCGTGTTAAACAAAGGTTAATATTATGTAAAAAAGGCGTCTTCCGCAAAAAAACGTTCCCCTTTATTTGAAGTCCGGGTCAATTTATGACATGAATTTGACTGAGAATTAGTCGCTTCACCAGAGATGAATTTCTTTGCCAAATTGACATTTCTTCAGCGCCTTGATCTGTTGATTCTGATTAGGTTGGGAAAATGCATAATTCGATATCTTTGGCTCCACATTTCTATGAGATGCCCATTCTTTCGGTTAGAGAAGTGACAAAAAAGTACCACGACCACCTCGCAGTGGATTCGGTGAGCTTTGATATGCCAAAAGGCACCATGCTGGGCCTTTTAGGTCCTAATGGAGCTGGTAAAACTTCCCTAATCCGAATCATTACTACCATTACCAAGGCAGACTCCGGATCAATTTATTTCGACGGTGAGAAGCTAGGAAGATCCCATCCAGCAATGATTGGATACCTTCCGGAAGAGAGAGGCCTTTACAAGAAGATGAAGGTTGGGGATCAACTGCTGTATTTAGCTCAGCTCAAGGGCCTGGCACGAGCTGAAGCCCAAAAATTGATTCGAGAATGGATGGATCGTTTTGGGATGACTGATTGGTGGAGTAAACGAATCGATGAACTGTCAAAAGGTATGCAGCAGAAAGTTCAGTTTGTTTCCACCGTTGTGCACAAGCCAAAGTTGATCATTTTAGACGAGCCTTTCTCAGGACTAGATCCAATTAATACCAACCTGCTAAAAGATGAAATTCGACGATTGAATGAGGCCGGTACATCGGTGATCTTTTCAACGCACCGAATGGAGCAAGTGGAAGAAATCTGCAATTATATAGTGTTGATAAACCAGGGTAAGAATATCCTTGAAGGAGAGGTAGGAGCAATCAAAGCCTCCCATAAAGATCATTTATTCCGTATCAATTTTGAAGGAACATTGCCGTCGATCGCCAATGGAGTAGACGTGCATTCCCGGGATCAGAATCAAATCATCATACAAGTGAATGAACTTCAGGAGGCCAATCTGTTTGTTCGTCACTTGTTGGATAAAGGTACCACCATTACCTCCTTTCAGGAGATACTCCCAACGCTTAATGAGATCTTTATTAAGACAGTAACTGACTGATGGAAAAACTCTGGTTGATCATCAAACGTGAATATCTGACCCGGGTCACCAAGCCCTCGTTCATACTCACTACCCTGTTGGCACCGATCGCCATTGGACTGTTTTTGGTAGTGGTGGGGCTAATCATGAGTTACCAGGGTGATGATTCGAAAGAGATCGTGATCGTGGATCAAGGCAATATGCTGGAAAGAAAAATCAGGGACCAACGTAACATGTACTTCCGGTTTTCGGACCAAAGCCTGGAAGACATACTCGCCAAACGCCCTGAAGCACCATTTGATGCGGTACTCATCATTCCTCCTTTGAGAGAAATTGAACGTACCCGGCATACAATTTTTTATCATGCTGATGAACAGCTGGACATCGACGGGATGATTGCCCTGCAGAATATTATTGAAGATAAAATCCGCGATTACAAGATTAGGACACTGAATCTCGATGCTGACCAACTTGCTCAACTAAACACCCAGATTACCCTGGATCCGGAGCCCTTGCAGGAGACTGGTGATATAGATGGACAAGGAAGCAACCCCAGTCCGATCACCAGCGTTGTTGCTGCAGCCTTAGGAGGGTTGATGGGATTTGTTATGTACATGATTGTCTTCATCAATGGCATGATGGTGATGCGGAGTGTAATGGAAGAAAAGATGAACCGAATCGTCGAGGTGATGATCAGCAGTGTCCGGCCTTTTTATCTCATGATGGGCAAAATCTTGGGAGTAGGAGGGGTGGGACTCACCCAGCTTCTTGTTTGGGCTATTCTGATTCCCTTGGTAGCTGGTGGAGCAAATTTGCTATTTGGATTTGATTCGCAACAAATGGTACTAGACGAGGCAAGTACCGAATTTGCCACAGAGGATATCGAGATCCTAATCTCTCAGGTGAGCAGTGAACTAAGTAATCTCAACTGGTGGTTGATCGTACCATGCTTTGTGCTTTTCTTCCTGGGTGGTTACATCATATACTCTTCATTGTTTGCTGGAATAGGTTCAGCAGTCGGAGATGATCTGGCTGATAGTCAGGCACTCACACTGCCGATAATGATACCCGTGATCTTGGCGTTGTATATCATGTTTGTGGCCATAAGGGTTCCAAATAGCTCGTTGGCTGTCTGGTCCTCTATTTTTCCACTTTTCTCTCCGATCGTGATGCCGGCCCGCCTAGCTTTTGGCCCCCCTGCCTGGCAGATTATACTCTCCCTAGTTTTATTGGTACTAGCAGCTATATTCTGCGTATGGATATCCGGTAGGATATACCGGATTGGTATCCTGATGTACGGGAAGAAAGGGTCTTTTAAAGAAATCTGGAAGTGGGTACGATCCAAGGACTAGCCGGGTTGTGGAGTGGGATCAGATTATTTACTTATTCAGGTTGCTCTCATTTTATTATTAATATTCCAACCTGTATCGCATACCAAGGTAGAGCTTTCGGCCAAATATCGGGCCCCAGATTAGGTAGCTGTCGAAATAAGGTCCAAATGGGTCATCACTTGAAAGGATGGCATTTTCCTGCCGGTAATTCCAGAGGTTTTCTACGCCACTATAGAATTCCCATTTTTCTCCAAAACCTCTACTTATCTGAGCATTTGTCACCAGGTATGCAGGGGAACGGCCGGGTAAACGATAAGCTTCAGGATTGGTCTCAGTGGACGGGATTCGTCTAGAACCCTGGTAATTGAGAGTCAAATCAAATTTCCAGGTATTCGAAGTTTCGTAAGCCAGGTTGAGAAAACCCCGGTGTTCAGCGATAAGGGGGCTCTGTAGTCGACCGGTGCGAAAATCTGTCTTTACATCATACCAGCGATAAGCCATCCTGACATCCAGGCGGGTGGCAATTTCATAGTCGAGCTGTGCCTGAAAGCTGTTGGAATAAGACTCACCCTGTAAATTGTAAAACAGTGCTTGTTGGGTATTGTAATCCAGATCGAGCACGACCTGATTCTGAAAGTAGGTATGATAGAAATCAAAGCTGATGCTTCCTGTACGTTGTTGAACCGAGAATTTCTGGGTGAAGTTGACACCAAAATTCCAGGCAACTTCGGGCTCAAGCCCGTAAGCATTCGCTTCGTTAGGATCTGCTTCGATCACGATTTCACGGGAACTGGAAAAGATTCCATGGTTCTCTGCGAAGATATTGGCTGTGCGTAGACCCTTGCCCATGGTGAACCTGAGGGCATTGTTTTCTGACAGACTGTACCGCATGTGCATCCTTGGTGTCAGAAAGAAACCGATGAGATTATGATGATCAGCACGAATGCCGGCGATTATAATTAGTTCTTCAAACAGGTTGTATGAGTATTCAAAAAATGCACCCGGTACGACTTCATCTCGCAAGTAATTTACGTCTGATAGCTGCTCGTCATACCGGTCATATTTGAAACTCAGACCCGCCAAAAACTTGTGATTGGTATTTCCAATAATGCTATTGTATAGAAATTTTCCGAAGAACGCTTTCTGCTTGGCTTGGTAGCTGAGTAACCCGAATTGGCTGTTTTGATCATGATCTAGCACAGACATCTGCAACCCAAATGATCTCCAGGGGATGTCTTCGTAAACCTTACCTAATTTCAGCCAGGCCTCATAGCGATCGATGGCTAAATCCATACCCCAAGCCAACCGTGATGAACTGGGCGGTTGCAGGCCATATATCTTCTCACCACCGGTCCTATCCACTAAAGTGGCTTTGATTCCGGCCTGCATTCGAAGTCCGTCTTCTCCGATATAGTGCCACCGATTTAGGCCGACAAATTGTTGCCCAATCGGCAAATCCATAAAGCCGTCATCATTCCTGTCGTGCCGGCCTGCCTGATCGGCACCATGGAGTAACAGCCCCGTCGACCATTGTTCATCAAATCGATGGGCGAAGTGGACATTTCCTTCCCTGCGCTGACCCTCATTCGTGTACAGGTTGATGTACAATCGTTCGGACGTCATGGGCTTGCGCAATTCGACATTGATTTGTCCGGCCACTGCTTCATAGCCATTGGCCACTGAACCAGTTCCTTTTACCAGTTGCATTCCCTCTACCCAGGTGCCGGGCGTAAAGGTGGTTCCATAGATAGCGGCGAGTCCACGTACGTCGGGCATATTTTCCCGCTCAATGACAGTGTAGGGGCTGGCTAGTCCTAACATTTGAATTTGCCGTACTCCCGTCACTGCATCTGTATATGAAACATCGACACTTGGGTTTGTTTCGAAGCTCTCTGAGAGGTTGCAACAGGCCGCTTTCAGAAGTTCTTTCTCGCCGATCTGTTCCACTTTCAAGGTTTCAAATAGCGAAATCTCAGTCGACTTCTTTCGATGCACCACCCGCACCTCTTCCAGGGATTCTGGTATCAGTTCAATCTTGAGGACTCCTGATTCAACCCCTTTGATCGTGTCCGCCAGAAATCCGACATAGCTACACACCAGGCTCTTGTAATCTGGATGTCTGGAGATGGAAAAACTCCCGTGTACGTCGGTCACCACCCCTTGGTTGCCATTCAGCCAATAAACATTAGCACCCACTAAGGGCTCCTCTTTCCCTTCGGCATCCAGATAGATGACATGTCCGGAAATTGTTCGATCCGTTTCCTGCTGACCAAGCAGCTGCAATGGTACCAAACTTACCAGAAGAAGTGACCAAAATACCTTGTGCATGTCCGAGTTGATTCCGATAGTTAATGCACTTCTACTCCATCGCGATACTTACAACATCCAGGTAGCAGATCATATGCTTCCGACTTTGCTTTCATCACAGTTGAATCGTGTCCCGTATCAGCAACTGCCTGCAAGATATTGTCCAGACTGACTTTTTTAGGACGGTAAATAACTTTAAGTGTTTGGGTTTCCTTTTCCCATGATGCCAATTTCACCCCCTTAATAAGAGCAGCCTTTTCAATACGTTTTTTACACATATCACATACACCACTGACCGACACCTCTTCCGTCTTGATCTTTGGCGGCTTCTGAGCCAGTGAATCGTTTGGTAGGGTAAGACTGGAACCGATTAATATGAGTACGAATGTGAAGAATTTCATGAATTAAAAATTTATCAAATAAAGAATGAGAGTAATAATGAACTTGTCCTTCAGATGGAATCAACTGTAATAGGTGAGATTGCAATAAGCTAGCCAAAGAGGTATAGTCAAAAATTGGCTTACCTCACTGGGTGGAGAACTGGTGAATGACTTGTCAGGTGAGCTGGTTAGACTTGAAGCTTCAGCTCTGAAATTCGATGGATCCAAGCCTCTGGTGATAAAGACTGCCCGCTGAGGGCTGAATCTTAAAATAACCGGCTGATTCTCGCAGCAATCCTCCTCTGCAGACTTTGCAGGGCAAGAGGACGGGTCCTGGCAGCAATCGCCGGAGTCAAGATCGATTAAGAACCTTTCACCCTGCCCTTCACAATAATGTGGATTTAATGCTATTCCTGTCGATAGGAAAGCATAAAAAATGGAAAAGCTAATGACAAGGGCTCGCTGCATGGCTAATTGCTACTGTAACAAACGATCTCAGACCCAAACTGTTGCACCAAATGGATGGATTTCACACAGGTGTTTCCTTACTCATTTCCGACATTGGCCCTGTCCCGCAGAGCTAATCCCAGTTCTTCCAACTGATCTTTATCCACGGGAGATGGCGCATCAATCATCATATCCCGGCCCATGTTGTTTTTTGGAAAGGCGATAAAATCGCGAATCGACATCGAACCCTTCATCACGGCACACAGCCGGTCAAAACCAAAAGCAATGCCTCCATGCGGAGGTGCTCCATATTCAAATGCTCCCAGCAAAAAGCCAAACTGATCTTCAGCCTCTTCGGGGGTGAAGCCCAAGAGCTTAAAATTGCGCTCCTGCAACTTGCGATCATGAATTCGGATGGAACCACCTCCGATCTCAGCCCCATTGATCACCAGATCGTAGGCATCCGCCCGCAGACTTTTCATGGTCTGATGATCTCCATCGAGCATACGTTCGATATCTTCTTGCTTGGGAGAAGTGAAAGGATGGTGCATTGCGTGAAATCTCTCTGCCTCCTCGTCCCATTCCAGCAGAGGGAAGTCCACTACCCACAACGGGCGGAAATCATCGCCATCGCGCAGTCCCAACCTATTGCCCATTTCCAGTCTAAGTTCGTTGAGTTGTTTTTGGGTTTTTTCCTTTTCTCCGGAAACAATCAAAAGCAGGTCTCCTGGTTCGGCTCCAGCTGAATCGGCCCACTCTCTAAGTTCCTCATCAGAGTAGAACTTGCCAACACTCGATTTGAAAGTTCCATCAGCATTTACCTTTACATAGACCAGACCCTTTGCCCCGATTTGGGGTCGCTTCATCCAGTCTGTCAGTTCATTAATAGCCTTATTGGAATATTGGTCTGCCTGGTGAGGCAGGTTGATACCAATGATGATCTCTGCCTGATCAAAAACCTGAAACCCTTTTCCCTGCACAAGTTCGGTGAAGTCCACAAATTCCATCCCAAAACGTAAGTCGGGTTTGTCACTGCCAAATCTGCGTATGGCCTCGTCGTACGACATCCGGGGGAATGCGGGCAGGTCTACATTGATGACTGACTTAAAAAGGTGTTTTGTCAACCCTTCGAAGGTGTCCAGCACTTGGTCGCGAGTCACAAAGGCTAGCTCGCAGTCGATCTGGGTGAATTCCGGCTGACGGTCAGCCCGCAAGTCTTCATCCCGAAAGCACTTCACGATCTGAAAATACTTATCGAAACCGGCGACCATCAGGATCTGTTTAAACGTCTGTGGAGATTGAGGCAGGGCGTAAAACTGCCCTGGGTTCATCCGGCTGGGCACCACAAAATCACGTGCGCCTTCGGGAGTACTTTTGATCAGACAGGGAGTCTCTATCTCAAGAAACCCCTCCTGTGTCAAGTATCGCCTGGTTTCAAAAGCCACCTGGCTGCGGAACATAATTTTGTCCTTTACAGGGTCTCTTCGCATGTCGAGATAGCGAAACTTCATCCGGAGGTCGTCACCTCCATCACTACTGTCCTCGATAGTAAAAGGTGGAGTAGCTGAAGGATTCAGAATGTCTAACCCTTTCATCTCTATTTCAACCTCTCCCGTAGGCCGGTTAGGATTTTTGTTACTGCGCTCCCGCACTTTGCCCTGGGCCCGGATCACAAATTCACGCCCCAGCTGACGTGCGCGCTCGCACAACTCCTGATCATCTTCGATATTAAATACCAATTGGGTAATACCATACCGGTCTCTCAGGTCGATAAAGGTGAGTGCGCCAAAGTCCCGGCTGGCTTGAACCCACCCACTCAGGGTGACTTCTTTTCCGGCATCGGCCATTCTTAACTCACCACAGTTATGGGTGCGATACATGATTAAGGATTTTGAAAATGGCCTCAAAAATACAAAGATAACTTTGGCATGGTTGCAGGAAAGCCAGAACGGATGAGTTTCGGATAAAGGTGGATTTTGTCAGTTTTGTATAAAACTTTTTTTTGTCAGGAGGCGTCTTAACAGCGAGATATCTAAATAGGAGGGAAAGCCTGATGAACCCTGAACTGCCTGCTTCAATGATAAATCATTTGATCGAGAAGGTCAAAGCTGGTGATGAGAAGGCCTTTAGCCGGCTGGTGGGGATGTGGCATAAGCGCATCTACAATTTTGCCTACCGGTTTGCTGGCCGCGAAGAGATTGCGGAGGAGGTGGTACAGCAGACTTTCATCCAGGTTTTCCAGAAAGTCAGCCAGCTGAAGGATGTGGCGAGCTTTAAACCCTGGCTCTACCGGATCGCTTCCAACTGCTGTAACAACGAAGGCAGGAAGATTAAGAGGCAGCAGAGATTACAGCGTGAACGAGTCGAGACGAGCTGGGATGATCCGGATACACCCGAAAGCTTGTACCGGCGCAAAGAGCTTAATCAATTGCTACTTGATGTGCTGGGGATGATTCCTGAAGAGCAGCGAACCGTTATCATTATGAAGGAATACGAGGGATTAAAATTTAAGGAGATTGCTGATGCGCTGGGAGAATCTCAGAATACGATAAAGTCCAGGATGTACTATGGCTTGGATGCGATGCGAAAAATATTATCAAACAGAAATTTAAGTAAGGAGATTTATTATGAATGAGAGGAATTGGATCGATTATCTATATGGCGAGATGACCGAAGAGGAAACCCGAAATTTTGAAGAAGAGATCGGTGGCAATAGTTCAGCGAAGGATGAGTTGGATTCATTCCGAAGGGTAAGATTCTTGTTGCACCAGCATGAAGATGTGCCGCCCACTGGTAATCCTTTGGTAGTGGTTAAACGTTCTGCCATTTGGTCGAAGTGGATGGGCATTGCTGCCTCATTGCTGGTCCTACTGGTCGCAGGAAAGTTGCTCAACGTGCAGGCATCGGCTGGGCAGGGTTCGTTTCACCTGAGTTTTGGTGAAAGCACCCCCAGACAGGAGGTATCACCTCAGCTCCTTGCCAAGCTTGATCAACAACGACAGGAGTGGCAGACTGGGCTGGCCAGTTTGAGAAATGATCTGGACCAGGCGGTAGTGAACCTCCAGTCCAAACCTTCTGACCAACCAAGAACCCGGTTTGCTGAATATCAATTCGTAGAATCAGCTCTTCACGATCTGCAAGGACAGAATCAGAAAATGGCTGATGATCTGATCGAAAATTTACGAAGGGAACAAAACGAGAACACGCAGGTGCTGGTGGACAACCTGCTAAGATATTGGGATGAGCAAAGGAAAGCTGACCTGCAATTGGTTAATGATGGACTGCAAAATCTGGCAGAGAGCATACAATTGAGTAGCGACACTTATGCACAATTAATTCAACAACCAATCGAAAATTATTAAACTATGAAATTCATATTTACATATCTGATTCTGCTGGTGCCTGGTCTGTGTCTGGCTCAAACTGTCGACATGGGCAAGATGGACAAAGACATCGAGGTAGCAGAAAATATTCTTGCCACTTTGCTCGAGCAGGGTTCGGATCAGCGTTTTATGATGGGCCGAAATGAAGTGGAGGGATCCTACAAAGAAAACTATGGAGTGGTTTTTACCGTTCCCAGTAACAGATTTCACTTTGCGTTCGTTGCACCGGGTGGAAAAAATAAAGACAAAAGTGTAGTCGTTGCACCCGAAGTAGGCGACACTGAAGGACAAGAAGGCGAAGGTCAAGCTGTGCTGAAGGACGCGTTTGTATCTTTTCTCACTGACTATGGTCATTTGATCAGCCAACTGCAGGCATCGGATAGAATACTGGTGAAAACGGAGCAAAGCGGTGGTGGTCATGGCCGCAGAGCAGCGGTTGCTGCTGGTAACTGGGGTGGCAAGCACAGTACTTACTTGAGTGCCGAAGTGAAGAAAAGTGATCTTACGGCATTCGAAAAAGGTTCGATGTCGAAGGAGGATTTGATTAAAGCGATCACGATCAACGAGTCGGTCATGGATATCTCAGAAGAGCCTCAGATAGAAGTTTTTGCCGCCATGCTCGAAAGGCTTTATGATACTGATTTATCTTCCACCTATTATATGTCCAGCCAGCCCTCGTTCGAGCGAATGAAAGATTTTGGGCTGACCTATTACTTGAAGGTCTACTCCAGCTATGTGGAAGGAGATGAATACTATATGCCAACAATCAATCGACGGAATGTTTCACGTGAGGAGCGACAGGAGATTGTGCAGGGAATGTATCCTAAATTTGTTGAAGGCGTGAAGGAAAATATATTGGAATATGGGCATATCCTGAAGAATGTCAAGCCTGATGAAATGTTGGTACTTGACATTAAGCTAACTCAATGTGATGGATGCTCAATGCCAAAGCAGATTGAGATCTCCACCAAGAAGTCGACAATCGATGACTATCGCAGTGGACGGATGAGTAAGGACGAAGCGATTGCCGCCATTACCGTCAAGGATGTAAACTGACAAGATTCTTTCATAAATAAGTACTTGATGACAGGTCCATATCGGGCCTGTTTTTTTTATCTAATTTTGAAATTGATTTGTGGTTTGATCTGGATTGACAGATAAATGACAGAAAGAGTCGGAATTGCATTTATTTTTGCCTGGTACGCAAGATGTTGTCAAATTTCAAGATACTGACTGTTACACATAAGCAGGTTGATCTTGCTGACTTGCCATCTTACCAATTGTCTGGGGGTGATGAGCGGGAGCATTTGCAACTTGGAGAACTTCAGAAAGCTCTGGCTTGTGAGGAGTTGTACTACTTGAATACCTGCAACCGGGTACTATACCTCATTATTACCGATCGGGTGATTTCAGATCAACACCTGGAGATTCTCTTTCCCCGGGGTGAAAAAGATAAAATATCTTTCTTTCAGGGAGAAGATGCTGTTCTGCATTTATTTGAGGTAGCTTCTTCCATTCATTCGTTAGTATTGGGAGAAAGAGAAATTCTGAAACAGATCAGAGATGCATATGATAAGCAGTTTGCTTGGGGAATTGCCGGTGACAATATTCGCCTATTGATTCAACGTACCGTGCGTACTGCTAAGAAGATTTATTCGGATACCCGTATTGCAGAAAGACCTGTTTCGGTTGTATCACTGGCAGTGAAACGCCTACTTCAGTTCAATCTATCGAAAGATGCAAACTTTGTGCTGCTGGGAGCAGGAGACACGATTGCCCTGTTGCTGAAGCACCTAAAGAAGAAGGGTTTCTCAAATTTTCACATCTATAACCGGACTTTAGAAAGAGCAGAAAATCTGGCAGCTTCTTTGGGAGGAGCTTATAGTCCCTTGAGTGACTTAGCCAGTCATGAAGCTGCATTTGATTGTCTGATCGCAGGCACAGGGTCTGACAGGCCATTGGTGACCAGTGAGATCTTGGATAAACTGGCTAATGGTACCGGGCATGAGAAAGTGTGGATGGATCTTAGCGTTCCGAACAATCTTAGTCCGGAAGTCCGCGAAACCTATCCCGATCGATATGTCGGGATCGATTCACTGAAGAAAGAGGCTACTGAAAACATGAAGGCGAGGAAATCGGAAATTGATAAAGTAAATCGGATTTTGCTCGATGCCGTAGAAGCCTTTCAGCAACTGTTCTATCGTAGAAGGGTAGAAAGGGCATTTACTCAAATACCAGCTGAGATCAAGTCTATCAAGCGAAAAGCTATTTCTGAGGTTTTTCGAAAAGACCTGGATACCCTGGATCCTAAAGCCAAGGACGTCGTGGAGAAGATGATGGACTACATGGAAAAGAAGTGTATCAGCGTCCCTATGAAGGCAGCCAAAAAAGCTTTGATCTGAAAATTCACCTTCGTGATCTGATTTTTCGCTACTCTAAGATTTTCCCTTTAACTTTATTTCTGCCAAATATTATCTAGATGAAAAAGCTGACTATTATCGTTGGGCTGCTGTATACCCTTTCAGCCACTGCTCAGAACATGGACGACGTGCAAATCAATGCTACCCAAGTTGCTGGTAACATTTATATGCTGGAGGGATCCGGGGGCAATATCGGCCTTTCAGTGGGTGACGATGGCAATCTGATGATCGACAGCCAGTTTGGACCCCTCAGCGAGAAAATCAGGAAGGCCATCATAGAAATCAATGATGCTCCGATCAAATACCTGGTAAATACTCACTGGCATGGAGACCATGTGGGAGGGAATGAAAATTTTGCTAATCGCGGTTCAGTGATAATAGCTCACGAAAATGTGTTGGAGCGTATGAGTACAACTCAGCTCATGAGAGCTTTCAGCAGAGAAGTTCCACCAGCACCGGAAGCAGCGCGCCCGGCAATTACATTTTCTGATGACCTAGGGATTCGCTTCAATGGAGAACATATCATGGTGATCCATGTAGACGATGCCCATACCGATACTGACGCTTTCATCTATTTTCCGGAGACCGATGTTCTACATATGGGAGACTGCTATTTTCAAGGTCGATATCCTTTCATAGATCTATCCTCGGGTGGATCAATTGACGGCATGATTGCTGCGGCAAATACTGCCATTTTTCTTACTGGCCCCGACACGAAAATCATACCGGGTCATGGACCACTTAGCAACAAAGAAGAGTTGATTGAGTACAGGGATGTCATGCAATCCATAAGAGATAAGGTCAAGGCTGCAATCAAAGCAGGCAAAAGCCTGGACGAGATCAAAGCCATGAAACCAGGAAAGGAAACGGATGAAGAATGGGGCTCAGGATTTATCAATGCCGATACTTTCCTTGATATTGTATACACCAGTCTGACAATGTAACCGAATATCGATTTCCTTCGAGATCACATTGTTAGCAGATAGCTTTTTATCTGAAAGTCTCTTACTATATTTGGAATCCTGCTTTTGAACATAGCAGAGACCCGAATGCTTGTAAAAACCTACGCCAGTACTGTCCAGGGTGTCGATGCCCAAACGATTGTGGTTGAAGTCAACTCCGGTGGAACGGTACCTGCCGGCAAAAACTATTACTTCTTGGTCGGCCTGCCCGATAATGCCGTGAAGGAAGGATTTCGCCGGATAGAAGCAGCCCTCAAGAATGTTGGCTGCCGGATGCCACGGATCAAGTTAGTGGTTAATCTCGCTCCTGCTGATATTCGAAAAGAAGGCTCTGCCTATGATCTCCCGATCGCTCTGGGAGTTCTGGCTAGCACCGGACAGATCAATGCAGATAGGCTGGCTGACTATGTGATCATGGGAGAGCTTGCCCTTGATGGCCAGGTGCGACCCATCAAAGGTGCACTTCCGATAGCAATCCAAGCACGAAAGGAAAAATTTAAAGGTATGATCGTGCCGAAAGTAAACGCCCGGGAAGCGGCAATCGTCAACGATCTGGATGTTTTTGGAATTGACAATCTTTCTGAAGCTATTGCTTTTTTCAACGGTGAAGATTCATTGAAACCAGTGGAAGTGGATACCAGAGATGAATTCCAAATCCACAGCAATGAGTATGAGGTTGATTTTTCGGATGTGAAAGGGCAGGAAAATATTAAAAGAGCATTGACTCTGGCCGCCGCTGGAGGACATAATGTTATCCTTATCGGTCCACCGGGAGCAGGCAAGACAATGCTTGCCCGGCGACTACCTACCATATTGCCGCCCATGGATCTGAGAGAAGCATTGGAAACGACAAAGATCCATTCGGTAGCCGGAATTTTGCCACCTGACTCCTCCTTGATTTCGATACGACCATTTCGATCTCCACATCATACCATCAGCGACGTAGCCCTGGTAGGAGGGGGCTCACATCCCAGTCCAGGAGAAATTTCACTATCGCACAACGGCGTTTTGTTCCTTGATGAATTACCTGAATTCAAACGAACGGTCTTGGAAGTAATGCGCCAGCCGCTAGAAGAACGTAGAATTACTATTTCACGAGCTAAGGTGACCGTAGACTATCCGGCTAGTTTCATATTAGTGGCATCTATGAACCCTTGTCCCTGTGGATACTATAATCATCCGGAGAAGGAGTGTGTCTGTGCTCCTGGCATTATCAAACGCTATTTGAACAAGATCTCCGGGCCTCTGCTCGACCGGATCGACATCCATGTAGAAGTCACACCTGTATCGTATGATCAGCTGTCAAACGACAACCAGGTGGAAGAGAGCAGCGTCAGTATTATTGAGAGAGTAGTGAAGGCCCGTGAAATTCAGTTGAATCGATTCAAAGAAAGAGGGGATATCTTCTTCAACGCTCAGATGAGTAGCAAAATGGTCCATGAAATCTGCCAAATCTCTCAGGCTGGCAAGACTTTGCTGAGGACTGCTATGGAGAAGCTACAGCTTTCTGCCCGTGCCTACGATCGCATTCTCAAGGTGTCGCGAACAGCTGCAGATCTGGCTGGCAGTGCCGACATCAAAATTGAACATTTGGCTGAGGCCATCCAGCTGCGCAGTCTGGACCGGGACAGTTGGGCAGAATAGACCTGGTGCTAGTTCATTCTTTCGATTTTCTCTAGCAAACGACTCGTTTCCGAGTGGTCAATACCAGCAGCCTGAGCCAGTTCGATAGCTGCCTGGGCAAATTTGCTCGCTTTCTTCTGGTTGCCCAGCTTGTAATAAAGTGCGGCGAGGGTATCATTGTTGTAAGGATTGCTGTTTAGAGAGATTGATTTAGCTGCCCACTTCACCGCCCATTTGAGCGCTTTGGGATCGTCTATCTTTTCGTAGAACCCCCAGGCTAATTCATTTAGCGTACTCCACGACAAAGTGGAATATTTTTTAACAAACGCTCTGGCCAGATCCCGATACTTGTCAAGTCTTCCCCTGTGATCGTAGTAGTTGATCTCGAATATTTCGTAGTAGGCACCAGCTTTACTGCTGGGGAAGGTAGTGGTGTATATAGACTTTGCTTCAGTCAGGTCCAGCGTTTCCAGGCTTGAATACAGGTGATCTTCGATCATGTTAAGTAACCGCCCATGGACCGTGCCTTCGCCCAAGTGGCGAATAAAAAGGTATCGCTTTTCTACCATGAAATTGTAGTAAGGGTCGTTGTATTCACGGGCCATCTGAGCGATCAAAGGGATATTGACTGGTGCTGCCCAGTTCGACTGAGTCTCCAGATACGCTTTGCCCACGGTGTAAGCTGAAGTATCAGTTGCTTCAAACAGACTCAATGCAAACCTTCGGAGAAAATCAGGCTCACGGTTGCCTTTCTGGTACGATGTCTTGAGTGCTGACAGTTGTTTTTCAGGGTTCAGGGCATCTTCAGCAAGCTGCAGGAGTTTTTCAGAGGTGTGGTATCCGAGGCCACGGTGTAACAGTGCTCCCTTGGCATCAAGAAATAAGAAGGTTGGATAAGCACGTACTCGATATAGCTCCGACAACTTAGGACCTTCGCCTTTCTCCATATCAAGCTTGAGATTTATGAAATGGGAGTTGAAGAATTTACCCACTGCGGTATCACTGAAGACATTCCGGTCCATCATTTTGCAAGGTCCACACCATTCCGCATAGGCGTCCACAAAAATAATTTTGTTTTGATCTGAAGCCTCTGCCAGGGCTAATTGATAATCGTTATCAATGAAATCGATAGAAAGCTGCTGCTGGGCTTGGCCAACGAGCCAATAAGCAAAGCACGCCAGGAACAAGATCTTCTTCACCATTTGGGTTCTACTATGACTTTTGCGTACCTGTCTTATCACCGATGGACTTCAGAAGTTTCTCTATGTGAGGGATTGCTTTGGATTTGTTTTCTTGTGCCAATTCCAGTGCCCTTTCTGCATGCTTTTGGGCCGAGGCATAATCACTATTCAGGTATTTAACTCGAGCTGCCAGATAGCAGTTTGATTCGCTTGGTTGGTCTTCGGCAAGCTCTTCGGCCCAATCGTTAGCAGCCTTCATCAACGAAGGATCTGAATTTAGTTTCGAGATAATATTGTTGACGACGGCAAATTTTTGCTCGTTCCCCAATTTGACATACCCTTTTGCCTGTTTGAGGTATTCGTCAGTCTCTCCCGTGTAAGTATAGTAGGATAGTCGGGCTTCATACTCAAATTCTTTTGAAACAGCTGGAGCATACCGGTCCACCTTATCTATTGCCTCTTCGAGCAAATCGGCATTGGAGTACTGCATGGCTTTTTGCACTGTTTTCTTTCCGGCAGAAGCGATTTTCTCAGCCACTACTTCAGATCCAAACAGCGCCTCGATGCCTTTTTGTTCCTTCACCATCAGCGTAAAAATCCGGGAGTCAACTTCTGAGGCACCGTGAAACAGAATCCGAAGCTTATGTTCTCCTGACAGATCTGGCTGTGAGCGAAGGTATTCATTGGTCATTTGGATCACAGGCCGACCCGCCTTTGCTCTGGCCTCGATGTAGGTGGCCATGAATTCGGGGTCACGCTTGCCATCTTCATATTCTTTATTCATGGAACTTGAGACATCATTCTTTGAGGCTGCAAATTCGCCCAGTTGAATAAAACGTCCGGCATCCATGCCACCAGTTACCCGATGAACTATTTTGCCGGAGTGGTCCAGGAACAGGAAGGTTGGGAAAGCATTGACTCGATATTGCCTCTGGAAGTTACGGCCCTCTCCTTTTTCCATGTCAAGCTTCAGATTTATGAAGGCATCATTATATACGGAGCCCACTTCTTCCAATGGAAAGATATTTCTGGACATACGCTTACAAGGTCCGCACCAGGTTGTGAAAGCATCGACAAAGATCAGTTTGCCGCTCTGTCGAGCTACTTCCTTGGCTTCATCAAGGGATCCTTGAAAAAACTCGATACCTTGTGCCGCTGCGGTGCTACATAGACAGAAACTAAATACTATCGCAATCCATTTTGAGAACATAGCGTTTTGTTGTTTTATGCTAAGTTAACGAAATACCGCAGGGAAAGTGTTGTGTGATTATTAGCATTCTCTCGGCTTTTAAACCTTTTATTAACTTTTCGGTCAAATAGACTATGCTCTCAGATCATCACAAAATAAAGCACCTAATGCATCGCGCTGGATTTGGAATGGGCCCGGCTGAGTGGCAGGCTAGCCAGGATCTGAGGGTGGAAGATGTTCTCCGGATCCTTCTTAGTGATTCGCCGAAGCTAACCGAAAAAAGAGCGGAAGTTCCCGACCGACCTGTTGTAAATCGAAGAAACTTTATGGAGCTGTCTGAGGAGGCAAAGATGGAGCTGAGGGAGGATGATGAACAACGAGTGATCGATTTGCGAAATGAATGGCTATATAGGATGGCTTCTGCGGGAACGGATGTGTTGCGTGAGAAGATGGTTCTTTTCTGGCATGGCCATTTTGCCTGCAAATGCCCGGGGAGTCGTGTCGCTATGTCATATCTCGACACCCTCCAAAAGCATGCTCTAGGCAGCTTTCGCGAATTGCTTTTGGCGATTGCCAGGGAGCCAGCGATGATTCGTTTCCTCAATAATCAACAAAACCGGAAGGGAAATCCAAATGAAAATTTTGCCCGTGAACTCCTGGAGTTGTTTACCATAGGTGAGGGCAATTATTCGGAAAGAGATATTAAGGAGGCAGCCCGTGCTTTTACGGGGTGGTCCAGTAGTTTTGACGGGCACTTCATTTTTCGACGTCAGCAGCACGATTATGGAGAGAAAACTTTTATGGGAGAGCGAGGCCGGTTCAATGGAGATGAGATCATCGGAATCATTCTGGCAAAACAGCAGACGGCCGACTACGTGGCTTCGAGGCTTTATACATTCTTTGTGAATGAGGAACCAGACGCCAAAAGAATAAGTGAATTGGGAGAAGTCCTTTACCAAAGCAATTACAACATCAAAAGAACCATGGAGCATCTATTTAGCTCCCATTGGTTTTACGAGGAAAAACATATTGGCACACGCATAAAATCGCCGGTTGAGTTGCTGGTCCAACATATCAAGTTGTTTAATCTCCATTTCGAGAATCCAAGGGCGCTGCTATTTCTTCAGAATGCCTTGGGACAGGTGTTGTTGGATCCACCCAATGTAGCTGGATGGCCATCAGGCCAGGCCTGGATAAACAACTCCACACTGATGCTCAGATTAAATCTGGCAGCCTACCTACTACAGCAAGAAAGCCTGGACCATGCATCGCTTCCTTCTTTGAAAGCAGAAGGGCCTAGCCGGATTGTCCGTACATTAAGAGTGAGATCTGACCTGCAACCTATCTTAAATCAATTTTATGGTACAGACTTTAAAGCATTGGAAGGGAAGATAAAAGATGCACTCCTTGCCACTAATGTAGCTGTGCCAGACCTGACCTTTCCGCGCGAACAAAGGGAAAGCTCATACGCACGTAAATTGATTATCAGAACTGTTTCAATTCCGGAATTTCAAATGGCTTAAGCTAAATGCATGGAAAGACGACGCTTCATAAAGAGATCTGCAATTCTATCAGCCTCAAGCCTGATCCCCGGATTTGTACGTCAAACTGGTTTTGATAGAATATATGGATCACGTACGGGCAAGATATTGGTGGTTATCCAACTCTCTGGGGGAAATGACGGGCTCAATACAATCGTACCCATTGACAACGATCAGTACTATGGTAACCGGCCAACCCTCGGTATCAGAAAGGACAATACAATTGTCATCAATGACGAAATGGGATTTCACCCCTCATTGGAATCACTGAGACCAGCGCTGGACCGGGGAGAGATGTCGATTGTCAGCAGCGTGGGCTATCCAAATCCCAATCGATCTCATTTTAGATCTATGGATATCTGGCACTCAGCCAGCGATGAAGATCGGCAGCTACAGACTGGATGGATAGGGAGGTATCTTGACAGCAATTGTCCGTCTTGTTCTGACCCTTATCACGCAGTGGAAATTGGAGATGAGTTAAGCCTGGCGTTAAAAGGCATCCGGAGGGACGGCTTTGCAATGCGGAGCCCTGAAAAGATCCGGCGTACAGCGACCAATCCTCTTCATGTCCATCTGGCCAAATCATATCCTGATCGGAAGCTTGATCCCAATGTTGACTATCTGTACAAGACGATGATCGAAGTGCAGGAATCTGCAGCCTATTTATACCAACAATCGAAGAAAAAAAGATCAAATGGTAATTACCCACGACATCCTTTTGCAAATGGCTTGAAACAAATCGCCGAGTTGATCATGGCGGATACCGATACCAAGATCTACTATGTGAGCCTATCCGGTTTTGATACTCATGTGAATCAACTCACAAGGCAGAACCACCTTCTCAAGGTCTACAGTGAATCAGTTAGTGCCTTTATTCAGGACCTCAGGGATAGCAGACTATTGGAAGATACCCTCGTTATGACATTTTCTGAGTTTGGCCGCAGAGTCAAAGAGAATGGGAGTAGGGGAACGGACCATGGTACTGCTAATAATGTGTTCTTTTTCGGGGGGAGCTTAGCTAAGCCGGGGTTGATCAATGGTATGCCTGATCTTTCAAAACTTGAACAGGGGGATTTGATACATCAGATAGACTTCAGGAGCATCTATTCTACGATTCTGGAGGATTGGTTTGAGAGTGCCTCAACGAATATCCTATCGGGATCTTTTGATAAGATATCAATCATATAAAAAGCTGATGCTTTATGTCACACCGGCTTTTTCAAATTCAATCTTAAAGTTCTTATTCTTCGACTACTTCGAAATCCACTTCGGCTTTTACCTCAGGGTGTAAGTTGATAGTCGCAGTATATGAGCCTAGTTCCTTGACTTCCTCGGGCATCTCAATTTTCTTGCGCTCCACCTCTATCTCAAACTGCTCTTTCAGTGCCTGGATAATCTGAATACTGGTAACGCTTCCAAATATTTTACCACTTGTTCCAGCCTTGGCACCTATTTTCAATTTTGAATCCCTTAGGCGATCTGCCAGCTCCTGGTAATGACCCAATAACTTTGACTCCCGGGCCTCGTCTTGCCGCTGGAGCTCGGCGAGACGGCTCCGATTGGTCTGATTTGCGATAATAGCCAAACCTTTGGGAATCAGATAATTTCTTGCATAGCCCGGTTTTACCTTCACGATCTCATGCTTGTCACCCACATTGAGGACTTCCTTCAACAATATGATTTCCATCGTCTATAGATTTAGGCAGGTTATTTCAATAGATCAGTTACAAAAGGAAGCAGGGCCAGATGCCTGGCACGTTTTACGGCGGTAGCTACCTTCTTCTGATATTTAAGAGAATTGCCAGTGATTCGACGTGGCAGGATCTTACCTTGCTCATTCACAAACTGCTTCAGGAAATCAGGATCTTTGTAATCAATGTACTTGATGCCATATTTTCTGAACCGACAGTATTTCTTTCTCTTCTGACCAATTTTGGGGTTACTGAGAAACTTTATATCGTCTCGTGATGCCATGATATTCTTTCTTTAGGATAATTCTAATTGACAGAGTTCTACTCTTCTTCTTCAGCCACTGCAACAGCTGCGGCAGGTGCCGGACTAGCAGCTTTGGCGGCAGCAGGTGCCGGACTAGGAGCTGCAGTCTTAGACACTGCTTTCTTCTCCTTTGCCTTGCCATCTCGATTTTTCGAGTCTGCTTGCACGGCCTTTTTCTTTCCAATCAGACCTTTCCTTTTGTCATCATTGTACTTCACTCCGTACTTGTCAAGCCGTACCACCAAAAAGCGCATGATTCGCTCGTCACGACGTAGTGCCAATTCCAACTTACTGATCATGTCTCCGCTCTCGGAGCTAAATTCAATGCAGTAGTACACACCCGAAGTGCGCTTACTTATGGGATAAGCGAGTTGCTTTAACCCCATCTCATCCACATGCACGATCTTACAACCCTCTGATTGTAAATGATCTACATAGGTCTGAGCTGTCGCATTTATTTCATCGCCCGACAGTACTGGATCTACGATGAAACTTACCTCATATTGATTCATATGATTATTACAAATTTTAAATGGGCTGCAAATATAGTGATTATCCCCAGAATATGAAGGGTTTAGACCTGATCTAATACGTGTGGCTAGCTCCAACACCAATGGGCGTCTTCATGGTCTTTAAGCTGTTCAAAAGCTTGGCCTGTTATGGGTAAAAAAAGGGCTTCCTCATGCTGATACATTTTGTGCGGGAATGCCTTCGATAAAATTCAAAATCTCATCGAGATCAGCAAATACATGGTAATTCTTACGTGATTTGATCTGGTGACGAGCAAGTTGAACTCCACTTAACATGATCTTACTCTGACGACAATACAGGGAGAGTTCTTCGACATAATCTTTTACCGGAGTCTTGGGGATGCCATCATTTATCAGAGTAAATATATAGTCAGGTTGATGAATGTTGCAGGCCGTAGAGAGATCGCTTAGGGAAATATCGTTTCCGATATTTATCACTTTAAAACCTTTGGATTTCAGGACGTAATGAATAAACAACAAGCTGAGTTCCTGACGTTCACCTTCTGGCAGATAAAGCATAAAACTCTCGCGGTTGCTTTTTTCGGGTAATCCCTCAACAGCTACATATATCTTCTGTTTGATCAAACCAGCGATGTAGTTTTCCTGAACCGGGGCAACCGACCCGGTCATCCATAATATGCTGAGTCTGTTGAGGAATGGAAAGATTACTTCTGTCATGGTTTTTTCAAAACCCAATTCATCAATCCTCTTTTGGACTATAGCATTGAATTTGACTTCATTCATCTCCAACATAGCAAGTGTAAGAGCATCGGATTCTACTTCAGGAGATTGATCACTGGCAGATATGCTCAGCACGGCGGCTGTGAGATCTTCCGGAGCCATGTCTGCTATCTTGGATATTTTATAGCCGTTACGATTTAGCAGGGCTATATTTAATAGGTACTTAAGGTCTTCATCGACATAATAGCGAATATTGGTGCTGGTTCTCTTCGGCTTCAGCAAACCATACCGCTTCTCCCAGATGCGAATAGTGTGGGCCTTGATACCCGAAAGCGTTTCCAGATCTCTGATCGAATAAACGGACACTGAGTTATCAGAATGTTTAAGGTTGTACCGTAAAAAACTAAATATCCTTGAACAATAAACTAAAAAAGATCAATATTTGTTCGGTTCTTGATCATATCGTAAATCCCGTATTTAGAAATCTAAACAGGGCACATGAAGATTGGCATAGTATGTTATCCCACCTTCGGAGGTAGCGGTGTGGTAGCCACAGAATTGGGATTGGGATTGGCTAAAAAAGGTCATCAGATCCATTTTGTCACCTATAAAAGGCCGGCCAGGCTGACCGAATTCCATGAGAACATTTACTATCATGAGGTTGGCGAAGTGAGTTATCCACTTTTTGAATATGCGCCATATGATACCGCACTCACCAGTAAACTGGTAGACGTTGTGCAATTTGAGAATCTTGATATTCTTCATGTACATTACGCCATTCCCCATGCCACTGTAGCCTATCTAGCCAAAAAGATTTTGCTGGCATCAGGCAAATACCTGCCTTTTATCACCACCCTGCACGGCACTGATATTACGCTGGTTGGCAATGATCAATCGTTTGCTCCCGTGGTCCAGTTTAGCATGAATAAGAGCGATGGTATCACGGCAGTCTCTCAATTCTTAAAAGACCGGACCGCACAGTCCTTCCGACTGGAGAAGGACATCCGGGTAATTTACAATTTCATCGATTTCAGCCGTTTCAAAAAAAGCGACAAGGATCACTTCAGAAAGGCGATAGCTCCTGATGGAGAAAAGATAGTAATGCACACATCAAATTTTCGCAAAGTGAAGCGAGTGGAAGATGTAGTTCGAATATTTGCAGAAGTGGTGAATGAAGTGCCAGCTAAACTGCTGATGGTGGGGGACGGCCCCGAACGCAGACATTGTGAGGATCTTTGTCGGAGCCTGGGTATTTGCAACAACATTCGGTTTCTTGGAAAGCAGGACGCTGTGGAGGAATTGTTGGCTCTGTCTGATCTATTTCTTCTGCCTTCCAGTAACGAAAGCTTTGGCCTTGCTGCTTTGGAAGCCATGGCCTGTGAAGTACCGGTAGTATCCTCAAATGTGGGTGGATTGCCAGAAGTAAACATCCATGGGGAAACAGGCTTTCTGAGTGACGTAGGTGACATACAGTCTATGGCAAAGGATGCCATCAAACTGCTGAGCAATGACGACCTGCACAAATCATTCAGTCAGCAGGCATACGCTCATGCAAAGCAGTTCGACATTGATATCGTGCTCCCGCAGTATGAGAACTTTTACCAAGAGGTAATGGAAGAGTCGAAGCCCAACCTTATCGTCTAGTGTATGAAAATAATTTTAGCCAGAGCTACATCCGGATCGAAGAGATTCTCGACGGCAGTGCTGAAGACCAGGTACACTCCTGACGCCGGTTTTCGTCCGCTAAAGTCCCGACCGTTCCAGATCGCCTGCCCTCCGGTAGCCACGGTCTCATATACTATTTGACCCTGAATGTCGGTAATCTTGACATTGGCATTCTCTGCCAGACCTTTAATGGCAATGGGGCCATCATATTCGGGACGGACCGGATTAGGAAAGGCATATACCTCAGTCGTGTGAAATTTGCCTCCTTGTGTAGCTTCTCCCCTAACCGAAAGGATACCACGATTAGTAGCCATAAATACCTCGCCGTCAATATAATCCATCGCAATGTCGATGATCCCGTTGTCGAATAATGGCGAGTTCCTCGTTGTAAACCGGTGAATCTGGGTTTCAATATCAGGACTTTGAACAAAAACTCCATTATTAGTTCCGAACCATTTTCGGTTGCCACCATCTACCGCAATGGTTCGCACATTTTCTTCACCAAGCAGTTCCCCCGCTATTCCATTTTCTACTACAATAGGCCGAAGCCCTCTACAGCTGCCATCACTATCAAAAACGAAATTCCCACAAGCGAATTTGACTGGTCCTGCAGTTGTGCCGACCCAAACTTCTCCATCTAGATCAGTGGCAATTGCATTCACCACATTTACAGTGAGTTCAGAATTGGTTGAATTGAACACTTTGTATCGATCATCCGAGCGGTCTTCAAGGGTGCCTCCAGTGTCAAAAACCAAAACACCGACACCTCCCACCCCAATCCATTTATTGCCCAGCTGATCAATTGCAAGATGTTCAAGATTGGTGGAGGTCGGTACATTGTAATTGTACCATTGGCCATCAGGAGTCATTACGGAAACTGGTTTAGGAGCATCGTGGTTTAGCATCCAGAGATTTCCGTCCTGGTCAAATTCCAGCGCCGTTATTCGGTTTCGATCGGGGTTGATTACAGAATTCTGCAGGCTGGAATTACTCTGATCAAACACAGTCAGTTCACCCGATTTGTACTCAATCAATCCGTCCCAAAAAGTACCGATGTAAACTGTTCCATCCTCAGAAACCGTGACAGAAAGAAAATCTCGCATGTCTTTGGCAGCGAGGACGGGGCTATTGAATTTATTGACGGATATCCAACTATTGTCGACATTGGTTAGAAATCCGTCCGTGCGGAAAAGATAGCCGTAGTTCGGAGTCACACCTCCCGTGGCTATGTACAATCGACGATTATGCACTGCGATCTGGCTGGCATTATGAGTGCTGGGGCGATTGGTCTGAATGGTGATGCATTCTCCTTCAAGTGAGGAAGTATATTTATACCCTGCATTAAGATCGGCATACCACAACCGGCCTTCCTCGTCTACCACCGCCTGCACCGACTTCTTCAAACAATTAAAATCGAGTTGCCTCTTGGAGCCGTCATCCCTAATAAATATTTTCTTGTGATTACATCCTCGATCGCAAATCCATCCGGATAGCACGCCCTCTCCGGGATTCACTACATAGCCCAGATGAAAATCTGGCTCGGTATGCAGTAGCGAAAATCGATCCTCTTCAGCAACGTACAGGGCATTGTCGATCCCAGCATAAAGGATTCCATCGATTTCTTCAAGTGCATGTGCCTCATACTGTAGTGGCAAACCATCTTCAAAGCCGATTTTCTTCCACTGAGAAAAATCAGCTAGATTTAGGGTGCCGTCATCCCTGGCCCTAAACAAGCCCTGCTCACTACCCATATAAAGTTGCCCCTTGTGTCTGCTCACCGACCTCACCGGAAAATCAGTGAACGTCGTAAATCCAAATTCTAGTTGATCGATGTCCAGTTGAACAAGTCCAAAGCCGGTGGCCAAGTATGCAAAAGACGAACTCACATAAATGTCATGGACCGACCGGTCTTTAACGATTTGAGTATTTGCTTTGATCTGAGGTAAGTTGATAATTTCATCTTCAAAGATCAAATCGATATTGCTATTCTGGTAGACGATGATCAGAGCTTCAGAGACTGGCGCATACTCGACCAACTGGACTCCGATATCTGACAATCCTTCAACTTTGGAGAAGAATTCCAAACTCAGATCTTCCTTATTTACCTTTAAGAGTGCCCACTGAGATCCATAATATACAGCAGTTGGACTCTGGGTCACACTCAACCCGAATCGGTAGGGCAGGTAAGATCGCCAATCCCCTATTTTTAAGTCACTCTGAGCCGACAGTAGCACCGCCGATATGACAAGGCAAAAACAAAGGTGTACTCGCATCACTTTTGAACGAATGATGAATCTATTATGTTTTCTCACCGCGTTGCTTGTACATAGTACTGTTTTCGAGGTAGCTAAAAACGGCATCGGGAACCAAATACTGGATTGATCTTTCTTGTTTAATCTGATCACGAATGTAAGTGGACGAGATTTGTAAGAGCGGTACGTCATCAAAATAAGTCACCCGAGTATACCGCTCTTGAGGAGCTCCATCGCCGGATCGCTTGTAGACATAAATATCATAGTCATTCAATATCCGGTCAAAGTTTTTCCATTTTTCTATAGTTGCTAGATTGTCTCCACCCATGATCAGCACAAATTGATGCTCGGGATACTTTTCAGCGAGATAGGTTAGAGTGTCGATAGTGTATGACGGTTTAGGTAGACTGAACTCCAGGTTTGAGGACCGAAGTCGTGGATTTTCACCGATAGCCAAATTCACGAGATGAAGCCGGTCGTAGTCATTGGCAAGATTAGATCTTTTCTTGAAAGGATTATGTGGACTCACTACCATCCATACCTGGTGCAGATCAGTGCAATTAGCCATATAATTTGCGATAACCATATGCCCTGTATGCACCGGATTGTATGATCCGAAGAAAAGTCCCACCCTCATAAAGAAACAAAGTTACACTAGCGACTCAACATGACTGGCATCACCAGCATTAAGAGTTCTTCATCATCAGGGTTTTCCCCCGGGAGAATAATTCCTGCCTTGTTCGGTGTGGAAAGTTCAACCTTCACTTCATCAGTGTCGAGAACTCCCAGCATTTCAATAAGAAACTTAGCGTTGAAACCGATGGTGATTGGCTCACCACTGTACTGACAAACCAATTGTTCGGTGGCTTCATTAGAGAAGTCAAGATCTTGGGCTTCGATGGTAAGACTCCCGTCGTCGATGTTCAGGATGACTTGATTGGTCGTCTTGTTAGCATAGATCGCAATCCGCTTAAGGGAACTCAGAAAATCAGATCTACTGACTGTCATCACATTTGGGTTATCAACCGGGATCACTGCATTGTAGTTAGGATATTGCGCATCGATCAGACGGCAGATCAGTTGGTGATCGTCAAACGTGAAAAAGGCATTGTTCTTATTAAATGAGATCTGCACCGTACCAGTGTCAGGCAAAGCATTCCTGAGTAGTGAGAGTGATTTCTTTGGTACAATAAAGGATGAATTGATATCTCCATCTAATCCCGAGAAAGTATACTTCACCAGTTTGTGAGCATCCGTTGCCACAAAAATGATCTTCGAAAAGTCAATTTGAACGTATACTCCCGTCATAGCTAATCTTAGTTCATCATTGCTTGTAGCAAAGATGGTCTTGTTGATAGCTTCATCGAGCATGTGAGCACTCAAAGTCACTGATTCCGTATTGTCAGGTTGTGGTATGGTCGGAAAATCCTCAGGATTGTCACCGGATAATTTGTATTTACCGTAGGAGGAGGTAATCTCGATGGAATGCTTGGCATCATCTACCTCAATAGTAATCGGTTGTTCGGGAAGAGCCTTAAGGGTATCAAACAAAATCTTTCCTGGTATGGCTACCGATCCGCCCTCGTCAGCGATTACTTCCAAGGTAGTAATGATGGAGGTTTCCAGATCTGTTGAAGAAATTGTAAGATCGTTCCCTTCGATGACGAAAAGAAAATCTTCCAGGACGGGGACTACTGTATTTGAGCCAATAGCTCCATTCGCTAACTGAATCTTTTTTAGGAGCTCTGCAGAGGAGATGCTAAATTTCATAAAATCAATTGATTATATCCCGTGTGATCTGGGGGGAGAAAATTTTGGACAAAAATAAACGATTCCCCCTCATTTTTTATACTTACTAATTCTAATTTTGCTGTTTACTCATACCTATTGAATTTCAAGATGTTAAAGCAAGCTCCACCTATCCAAAGGGTGAATGAGATTCCAGTGCCCAAGGTGCATCGCAGTACCTTGCAAAACGGAATCCCCATAATTTTTCTTGAAGGAGGGTCACAGAAGTTGGTTAGAATTGATTTGCAGATGAGAGCAGGCAGGCCTTATGAAAAGAAGAAGCTGGCATCCACCGCATGTGCCAGTCTTCTTAAGGAAGGCACCCGCAGTTTTGCTGCCAAAGAAATCGCCAACCATATCGATAATCTGGGTGCGGCGTTGTCTACCCCGTATTCATTCGATCATATCCGGGTAAGTCTGATCTGCCTAAGTAAGTATTTTGCCGATCTGGTGCCTTTGATTACGTCAATGATTACAGGACCTGTATTTCCCGAAATCGAACTTGAACTCTATAAAGGCCGTACGATTGAAAAACTCAAAATCGATTTGGTACAAAATGACATACTAGCCTATAGAAAAGCAACTGAACTGTATTTTGGCCCTGATCATCCATATGGGTACAATAGTAGTCCTGAATTGTACCGAAACTTAGATCGTGGTGATTTACTTCACCATGCATCAATTTTCGGGACGAGAAATCTGACCGTACACCTGGCTGGGAGACCCGAGAAAGATTGGTATCAGGTCTTAAATAAACATCTTGGAAAGTGGAACGTGCCCGGAGAACCAGTGAAAGCGAACTTGCCACTTGTAGAAAGTCCGGATGATGTGGAGATTAGGTCCTCGGTAAACCGGCAAGCTGCCATCAGGATTGGCAGAAGGCTATTTAATAGACAGCATGAAGACTACTGTGGAATGCTTCTACTGAATACGATCCTGGGGGGATACTTTGGATCAAGACTCATGAGGAATATTCGTGAAGAAAAAGGACTGACATATGGGATACAGTCGGCAATAGAAACTTTAAAATTTGATGGATATTTTTCAATCAGTTGTGAGGCCGATCAAAAAAATATACCACTAATCCTGGATCAGATAGCTGTGGAACTTCAAAGACTTTGTGATGAATCAGTGGAAGAGAGTGAACTACAGATGGCCAAGAACTATTTGGGAGGCTATCTGCTGAGTGTATCAGATGGTCCTTTTGCAATGATGGATCTGTTACGCTCAGCTCAGGCCGAAGAGCTTGCCGACGATTATTTGAACGTGCTATTACAAAAGATTCAAGCAGTGACCCCAGCGGAAATCCAACGATTGGCTGAGAAGCATTTGATCAACCATCCTTTGGTCAAGGTCGTTGCATACTGAAGTCTCTGACAACCAATATATTACGAAGTTTCATATTTGATAATTTCATATTTGACTTTTTCGGGGTGATTTTGCATCGAATTAGGTCAAAAATCGTTTCTTTTGCGAAGATGGAACGGGCTTTGCTACCTCTTATAAGACAATGCAGATGAGATGAGACTTTTTAACTTCTTCACTCAAGAATTGGCAATTGATTTAGGTACCGCCAACACGCTGATCATTCAAGATGATGAGATTGTAGTGGAGGAGCCCTCAATCGTGGCAATAGACCGGCGCACCGGAGAGACGATTGCCGTGGGATCCAGGGCGATGCAGATGCATGAAAAGACTCATGAGCATATCAAAACAGTTCGTCCTTTGAAGGATGGAGTGATTGCAGATTTCCAGGCAGCCGAAAGTATGATCGAGGGTATGATCAACATGATCGATCAGAAAAGACGTTTTTTTACCCATATGAAAGTGGTCATCTGCATCCCTTCTGGTATTACTGAAGTGGAGAAAAGAGCAGTCTTTGACTCAGCGGACCATGTTGATTCGAAAGAAACCTATCTAATCTATGAGCCAATGGCTGCCGCATTAGGAATTGGCTTGGATGTGCAAGAACCAGTTGGAAATATGATCATCGACATCGGGGGAGGCACCACAGAAATCGCGGTCATTGCTCTTTCTGGTATCGTTTGCGAACAATCAATACGTACTGCAGGTGATGAATTCACCATGGACATTATCGATCATCTTCGTCGTAATCACAACTTGTTGATTGGTGAACGGACGGCGGAAATCTTGAAGATAAATGTGGGCGCTGCATCAAAGAATCTGAAGGAACCTCCTGATCCCTTTGCCATCAATGGAAGAGATCTTATGACAGGTATTCCCAAGCAGCAGGTGATCAGTTACCAGGAGATATCAGAAGCCCTTGACAATTCGATCTCCAAGATTGAAGAAGCCATACTCAAGGCCCTCGAAGTAACTCCGCCAGAACTAGCTTCTGATATATACAAGACCGGTCTCTACCTTACTGGCGGGGGAGCATTGCTTCGTGGATTGCAGGATAGAATCGCTGCCAAAACCAAACTACCAGTGGTAATTGCAGATGATCCGCTGAGAGCAGTTGTCCGTGGTACTGGTCTTGCCTTGAGAAATACGGATAAGTTTTCCTTCCTGATCGATAGGAAAAGTGTGTAAATTTGCTGCATTCTTCAGATGCAGAATCTACTTTATTTCCTATATCGGTTTGGTTATGTTCTGCTTTTCATCCTACTTCAGGTCATATCGATCAATCTGGTAGTCCGCTACAATACTGACCAGAATGCCATTTTCATTAGCTCTTCCAATGCGGTTTCTGGTTGGTTCTATCAGAAGTATGACGCGATCGTTCAGTATTTCCAGCTCTCTACACTGGCTGATAAGATGTCGCAAGAAAATGCGGCATTGAAAGAACAACTTGAAGTCTTTCAACGAAAAAAGATTTTCGGTTCCACCATAATACAAGACACCATCTATGAACAGCAATATCAACTGATACCTTGTAAAGTGATCAACAATTCGGTGGTCAGTCTTGATAACTTCATCACTTTGGATAAGGGCCGTAATGATGGGATTGAACAAGGCATGGGGGTAATTCAGGAAAATGGAATTGTGGGGATAGTCACTAACGCAAATTTGAAATATAGCCGGGTGATATCGATTTTGAACCGCGCATGCAGGATCAGTGCTTCTGTGAAACGCACCGGGCATTTTGGATCATTGCGTTGGCCCGGTGGTAGTCCCACCAGGGTAATCCTGGAAGATATACCAAAGCACGCTGAGCTTGCTATAGGAGATGAGATAGTGACTAGTGGATATAGTTCCATATTTCCAGAGGACTTGTTGATCGGGCATATCCAGGATTTTCAGAGGCCGGAAGGGGGCAATTTTTATGAAATCGAGGTAAAACTTCTAAACGACATTTCCAAAGTAAAATTTGCCTATGCTGTCAAAGATCTATTTAAGATGGAGCGAGAACAAGTCGAGGTAACCGGAGAATGAATCAGATCAGTCGACGAAATATTAGCCGTCTCATCTTGCTTATCCTCTTGCAGGTTCTCATTTTCAAGCAGCTGAATATAGGATCGGCGCAATTCAATTACATCCAGGTCATCATCTATCCTCTTTTCCTTATGCTGCTTCCGATTGGTATTGGGAAAGGCTGGTTACTCATTGTTTCCTTCGCAGTAGGACTGGCCATAGATATGTTTTATGATTCGCCAGGAGTTCACGCCAGTGCCAGTGTTTTTACGGGATTCATACGGCCCTTTGTATTGCAACTCATGGAGCCAAGAGGTGGATATAAGGTAAATGCAATTCCGACTAAAGCGGAATTTGGTGACAACTGGTTTTTGCGGTATGCCTCGCTGCTTCTGATAGCTCACCTTCTTATCTATTTTTCAATGGAAGTATTTACATTAACGGAATTGGACTACATCCTTCTCAAAACATTTTTCACTTTCTTACCATCCATGTTGCTGATTATCATATATATGTATATACTGAATCCGCGTTTTTAATATGGCTTCACTTAGGAATTTGGAAGAACGGGCATTGATAGTTAAGTCAGTCATCATCCTGCTTGGAGGAGTGATTATCCTGCGGCTGGCTTACATGCAGCTAGTGGTACAATCGTACCGGGTCAAGGCAGAAACAGCAACAATAGAAAGACAAATCGTGGAACCTTCTCGAGGGCTCATCTACGACCGCAATGGTAAATTGTTGGTTTACAATCAACCAGTGTATGATCTATATGTCACCTACAATCTGATTAATCCGGAAATGGATGTCGACAAAATGTGCCGATTACTGAATATCAATCGGGATGTATTTGATCGGGAACTCAACAAAGACTGGAGCGATGTAAGATTTGACAAAAACGTACCATTTCTTTTTCAGGCAAGGATCGACTCCAGATTATTCGCCCGGCTACAAGAGGCCCTACATGAGTTCCCCGGGTTCTCGGTGAAGAAAAGAACCATCAGAGGATACCAACACCCCAGCGCTGCCCATGCACTGGGATACATTAGTGAAGTGGACAAGAAGACTATCGACGCCGCAGGCGGGCGCTACGAAAAAGGAGATTACAAAGGAGTAAGTGGCCTGGAACTGACGTATGAAGACCAACTAAGAGGGGACAAGGGCCTGGAGTACCTTTTGAAGGACAATTTTGGCCGTACCGTAGGTTCATATGACGAGGGCGATCGCGACCAGAATGCTCATGCGGGATCCGATCTGACAATTTCTGTGGATATCGATCTTCAGGCATATGCAGAACAATTAATGGAAGGGAAAACAGGTAGCATTGTGGCAATTGAACCCGAGACCGGAGAAATCCTCACTCTACTAAGTAGTCCAAACTATGATCCGGCAGTGCTAAGTGCCAGTGCCGACAGGGCACGTGCATTCAAAGATCTGCAGTCTGACAGCCTCAAACCCTTCTTTAACAGGGCGATAATGGCAAAATACCCACCGGGATCTACCTTCAAACCAATTTTAGCTCTTATCGCCTTGCAGGAAGAGATTCTGAGTCCCATGCGGTTTATCACTTGCAAAGGAGCTTATTATTATAAGATCTACCGCTGGGGCTGTCATGCCAAGCCAGGAGTCCGCAATGTTGTCAGAGCGGTGGAAGAATCATGCAACACATTTTTCTATACGGTGTATCGAGAAATGATTGATCGCTATGGTTTTGATGAGCCTGCTCAAGGGCTGGAAGTATTGAACGAGCATCTGTATGATTTTGGATTGGGAAAACCCCTTCGCGTTGACCTGCCGGAAGAAAGCGGAGGGTTGATTCCCACCGACGAATTTTATCGCGATTTCTATGAAGACAAGGGAAATTGGCGGAGTACATATATTGTGTCCAATGGGATCGGGCAAGGCGAAGTCGAAATGACAACTTTGCAAATGGCAAATCTGGCAGTCATTCTCGGAAACCGGGGACTTTACTATCGACCTCATCTGATCCGCACCTTTAATAATAATAATGAGGGCTTCCAGATAGATGATCGATTTAGAACTCCTAAGAGAGTTCGAATTGATGACAAATATTTTGATCCAGTCCTTGATGGGATGGAACGCAGTGTGTCGCATGGTACTTCCCGAATGGCCCAGGTTCCCGGACATAGGGTTTGTGGCAAGACCGGTACTTCGGAGAACCCCCACGGAAAGGATCATTCGGTATTTTTTGCCTTTGCACCGAGAGAGAATCCCAAAATCGGCATCGCCGTATTCGTTGAAAATGCCGGGTGGGGAGCATCTTATGCAGCACCAATCGCTGGATTATTAATGGAGAAATACCTGAATGGAGAAATAGATCCATCCAGATTGTGGTTGGAAGACCGAATGCTGCAAGCCAATCTTCTTGCCGATTTGTAATTTCGGGGCATGATAATCTCTGCTATAGCAGCCTGTTCTAAGAATAGAGTTATTGGATCTGGCAATCAACTTCCCTGGCACCTGCCTGCTGATATGCGCTATTTCATGAGGACCACCATGGGAAAGCATGTGATCATGGGTAGGAAGACATTTGAATCCATGAATGGCAAACCATTGCCAAAGCGAACCAACATCGTAATTACCAGAGATCCTTATTACGTGGCCTCAGGAACAGTGGTGGCACATTCGCTGGAAGAAGCATTGGAGCTCGCGAAACAGAATGGCGAAGAGGAGGCTTTCATTATTGGCGGTGGAGAAATCTACAATCAGAGCTTGCCCTTTTTAGATAAGTTATATCTAACTGAAATCGATCTGGAGATAGAAAACGGAGACACCTTCTTTCCCATTTTAGATTCCAAAGAATGGGAGCTCATCAGTGAGAAAGCTTATGAACCCGACGAAAAGAACCCTCATGCATACGTTTTTCGGGTTTTCAAAAAAAAAAAACACCTTGATCAGCGAGATTCAGTACACCAATCTTCAGGAGGATTTTCTGTACTACATCTGGAAGGTCAAGCAGTTTGATCACCGCGAGCTGACTACAACTGACGGTAAAGCCTTACAAATACTTGAGTATGGAACCCGGAATCACCATTCGGGTCCTGATTTCCTTCATGCTAAAATTCAAATAGACGATACGATCTGGGCCGGACACGTTGAGATGCACATTAAGGCGAGTGACTGGAACCAGCATGGTCATCAATCTGATCCCAATTATCAGAATGTAATCTTACATGTGGTAATGCTCAATGACAAGGTCATTGAGTTATCCAACGGTGAGCCTCTGCCATGTCTGGAGCTCCAAACGAAAGTAAATCCGACTGTGATCAGGAGATATCACCAATTGATGGGCTCCCTCTCGTGGATTCCTTGTGAAAAAAGTATTTCCCAAACCTCGCCGTTAATCATGAGAACATGGTTGGAGCGGGTTTTGGTAGAACGCCTTGAGTCCAAGACTCTGAGAATTAGGGAAGTACTTAAGGAGACCGATAATGATTGGGAAGAAGCATTTTACCGGTTATTAGCGAGGAATTTTGGATTTGGTGTCAACGGAGATGTGTTTGAATCTCTTGCAAGATCACTACCAAGAAAAGTACTTTTAAAGCACAAAGATCAGATTACACAGGTCGAAGCTCTTCTTTTTGGGCAGGCTGGATTTCTTGAGCGTTCTTTTGTGGATGCCTATCCACAAAAGCTGAAAGAAGAATACCAGTTCTTGAAGAGGAAGTATGACCTTTCACCGGTTTATGCTCATTTATGGAAATTCATGCGTATGCGTCCGCGAAATTTTCCCACCATCAGGCTGGCACAGTTTGCGGTATTGTTTTTTAGAACCAATCATTTGTTTAGCAAGATGCTGGCTGCGGTCAGTATTAGAGAGGTATATGAGATGTTTCGAACTGAGGTTACAGCTTACTGGAAGGACCACTTTGTGTTGGAAGAGACCTCTCCTAAGCAGTCAAAGAAACTTGGTAAAGGTTCCATCCAATTACTGATCATCAATACAATAGCACCGTTTCTTTTCATGTATGGCAAGGTGCACACTAATGATACCATGCAACAAAAGGCGATAGACTTTCTTGGCCAATTACCTGCGGAATCAAACAAAGTAGTTCGAGGATTTTCATCGATAGGAGTTACTGCCGAGAATGCGATGGAATCTCAGGCCCTCTTACAACTCAAAAAGGATTATTGCGATCGCAAGGCCTGTCTGGAATGTTCGATAGGACATGGGCTCCTCACTAAAACGGATACTCAAGTCATATGATCCAGCAATTCCTTTTCAAATTGCTGATGATGCCTTTCGCTCTTCTCTATGGAGTTGGAGTATGGATTCGAAATGGACTTTACAACATAGGTTTTCTAAAAGGCATAGAGTTCAGTGTTCCAGTGATTTCTGTAGGGAATCTCACGGTAGGTGGTGCGGGGAAATCACCACATATTGAATATCTAGTAAGGGTGCTCAAAAACTATATCTACGTCAGCACCTTGAGTAGAGGATATAAAAGAAGAACCAAAGGATTTCTTACCGTAAGAGTAAACAACCGGGCGGAGGAAGTGGGTGATGAACCATTGCAGTTTAAGCGGAAATTTCCGGATGTCGGAGTGTATGTCAGTGAAAGCAGAGAGATCGGTATTCCCAAAATCATGGCTAGCAGGCCTGAAACTCAGGTGATTTTGCTCGACGATGCCTTCCAGCATCGATCCGTAAAGCCTGGTGTAAACATACTACTCACAGAATATGACGATCTCTTTGTCGATGATTTTCTCCTTCCGGTAGGTCGGTTAAGAGAATGGCCATCCTCTTATAGGAGGGCAGATACCATTGTGGTTACAAAATGTCCGCTGGATTTGGACGAAAGTGAAAAGCAAAGATTGATCTCAGTAATAAAACCATTGGATCACCAAACAGTATTTTTCTCCACTTACCAATACGGCCGGCCATACCGGATGTTCTACCCGTCAGTCACTGTTTCGCTCCAGTCAAATTTGCACGCATTGGTGATCACTGGCATTGCCAGAACAAAAGCATTGATCAATTATTTGGAAGATCACCTGGGCTCGGTGCAAATTATTGAATATGGGGACCATCACAATTTTACCCGGTACGAGATCAGTCAGTTGAAAAAACAATTTGACACTCTTGATGAGGACCGAAAAATCATCATAACTACCGAGAAGGATGCAGTGAGACTTGAACAGCATCACGCTTATTTGCAGCAGCACAACCTTCCGATTTTCATCCTACCTGTTTTTGTATCTTTTCTGGATGGCGATCAGCCATTTGCCCAACATGTTCAAGATTATCTGCTACGGTTTAAGAGATAAATTCAGCGCCTTAATCGGTCTTGTCGCAATCTGGTTCTTTGTTTGCGTAAATCTGATGGGTCAGTCTGCTCATATCCCTCTCGGGAGTGAAACTCAATATGCTATTGAGCGACTACAGATCAGGTATGGAAATCCTCTAGGAATCCACACAAGCTTGAAACCCTATCGTCGATTAGATGCATTCAATTTGGTGTTTCACCTCGATAGCGCCGAGGTGGCATTCGGTTACCGGGATCTCAATGCACTGCAATGGATATTGGACGAGAATAATGATTATCTGGAGACTGCCAATACACCGTTATCCGAGATTCAGTACATAGATAGTTCCAAGACTTTCTACACATTGAGTGAATCAGATCATAAGGCTCGTTTGCAACGTTCCACGAGCAAGCGCACTTTTCTAAAACACTTTTACCACACACCTGCTCATTTCTTTGAGCTGAATAAAAAACATTTTCAATTGAAGATCAATCCGGTTCTCAACTTTGGGTTGGCGAATGCCGCTGGTGATGATCATCTACTATTCCAAAACCAGCGAGGAATAGCTATCCGGGGCCGGATCGATACTCGCATATATTTTCATACTGAAGTTCTTGAAAGCCAATTCAGGTTTCCCGATTATGTTGTTGACTTCACTCAAAGATTTCAGGCAGTGCCGGGAGCTGGGTTTTTCAAGAATTACCGAAGCTCAATTTTTGATTTTGATAATGGTGTAGATTTTCTTCTATCCAATGCCTACATAGGCATTCCGATCTCCGATCATGTGCATGTGGAGTTTGGTCATGGCAGACATTTTATCGGCAATGGGATTCGCTCGCTGCTACTTTCAGATTTTTCTCCTGAGTACTTCTATCTCAAATTCAACACCCGGGTATGGAAATTCCACTATCAAAATCTATTTGGTGAATTGCTTCGACCTCGGGAGAGAACATTAGCGGATCGGCTCTTGCCAAAAAAGTACTTCGCCGCACACCATCTCAGTCTGCAGCTCACGCCAAGTTTTAATGTGGGGATTTTCGAAACGGTGGTTTTTGCGAGAGAAAATCAATTTGAGTTTCAATATCTCAACCCAATCATCCTGTACCGAAGTGTAGAGGGAGCGATTGGTAGTCCGGATAATGTACTAATAGGTATCGATTTGAAATGGGATATGTTCAAACGGATCTCAATCTATGGTCAGTTCATTCTTGACGAGTTCAAACTCAATGAATTGACCTCAGGAAATGGTTGGTGGGCCAATAAATATGGTTTGCAGCTCGGAGCCAGGTATTTCGATGCATTTAGCATCCCATTTCTTGACCTGCAAGTGGAGTACAATAGCATCAGGCCATATACCTTTTCACATAATGACAGTACTGCCAATTACAGTCACTACAATCAGTCATTGGCGCATCCTCTTTCTTCTAATCTTCGCGAGGTTCTCTTACGGTTAAATTATCAACCTCATCCACGAGTCACTTTGCGGTTTCACAGCATGTTTGCAATCACTGGAGAAGATCCCACCGGGGAAAACTGGGGATCCAATTTGCTGCTATTGAATCAAAACCGCGAGCAGGATTTTGGTAACGAAATCGGCCAGGGCATTGCTACGGATATAAATCTTTTTGGTTTTGATGTCTCCTACCGCTTGAAGCCTGGTTTTTATATTGATTTATATCAACAGAGAAGAATGAAAGCAAGCGCGGAGCCAACCCGTGAACTCAATACCCGCTACTGGGGTATCGCTGTGAGATGGAATTTATCTAGAACCAGGTTGGAATTTTAACCAATCCTAGATCACCTGTCTTCCTCAGCTGTTGTATCGGGCAATTCCTTTATCCGGATATGTCTGAAATGCACCTGCGAACCGTGCCCAAGAAAACCGATATGTCCTTTTCTACGACTGAGTCCCGGATGCTCTTTTCCGTCGACTGTCCCCTCCCTTGTTGCTCGTCCAATATGATCCAGCAGAATGGTGGTACCATTCAGTACAACTTTGACTCTGTCACCGTCAAAGGTGACTTCCTGAGTATTCCATTCTCCCACGGGCTTTAGATACCCACGTTTTGCCGGCATAACCCCATAAAGCGATCCATGAAACTGCCAAGGTTCGAGGCTGGCGTATTGAGGGGCATTGTTGTCCAAGATTTGGAGTTCCTTTCCAAGGTAGGCGGCATCACCCTCCAGAGGGGCATGAACCCCCAATCCATTGTTAGCACCCGGAGTTAATTTGAATTGAAACCTAAGAACAAAATTGCCGTATTCTTCTTCGGTATATAAATTGCCATGACCTCCTTCCGTAGAGGGATAGATTACAATTTCACCATTCTCTGCCACATAATCCTTTTTGTTTCCAACCCAGCCAGCCAGATTGATGCCATTGAAAAGAGATTTGAAACCATCAAAAGATTCGGCTCTTGGCACATCATATACACCTTCAATAGGTCGCACAAAAATATTTCTGAACTCAAGAGGAGTGGTGTGGGCCTGTAATTCAATTGGACCTTCCCTGAAAATGGGTTGGCTTCGGTCCCAATAATTCTCCAGAATTACATTATCAGTAACCAATTCACCATTCAGGTATACCGTGACACGATCATCGATCATCAAGATTCGAAAATTGTTCCAATGTCCGACGGGATTATCTGCGATTTTTTGAGGCTGAGATGGATAGATTTCATTATTGTATAAGCCACCAGATCCAATTATTGAACCATCCTCTTGCTTCGGATCCCAGATCTGCACTTGTGGCGAGCCACGTAGATAAATACCACTGTCACCGCCTTTTTCAATTTTCCAATCCGCCAGAAATTCGAAATCACGATATGACTCAATAGAGCAGAGGTTGTCATAGCCGTCGCCATGAAACTCAATGGCACCGTTTTTTACTCCCCAGTTTTCCCGCATCGTAAAATCGGCAATAGACTGCTTTTGCCGTAGCATGTAAGCAAACATTGTATCACGGGCCAGAGGATTATCGACCAACCCTTGCCAGCCTGTGAGGTCCTCTCCATTGAACATCGAAATGAAGCCTGGGGATCGTGGCATTTCTCTCAAATACTTTTCCAGAATGGCCACTGAGTACGGGTCCAGTTCAGAACCAACGATACTGTCCGATCGAAGCAAGATGTCACGTACTTCCTTTCCAAAAAATCCTTCAGGCCGCACGGTCGAAGGCAGAGCAATCTGGATAGATGCCTTTGCAGCATCTTCTGCGAATTCCGGCTCTTTCATTAATTCGCTGCACCACATCAAGCTCGGATACGTAGGAGATTGGCTCAAGAGCCGGACAATATCAGACTTGAATTCTGATGGTGCATAATCCCAGATCTGCCTAAGGATTAAATATCTCTGCTCGGCACTTACCTCCTTGTATCCCACTTTTCGGATGATAGCACCCAGCGCTTCCTCTGACCGTGAAGAGCTGCCAGCAGAAGCAAGGTAATCGATTAATGGAAATATGGCTTCAGGGCCGTTCCAACTCAGCAATTGATCCAGATCTTGATCAGAAAGGTTGTCTGATTCGATTGGTTCGGGCCACATCATCTGAAATGCCACCCTGCCACCGATCCTTGGCAATAGGTCGCTTAGCGCATCATCTTGATTCTGGCTGCCTAAAGCATTAGTCAACTGGTTAACAGCAGCTTCTGGATCCGGCTCATCCTCAATTTTCACCACGATTGCCTGCAGCAGTTCCTCACGCCCATCGGAACGAATAAAGCCGGGAAGCAAACCAATCAAAGATTCGAGATTGATGGATCTGGCCATTTTGGGAATAGCCGCAAATGCAGATTGACGTAAATCCTCATCGTCCGATGAAAGCAGATTGGTTACCGCTGTAAACACTACTGGCCCGCCCCGGTTTGATAATTTCTCGATCAAAGCAACCTTGCCGCTCTTAGTACTTGATCCTAGTAGCTCGAGCATTGCAGACATGTTTGAAGCATCGGTATGACGGGACAGTTCATTGATGATATGAGATAAGAGGATTGGATCAGAAGTTGACCTGAACACGGATGCAAGCTCACCGAATGACTCACGTCCCTGGATAGAGGAGATAGTGCGAATGCCAGCCAGTTGCAGATCGTGATCTGATGCTTGAAGTGCTTTGCGAGCATAGGGAAGAGCCATAGGTTCATTCCTGGTGCCAGAAATTGATAACAACTTTAGTTGAGAAACTGCAGGCAGTTTATCATAATATTTCAGAATGGAGGTGAGAGGAATTTCACGGTTGAGACTTAGTGCTTCGATCGCTCCCGTTCGCAGGTCTTCATCTCCTTTTTTCAGCGCCTTCAGGAGATATTTTTTAGCACCAGCACCGAGAAATGTCGAAGCCATTGTAAGTGCCCTACTCTTAATTTGGGAGCTCTGATCACTTTTCATGACGGATTTGGCAATGCTGTTAACAATATTCACATCGCCAGCTTGACCTCTGGCATTACCAAATTTGATCAACCTCTCGAAACCTCGAGCATCAACAGCTTGTGAGGTCAGCGAAGCATAGGCACTTGGGTCACCATTTGTTGCCAACCCTTCAAGTGCGATTTCTGACACCACTGGATCCGGATCGTTCACCAAAGTCCGGAGGGTTGCAATCGCTTGCGGGTGGCTGTAGGTAGCGATTGACTTTGTCAGGTTTATTTTGCAGGTACCCATCACCGAAGACACCTGTTTAATCATAGCCTCTAATGCGTCATTGGTGCCAATGGCATTCCAGGTGGCCACCACAGGCTCGCATATGGTTACGACAATTTCTTGTAATCCAGAAACAGATTGGTTTGTTCCAAAATATTGTAATTGATCAATAAGGAATGCTTGGACATCAAGTGCAAGCTCCTGTTCATTGATAGATTGGATAAATTCTTTTTCGACTTGTTCACGATCTGCAGTACCCTCCTGAGCACCAAGATATTTGGCTAATGTAGACAGGGCGTATCGTGCTGATACATCATCACCAAAACCGATCGGCACCAGACGTGAAATAACCTCCTTCCATGCTTCCGGTCCATTTTCAAGCAATGCCTCGCAGGCCAATATCGTACTAGATCGGTCCGCAGTTGGAAAATCAGCAAGAATCAAATCAACTCTCTGATCAAGTGCTAGTGAATCCTGTGACCATGCAGGCATGTCTGATCCCGCTATCAATGAGATGATGAGGATTAAATGAACTAACCTATTTGTCATAGTTTCTTCTTTGATTTAAACGCTCCACGCTCCTCGCATGGATTGATTGATCATTCGGTTGGCTACTTCGTTTCCGATAAATTGCTCTTTCTGCGGATCGTAAGTCAGGTTTTGACCAAGACGGAGGGCTATCACACCAAGGTTTACCAAAGTGCAGGAGCGATGGCCATTATTTTCGTTCAAGGTAAATTTCTCTCTGGTCCTCACGCTGCGACTAAATTGTGTGAGTTGTGGCGCGGGATCAGGTAAGCTTGATATAAGTTGGTGGATATTTGGCAAGTCAGATTTCAGACCGGGGAAGAGTTTGCCAGAAGGACCTTCGATGAATGCGGCATCTTTGTCGCGATTTTCACCATCCAGAACGATTTTGCAACCATCGGCATAGGTGAATTCTATTCTCCTCCATGAACCAGCTGCATCATAATGCTGCAAGGGGGCATCCACAAATACTTCTGTCGGACTAGTATCATCTTTCTCTAACAAATACTGAACAGGATCGAGATAGTGTTGCCCCATGTCGCCAAGACCCCCGCCATCATAATCCCAATAACCCCTAAACTTAACATGTACCCGGTCAGGATGATATGGTTTGTATGGAGCTGGGCCCAGCCACATATCGAAGTTGAGGTGATCTGGTACCGAAAAGGCATCAAGATCTGTTCTCCCGCTCCAAAAGAATTTCCAATCAAAGCCGGTAGCTCTGTTAAGAGTGATCTTCAAAGGCCAACCAAAGGCTCGGTTTTCGACCAGTTTTTTGACTGGATGTATCGGTGTACCTAAACCATAAAAGTTGTCGGCAAATCGAAACCAAGTATTCAGTCTAAACATCCTACCATGCTGTTGAACTACTTTTTTCAAAGCAATTCCCTCACCTATTGTTCTGGTCATTGGCTTTTCGCACCAGATGTCCTTACCAGCACGTGCGGCATCTGCCGCCATGACCGCGTGCCAATGTGGAGGTGTGGCAATGTGGACTACATCGATATCTGGCTGTTGGAGCAACTCACGATAGTCACTATACACATCAATCTGGTCCTTTGCAAGTGTCTGAGCCTTTTCTAAATGATTCGAATCGACATCGCAGATGGCTACTAACCTTCCTTCATAATCGAAATGATAGACTCCCATGGCTCCTACTCCGATAACGGCCTTGGTAAGTTGATCACTGGGAGCGGTAAATTCTTTGCCACCCAATACGGAGCGGGGTACTATGGAAAAAGTCGCAGCTGCCAGTGTCGTGTTACGAACAAATGCCCGGCGATTCATGCCCTGATTACTCATACTTGCTTTTTGATTTTGGCGCAGCAAATATACTTCTTATCGACAAAGTCGAAGGGCACCCAGCCCTTGGTTACACCTTTGGCAAATCCCAGCCATTGTGGTAGGCTGCATTCAGAAGCTTGGTAGCCTTCCTACTGGTAAATCCGTCTTTGGCAGGGTTCCAGAACACCTTCTCTCCTGTCTTATAAGCTATGTTGCCCATGTGGCAGTTTACGGCAGCCACACTACCCACATCAATGGGACAGGTCAGGGCAGTACTGTCTTTTGATCGTACTGCATCAAGAAAATTACTGGTGTGACGATCCAGATCGCTACCTTCCCGTTCACGAAGGGTTACCGCATCCATTTTACCTTTTTCTGGAATGACCTCCCAACCGCGACGGTCGACGACAAGTGTCCCATTGTTACCAAGAAAGGCTATGCCGTGATTGCGGCCAAAATTTGCGCTGTCAATCCCAGTGCCGTGCTCCCAGATCATATTAAATCCATCATATTCGTAGATAGCCTGCAAAGTGTCGGGTGTTTCGGATGCGTCATCCGGATAGGCCAACTTGCCTCCGGCAGCATACACTGTATGTGGTGCTTTTGCCTTCATACCCCACAAAGCAATATCCACCAGGTGAACGCCCCAGTCGGTCATTAAACCTCCGGCATAATCCCAAAACCAACGAAAGTTGAAATGGAACCTATTTTCATTAAACGGTCTGGTAGGAGCCGGTCCCAGCCACATCTTATAGTCTACCTCTACCGGTACATTTGTATCAGGTTTAGGGGAAATGGCTTTCATCCATCCCTGATAAGCCCATACCTTCACCAACCGGATGTTCCCTAAAGCTCCAGACCACACAAATTCCATTGCATCTTTGAAATGGGGACTACTGCGCTGCCATTGACCCACTTGGACAATTGATTGGTATCGTTCAACAGCCCTTTGCATGATCTGACATTCCTCTATGGAATTTGCAATCGGCTTTTCTACATAGACGTCTTTACCAGCGGCACAAGCGTCAACCATCATCTTGCAATGCCAGTGATCCGGTGTGCCAATGATTATGACATCTATTTCTGAATCGTCTAAAAGCTCACGGTAATCACCGTAAGAATCAGGTTCATATTCCAATTTGGATCGAATCTCATCAAGTCGTCTTTTTACTACACGCTGATCTACATCACAAATCGCCCGGCAATGAATACCGCCATTTCGAAACATTGATTGCAAATTTGACCAGCCCATTCCATTGCAACCTATCACCCCAACCTGAACGTCATCTGATCGCCTGAATCTGCTATTGATTAGAAAAGAAGGGGTGGAGAATGCTGCCATTCCCATTGCACTTTTCTTCAAGAAAAGCCGACGTGAGGATTCATTCATTTTCATTTTGGTCTTTTTGTATTTCTAAAATTAGGAAAATGTGTAACCTTTGGACATCCTTCAATTATGACAACAATGACAAATAAGTACAAACCATACCTTCTGGCTGAAACAAATTGGAAAGAGGTGCGAGAAATCGAGTACGAATTGGCTGTCCTCCCATGGGGAGCAACCGAAGCGCATAATTTCCACCTTCCCTATGCTACCGACAACTATCAGGTTGAATACGTGGCGGAGCAAGCTGCGGCTCACGCCTGGGAAGCAGGGGCCAAGGTGGTTTTGCTCCCGTGTGTTCCTTTTGGAGTAAACACTGGTCAACTTTCGGTAGACCTCTGCATTAATATGCGACCTGCTACCCAATTGGCCGTATTGTATGATGTAGTGGATGTCCTCAACCGGCAGGGTGTCGATAAGTTGATTATTCTCAATGGACACGGAGGCAACGATTTCAAAACGATGATACGTGAGTTGTCTATGACTTTCCCCAATGTCTTCATTGCTTGGGTGAATTGGTATCGGGTGGCAGATTGGAATCTCTATTTTGACGAGCCGGGTGACCATGCCGGGGAAATGGAAACCAGCTCAATGATGCATATTCGACCTGATCTGGTACGGCCACTGGTAGAGGCTGGTCCGGGAGAAGCAAAGACATTTCGCCTAGATGGATTTAAAGAAGGCTGGGCGGTAAGCCAACGTGATTGGCACAGAGTAACTACAGATACAGGAGTTGGTAATCCGGCAAAGGCTACGGCCGAAAAAGGCAAATTATACCTTGATGATACCGTTGAGAAACTGGCAAAGTTTTTTGTCGATCTGGCAAAATCAACTAAAGAGAACTTGTACGAATGACATCTACGGCTTTTTCAATATCCAAATATCCTGAGGAAGTGCGTTGCCCTCAACCGGAGCCGGCACCTGATGCTCCAGGATCTGATAAGAGCTAAACAAAGCCTCCATGAGCGGCACCGGATGAAAAGCAGAGAAAGTTCGGTGTCCCAGCGTGGTCCGACCTCTAATAACCAGTTGGCCACGGTCAAAAAGTTTTTTTTCCGCTCTGGACAATTTCCCTCTGAAGTTTGGCCCTTGAGTCGTGACCAATAAGACACCATCTGGCTTTAGTACTCTTTGAAGCTCTTGTATCCATTTCTCGTGCAAATCATCTGATAGGTGGGTAAGAACAGAAATCCCGTAAATCAGGTTAAAATGATCCTGGGGAAAATCTAATTCCCCTTCCATTTCATTTTGGACAAATTGTATTTCCGGAAAAGTTTCATTGCACCATCTTACACTCTCCAAGTTGGCGTCAGTTCCATAATATTGATTTTCTGATCCTAATATTGAGGGAAGATGCCTGATTACTCGAGCTGGGCCACAACCCCAGTCCAATATTCGAACCCCGTCCAGTTCAAGGTGAGGTCGAAGCAAAGAGATAAGCCATTTAGCTGTTTGTAACCCCCCGTGATAATACTTTTCATAATCTAACCGATACGACTCATACATGAGATAGTCTGGTGGCAGTGCAATAGCTGGGTTGGCCTTGCGAAACTCTTCGTTAACTTTTCGGTAATATCCACTATGCAGGATAAAGCGAACTCGATCAGCAACTTTGATGAGACCAAGTTTACGCAAGAAAAGAGATAACACTCCCCGATTCATGAATCAATAATAAAGAAATGCCATGTGGATTATGCTCAATCCTATCCTGGCCGCTTAGGTTGGACTTGCAAAGTTGGAAGGAATGACCACCATTATCCTGACCATCCTCAAGACTTTAAGTATTGATCCTGAAATGTAAGATAGTAGTAACCCGTCGAATGTCTATGATTGTCGAATCAATGAACTTGATTGAAAGTAGCCTTGCCAAGGAAGTCTATCACATCCATTAAGGATCCCTAATTGTCGATAGACTTAGAAAGAGCAGAATTAGAATTGTGAAAAAATCAAACTTTCCTCGATTTCTTCTGTGAATTTCCTCAATCACCATGGTATTAATTAACATTGCGGTCTTATCACCTCCCGATTATAAGTGACATCACGATTAAGATCCTGGCCATTAGAACAAAAAGTCTTTGGTTTACTGCTACTGTTTTCAGTGCCGGTGCTTCTTATCAATCTTGGGCAAGTACCGTTTATCGAGGACGAAGGCATAAGAGGACTGGTGGCTTTGGAAATGAAGCTGTCTGGTAATTACATTGCCCCAACGCTAAATGGCGAATGGTATCTCAAAAAGCCTCCCCTATGGAATTGGATCCTATGTTTATCCTTCGCAGTTTTTGGTGAGGTCAATGAATTCTCTGCCCGATTTCCGACCGTCGTATTTCTATACATTTTTGTCATTCATACTTTTTTAGTATTTCGGAGACATTGCAGCACTCGTGTTGCAGCCTTTTCAGCACTAGCAGTTCTCACTTGCGGCAGGATTCTCTTTTGGGATTCTATGCTGGCCCTGATCGATATATGTTTTTCATGGATTATTTTCTGTTTGTTTGTATGGATTTTTGAATGTCATAAAGAAGGTAAATTTCGTAAGCTCTATCTTGGAGCTTACCTACTGGCTGCGCTTGCCTTCTTACTGAAGGGTCTCCCCGCTCTGGTCTTTTTGGGCCTCACCCTGGTCGTCTACCAATGGTTTAAGAATAGCTGGACGAAATTGTTCTCATGGGATCACCTCCTTGGGGTCCTCAGTTTAGTAGTTGTGTTAGGAGGGTATTTATTGGCATACGCTCAGGTAAACTCTATTGAATCACTGTTGGGAGTATTTTTTGATGAATCAGCCAAACGAACGATTGCACAGCACACTTTTTCAGAGTCTATTCGTGAGTGGATGTGGTTCCCATTTGAGATGTTATACCACTTCTTACCGTGGTCTTTATTGGCCTTCCTGGCCCTAGATCGTTCAGCCCTGGCGTCTGTCAAGAGACACTCCTTCATGGTCTTCTGTCTTATTGTATTTGCGGCCAATATTTGGATCTACTGGTTCTCTCCTGAGGTCTATCCACGCTACCTCATTATGTTTACTCCTTTGTACTTTGGACTCGGCTTTCAATTTCACGAAAACCTGTCACCAGATTCGAAATCGGTAGTGGATGGGATCATGAAGTTATTGGCCGTCCTTTCGATTCCCGTGATGTTGGCGCCTGTTTTTTATGAGGGATCGGAGGGCATACCAAATTTATTGATAAAGGTGTTGCTTCTAACCATATTGCTATGCACATTGACCTGGCTTCTAATTACTAAAAAAAGGATAAGAGTTCTGATTTTTTTCGCGGTCCTTCTCACATTGAGATGGGGGCTCGATTTATTTGTCTTGCCCTTGCGTGCAACCACTACAGAGGGGTCTCTGGTGAGAGAGGATGCATTGCGAATCGGCAGAAAATTTTCTAATGCTTCACTCTATATTTTTGCTGATGATAGCTTGAGATTTGAGAACAGTTTTTACATCACTTCACAGAGGAAACAGATCCTGACCCGTACTTATAGCCAGTCTCCCGGTTCTACTTTGATCGTCAATCCCAGGAAATATCCCGAACTTGTCAGAAAGTATCCGGTAGTGGATTCTATGCATGTTAGACGAATTGAGCGCATAGCCTATATCTTACAAATACCTGAACAGAATCAATGAGTAGAGCGCCAGAAATATCAGTAGTGGTATGTGTCTTCAATGAGGAGGAAAACATTCAGCTGTTAATTAGCCAGATTGAGGAAGCACTGAACCTCTATGAGTTTGAAGCTATTCTGGTTGACGATGGGTCGACTGATGGAACCTTGAAAGCTGCAAGAAGCTTCCAGGCTGGCTGGTTGAAGATCGTTGAGCTCCGAAAGAATTATGGTCAGAGTCTTGCATTATCTGCGGGTATCCATTTGGCAAGAGGCAAGTATATTGTCACGATGGATGGGGACTTGCAGAATGACCCATCAGATATCCCAGCCATGTTACAGCTATGCCGTGAGGGAAGCTGGGATCTGGTCGCGGGGGTTAGAAAGAATCGTCAAGACAATATGTTTCTGCGAAAGATTCCCAGTATGATTGCAAACTGGATTATTCGCAGAAGTTCGGGAATTGAGATAACTGATTACGGGTGTACGCTGAAACTATTTCGGCAGGAAATCGCCAAAGATCTTGGCTTGTACGGCGAATTACATCGATTCATACCCGTGTTGGCACACCTAGAAGGAGCCAGAATCACCCAAGTGGAAGTGCGACACCATCCAAGGATTCACGGACGCTCTAAGTATGGGATGGGACGCACTCTTCGTGTGATCAGTGATCTGGTGCTTATGATTTTTTTCAAGAAATACCTTCAGAGGCCGATGCATTTGTTTGGTGGCCTCGGCGTAGTGATCTTGTTGATAGGATTGATTATCAACTTCTATATGATTTGGTTCAAATTGCAAGGGCAGGACATCTGGGGAAAGCCCCTCATGTTGGTAGGTATTCTTTTTGTACTTGCTGGAATACAGCTAATCACTTTCGGCATTTTTGTCGAACTACAAATGCGAACCTACTACGAATCCCAACAAAAGACCCCATATCGCATTCGAAATATCTTTGACACCAGGGAGAGAATAAAGACCGAGATAGACTCAAACTAACGGTAGGTCTATCAACGCATCCTTGACTCGTTTAGCTTAGGAGTACACCGTACGGCGGTTTTGGTAATTTTGGCAAAATTTTTCAAATGGATAAGCTTTTTCGCATAGTGATATCAGTTTGTTTGATCACTTCAACTCTACAGACAGCTTCTGGACAGATGTTGAGGGAATTTGGTGCATTGACCTGGCAGCAAAAGGACAGCATTATTTCTACTTTGTACGAAAGTGGTCTGGAGGCAGTATCATTCCCAATGATTGATAGTGCCTATCAATTCGAAAAAGCCAAGGAGCACACCAGAACAACTCCACTTGCCATCTTTGCAATGTGGCAAGGCATCCGGTTTATGACCTTAGATAGCCTCGTATCATCTAAAGCTTACTTTGACGAAGCGGACCAGTTGTGTCAGAGCAGGCAAGCAACAAGAGATTCGCTATACCCGGATCTTCTACTCAACATGGCTGAGTTACATATTCGGGGAAATAGTCGTGAACAAGCAGGAGTTTTCCTGCGACGTGCTGCCAATCATTTGGCAAAATCTCAATCCGGGAATGCAAACTTATACCTCAATACCTTAAACCAAGTTGTGGCTTTGGAATCTTCCAGTGGAGATGTTGATACTGCTGAAGCTTACTCAAGAAGAGCCCTGCAATTTGCCCAGGAGAGATTCGGACAAACTTCGATCCAGTACTTACAGGCATTGGCTGGTATTGGAGAGGTACATCAGGCACGGGGCGATTTGCGCCGGGCCAGCCGTACTATCTTGCAAGCTTACGAATTGGCGAAGACTCATCTGGCCGATGATGATATTAACAAGGTTGCCCTCGGTCGAAATGCAGCCAGTGTACATGAAACCCTCGGCCGTGCTGAAGAGGCGGAGGAGATATACATCGAACTTATTGACTTTTTTGAAAGTAATTCCAGAGCGCAAAGGGGAACCCTCTATCCCGTCACATTAAATCAAGTCGGAGCATTCTATTTGAATCAGGAGAACTTTGAGAAAGCCTATGAGTATTACAACAAGGCCAACATTCTTTTTACCCTACGCACGGAAAGAACCGACCCCAATTACATTATATCCCAAAGTAATGTTGCGGATCTTCTCAAGTGGAAGGGTCAGTATGTAGAAGCGCAACAATACTATGAAGATGCTTTACAATATGCACCGCAGGTCTTTGGTGCAAACAGTTGGCTGGCAGGTCACCTACACAAAAGTTTAGGTGAATTGCATGTATCGTCTGGAGATCTTCAGAAAGCGGTGGTCCATCAGGAAAGAGCACGCGACATCTTCGAACTTGCCCGTGGTGATCTAAGTTTGGAATATGCCCAAGCTCTTGGAGCATTAGGCAAGACACATGATGCGATGGGTTCCAAAGACCTTGCAGAAGAAAATCTTACAGCTGCGCATGACCAATTGGTTGCCATCTATGGCTCTGATAATCCAATAGTTTTTGCTTCGAGTCGTCAACTGGCGGAGTTCTATTCCGGAAAAGATCAGACTCAAGCGAAGCGATATTATCTGATGGCTGGCGATCAGCTCTTAACTACACTGTATACCAAGCTGGAATTCCTCCTTGCGGAAGAGCGAGCAGAATACATCGACAGTTTCGAATCTTTCTTTTCGAACTATCTCGACTTCTGCCTGAATAATCCTAATGATGCATCATTGAATCGGCAGGCGCTGGAAATGGCAGGAGCCCTAAAGACATCTGATTTCCGCCCAGATCTGACAACAATTACCAGAAGCCTCAGAAATGCGACAGACTCCTATCGTCAGCAATACTCAGCATGGCAAGAGCTTAGAGTGAGAATCATTGATCAGCAAAATCAAACTCTTCAGCAGCAATCTCTGGCAGAGATTGAGCTGTCTCAAATGATCGAGGAAGCCAGGCAGATTGAGAGCAGCCTGATCGGTGCACTCAGAAAGGGCGACCGGTTTGAACCGGAACTGGTTAACAGAATACAGCAAAGAATAGATCAGCAGACAGCATATCTCGAGTTCTACAATCTGGAGACAATAATTGATTCTCTTTCCTCAGAAACCGAAGTTTACGCCTTTATTTTATCCAATTCAGGCACTCCAAAGGTTGTTCGAATTGTAGATTTTGCGGGACTGGATTCCAGGGTTATCCCTAACAGTTCAGATTATGAAAAGTTATGGAAGCCCCTGGAGCAATTCTTAGAAGGTAAAACTAAAATCACTATCTGTGTCGATAATGGTCTTGACCGATTTCCGTTTCATCTCATTCCCATTGAATCCGGTAAGATCTTACATGATCGGCATTCATTTCGATATGTAAGTCCGGGAGGTATTCTACCATTTGGAGAAGGGGTAAGAGTTGATATACGAAATGCTAGTCTGACAGGGGGAGCTCTATATGATTTGAACCCTGAAGCACTTATGAAGGGCAATCAACAATGGGGTTATAATATCGGCTTACACCAAACATCAGATGAAAAGAAATTACTTGGATCTGAATTTCCGAGAGTAACAGCTTCTATTGGGGAGATTAAGGCGATAGAGGTTATGCTGTCTAAAAAGAAGTGGAGTACAACTCTGTCAGAAGGTTCGGATGCTACGGAATCAAATCTAAAAAGGTTGCTGTCGGATAATCCCTCCGGAATAATTCATATTTCCACCCATGCTTTTAAGATCGAGCCGATCAAAATGATAAAGTACAGGCACCCAATGATGTCTTTTGGATTGGCGCTCACAGGAGCCAACTATATTTGGCGAGGATCGGAAGTAGCTCAGGAGGCTGAAGATGGCCTATTGACCGCTCTTGAGATCGAAACCATAGATCTTTCAGCATGTGATCTTTTAACACTTCATCTATATGAGAGTGGAGAATCCACGAGTACTTCGATGCTCGGGCAAGCTTTCAGAATTGCTGGAGCTAAGCAAGTTTTGATGAATCTTTGGCAAACAGATCCTGCTGAGAGCAAAATCTTTCTTACGACCTTCTATAAAAATCTATTGAAAGAGGAAGTACCTTCCAAGGCATTGGCAAAGACCCAGGCCAAAATGCGAAAGAAATTGAGTCAGGAGACATGGGGGGCATTTGTGCTAGTGGAATGATTTGAGGAAGCATTACATGGTCAAATCCGAATCTATCTGAATTGATTCCAGGATGCGTTGGAAAGATGGCTCCTTCTGGATTTCATCACTAAGATGCATTTGTCTGAGTTCTTTGAGCCAGTCTTGCTTTTTCTCATTGGCCTCTTGCAGAATCATCAAAGTAGTTTGCTTGTGTCCCATTCGATCGAAAAAACAGGCTTCTAATGCCGAAATGGATTTTTCTGGAAATTGGGATTTCAGGGTGTCCAATTTTTTACCAGCCAGGCTCAAATCTCCCTTTTGTGTATTCACATACAGCTCTGAACACAACTTGTCAAACCTGTTGTGCTGTTTTTTCAAAAGACTTTCCACCTGCTGCCAATCCTGGAGGTTGGCATAGAATTTTATCACACTGGCGATGGCGTCATCGTTGTCGGGATAATTTGAGAGCAATTTCATGTATTGTCTCTCGGCACTAGTCTTGTCACCGGCGGCCTCCATTGATTTCGCGATCATTTTTTGATAGACATACTCATATGGATTCAAACGGTGGGCATGGTTGAAATAAGATAATGACTCATGATATTTACCGGCATCGAAGAGTACTTTGCCAAGCAAATGATAGGCATAATCATAGCTGGGTTTCAATTGTATCGCATGTTGACAGAGATCGAAAACTTCACGTGAATCACTGAGAAAAAAGGTGTATTGGCGTAGCGCATCAGCTACATATGCCTCTGCTAGATCGCGGTCGAGGAGAAAAGCCCGTCCGGCGTACTCGGAGGCATAGAAAAGAGCAGTATCAGTATCTATCAGCTCGTAGACTTTCATCAATGAGTAACATTGAGATAACCCAGCATAACCCAAGGCAAAAGTACTATCCACCGCGATGCTCCTTTCAAGTAGTTCTTTTGACAGTGAAAGTCCATCACGGCTTCGAGAACTGGCCGCATCACGTGCTTTTCGGTACAGTTCCAAGACCCTAAAAGAAGTGTGTTTCCGATCGACTCCAGCGAGGAAAGGATTTTCGCTAGCTTCTAAGTTCACAGCAACATTCTTGGCAATGTCTTCTTTGATTTCCGGCAAGCTCTCAAAGGGTTTGTCAAATTGATATTTCCATTTGTTCCGCCCAGTGCGAGCATCAACTAATTGTACCTCAAGAAAGGTGTTGTCTGCATCCTTTTTCAATTGCCCCTTCAACAAATGAGTGACTCCCATTGACTCGGCAATCTTCCGGGTTGGACCGTCTTTGTCCCTTTTGATTTTGGCCGAAGCTTCTGGAGATAAAACCCGCATTCCTTCGAAGGCAGCCAGATTGGTAATGACCTCATCAGTGAGACTGGCAAGTAACACTTCATCATCTTTCCCTAGTCCGGACATGTCAAACGGCAGTACGCCCAGGGTGGCAAGACTTTCGCCTGTGGCCAAAGAAAGAATACGCTGAGAACTTATGTAAGTATAGATGGTTCCACTGGCCACCAGGAGAAGTACAATCCACATCAAAAAATTACCTGTTAAAGGCTGTTTCCTCAACTTAGTGGAAAGCTTACCTTCCAACTGCAGTGCAGAAGGTACTGCAAGATCCTTTTGATCCAGGGCGTAGATTTCCAGAGGGAATTGAACATTTTTGAATCGGATAGTTCCAAGATTCTTAAAGGCGAACTCCGGGTGATTGTGCAAATGTTTGTACACCTCCCCTGAGACTAATATAGAATTAGGTATTCCAACAGATTCGATGCGGGATGCCAAATTTACACCATCGCCATAAATCGCACCATTTCGCTCCACTATATCCCCAAGGTGAATTCCAATACGGGAAGGCAAACAATCAGAGCTCATTAGTGCCTTTTGGATTTCCAGAGCACATGATACAGCATCGAATGTACTCCGAAAAACACTTAATGTTCCATCACCATAGTACTGTATTATCCTTCCTTGAAACTTGTCATGGCTTTGTTTAACCAGTTTGCGATTGATCTCAAGCTTTCTGAGCGTCTGACTTTCGTCATCCTGTACCAAAGCGGTAAATCCAACTACATCGATAAACATGACCGCTGCCAGATACCTGCCATCGGTACCTTCGCTCGGTCGATCTCCATTGTTCACATTAGATGGATTGTTGCTGGCTCTCTTCATGACAAAAATAGGGCTGGATTTTATTGGGCGTCCACTGTAACGTAAAGATGGTTTTACAACGCAGATAGTTGCATTTTATTCGTGTCTTTCGACAAATGGTTCGTTTTGTAGGATAAGTCACTTTTACCGGCGACCCATGTGTTAGAGAAGTTTTAAAGTGTCGTCCGATCATAATAGAGTTTATTAAGAAACTTAACAGCTTAAGATCGTTAACTCAACTTTAATATTGCTACGGCCGTATACACCGTCATATTGCAAAGATTACATCGTTTTGATGTTGAAATTTTGGGAAGATGAAGACAAAAGAGATATTAACCGAGATAGTGTACGGGCTACTGCTTTTATTTATACTTTTCAATTTACTCACTCAATTCGTATTTCTGATATGATTTCTCTATCAGAGCTAGTTCGGAGTTTCTCAACAGATCAGAAGCTGTTATAATTGTCCTCCAAATCTCAATGTTTTTGATCTGGGCAATATGATGTCTGAGCTAGCGCAATTCAAACAGCAGAAAACAGTTCATATTTTATTTTCGGGGCTTCAGGGAGAACAATTTAATTCTTTGCTTGGAATGCAAACATATGATGCAAGGACGGATGTTGATCCCCACGTCCTTCAAGCTTTGCCATCCCTGGATGAGAATGTATGGCATTTGATTGATTTTCGTCCTGTCCGGCAGCTGCGGCTTAATAATGTGGATCCAAAGCTCAAATCGATGATTTTTGGATTTGACTTTTGGGTCCTTGTACCTGAAACAAAGGGAGTAACTGCGTTTTAATTCTTTGCCGTGCTGGTAACTGATTATTATCTTAAGCCAAAAGATTGAATGGAAATTAGCCGCCTTTTTGATTTTGTTACTCACCAGTTAGAAAATTATCCGCAGGAAGAAGCCCTTTGCGATCTTTACATGGGTAAAATGCGGTGCTATTCGACGCAGCGAGTCGACGAGATCTCGAATCAAATAGCCCATGGCTTGAAAGCCATCGGACTGGCTGAAGGAGATCGGGTAGGATTGGTCGTATATCGAAATCGAATCGAATTCACCTTGTTGGACCTGGGTATTCAGAAGGCTGGCATGGTGAGTGTTCCACTCTACCCAACAATTAGCTCAGCCGAGTATATTTATATTCTCAACGACTCTGAAACTAAGGCCATATTTATCGGAGGTGCCGATCTTACTGACAAGATTTTGAAGGCAAAGGAAAAATGTGAGGCGCTGCGGCATATCTATGCCCTAGACGATGATTCATCCTTGACGAACTGGAATCAATTATGGCAAGACCAGCCTAAAACCAGACCCGGGGTTGAAGTTGCAGCAGAGCAACTAGTGACGATTATATACACTTCTGGGACCACCGGCTATCCCAAGGGAGTGATGTTATGCCATCGAAACATTGTGGAGAACGTGAAAGCTGTAAATCGTCTTATTCCGCTTGACCCGGGCCTGCGGGCGATGAGTTTTCTCCCCTTGAGCCACATATTTGAGAGATCAGCTTCATTTTCATACTTGTATACTGGTGCAAAGATCATATTTACAGCTTTGGACAACCTGGGTGGAGAAAATGGTGATTTGCGGCGGGTAGCTCCACATTTCATGACATGTGTTCCCAGATTATTGGAAAAGGTATATGAGAAGATTTACCAGAAAGGATTAGAACTTCAAGGCTTGAAGAAGAACCTGTTCTTCTGGGCCCTTTCGCTCACCGACGATTATGAGTACGACAAGGTCTATTCCGGATGGTCATCGATAAAACGGAGAATTGCAGATCGCTTGATTTTCGCTAAATGGAGGGAGGCACTAGGAGGAGAATTAAGAGGAATAATTACCGGATCAGCGCCTTGCCCTGTGAAGATAGCCCGGGTTTTCTCGGCAGCCGGGATCCCGGTGAGGGAGGGCTATGGACTTACAGAGTCATCTCCTGGTATCAGTATAAATCGATTTACACCCGGGATGGCCCTGTTGGGAACAGTGGGGCCCATGCTTGATAATGTGGAAGTTCGGATCGATATGGAGGGAGACTATCAACCAGGTGAGGGAGAAATCTTGGCGACTGGACCCAATATTATGATGGGCTACTATAAAAAGCCTGAAGAGACGAGAAAAGTCTTAAAAAATCAAAGTGGAGGAACCTGGTTGAGAACTGGGGATATTGGAACTTTAGTAAAGGGTCCGAACGGAATCAGATTTTTGAAGATAACTGATAGAAAGAAAGAACTACTTAAGACCTCCGGAGGAAAATATGTCGCTCCAGCGCCCATAGAAAACAAATTGAAGGAGGAGATTTTGATTGAACAAGCGATGGTGGTGGGAGATAGTCGAAAGTTTGTTTCTGCTTTAATTATCCCAGCTGAGGAGCCTCTGAGGTTGTATTGCAAAGAAGAAAGTATACCCTGGACCAATCTTCAGGATGCCATTTGCAACGACAGAATTCTGTCAAAGTATGAAGAAATTGTTAGCGAGGTGAATCCATCATTTAGCCATACTGAACAGATCAAGCAGTTTCGGTTGCTGGGAGACCTGTGGGAGCCAAGCAAGTTGGATGGTTCGGAAAGTGAACTCACACCGACTATGAAATTGAAGAGAAGAGTCCTATTGGCAAAATACAGTCGGCAGATCGAAGAAATCTACTCAGGTGACTAGTTCTCATTACCTGCCTACATGCACAAGTAGAACAGATATGTCTGATGGAGAGACTCCACTTATCCTGCTTGCCTGGCCAATAGTACGAGGACGCAGCTTGCTTAGCTTTTCTCTGGCTTCGGTTGAAAGTGAGGGCAGTTCATAGTAGTCGAAACCGTCATGTAACCTAACAGTTTCCAACCGATTCATTTTTTCTACCATCTCCTGTTCCTTGCGGATATATCCAGCATATTTCATATCGATTTCGGCCAGCTCACATACTTCCTGATCAAACTGTTTCATCTGGCCTTCCAAGTCAGGCACTGCAGTTTTCAAATCAGAGATACTTATATGTGGACGGAGCAAAATGCTGATCAGTTTTACTTTCTGGTCAATTCGTGCTGAGCCAAAATCATCGAGAAGTCCGTTGATTTGATCAGGAGATACGCTGATCTTACCAAAAAGATTTTCGATTTCTTTTACCTGCTCATTTTTCCTTTCAACAGTGGCTATCCGGTCATCGAGCCCTTTCATTCCCAGTGATGCAGCCAGCGGTGTCAAGCGAAGATCCGCGTTGTCTTGCCGGAGAAGAATTCTGTATTCTGCCCGGGATGTAAACATCCGGTATGGTTCCTTGGTCCCTTTGTTGACCAAATCGTCGATTAACACTCCAATATACCCTTCAGATCGTTTGAGAATAAATGGTTCAAGATCATTGATAGCCAGATAGGCATTCACCCCAGCAATAAGTCCCTGGCAAGCGGCTTCCTCATAGCCGGTCGTACCATTGATTTGTCCTGCAAAGAAAAGGCGATCGACCGCTCTGGTTTCCAGATTAGGTTTCAATTGGGTCGGAGGGAAGTAATCGTACTCTATAGCATAGCCCGGCCTAAACATTTTGGCCGACTCAAATCCGGGGACCTTTTGTAGAGCTTTGAGTTGAACATCTTCCGGTAGAGAGCTAGAAAATCCATTTACATATATCTCGCAGGTATCCCAGCCCTCAGGCTCTACAAACAGCTGATGTCTATCCTTGTCAGCAAAGCGATCAATTTTATCCTCGATGCTGGGGCAGTACCTCGGACCAGTGCCTCTGATGCGTCCGTTAAACATGGGTGATTGATCAAAGCCGGTGCGGAGTATTTCATGCACCTCTTTGTTGGTATAAGAAATGTGACAAGGTAATTGACGTTCTGGCCTGGGAGTGTTGGTGAAGGAGAACTTACCAGGATTTTCATCACCTGGCTGTATTTCCATTTTACTCCAATCTAGGCTCCGGCCATCAACTCTGGGAGGAGTGCCCGTTTTCATCCTACCCGATTCAAAGCCCAATTCATTTAGTTGACTGGTGATGCCTTTTGCAGCGCGTTCTCCTGCTCGTCCACCGCCAAATTGCTTTTCTCCAATATGAATGATCCCATTGAGGAATGTCCCATTGGTCAGAATCACAGCCTTTCCCTCGATTACTAATCCCAGGCCAGTCCGGACTCCTCGAACTCTACCATCCTTTACCTCCAATCCGGTCACCATCTCCTGCCAAAAGTCTATCAAAGGATGCCCTTCCAGCAGGCTTCTCCATTTTTGAGCGAAAAGGAGACGGTCATTCTGAGAGCGAGGGCTCCACATAGCAGGGCCCTTGGACTTGTTAAGCATTCTGAATTGTAACATGGTATGATCAGAAACAATCCCGGAATATCCACCCAGAGCATCTACCTCACGTACTATTTGACCTTTAGCCACACCCCCCATAGCAGGATTACATGACATCTGAGCAATAGTCTGCATATTCATGGTGGCTAGCATGACCCTGGCACCCATATTGGCAGCTGCAACTGCTGCTTCGCATCCGGAGTGACCGGCACCGACTACAATTATGTCATACTTTGGAAACATGCACTATATTAATAGCATGCAAAGATAGTAACGTCCAGAATGGAATTGCCAAACTCAGTATGTCTTCGGCTAATTGGTATTGGCAGGTTTCACCAAGCGGGCATCGTTCAGAGCGTACATCAATCGATTGATATCCGTCGCGTTCAACTCAAGCTTTCCCTTTAATGTCACCTGCTCTGCACTGTACTCCACTGGCTCGCTAGCGAAAACCTCCATTACTGTCTCTGGCCCTGCTCCTCCACAAAAGAAGCACATGTTGTATGGATATGCCGAGAATATAAATTCCTTGTGGCTTTTATAGCCTTCCACTGGTATGATGTATCCCCTAATGGTTACCTCTTTTCCCTCCAATGCCCTGATGTCTTCACTAAAGACAGGTACATCCACCTTGAATCCCATCAGCTCATCATATTGTTTGGTGAATGTAATCTTGGCAAGAGTTTTCCACATGTTTTCCTGACTGTGAACGCTGCTCACAGTGAACATAAAACAGGCAATAGCGATACAAAATCGAAGTGTCATAGTAATTTATCTTTCCACATGGATAACGGTCTTTCTCTTTAGCAGGTTCGTAATTTTCGTTATCGATAGGTTAAAAAAGCGACTGCAAATCTAACAGCTTTCTGTGAATCCCACTCTGCAAGAAACAATTTTGGGCCTTGAGCCTTTCTCCAGAAGCAAGATTTTGTACCATCTGGCCTCTAAATTTTACCAGAAAATTACCAATTTCACCTGGTCTTTATGAAAGCTATTGTCATGCGAATATAATTATTGACAATCTCTGGCATTGTCAAGTCTTGTCTGAGTCGTTCGTCTCAGGCCTTTCAACCTACTTCATTTTAATCTACTGAAGACCTTGTTCGCATGAAAAAATATTGGAAGTTATTATGGGTAGCAATCCGGGGTGAAGAAAAGAATTTCACCTCCGGAAGTATCAATCGAGCCATCTTTCTTTTATCGGTCCCGATGATTTTAGAGATGGTCATGGAAGCCCTCTTTGCCGTAGTGGATGTATTCTTTGTATCCCGAGTTAGCGTAAATGCTGTTGCGACTGTTGGGTTGACAGAATCGGTTATTACTGTTGTATATGCCATTGCGATCGGATTGAGCATGGCAACGACCGCTATGATCGCTAGAAGAATCGGGGAAGGGAAGAAAGATGCGGCTGCAGTTGCAGCGGTGCAGGCAATGGTGATCACGTTTTCATTCTCTCTGATTATTAGTGTCGCGGGGTTCTTTTACGCCGAAAAGATTCTCTATCTGATGGGTGGTGATGATGACTTGATTGCTGAAGGAGCGAGCTATACGCGGATTATTTTCGCTGGAAATTTTGTCATCATGTTCTTGTTCCTGTTGAATGCGGTATTTCGAGGAGCTGGTGATGCATCGATAGCAATGCGAGCCCTCTGGATTGCCAATGGACTTAATATAGTCCTTGATCCCTGTCTGATATTTGGCTGGGGACCTTTTCCGGAACTTGGGGTCGCGGGAGCGGCTGTGGCTACAAATATTGGGAGGGGAATTGGCGTGATTTTTCAGCTGTTCGTCTTGTTTGGAGGTAATTCTATCATCCAGATCGGACGAAAACATCTACGGATAGCATGGGCAGTTGTAAAGAGATTGTTCGAAGTGTCTCTTGGTGGAATGGGTCAATACGTTATTGCCTCATCTAGTTGGATATTTTTGATGCGGATTATGTCGGAGTTTGGCGAGCAAGCGGTAGCCGGGTATACTATTTCAATAAGAATGCTGATTTTTACCATCTTACCTGCCTGGGGTATGGCCAATGCTGCAGCTACGTTGGTTGGACAAAACCTGGGAGCAAGCGAACCGGATCGAGCTGAACTTTCCGTCTGGAGATCTGCTTTCTACACCATGTTGTTTCTTCTCTTGGTTTCAATTATTTACATCGCGTGGGCACCCGATTTGGTAAGAATATTTCACGAAGGGCCTCTGGTTGTGAAGTATGGCACTGCCAGCTTGAGGATAATTTGTCTTGGCTATATCTTTTTTGCTTATGGGATGGTAATTAGTCAGGCTTTCAACGGTGCCGGAGATACTCGCACGCCAACCGTGATGAATTTCATCTGCTTTTGGGCCATCCAGATTCCACTGGCTTATTGGATTGGCATCACCCAAGGCTTAGGTCCGAATGGAGTGTTTTGGGCCGTAGCCATTTCAGAAACTATACTTGCCGGTCTCTGCATTTATTTGTTCAGAAAAGGAAGATGGAAGAAGATTGCAATATGATTATCGATCATAAACGGTATCATCCACTACATCTACCCGTATCCTTTTATCACGGTTTGCGATTTCCCAGACCAGATGATAGATATGGGTAGTGATTTCATGGTATTTGGAATAAAGGATTTTGTCAGGAGTGTCACCAGGCCGGTGATAATCTTCATGCGTGCCAGTGAAGAAGAAAATAGATGGGATACCCTTCTTCGCAAAATTGTAGTGGTCAGACCGGTAGTAGTATCGGTTAGGATCGTTTTTAGCATTATAGGTATAATCTAACTGGAGATGCGAGAAATGGTTATTTACCGTCTCATTGATATTATGCAGATCTGTACTCAACCGGTTCGACCCGATCACGTAGACGTACTGTGGAGACTCTTCATGTTCCCGGTCTGTTCGACCAATCATATCAATGTTAATGTTCACAGTTATATTTTCCAGCGGCATCGAAGGATTTTCAGAAAAGTATTCTGACCCCAACAGTCCCTTTTCTTCACCGGTGAAGAAAATAGCCATGACACTTCGGCGAGGCCCCAAATTTTTATTCTTTGCTTCGGCTATCACTCTCATAATTTCTAAAAGAGCGGTGGTCCCTGATGCATTGTCATCAGCCCCACGAAATATGGAGTTACCTCGTCTTCCAAGGTGGTCATAGTGAGCCGAGAGAACGACAACTTCATCTTTCAACAACGAATCAACGCCTTCGATATATCCGATTACATTTTTGTCGTATAGGACATTTCTGCTGATGTGTTGTTGCACATTCATCTTCACCGGCAATCGAAGCGGTCTGCCGACTCCTGTGTTTCGCAGGCTGCGTTGATTTTGTAGAAAGGAATTCCACTTTTCACCAATGATGTTCTTAGCGATTTGGGTGGAGATAAAGATATGATTCGGCAGATCTGGCTTTTGTACTTTGCCAAAGTATAGTGACTGACTCAAAACTCGGTTACGATGTAGAGAAACATTGCTTCTGATCTGCGGATCAATGATCAAGACCATTCGCACCTTATGCTTAGCGGCAATAGCGAGTTTTTTTTGAATATTTCCCGCCCATTCAGAGGGATCTCGACCCCCTGATATGTAAGAGATGCTGTCTGGTGATAATGGTTCACCAGGGTAAATCATGATAACCTTACCTCTCACATTGGCGTTGGCATAGTCGCTATATGCAGGATCATCTATTCCGTATCCCAAAAAGACAACGTCCTTGATTCGGAGATTAGGAAGATTATGATTTTCATCGTGGAAAGACAGAAAATCCCAAAGGTGCTTGTATTCCGTTCCATTCACTTCAACCCCAAGGTTCTCCCATTTGATCCAGGTAAAAGCAACCTGCTGAAAATAATCGCGATGCCCGGGAGCCTTTTCGACTTGTGAGTTTTTCAGTTCTTGAATCAGATATTGTGCGGCTCGTGCGCTACCTGGCGTACCCGTCTCGCGGCCTTCGAATTCGTTTGATGCTATTTTCTCAAGGTGCTGTTGGAGCCGATTCGAATCGATATTCCTTGATATGAAAGCTGCAGCGAATGGATCGGCTTCTATCTGAGTCTGAGCAAACCCAGATTGAGGAATAGTGAAAAGAAAAAGTAGTAAGACTCTCAGCATATGCTGATTTTGTCAACTCGCCTTTGATGGCGTCCTCCATCAAAGCTTTCATGTACAAAAATGTCAACGAGTTTCACGGCTTCATCCTTGCTGATGAATCTTGCTGGAATGGCAATGACATTAGCGTTGTTATGATGGCGCGCTAAAGATGCCAGTCCTTCATTCCAGCATACAGCTGCTCTGATGGTCTGGTGCTTGTTGGCGGTCATGGCAACTCCGTTGCCGCTGCCACAAATCAACACCCCCAGGTGAGCTTCTCCACGCTCTATCGACTCGGCGACCGGGTGAACAAAATCCGGGTAATCAACAGATTCGTTGGAATATGTTCCCTTGTCATTGACTGCAAAACCTTTTTCCTCCAATAATTCCATTATCGCCTCTTTGTACGGGTAGCCGGCGTGATCACATCCAATGGAAATACTAACCTTGCTATCCTTTGACTCCCTGGACTTCATAGACATCAAACCTCTGTTTAAGTTCATTTAAGAATTCCGTGTCGTTAGCGGTAGTTGCCATCCGTTTCATTTCGGTCACAATCTGTAAGGCTGCCCTTTGATCTGATGCAAACCCAGCATTGAGGTCTTCGGTCGAAAGGCTTTGGTAAAAGGCCAGTAGGTCTTCGGTTTCGTCAGCGAGAATCTCAAGGTGAAATTTCAACTTGTCGTAAGCTAGCGCCCGCTCATACACTCTTAGAAGATTCAGCGTCTGTACGTTGTATGGAAAATTCATGTGAGGAAATGCCTCAAAGTATTTATCCACAATATCCACAGCCCGGTCGTTGTCGAACTTGGCTAGTAGCTCGTATGCAGTTCTTTCAAAGAGTGTCTTATGGGCGTAATAGCTTGGCATGAAACTGGACGTGATATACATATCATATTTATCAAATCCACCCCAGCGAAATTTGTTCATGATACGATCATAGGCTTTGTCTACATCCATTCGCCCATTTCCGTGGATTCCAAATTGGGTTTGTTTAGTGGATTTGACAGGTATGAATTTCAGACCCAGACCCTCTAATTGCATGTAGTCCCCTAGACCCATCAATTTGTTTTCCCGAGTCGTGACACTGAAATAGATCGGGCGAGAGTACATATTGCTATAGAGAATATCCAATACTGCTAATTCATCTTTCGTCAAACTGCCGTCGTTGACATTTACCGGTATCCTCGACACAATGTTAGCAGAATCTGCTGCTGATACCCAACCACTGCTAAGCGCCCGTGACTTGTCAATATCAAAGTAGTATTGTTTTGATGGAAGGTAGCTTTGGAACTCTCGCCCACTGCTGGCCGGTAATGGATGATATTCACCCATAAATTGCAACCCTGCCTGAAGAGACATAAGTTCATTTTTGGCATTAGGAGGATGATATAACGCATTTCGATTTGATCCTCGATAAGCCTCAGCGTCGAGAGAAAGTGCTATTGCGGGTGATTCGTTAATTTTCCTTCGTAGTTGGTTAATATACCAATCGACAGCAATCAGACTTAAATTGACCACCCGCACATCAGTACGAATGCCTTCTACTTCCTGCGCATACCAGAGCGGATAAGTATCGTTGTCACCGTAAGTAAATATGATCGCATTTGGATCACAACTTTCCAGAAAGTTGTTAGCAAAATCGCGCGCACCTGTCAGATTCCGACGAGAATGATCATCAAAGTTTTGGAAACCCATCAGGATGGGAGCTAATAATGCAATGCCAAGTACCGCAGGAGCTACAATGTGCGATCCGGCTTTGATCCGACCTTTGATAAACTCATAGAGTGCTGGCACGCTGAGTCCGATCCAAATACAGAAAGTACAGATAGAACCCACGAGCACATAGTCCCTCTCCCGAGGTTCGTTGGGAGGCTGGTTGGAATAAATTATAATGCCAATACCGGTTATGAAAAATAGAGCCAGCATGGCTAAAGCATCATTTCTTTTCTTTTTGAAGTGAAAGAATAATCCAATAAGTCCTAAAACAAAAGGAATTAAAAAATACCGGTTTCTCCCTTCATCCTCTTTCATACTGGACGGCAACTCACTCTGGTTATACAGCCGAGCACTATCGAGAAAGGGAATCCCTGATAGCCAATGACCCCTCTTGAGATCCCAGGGGAAAAACCCTTGGTCTCCATTTTGCCGACCAGCAAAATTCCACATGAAATATCTCCAGTACATCCAGCCGATCTGGTACCGAAAGAAGAAGGATAAATTATCGGCCATAGTTGGGGTGCCAGAATTCTTATTTAGCCAGATTCTGTATAACTGCCGTCGCTGACTGTCATTGTGACCCAGACGGGGAAATAACATTTCGTCGCTTGAATTGTAGACAGGCTTCACCCGGTAATCAACTTTTTCGTAGCGGTCACCTACTCTACCATATTTGTCTGTAACCTCAGTGCCAACCGGATCAGCATCGAAATGAGGTCCTCGCATAAGGGGTCGCTCTCCGTATTGCTCACGGTTTAGATAGGGTAACATCCTATGTGCGTCCGTCGGTTCATTCATATTAATCGGAGTACCTGCATTAGCCCTGATCATTACCACTCCGATTATGGAGTAACTTACCAATACCAGGCAAAGGGCCACCATGATCTTCTGTAGCAATACGTGGTTCTTCTTATTGGCATATCGGAAACCATAGAAGATGACCACGCCAATGATCAATGAAAGGGGGATCAAGCCGGAATGGAAGGGCATGCCAAGACCATTGACCATCATCAATTCAAGGGTGGCCCAGAGATTAGGAATGCCAGTTATGATTAGTGCTTGCATTACTCCAATCAAAGCAGCACCGGCCAGAAAAGAAATAATCATTCCTTTCCAGGTAGGTTTGCGATATTTCTTGAAATAATACAGCATAGCCAGGGCAGGGAAGGTCAGGATGCTCAGCAGGTGGACGCCGATAGATAGCCCAGCGGAGTAAAAGGAAAAGATCAACCAACGGTCGCTGTCGGATTTGTCCGGCAGACTATACCATTTTACCATAGCCCATAATGTCAAAGTAGTGAAGAACGTAGACAAGGCATAAACTTCCCCTTCAACAGCTGAGAACCATACTGAAGAACTGAATGCAGCAGCTAAACCTGATACAACACCAGCGCCTGCCAACAAAATCGACTGTGTCTGATCTGGCTCTCCTGATCGACCTACCAGAGCCAGCTTGCCCAACATCGTCGTGGTCCAACCTACCAGCATGGCTGCGGCTGCAGTGCTGATGCCAGAAAACAAATTCACCGCAAATGATATGTTTGCAGGGTTTGTCGAAAATACATCTCCCAGCCAGGCAAAAATTCGACCCATCAGCAGGAAAAGTGGTGCTCCGGGAGGGTGTACGACCTGCAACTTGTAAGCACCCAGTATGAATTCCCCACAGTCCCATAAACTGCCCGAGCGCTCAGCTGAGAAATAATAAACCAAGAAACTGATAATAAAGACCAACCAACCACTTAGGGTAGTAAGCCTTTGATAATTATTCTTCATTATGGTGTTGTTCAGAAATGACAGCGACAAATTTACAAATTATTGGTGCCGGCAGACCAGCACCTATGATAATTTATCCGAATATGTACGAGATTCTTATTTGTACATTAACTGGTTTGGCTGGAAAGAATTGCGCAGCCCTCAAAGTAATTGTAATTTCCGGGCACAAGTGATCTGCGATGCTAAAATTCCTTGTTCTGGCCGTAGTGGTGTATCTAGCTTATCGATTTGTTTTCCGTCAACCGGCACTGCCTGCCAGTCGGCCAGCAAATGACGTCTCAGACGACGACACGTTCGTGGAATATGAGGAGGTAAAAGATGATTGATAGTGATCTCCGATCACTGATCTGTTATGAAAGCGATGCGATGGTGGTGGTCAATAAACCACCTTGCCTGCCAGTACAATCAAAATCCGGCGCAGATTTGGAGTCAAAGATGGGGGAGCTTTACACCCGACTACATTTGATAAATCGGATCGACCAACCAGCATCTGGTATAGTCATCTTTGCTAAAACAGCTCAGTTTGCAGCAGCATTGAGTGAACAGACAAAGTCCAAAGAAATCTCTAAGATCTATTGGGCGGTGGTTGGCGCAGAACCTGGTGACAAAGAGAGTGTGCTAACCCATTCTCTGCTGAAATCGCAGAAATCAAACAAGTCGAAAGCGGTAGGCAAAGATGTTAGTGGTGCAAAAATGGCAACGTTGTCATATAGATGGCTAGGGAAAAGTCAGAATTACCATCTACTTTGGGTCAAGTTAGAAACAGGCCGTCACCACCAAATTAGAGCTCAACTTGCCGCAGCCGGATTACCGATTAAGGGTGATGTCAAATACGGTTTCAGAAGGAAGAACCGCGACCGAAGCATTCACTTGCACGCTATTTCTGTTACTTTTTCAGATCCAGCCATTGATCAGCAAGTATTTTTAGCTGCCAGACCACCTCAAGAGACGCTTTGGAACTACTTCACTGAGCATATAGGATTGCCAGATATTGCAAACTAGGGACTCACATAATCGCTGAATGTCCTCCAGGAAATAATTGGTAATGAGAGATCTTTCAATTTTTGATTCAATACTCTGGCAGTTGCTTCAAATTGAGAAAACCGGTCCTCTGCCAATTGCATTTTGCTTGCCAGTCCCTCAGTGCGCTGGAGTTGGTGATCTGACGGCTTGCCGGGGAATGAACTAACACTTAGGTACAGTTGCGACAATTCTTCCCTAAGTGCTTCTTTGCCTTCATTTACGTACATATCCCCTTCTAGCGAAACCAACGACTGTTGATATTCAAGAACTGATCTATTGAAATCCCGTAAATCTTTAAGGTTATCGTCACCCAAAGGCAGGCTAGCAGCGTGTGTCGATATATCTTCCAGGGCGTAGTAGATATAGCCAAGTCTTTCGGTCATCTTGTAGAGACTGGCCAAAGTTTTCTGTTGTACACGTCTGTCTTCAACTGGATAAATGCTGTTGGGATCCGGGGCAAGGACTATCTCATGATTGAAGATCTGCCTACCTTTTGTGATTTGAACCAGATAGGTTCCCTCTTGAAGGGCAGGAGTGATAATGGAGCCAACCAATGCCCTTCGATTACGAGTAGGTGCTGCTTTTGGTGCTGGAAGTCTGAGGGGTAAGTCGACGATATTAATCCCAGCGCTCTTTCCAGGGTTCAGTGACTTTATTAGGTTCCCATCGGAATCGAAAACATCAAGACTCATCCTACCAAAAGTGTGTCTTTTGCTAAGGTAGTAAGCAATGGTAGCTGAAGGGCTGGGGTTAGACCCGACGAAATGACCGGCCCCACCAAATGGCCGACCAGATTGAGGTATACGCACCACAGAAGGTGGCAGGTCGAAAAATGTCAGTTCGTTTTCAGCCATGGCAGGGTTGACCTGCTGCAATGGAGCAATGTCGTCGATAATATAAATACCTCGCCCATGTGTGCCGATAACCAGAGAGTTGTCTCGCTGTTGGAAGGCGATGGCCCGAACTGCCACGGGGGGCAATTGGTTGGAGAATCTTTTCCAGCTAACACCGCGATCAACTGAGATGAATAATCCAAATTCACTTCCAACAAACAAAAGATTTGGCGAAACCAGATCTTGCCGGATCACATGGACATACCCTTGGATGTCAGTTGTGGTGATGCTTTCCCATGTCTTTCCAAGATCGGATGTTCTGAAGACATAAGGATTCATGTTGCCATCGCGATGACCATCCATAGTGACGAATGCTTCCTCGGCATTGTGTGGACTAGCTTCGACATGACTTACCCAACTATTGGAGGGAGCATCGGGAATATTAACTAGCACATTTTCCCATGCTCTACCACCGTCGATGGTGAGCTGTAAGTACCCATCGTCCGTACCGACCCAAATTATTCGTGAGTCGAGGGGAGACTCTGAAATCGAATAGATAGTGGTATTATTTTCAGCAGTACTATTATCAATTGACAGACCCCCTGATCGAAATTGCTGTTGGCGCATAGGATCATTGCTGGTGAGATCAGGAGAGATGCGCTGCCAGGAGTCCCCCCGGTCTTCTGAGCGGAAAAGGAACTGAGCACCCACATACAGCCGGTCGGGGTTGTGCTTACTTAGGTGAATAGGAGTATTCCAATTGAATCTCAGTTCTGGTTCGTCTTCTTCTGAAAGAGGTTGGATGTCTTTTCGAAGACCATCTCTCTTGTCATAGCGAACAATAAAACCACCCTGAGATTCAGAGTAAATCATATTGGAATCGGTAGGATGGCGGAATGAGTAAAAGCCATCTCCCCAATTTGATAGCCACCAGTCTGAATTTTCCACCCCACCAGGACTTTGGGAGGGACCAAACCATGAGCCGTTGTCTTGCAAGCCTCCGTATACATTAAAGGGTGTGTCATCATCTACACTCACATGATAAAACTGTGACAAAGGTAGATTTAGAAACATCTCAAAGTTATAGCCACCATCCAATGAACGATAGCCGCCACCATCCGTTCCAATCACAATGAACTTGGGATACTTTGGGCAGATCCACACGGCATGTATATCGGAGTGAATTGCACTCTGGACGATTCTGAATCCTTCACCGCCATTTTCGCTGACGATTAGATTCACACCACACTTGAAAACTTTGTTTTCATTCGTGGGATCCACCGTCAATCTCGAAAAATAGAAAGGCCGTACTTTGGTTCCAAACTCGTTATTAACCTGCATGAAACTCTTACCACCATCATTCGAACGGTACAATCCCTTTGCTTTCTGATCCTCAGACTCAACCGTTAGATAGACGATATTTCCATTTGATGGGGCAAACTCTATTGCCATTCGGCCCAACAATCCCTCTGGCAGGCCATCTGTGATTTTGGTCCACGAATCTCCTCCATCTTGTGAGCGGTAAAGACCACTTCCAGGTCCTCCCGATCGAAAAAAATGGGGAGACCTTTGGTGCTCCCACATAGCTGCCATCAGAATCCGGGGATCTTCAGGGTGCATGCTCATGTCTGCACATCCAGTGAGCGAGTCTATATATAATATTCTTTCCCAGGTCTGTCCGAAATCGCTGGAGCGATAGACCCCTCTTTCCTCATTACTGCTCCATAGTTTTCCCTGTGCTGCGGCCAGGACTATGCTGCAATTATCCGGGTGAATGAGAATTTTCGAAATGTGCTCGGAGTCAGCTAATCCTCTGAAAGCCCATGACCTGCCTCCGTCTTTTGTTACATAGATACCGGTGCCAACACTCACGCTATTTCGAACCCAGGGTTCACCAGTACCCACCCAAACTGTATCTGGATGGGCCTGATCGATCGTGAGGTGCCCGATGGATTGAGTGAACTGATCAAACACCGGGGAAAACTGAGCTCCGGCACTGGTCGTCTTCCACACGCCACCATTGGCAGCACCTATATAAAAGATTTCGGGAGAGTTGTGTACGCCATCTATTGTCGAAATCCGACCACTCATAATGGCTGGGCCAATGCTGCGGGCATTCATATTTCCGAAAGAAATTGATAATTGGGCATGGATGGGTAGTATCACCAAGAGAAGAAAGTAGATCGAGAGCTGCAGTTTCATTGAAATGACATTATTAATGCGATAACAAAAAGGGCTACACAATGTATAGCCCCTTTGGTTTTGACGAATGTTTAAATTATGCTTTTGACTTTTTCTTCTTCGTTTTCTTAGACTTCTTCGATGCCTTCATCTCACTCTTGGTCTCCTTGCCTTCCTCTTTGGAATTCTCTAATGCCTCCTTAGATTCGTCTTTCATTCCCTTTTGCTCCTCCTTTGCCACTTTCATTTCTTCCTTTGTTTCTTCCTTCATTTCTTTCACAGTCTCCTTGGTGGCTGTTTTATCCATAGACTCATCTACTGCCAGGTCTCCAGGAAATTTGAAAAGCTGATCATCCATTTCGACATTGAGTTCAATGTCATCCATTATTCCGGACATGAAGGTGGCGCCATTTACTTTTTGCTCGATAGCCATCGGCAGAACAACATCGCCGACAGGTTGATAGTCACTAAAATAAGTATCCACTGCCTGTCCCTTCATCGGACCTGCTCCGGCGAATGTTCGAATCACGATCGGTATATGATGCTCCTGGTCGAAGAAATAGATAACCTCGTCTCCTGAGCTTTTCGTCAGTTTGAGTTTGTTAGTCATCGTCCCATCAATCTCTTCGGTGCCTAGGTGTTCAATGGTATGACCTTTGGCAGCATAGTCGATCAACTCATCTTCAAATTTCTTCTTCGCTGACTCGGCAGTCATTTCCTCATCGGCTTTAGTGGGTTCTGTGCTTCCCTGGAAAGGGTTGACGGACCATGCAGTCGTTCCATCAAAAGCCTGTATGATTTGCATGCCCTGTACTTCAACTTCTAGTTTTTCCAGATTGGGTCTCTTCGAATAGATTGTAATGGGAAATTCCATGCCCTGCATGGATGAGGTTCCCGACATTTTCATGGACTTCAAGTTCTTCCAAGCCTTGGTGCCACCGATATTCTCATAATATTTTGCGAGTATTTGATCTGCAGTCTGAGCTTGAACTAAAAAGCACAAACTCATGAAGACGGTTAGTAAGGCAAACTTTTTCATTTCAATAAATTTTGTTGATGATCAGTGAATGAATCGATCCGAAGATAGGTACAAAAGCAGATATACCTCATGATATTCTTATGAGTACACTTTAAAATCCGACCAAGATCATTGCTGGCAGGTCTTAATACATTACCTTGATAAATTGAAAGTCTCAAATATTTAGACCGATGCGATACTGTCTAGCCCTCGATATGAAGAACGAGCCCGCCCTGATCCGCTCATACAAGAAATTCCATGAAAAGGTATGGCCAGATGTGCTCAAAAGCATTACCGATTCCGGTATTGAGCAAATGGAAATCTATGCGGTTGAAGACCGCTTATTCATGATTATCGAAACGAACGAAGATTTCAATTTTGAGAGGAAGGCTGAAATGGATCTTACTAATCCTTCTGTGCAAGAGTGGGAAAACTTGATGGACCAGTTTCAAAAAAAGTTACCTAACACAGCTGAGGGTGTCAAGTGGAGGTTGATGGACAAAGTATTTGATTTATCCGAACAAAAACCTGGTTAGAACTGATCTACCTCTCGGTAGGCATCAATCAGTGCTACTTCTCCCTCCGTTCCGGGTTTGGAGTTACCATGTTCCATGCCAAGAATACCCCCAAATCCTTTATCATGAATATGCCGAAATATATTCCGGTAATTGATTTCTCCGGTGGTGGGCTCCTTTCGACCAGGATTGTCACCAATCTGGAAATAGCCGATTTCATCCCAGGCCATATCAATATTTGGAATGATGTTGCCTTCAGTAATTTGCTGATGATAAATATCAAACAGGATCTTGCACGCCGGGCTGTCAACCGCCTTACAAATCTCGTAGCACTGAGGAATTTCCGTCAGAAATTGACCCGGATGATTCATAAAGTTTAGCGGTTCAAGTACCATTACCAGGTTGTGTGGTTCAAGGATGTCGCAAGCCTTTCTCAAGGTATCAACAAGGTTAGAGGTCTGATAGCCCATTTTTAATCTTAGATCCACATGCCCAGGTACTACGGTCATCCAGGTTGCATTGACTCTTTTGGCCACCTCAACACTATCTCTGATATGGTCTAGGAATTCATTGCGGAGGGTTTCGTCGCCACTGGTCAAATTGGGTTTGTCCCAGTAAATTTTGTGTGCAACAAATACACCCATCCGCATACCCAGGTCGCTCAAGGTCCTGGCCATAGATTCTTGGAGGTCGATATCACGGCCTTTCATTCCATTATCTTCAAAGGCGGTGAAGCCCTGATCTGACATGAACTTGAGCTGATCGATAGGATTATCACCTGCATGATGCTTGAACATGCCCAAGTGAGGAGCGTAGTGCAGCTGAAAGGGGTCCTCGCTCGTCTCGGCTTGTCGGGCTAAAACATCTGATGTAGATAGAGAGCCTGCAACTAGTGCGCTATTTCTGATAAATTGCCTTCTTTTCAAGATTCGTGCATTTTTAAAGTTGTGTTAGGGAAGGTAATAAAATGTGCATGTTTTCTGGTGCTCACCGGCATAGGTGTTTTAGCCCAGGATGGAGGTGATTCCACCTACACCTCAATCGTGCACCGATCAATGGGCACTACAGTAACTTTAAAAGCGTTCCCCCCTCGATCGGTCAATGTGCAACAACTACAGGATCAATTCGTGAGTATGTTGGACAGCCTTGCCTACTTGCTTTCGGATTATGAGGATCAAAACATGGTGGCACAGTTGTCGTCCATGAGTGGAAAAGCAAGACCTCTTTGTGTTCCCCAACCACTATTCGACGTCACGAGTTTTTCGAAGGATCTTTGGAAGTTGACCGATGGCTATTTCGACGTGACCATTGGCATTGTAACTCACTTCTGGCGTGACCAGTTTAAGAAGGAGAAAATTCCCAAGCCTGAAAAAATGAAGAAGAAATTGAAATATGTGGGAATGGACAAGGTAATCTTGGACTCCACCAAAAACTCGATATATCTCACCCGCAGCAAAATGCAACTTGATTTCGGGGCTATCGGTAAGGGATACATCGGAGATCAGCTAGGTTTATTCCTCAGGTCAAAAGGAGTAAAGTCATTTCTAATCGATCTTGGTGGAGATTTGGTTGCAGGTGATGCACCCCCTGGTAAAGAAGGATGGAATATTCTATGTGATTGGCTGGAAGGTGGTGTGCTGATAGCGAATGAAGCTCTGGCAACATCGGGCCCTGACTATCAGTTCTTTCACTATCGAGGCGAGGTGTATTCGCATGTGATCAATCCAAAAACCGGATGGGGAGTAAAGTCCCCATCAACATGTACGGTTATCGCTAAGACAGGTGCGGTGGCTGATGCAATGGCTTCAGTCCTGTCACTTCTCGGCAGTGACCTGATCGAATCAATACAGAAAGACTTAATTTTGGACTTTGCGCTGATTAATGAGAACGGATTTTTGATCACACCTGAGTTTGATCACAGACTTAGAAAATTTTGAAATCATGAAAATGATTATTTGGTCGGCCTTTGCCGCCTTAATGATTGCACAACCTTTTTCGGTTTTCTGCCAAGATACAACCTGGTGGATCGATGCCGACAACAGCAAGGTAGTGGTGAGTGGCACATCCACACTTAAGGATTGGAGCGCTCAGACATCAGCCGTCACCGGTTCAATGACGTTAGATTCTACGGGTCAGATAAAGGCAGTTGACTTGTCTTTTGATTCCAACTCTCTGGATGGAGGAAGGGGTGCCGACATGAATAGTAAAATTGAGAAAGCACTCAAATCCGATGAGTATCCTCAGATACGATTCCATAGCGATCAAGTGCAGCCAGGGGGCAGTTCGACTTTCAGTTCAACAGGAAAAGTGATGATTGCCGGTGTCGAGAAAGAAATTATAGTAGCAGTGGAGCGCAACTTGAACAATTTTGCAGCTACAAAGGATTTGAAGTTGTCAGATTTCAGTATTAAGCCGCCAACAGCCATGTTTGGGCAAATTGTTTGTCATGACGATATCACCCTAAGTTTCGATCTGGCTTTTAAAGAGACAGCCCAATGAGAACTATAGCTTGTGTGATACTATTATGCTTGACGACAGCCATTAAATCACAGGATTTCGAAACCTATGAACAATCTCTGATGGGAGTTGAATCAGTTATTGAGATGGTTCCGATTCAAGCCGGCGAGGTTAGTCTGGGAGATGAAAAATCAAAGGAGCCTGATGAAAAGCCAGTTAGGAATGTGTCTATTCCAGCGTTCTGGATGAGTTCGACCGAGATTACCCACGATATCTTTATGGTTTTTCGGGATCCCGAAATTGATCTGGATGCAGAGGGCAAATCCAGAACTGACGGGATATCCCGCCCCAGTGCACCTTATGAAGATCCAGTTTTCGGAATGGGGAAGGAAGGGTTTCCTGCAGCAGGGATGACACAGTTTTCTGCTCTCCAATTCTGCAAATGGTTATCTGACAAGACAGGACATTTTTATAGACTACCCACGGAAGCCGAATGGGAATATGCCTGTGGTGCCGGATCTGATCAAAAGTACTTTTTTGGGAAAAAGAAGAAACTACTTAAGGAATACGGTTGGTTTGATAAAAATAGTGGTGGAAGTTTTCGGAAGGTGGGACAGCTGAAGCCCAACCCTTGGGGTCTGTATGACATCATTGGCAATGTAGCTGAATGGACGCTCGACCAATACGATGCCAATGCATACGTAGAGATTGAAGACGGTGTGGAAAACCCATGGAGGAAGCCTACGGCACTACACCCACGGACCGTCCGGGGAGGCTCATATCGGGATGATGCAATCGAGTTACGCAGTGCCAACCGGACAAGTTCGACTGATGAATGGAAGAAGAGGGATCCTCAGATTCCCAAAAGTTTTTGGTGGAATACAGACTCTCCTTTTGTCGGCTTTAGAATCATACGACCGGCAGATCCTCCTTCTCAAGAAGAACAAAATGCATTTTGGGCTTTAGTCCTAGGTGGATAATTACTAACTTCACTGGCTCGCAATAATACCTTATCATGATCAATAGAAAATCCCTCGAAAGAAGATCTTTTGTAAAACAATCGACCCTTGCAACCGGTGCAGTTGTACTTACACCGATGGTGAAAAATGAATATGGATTTCAAAGCTCAGTAGATGAGACCATTAAGGTATCCTTAATCGGATGTGGTGGAAGAGGTACGGGAGCAGCTGTGCAAGCACTCAAAGCCTCTAAGAATGTGCAACTGGTGGCCTTGTGCGATGCCTTCATGGACCGGGTAAAAGACAGCTTGAAAAACATTAAGAAAGCAATCGATGATGGACGTGCCGACGTATTACCTGAGCACCTTTTTGATGGCTTTGACGGTTACAAGAAAGCAATTGAACTTTGTGACGTAGTCATTCTAACAACTCCTCCGGGCTTCCGGCCGATGCATTTTAAAGAAGCGGTAGAGAAAGGAAAGCATGTGTTTATGGAGAAGCCCGTAGCCACTGATGCTCCCGGGATTCGAAGTGTACTGGAAACAGCAAAGCAAGCCCGCTTGAAGAAATTGAACGTTGTGGTCGGTCTGCAAAGACAGTACCAGGACAAATACCTGCAGCTGGTTGATCGTATTCACAAAGGGAAAATCGGAGACATCGTTGCAGCCCAGGCATATTGGAATGGAGCTGGTGTGTGGGTGCGACCAAGAGAAGCCGGCCAGACTGAGATGGAATATCAGATGCGCAATTGGTATTATTTTAACTGGTTATGCGGGGATCACATCGTGGAGCAGCATATTCACAATCTTGATGTGGTAAATTGGGTGAAGCAAGGATATCCAGTGAAGGCTCAAGGCATGGGGGGCCGGGAAGTGAGAAAAGGTCCAGACCATGGCCAGATCTTCGATCACCATTATGTAGAATTTGAGTATGCTGATGGTACTATAATGAATAGCCAGTGCAGGCATATCAAAAACTGCTGGAGCCAAGTCAATGAAGTGGTCATCGGCACGAAAGGAAAAGTAAACTTCGGCCCAGGTCTGATGAGTGGAAAGGGAGGGAAGGTGATCTATCAGCATGATGAAAATGGAGATCCCAATCCATACCAGGTGGAGCATGATCTGCTTTTTGCAGCGATTGAAAGTGGAGAATACAAATATGCGGACACGGAGAATGGAGCTAAAAGTACAATGACTTCCATTTTGGGACGGATGGCCACCTATAGCGGGAAGATGGTCACATGGGATGAAGCAATAGGCTCAGATGTAAGTCTTATGCCTCAACAATATGCCTGGGATGCCATTCCACCCGTGGTGCCTGATTCTTCAGGCAATTATCCCATTCCGGTACCAGGAGCAACAAATGTAGTGTAAGTGTTGAAAAAAATTATTTCAATAGCCGTCATTGTTTGTGGCGGCTTTTGTTTTCTATCAGCGGAAGTAAGGCTACCGGCCATTTTAGACGATCACATGGTGCTGCAAAGAAATAGTACCGTGAGGCTATGGGGTTGGTCAGCACCATCTGAGCAGTTCACTATACAGACATCATGGGACAATCACACCTATGAGGTAAAAGCAGATCGCAATGCAAAATGGGAAACTTCGATTGCCACTCCAGAGGCAGGCGGACCATTTGAAATCAAGATCAATGCATCTAATACCATCACATTAAGTGACATTCTTATTGGTGAGGTCTGGATATGTTCCGGACAGTCAAATATGGAATGGTCATCTGTGAACGGGTTTGATAATGCTGAAAAGGAGGTTGCTGAGGCTAACTATCCGGAAATCAGGTTATTTCAGATTCCAAAAACAACCTCTTTGTATCCTCAGGAAAATGTCGATGCTAGTTGGGAGGTCTGTACACCGGAAGCCTTCCGTGATTTTAGTGCAGTGGCATATTTCTTTGGCAGAACACTCCAGGAAGAGTTGAAGGTACCAATCGGGCTAATCCAGGCTGCGTGGGGTGGTACTGCAGCAGAAACCTGGACTCCGAAATCGGTCATCGAAGAGGAACCCTTATTTGGCAACTGGGACGAGGTTCTCAGCACAACAGATTGGTGGCCAAGAGACCCTGGTGTGACTTACAATGCAATGATTTATCCGGTGTCGAATCTTCGAATTGCCGGGGCCATATGGTACCAAGGTGAATCTAATACTGCAAACCCACTTGTTTACGGCAAGTTGTTCCCGGCTATGATACAAAGCTGGAGAACAGCGTGGGGTTATCCTTTCCCTTTCTACTACGTGCAGATTGCCCCTTTTCGATACGGAACGCCCTTTTCGGGAGCATTGGTCAGAGAGGCACAAATGCATTCTATGAAAGTTCTCAATACAGGTATGGTAGTAGTGAGTGACATTGGCAATATAAATGACATCCATCCTGGGAATAAACAAGATGTAGGCAAGCGATTAGCCAATTGGGCTTTGGCAAGAACTTACGGAAAGCAGGGATTTTATCCATCCGGACCAATTTATAAGGATTATCAAGTGGAAGGGAGTCAAATCAGAATTCATTTCGACTTTGCCGACGATGGATTGATTACCTCGGAAGGCGAACCTTCTCATTTTGAGATTGCCGGAGAAGATCGATTCTTCTTTCCTGCAAAAGCTGAAATTGATGGAAGTTCAGTATTGGTCTCTTCAGACTTCGTACCCAGACCTGTAGCGGTTAGATATGCATTCCGTAACACGGCTAACCCCAACCTGTTCAATGCTCACAATCTGCCTGCGTCATCTTTCCGAACGGATGATTGGCCTATTTTAGCCAGGGAGGTCAATTTTAACATTACCTATCAATTGGCAGCCGATGCCTATCTGGTCTCCCTGAATGCAGATGATGACGTTGAAAGCATCAAGTATTCCACAAATGGTCTTAGTCCGGGCTTGTTTGGACTGGACTATACCCAGCCCTTTTACATTGATTCAAATTGTGAGATCAAAGCAGTTGCGGTAACTCCCGAGGGAGCGTCGGATCTAATCAGCGAAAAAGTAGTGAATCTCAATAAGGCAACTTTTAAGGATATACGCTATCACGAAGCGTATCATGAGAATATGAGTGCAGGAGGAGAACAGGCACTGGTCGATGGTGAGTTCGGTAGCGAGGTGTTGAACGATGGACGATGGCAGGGCTTCCTTGGCAACAATATGGAAGTGATTATAGACATGGGAGAACGGGTTCCGATCAATAGGATTCAAATAAATGCTTTGAAAAATCAAGCTGCCCGTGCTTTTCTTCCAAACAAGGTAACGTACGAGATTTCAAATGATGGAGATCGCTTTGTCGAAGTATATCGCGAACCCATTTTTCATGCCAGGGAAGATGGGGTAGAAATCAGGTCCTATGATTTCAATCTGCGCAACGAGCGAAAGACACGGTTTATTCGGATTTCTGCTGAGAATATGAAAGTCTGTCCGCCCTGGCATTCGAGAGCCGGTGATCCAACCTGGATGGTTTTTGACGAAATCGTGATTGAGTAATCAGAGTTTATCGAAAGGAATTTCTATGTACTCAAGGGCCCACTCCTGCATGTAACGTACCCTTACCGGTTCGATTCTGTAAACAATCAAGTCGGGATTATCGATGGTCCCAAGATAGTGCTGCAGTAATCGATTTTTGTTCCAAATTTCCTCTAGTACCGATCGATTGGTTTCAATATGCGCAATTCCGGTGATCCGAACCTGGTTGTGATCGCTATCGAGGTAACACAGTTCCACCTTTGGATTATTAGCGATTTCACGGGTCTTGTGATAGCTACGAAGATTTCCTACGTGGATCGTAAAGCTTTCGGTTCGAACAGGGGAAACCGGTCGCAAACGTGGCTGATCCGAATCTATCGTGGCCAGCATGGGGAACTTATTTTCGGCGACTAATTTTTTGGCAAGGCGAACTGCCTCAGAAGTATCTATTTGTTTGGGACTTGGCTTCGGCACTGTATCTTCAAGATGAATTTTGGATCAATATAAAGTCTTTTCGTACGCATCACCACGGTAAATGAGGTTGATTCTCCTTTTTGTGATATTGGCTTCTTTGGTACTGGTACCTTTCTTCATCTGGGGAGAGACACTGATGTCCATATTTTCGCAGCAAGGCTCCGTCGATTGGTTGCAACAATTTGATTCCTGGGCATGGGTTGCAGGGATTTTGCTGCTAGCGGCAGACCTGGTCCTTCCGATTCCTGCAACCTTGGTGATGGCCTCCATGGGATTTCTCTATGGCCCATGGCTGGGTGGTCTGTTGGCAGCTTTCGGATCCTTTCTATCAGGAGCTATAGCTTACGGGCTTTGCCGACAGCTTGGCGAGCCACCAGCTCGGTGGCTCTTGGGTGAAAGAGACTTCGAGAGAGGTCAAATTCTTTTTGCAAAGGCAGGAGGTTGGATAGTTGTCTTGTCGCGGTGGCTGCCAGTCTTTCCAGAGGTAATTGCCTGCATGGCTGGGATGACAAGAATGTCACAGATTAAATTTCATACAGCATTAGCGATTAGTGCTATACCGATGGGATTTGTCTATGCATTCATCGGTCAAGCTGGAGTGGACAGACCTATTCTGGCTCTTGCTTTGAGTGCTGGGGTGCCACCTCTCCTGTGGTTGTTGATCCAGAAATACTGGAGAAAAAAGGGGATTCTAGTTGATTAGACGTCCATGCCACTTGAATCGTGTTGATGAATTGAGTATTTTTCATGGGAGAAGACAGTTGAATGGATCCTTATCGGAAAGCACGGATCAAAATCAAGAACCGGAAGAAGTTCATCTGGCATGTAATCTTTTTCGTCCCCCTGTCATTTTTACTAATAGCAATCAACGTGGGCACGGAGACAGATCCATGGAGCTTGATGATTGTGTTTCCCTGGGCCTTCATTCTGTTTGTTCACTGCATCCTCACCTTCATATTTCCTTCAGTCAATGTCTTTTCCTCAGATTGGGATGATCTTGAAATGGATAGGGAAGTCAGGAAGATTCAGGAATACGAAGCTTTACCTGAAGGAGACTACCAGGATTACTTCGAACGTTCTCGCCCATTTTCGGTTAGAGCTATGGACAAAGTGCGCATTAAGTACAGCGACGAAGATTTTGTCTAAGACTCAATGTCTTTCAAAGCTCTTCTCAGAATTTTTCCAACATTGGTTTTTGGGAGTTCATCTCTGAACTCAATATGCCTTGGGCGCTTGTAGCCGGTCAAATACTCTTTGCAATGCTCCATGAGTTCTTTTTCAGTGAGTGACTTATCTTTTTTGACAACAAAGATTTTCACTGCCTCGGTCGATTTTTCATCGGGCACGCCTATGGCAGCTACCTCTAGCACTTTTGGGTGTTTGGTTACGATGTCTTCTATTTCATTCGGATAGACATTGAAACCCGAAACCAGGATCATATCTTTTTTCCGATCTACGATCTTGAAGAACCCATCCTCATCCATCATGGCGATATCTCCTGTACTCATCCAACCATCTTTAAGACTCTTTGATGTTTCATCAGGCCGGTTAAAATAGCCCTTCATCACCTGAGGACCTTTCACCTGTAGTTCACCTACCTCGTTGGGAAGTAAGACATTCCCTTGTTCATCAACAATCCTTATGTCCGTGGATGGTACAGGTGTGCCGATAGTGCCGATCCGGGGATTGTCGATAGGGTTGGTAGTTGCTACCGGGCTGGTCTCGGTCATGCCATAACCTTCCGAGATGGGTTTACTTGTCAATTGTCTCCATTTGTCAGAGACTGCTTGTTGTACTGCCATGCCGCCACCTATACTTGCCTTTAAGGAACTGAAATCAAGCTTTACAAATCCTTTATGATTAGCGAGTGCATTAAAAAGAGTATTAACTCCTGTCATCACACTGATAGGATACTTTTTAAATGCGGCTACAACCGTATCGATGTCCCTTGCATTTGTGATCAGCACATTCTTTGCTCCGATGCTGAGCAGGGCCAGGCAGTTGACCGAGAAAGCAAATATGTGATACAGTGGCAGTGGGCAGAGAGCCACTTCTTCTCTTTCCTTTAGGAAGGGCATCATGACTGCTCTGATCTGCAACATATTGGCCACCAAATTTCGATTGGTGAGCATAGCCCCTTTGGATACACCAGTAGTACCCCCGGTGTATTGGAGTAAAATGGTATCCTGAGGATGACTTTCAAAAGGCTTGATGGTAAACTTGCCGCCAAGATTTAGTGCCTGAGAAAAGGTGACTACATTGGGAATGTTGTACTTAGGAACCATCCCCTTCAATCTGCGGACTACGAAGTTTACCACTCGTTTCTTTAAAAAGCCAAGCATTTCACCGATACTGGTGGTAATGATCACTTTGATGCCTGTGTCAGGCAAAATCTTTTCCAAATTGGCGGCAAAATTTTCTGCTATCAGAATGCCTTTCACCCCTGCATCGGTAAATTGATGCTTCATCTCATGGCTGGTATATAATGGATTGGTATTTACAACGACCAAACCGGCCCTGAGGGCTCCGAAAAGAGCAACAGGATACTGTAGTAAGTTGGGCATCATTAACGCAAACTTATCTCCGGGTTCCAGCCCTCGGGAATGCAGATATGCACCAAACCGGCGCGACATTTTGTCCAAAGCATCGAAGGTGAGTTCTTTATCCATACATACGAATGCGACATCCTTGCGATACTTTTCGAAAGTTTCCTCGAATAAAGCCAGGAGATTGGGGTACTCGTCCGGATTGATGTTTGCTGGCACGCCATTGGGGTAGTTCTTCAGCCACGGCCTCTCGTCCATAATAAGAGATCTAAGTTTTGTTCGCTTTGAATTTAAGCAATTTATGCTCATCTAATCCTTGCCAGTCACCTTGATTCTATCAAGAACCTCCAATAGAATTTGGCAAGACTCCAATATCTCTTCTCCGGTAATGATTAAGGGTGGGCAGATGCGAATGCTTTCTTCATTAAACAAAAACCAATCGACAAGGATACCCTTCCTTATGCAGGCGGATACTACCCTCTGCAGGAGCTGGGGATCTCCCAGGTCAACTGCAAACCAGAGTCCACAGTGTCGAACAGATTTGATCAAAGGATGATGTAGGGAATTAAGAAATAGCTTTGCTTTGGAAGGCACTGTTGCTATCAGATCTTCATCTTCCACGACTTGCAGAGCTGCGAGTGCTGCAGCACATGATACTGGATGCCCTCCGAATGTAGTTAGATGAGCAAGTGCCGGATCATTGGATAGCGTGCTCATCTTCTCTCTAGAGGAAATAAATGCTCCAAGAGGCATCCCTCCCCCCAAGGCCTTGGCCAGACACAATATATCGGGTACCACATGGTGTTGTTCAAACGCACAAAAACTTCCAGTACGACCATAGCCAGCCTGTATCTCATCAAGAATCAGGAGAGCACCAACTTCTTTGCACTTATGGCTAACTGCCTCCAGATAACCTTCATGAGGAGTCTTAATACCTGTTTCAGCCTGGACAGTCTCAAGAACTACTGCAGCAACATCCTCATCTATCATTGCTAAGTGCCCAAAATCGTTGAATTCGATAAATTTTACTCCAGGCAACAAGGGACGAAAGGGCTGTGTGTATTTTGACTCACTCATGAGACTAATAGCCCCATGGGTGCTACCATGATATGCATTCCTGGCTGCGATCAAGGTCCTTCGAGCGGTTATTTTTTTGGCCAATTTGATAGCCCCTTCGATTGCTTCGGCTCCGGAATTCACAAAATACACTGAGTCAAGTTGTTCCGGCAGCCTCGCTTGCAACGTCTGAGCCAGTCTCACCTGTGGATTTAGGATGAAATCGCCGTAGACCATCGTATGCATATAGCGATCAATTTGAGCCTTGGTCGCTTCCAAAACGGAAGGATGAGCATGGCCAATGGCACTCACAGCTATGCCTGAGATCAGATCTGTTATTTTTTGACCTTCGGATGTGTATAGGTACAGACCCTCAGCCCGGCCAATTTCAAGCAATAATGGATTTGGACTGGTCTGTGCAATATGACGGAGGAAGAGTTGACGTAATTGCATCCGACTAAGTTAAAAGGTGTTAGACGACTTACTCTAGAAATTTAGAGTTGCCCCATTTTCTTTTAACCAGGATACCTTGCTTCGGTACGAAGGCATAGCTGTTTCGACCAGTTTCCAGAATCTTCGAGAATGATTGTGTTGGCCTAGGTGGGCAAGCTCATGTATGATCACATACCGCATCACCGATGGGGGAGCCAGAAAAAGTCTGGTACTAAAATTAAGATTGCCGGTAGTAGTGCAACTTCCCCAGGTACTTTGATTAAAACGAAGACTAATTTTCTTATATCGAAAGTTGAAATGCACAAGGTTTAGCCGTCCGACTTCTTTTTCGAATGGCACCTGAAAAGCCTTGGCAAAGGTCCTACTGATTACTTTGGGCAATTCCACTATCTGTTCACGCTTCCTCCAGGTCTCCGGGAAAAGTATCATGATCTGGCCGGATGTAATCTCTCCCTTAGCAGTCTTACGATTGATTGGCTTCACTTCCAATCTAAACCTTCCGTAGACGGTGTCATATATGGTTCCTGAAACCGGGAATTTTGAGGAATAGCGTTGAAAAAGCTGCGGTTGTTCTTCGTATTTCTTGACGAGCCACTTTCTAGCCCAAACCAATGGATCACCTGCAGGACCCAGCCCTTTTCTGTTGGGAATTCTAAGATGTATTGCCTTGTCAGCCATTGCAATACGCCACCCACGTCGATGTTCGGTGAAAAGACGTATTGGAACACTCTGACCCTGCAATTTGATAGTCAGATCATAGACTCTAGTACTGGTCTTTTGCCTGCGATCCATGGGTTTCAAAAATATACAAATGAGTCACGACCGAATGATTTTTTTTTGATATATGAGCCATTTTAACAATCGGTTTTACCCCCGATTTCGAGCCAGTTGCTGCTGAGCTAAAAAAGTTATTTTCACTCTATGCACGAATACGGATTCTGGTCATTATTGCCACCAATGGTTGCAATCGTTTTTGCCATCCGAACGAAACAAGTCTATGTCTCTCTTGTCTTTGGGATTTTTCTCGGCTGGTTGATTATTGATAAGGGAAACCCCTGGTTGGGTTTTCTTGATACCCTCTACGCCTTTGTTGATGTTTTCCGGGACCCAGGCAATACCAGGACCATTATGTTTAGTGCATTGATTGGAGCAGTCATTCTTTTTATACAGAAATCTGGTGGGGTTCACGGCTTTGTTCTTTGGATTGGGAAAGTGCTGGAACGACTAGAACAAAAGGAGGGTAGGGATAAAAAGATCTTGGTTCAGCTAATGGCCTGGCTGACAGGAGTATTGATCTTTGTGGAGTCAAGCATCTCAGTTTTAACAGTTGGGTCGTTGTACCGGCCTGTTTTCGACAAGTTGAAGATATCAAGAGAAAAACTGGCATATATCGCTGATTCTAGTAGCGCACCAACCTGTATTTTGATCCCATTTAATGGTTGGGGAGCTCTGGTTATGGGTTTATTAATCACACAAGGATTTGAAAATCCTTTTCAGGTGATGATCCATTCTATCGCTTACAATTTCTATCCCATCGTCGCCCTATTGATGGTAGTATTGGTCATCTTCTTCAAGTTTGATTTCCCTGGAATGAAAAAAGCTGAGGTCAGAACCCAACAAGGCAGTATCTTATGGGAGAACGCTCAACCAATGGTCAGCGAAGAGATTACCGAAGTACTGCCAAAAAAGGGCATCAAACCGCATGCTTTCAATATGGTCTTACCCTTAGTGGTGATGGTTTTGATGATGCCTGTGATGCTTGCTATAACAGGATGGCCGGAAGCATTGGATAGCAGACCCACAGCGAGCTGGTCTGGTAAACTGTTCTATGCCATAGGACGGGGTTCGGGCTCAACTGCGGTCTTAGTGGCTGTAGTCATTTCTATTTTGTTTGCTATGATTCTCTACCGATTCCAACGAATGTTTTCACTCAGAGAAAACGTTGACATTGTATTTAAGGGCATATCCGGTCTCATGCCCATTGCTCTCTTGCTGATGTTTGCTTTTGCAATAGGCGCGGTTTGCAAGGAGTTGCAGACTGGTGAATATGTAGCTGCATTGGCGCAGCAGTGGTTATCGCCAGCACTTGTACCGCTGTTGGTATTTCTTATCAGCGCATTCATTGCTTTTTCAACTGGTACATCCTGGGGGACCTTTGCAATTATGATAGCGATTGCAGTGCCGATGGCACGGCAGATGGAAGTTGGAGAAGTGATCACTATAGCTGCTGCCCTGGGAGGTGGCGTGTTTGGGGATCATTGTTCTCCAATCAGCGATACAACTATCCTCTCCTCCATGGCCGCAGCTACCGATCATATTGACCATGTAAGAACACAAGTCCCATATGCTGTTGTGGCAGGAATTATAGCGGCACTTGGATATTTGGTATTGGGGGTATTGGCTTAGATCTGCTCCCCTCCAAGACCCATGATTGCAGCAACTTCCTCGGCACATCCCCAGCAAACCGTAAATCCGGAACCACCATGACCATAGTTGTGGATGATCTTATCACCTTCTCTTTCCAAACGAACTTCATCCCGACCAGGACGAAGACCTACTTCTGCCTTGATGATGGCTGGATTGAGGCCTGGTGCTAGTTTCTTGCATCTTTCAAGGATACGTTTGGTCTCTTCAGGGTCGATATCGCAATGCTCGACGCCAGGTTCGGCGGTGCCTCCCAGTATCACTTCATTCTTTCTGGGAATGACGTAAGACAATGCCAAGGGCCCATGCTCAGCTGCAATCCATCCAAGGTTTGGTTGAGCTTTTACCTTGACAATCTGACCTCGAATAGGGAACATCTTTTCGTCGTTCACCAACTGACGTGATCCTAATCCCGCACAATTAATCACCCAGTCGTGTTCAGAATAGTCGAGGTCATCTATTGACCGGAGGGTCTTCATTTCAAATTCGCCACCCTTGATGAGAAAGGTGGTCAAAAGATAGGGTAGAAAATAGGAAGTATCCACAAGAGGCACTTCAAATTCTATCGCTTCCTGATAGCCCTTCGGAAGAGTCGTACCGGAGATTTTTTTGACCTCGGAAGGTACTGCCTCCAGCCATTCCTTTGCAGCATCTATGCTCTCAAGGATCCGGAGGCTTACCATGGAAACCCCCGTGTCTGGCCGGTCTAGATAGTTATGATAATAGTGATATGAGATTCGACTCCATTCCATAACTTTCTCCAACGGATAAGCCTTATACGGAAACCAAACTGCTGCAGCTCGCCATGAGGTAGTTGATTGAGGAAGGTCTCTGCTTATAACTTTTACTGTCAATCCGTGCTCTTGCAAGACATGAGCAGTGCTAAGACCAATGATTCCCGATCCTATTACCAGTGCTTTCATGCACTGTGATACTTCAGCAGGTCGTGCAATTTATGAATAGAAAGGTCCGGTGTAGCCGCATCATGAGGCTTGGTAATGTCCCCATTATTTAACCAGCAGGTCAGAATACCGTAGTCAGCACCTCCTTTTATGTCTGATCCTAGATTGTCTCCTATGATCATTACCTCGTTTTTAGCAGGACCTCCCATCCGGTGGAAGGTGTGATCAAAGAATTCTTTATCAGGTTTGTTGAATCCGATTTCTTCCGAAATGATAATATGTTTGAAATGGGCAGAAATTCCGGATGAAGCAATCCTCGGTCTCTGTACTTGCTTGAAGCCGTTGGTCGCCAATACAAGTGAGAAATTGTTATCTGCCCATTTCAGGAATTCAAGGGCACCGGGCATGGGATCAATCTGTTTTGACAATGTACTCAGGTAAAAGCTGTTAATTTGATCTGGATTGATTGAAATAGCCAAATCTTCTACCAGCATTTGAAACCTCAGATCCTTTAGTGTAGCAACATCAATTTCTCCGGCTTCGAATGCTCTCCAACATCGATGATTGATTTGTCGGTAGGCATTGATGTGTACTTCATCGGTGGAAATTCCAAAGCGACGGTAGGTGCAAATCAAAGACCTTTTAGCCGCCCGGTCAAAATCAAGCAGCGTATTGTCCAGATCGAGAATAAGCCAACCGACATCGCGCAAGGGCATTAATGATTAACTTGTTTTAAGAATCCACTAAAGTATTTATTCCTAATGAGAATAGCTGAGGCCGATTTGGAGAAGATAGAGGAGATTGCAAAATTATTTGATGCATACCGGGTGTGGTACCGGCAGCAATCAAATCTGGCGGCTTCGGAACAGTTCCTCCGAGACAGGCTTCGAAATCAGGAGTCGATCATCTATGTCGCATTTGATGAAGATCTGGCAGTGGGTTTTACTCAGCTATATCCTTTGTACTCTTCCACGAGGCTGGCACGACTTTGGCTATTGAATGACTTGTACGTTACTCCGGAATACCGGGGTCAGGGAATCTCCATCCAGTTGATCGAGAGAGCAAAGGAGCTAGCCCGTCAAACAGGAGCAGCAGGATTGTCCCTGGAAACAGAAAAGAACAACCTCATTGGCAACCATCTTTATCCCCGAACGGATTTTGAAGTGGATACCGAGCACTTCGTTTACTTCTGGACAAACCCGGAGTTTCTCCCTCGGTAGTCGAACACATGCACTGTTAATATTATATTTATTTTTAATATAAATTGCTTGGTAAGTCATGCTTTGGAGTGCAGCAATTCAGGGGTTTAAACATTACATGATGTTGGAGAAAGGAATGTCTCCTCATTCGGTCGATGCCTACATTAACGATGTTAGGAAACTATCAGATCATATGGTAGATCTGAGTCCAGAGACAAAACCTGAGCAGGTCACAATAGATATGTTGGAATCCTTTTTGGCCTATCTAAACGATCTTGGATTAGGTCGTAGAACCCAAGCGAGAATATTGTCGGGCATCAGAGCATTCTTCAAATATTTGTTGATCGAGGATCTCGTTTCTGAGGATCCTACCGAACATCTGGAGGGGCCAAAGTTGTCGCAAAATGTACCGGAAGTCTTGAGTGTGGAAGAGATTAACCAACTATTTGAATGTATCGACCTCAGTCACCCACATGGAACGAGAAACAGGGCTATAGTTGAAACACTTTATGCATGTGGCCTGCGTGTAAGCGAGTTGGTCAACCTGCGCCTTTCCAATCTCTTTCTGGATGTTGGTTTCATAAAGGTAATCGGTAAGAGTAATAAGGAAAGGATCATTCCGATAGGCGAATCTGCAGTGAGTCACATCAAGATGTATATCGATCATTATCGTAGAAAACAGTCAAACATCCGGAAAGACTCCAGGGACATCTTATTTCTCAATCGGCGAGGCAATCGCCTTACACGGACGATGATTTATTTGATTGTCAAAGATCTTGTTGATAAGGCAGGCATTAGTAAGAAGGTAAGTCCTCACACTTTCAGGCACTCATTTGCAACGCATCTTGTAGAGGGAGGAGCCGATCTTAGAGCAGTCCAGGAAATGCTCGGACATGAGTCTATTCTCACCACGGAAATATACACTCATCTCGACGTACATTACCTTCGGGAGACAATAATGAGCTATCATCCCTTGTCCCAATCCTGAGCTAGCCGGAAACTAAATAGAACTATCTTTGGCCGCATGATTCGTGTCGCTGCTGCTGCTGCTGGACTCATCTTCTTTGTGATACTTTGCCTGGCTTGTGCCAACAGGCTTAATCCGACAGGCGGTCCCAGGGACGAGGAGCCCCCACAAATCATCGCAGAGTCGAGTACACAGAATTTCCAGACAAACTTTGAATCGAAAGAAATCACCCTCACCATGAATGAGTGGGTGGAATTGGACGATCCAATTAACCAGGTGTTGGTATCTCCGCCTCTTGATCAAAGACCGGATATTAGGTTGAAAGGGAAGACGGTTGTTTTCAACTTTCATGAAGATGAGGTACTTAGAGAGGGAGCAACTTATACAATCAACTTTGGCGAAGCCATCAAGGATCTGACTGAGGGAAATCCACTTGCCAATTTCAGCTTCGTGTTCTCTACCGGTGATTTTATCGACTCACTAATTGTGACGGGTCATATAGCCGATGCTTTCTCAGGCGAACCCGTGGAAGACGCCACCATTATGATGTATGATAATCTGGGAGATTCTGCGGTTTATAAGGAAAAGCCCTTCTATGCCAGTCGCTCTGGCAAAGATGGCACCTGGCAAATTCAGAATGTAAAGGAGGATACTTTCAGAGTGATTGCAGTAATGGACGATAATCTCAATTATCGATATGATCCCGGAGAAAGCATAGCTTTTCTGGATTCTCTGCTTCTCGTTATGGCAGATACAACCTTCGATTTGCATTTCAGAATGTCGACACCCTTAGAGGAGATATTTCGTGATCGGCTGGACACCAGTGGGTGGAATAAGGCAGTCCTTACTTACAATCGACAACCACATGAGATCGAGATTAATACCGCTTCAAATATTGACTCGATATATTGGGAGCGGAGGGACTTACTATTGGAATTTTGGTATGTGCCAAATAACGCAGAGAGGCACATCTTGTATTTAACCAATCCGGTGTTGCAGGAAATTGATACCATCGCTCTGATTACTGATGATATGTCAGAGGCTGATCCCCTGGCTAAGCAATCAAAACTGACTAACTCCGGACATCCCGATGATCCTTACTTCTTATGTTTCAATAGACCTCTGTCTCTTTTGGATAGCAACAAGATTGATCTGCGCACTACCTCCGGCACTGAGGAAATAATGGCGATTTATGAGATTGATTCGATCAGAACCTGTCTTCAGATACGGGCCAAGTGGCAGGCCGATTCCTCCTATACAGTTACTTTTTTACCAGAGGCTCTTTTTGATCTGGCGGGTCTGTCAAATGATACCATTCGGGAAACCTTTCCTATTGGAGGAGAGGATCGATTTGGCAACATCGAGCTTAAGGCATCAAGGTTTGATAGTAATGTGGCATATATCATTGAATTGATTCAGAGCAATAAGGTAGAGCGAACCATCTTCGTGGATGCAAAGAGTGAATTTGAGATGAGCCTAACCAAGTTAAGACCCGGTACTTTTAGTCTCCGCACAATTGAAGATATCAACCGAAACCGGCGTTGGGATCCGGCAGATTTTGAAAATTTACGACAACCAGAACGCGTAGTCACACAACAGATTGAACCCTTGAGAGCAAATTGGGACGTGGAAGTTATCTTTGAATGGAAATAATATGAAGCTGAGGGCGGAAAATTTGTCAAAGTTTTATGGAAGGCGTAAGGTCGTCTCTGAGGTAAACATTGATGTGAATCAAGGGGAAATTGTGGGATTACTTGGGCCAAATGGTGCTGGTAAGACAACTACTTTCTATATGGTAGTCGGTTTCATTCGCCCGTACGAAGGAAAGGTTTTCCTCGATAGCGAAGAAATAACCTCACTCCCTATGTATAAGAGAGCCCAAAAGGGGATCGGATATCTTCCTCAGGAGCCGTCGGTTTTTCGCAAGCTTAGCGTGGAGGATAATATTATGGCCATCCTTGAGATGATGAATCTTAGCGAAAACGAAAGACTCCAAAAGATGGAGTCACTCCTGGAAGAATTCGGCCTGACAAAAGTTCGGAAAAGTCTTGGAGATACATTATCTGGGGGTGAGCGACGGCGTACAGAAATAGCCCGCTCACTGGCTTCCGATCCAAATTTTATTCTATTGGATGAACCGTTTGCTGGAATTGATCCCATCGCTGTTGAAGATATCCAATACATCGTCGCCAAGTTAAAGACCAAGAACATTGGCATATTGATCACTGATCACAATGTACAGGAAACATTATCCATCACAGACCGGGCTTACCTTATGTTTGAAGGAAAAATACTCCGTTCTGGCACTGCCGAAGACTTGGCAAATGACGACTTGGTTCGGAAAGTCTATCTGGGTAAACATTTCGAACTGCGACGAAAGAATATTGAATTTTGATTTTAAGATCCACTAAGGGAAGGCGTGTGAATTGAATTTGACACGTCGAAAGGATGGTTGGATCTAACACCGGAATTCAATTTGCCAAGGCACTACAAACTCAGAAGAAAGCATTCTGCTTCACCGTTTTCACCATATGTATCATCTCTGAATTCGTGTTTTGCTAAAACGAATAGCATCTAAGCACTTATTATAATTTACTTAAAATCAGACTGTTATATGGATTAATTTCACATTAATCTATGATTTGATTCTTGCCTTGGTGGAAATTAGCGTGTAGGTTTGAATGTAAGATTTCATGATGGGTGCGCTTTAGAAAGTTACATCCACGATGGAATATTTATTCACCTTAAAATCATTCAACTATGTACACCTTGAAAAATGTGATTAAACTCTTCGCTCTGACCGTTATGCTTCTGAGCTATGGTGTTTCAGTTGCGGACAATCCAAAGGATCACAAACCGGTCCCTCCTGAAGTGAAGTCTGGTATTGTAAAACTTATTGATCATCCAAATCTGACAGATGTGGATTTTCGTGAGGCTGAGGCTGTACTTCACTTTTTGGTCAATGCCAAATCTGAGATTGTGGTCTTACTTGTTGAAACCGAGGCACCTTATGTAGACCAATTATTGAAGCAGAAATTGAACTACAAGAAGCTGAATACCGCAAACTTAGATCAACGATACACCCTGAAAGTTACCATTAGGAATGGTTAGGGAGTCACCATTGCTAATTAGGTAACAGTGAGAGTCGGGGTACCTGTACCCCGGCTCTTCCTATTCAATTACCAAATGGGAAATACTCTCTAGATTCCAATCAATGACAAGGCCTGCTGCCAGCCTCCTGGCGACCTCAGGGCCATACAGTATCTCTGCAAGATATAGAGCGGCTTCAAAAGACTTGGCACCACCTGCCGAGGTGATGAATTTATCATCGTGTACAAATAGGACATCCTTTCGGACATCCAACTGCGGAAACATTTCCTGGTATCTTGGAATGTCTGATGGGAATGTAGTGGATGCCACTCCTTTCAGTAATCCTGCCTGCGCCAAAACGAAAGCACCATCACAGTGGGAAGTGACATAAAGGGCTTCATTCGCTACTTCCCGGACCCAAGCTATCATCAGCGAATCTTTCAGGTCAGTGTCCAGATGATGCTCTGCACTAGGCACAACTAATATGTCTATTCTGGGTATTGAATCAGTGATATAGTTGTAATCGGGCAGCATGCGGATCCCTTCAAATGACTGCACTAGGTCATCGGTGTTGGCTACCAGGAACACGTTCATGGGTTTGATACCCTCACGGTATTGGGTGTGCTGGAAAATATCGAAAGGGGCTGTCAATTCCGTATTATACACCCCATCCATAATGAGGAATGCCACATTGTATGCATCGGGTATAAGTTGGGGTCGGGCTTGTTGTATTCTTTCCTGGATCGAGCTTGGTTCAACAGCAGGATTGCAACTGCATACTGCCCACAAAGCAGGAAGAAATAATGAGGCTATCCAAAAGATGAGTTTCGTCATACTGGCCGCATTTCTACAGGTATGCGGTCATTCATGACACTAAACCACAGCGGGGGTATCAAAGCGACCAGGATCGATGCTGGGTAACCCAGCGGGAGTTGGGGACTCTCCTCGATATGATCAAGTACTTGGTATTTCTTACTTGCCTTGTAATGATGATCTGCATGCCTGGTGAGTTCGTAGAGAAAGATCCTTCCGACATCGTGATTTGAATTCCAGGAGTGTTTCATTGTGACACGTTCGTAATTCCCGGTTTCTAACTGCTTTCTTACCAGGCCATAATGTTCAATATAGTTAGTGCATTCAAGCAAGACGAAACCGATGAAGGCAATTGAAATAGCCAGAAGAATACCAGATAACCCAAAAGCCGCGTATACTATGATTAGATAGAGAATCTGCAACACGGTAAATTGAATCATCTGGTTTGAGAATGAAATAAATGCTTTACCAGTTCTTACAAGCCTCTCGCGCTCGAGTTGCCAAGCATGTGCATAGCTTTGGGTAGTAGACCTCCATATGAACCGGTACAATCCTTCTCCAAATCGGGCTGTAGCGGGATCTTGTGGAGTACAGACATTTCGATGATGGCCCCGATTATGTTCAATATAAAAGTGCAGATAGAGGGCTGGTAGTAAGAGCACTTTTGCGAGAAACCGTTCAGCCCAGGAAGAACGGTGTCCTAGTTCATGACCGACATTGATGCCACTTGCTCCAACATAGATCCCTACTCCCAATATCATACCGGTAGCTTCAAATCCTGATATTTCGGTTTGAGTCAGTCTCCATAAGAAAAACCAGATAAGACCATACAGCATCGGAACATGCAAGTACAAGAGAAAGTCAAAAAATCGAATATCGCTGCGTTTTGATGTTAATGGTCCATCCGGGCTTTTTCCCCGGGGAGGAATAATCAGTTCAAGCAGTGGGATTATACCGAATGTAAGAATTACTGCCGCCCAAGACCAATTGCCACCGTACCAAACCGCTACATAAGCAGATAGTGGGCCCAGATATGCCAGCAGATACTTTAAATCGGCAGTTTGCATCGGATAAATTTAAAGAGTATTATCTAGTTCTACATCAATCCCCATTTTCTTCATCAGTATGGTGGCATTGAAACTTTGACAGACTCCTTTCTTAAGCTTGTAGTCGAAATGTAAATCATCATTCTTAATCACCACATCGAAATACCAGTTTTCAATCTGTGAGGGAAATTCATGCACAAGATCGGTTAGTTGCAAATCGTGGGTGGCAATCAAACCACTGGCCTGGCAACGGATTAATTGTTTGATCAACGCCTCACTGCCCTTGTGTCGATCTCCGCTGTTCGTTCCTTTCAGTATTTCATCAAGCAATACAATATAAGAGTCACTCTGAATTTTATCCAGCATCATTCTCAGTCGTTTCAGTTCTGCGTAAAAGGTGCTCGCATTTTCATGCAGTGCATCTACGGTACGCATGCTTGTAAAGACTTTCACAGGAGTAAATGTAAATCGAGTGGCACAAACAGGTGCTCCTGCTCCCGCCAGAACAAGATTTACACCAAGTGTTCGAAGGAAAGTGGATTTACCGGCCATATTGGAACCAGTGATCAGCTTGAGGTCACTGCGGATGGAAAGAGATAAATCGTTGCTCACACGATTGAGCGCCGGAATGAGAGGATGTCCAAGCTCTCTAGCATCAATTGTATTATCCGCCAGGGTTGGGATCGTCCAATCTGGATTATTATGAGCCAAATTGGCAAGACTGGAGATGGCTTCGATATCTGCCAATGCATCGAACCATAGATGAATGCTATCTCCGATCTGGAGTTTGATCTTCTCGATCTTCTCAACCCAGTGGAAATCCCAGAGGGCGAATAAATTAAACAATAAGGCAAAAAAGTTTCGTCTCACATTGAGCTGCTTGATTCCGTACCCCAGCTTTGATATCCACACCGATGGCACCACATCTTTTTTCGACATCTGAGCATAAACTTTCGTAAGCCATGGGGAAAGCCATTGGCTAGATTCCATGTGTTTGAACAATGCGGCATAGATCACAAGGGTATCACTAATTTGCTCTGTCAATTCGTGTATTTCGTCGATATGCTTCTTACTCCTCCATAGGAAGTAGGCAGGAATCAAAAGCGGGAGCCATGAAAACCGGAAGTAACCAAAGTACATCATGAGCAGGCAGGAGGGAAGAATCGTAGGGATGACTAGCCATTTCATCAGTCTAGGCAGCCAGCGACCCATCATGTAGGGTTTCTTCTGGAGCCACTTGTGGAGGTTTTGATGATCGGAATCTGCCTCTTGTAAATTCATCGACAAAGCCGATAAGTTCTGTCTGAATTCGATCATGCCAGATAGTTCGTGCACTGCTTCCTGACGTGATTTGATTTCGGTAGCATCAGCTGGATCGCATAACCATTTGGACAATTTTTTACGGCCTCGTAATGTTTTTGCCCGGCTCGTGTAGCTGAATAGAGAGACCTCCCCGAAAATATCCAGATCTGAAGTGTAGTCGTGTGAAGCTGGTTCCAGGTCGATTCCATTATCGTTCCAGCGATAGTCGTGATCAAGAAATCTCAATTCATGCTGATTCACTATTACCAATCGTTGCCAATGTTCAGCTCTTGATTTCAGAGTCTCATGCCACTTAACCAGGCGACCAAACCCTGCCAGACCAAGTATGAACCAAACCAACCCGATTATTGGGTTCCATTGCCAGATTAGGATCAAGAATACGAACAGCAGAATAAATACAACCAGACGGAGGTAGCCATATCTGGCATACCGGGCCGATACCGTTTTCTGGTTCAATTGGTATTCCTCGATGCATTTTCTGTACTGGTCAGCAGGTTGCATATCTTTGTAGCCTTTCAAGACGGATGCGATGAAATTAAGAATACTCTTCAGCTTACTTCTCGTCTCGATAACCTGTTTATCTGCTCAACGCGTGATTACACTTGAAGACGTGTGGCAGAACGGTGTATTTCAAACCAGAATACTGCCAGGATTCAGGTTTTTGCAGGATGGTAAGCACTATTCTCAAAGAGAAGGAAACCGAATTGTTGAGTACGATTTGGTGACGGGAAGACCCGGGCGCTTGTTGTTCGATGGCAATGCTTATGGTCTGAACCATATCGATGATTACAGTTTTAGTTCTGACGAATCCAAGATCCTGATACAAACTTCATCTCAAAGGGTTTACCGGCATTCCACCTTAGATATTTTTTTGGTTTTTGATATGTCAACCGGATCATTAAAGCCACTATTTGAGGAGGCGAGACAACAGTATGCTTCATTCTCACCAGATGGTAGTAGAGTAGCATTTGTATCAAATAATAACATTTACTACAAAGACCTCTCCTCAGATAAGGTGCGTCAGATTACCCATGATGGCAAAAGAAACGAAATCTTGAATGGGGGAGGAGATTGGGTCTACGAGGAGGAGTTCACGCTAGTGAAGGCCTACGAATGGTCTCCTGACGGTACTAAGATTGCCTATATCCGCTTTGATGAAACCAGAGTACCGGAGTTTACCATGATGAAATACCATGATAGTCTTTATCCCGAATATGTCACTTTCAAATATCCAAAAGTTGGAGAAAGGAATAGCCTGGTCAAAGTGAAGATATTTGATCTGGGTAAGGGGAAGACCGAGGAGGTCAATCTCGGTAATAATGAAGATATCTATGTGCCTCGAATCAAATGGTTTCCTGATTCAGAAGAGCTGTGCGTATTTAGGATGAACCGGCACCAGAATCACCTTGAACTTTTAAATGTAAAGGCCCGAAACGGAAGATCAAGGGTAATGCTGGAGGAAAAAAATCGATACTACATTGATATTCATGACAACCTTACCTTTCTGGATGACGGTAGACGGTTCATCTGGAGCAGTGAACAAGACGGATACAACCACATCTATTTATATGACATCAGGGGAAGAAAAGTAGCACAATTAACCAAAGGGAATTTCGATGTGACTTCGTACTACGGTTATGATCCCCAACGGGAAAGAATTTTCTACCAGGCAGCTGAACGTTCTCCGCTCAAGCGCGAGATTTACTCTGTCGATCTCAATGGGAGCAACAATCGGACCCTTGCTGATGGGATGGGTTATCAATCGGCTCAATTTAGCTCTACTTTTGATTATTATGTTCTCCAAAGTTCTGACGCGAATTCGCCTACCAGTTTCAATGTATTTGAAGAGGATGGCTCGTTCGTTCGCACCCTTGAGAACAATGAACATTTAAAAGCGAAGATTTCAGAATACCGACCCTCACCGGTTGAGTTCTTTGAGATGCAGAATCGATCCGGCACAACTTTGCACGGCTGGATGATTAAACCTCCCGGTTTTGATTCAGGCACTGAATATCCACTATTGATGTTCTTATATGGTGGACCGGGCAGTCAGATGGTTGTCGATCGATGGGAAGTCAGATACCACTGGTGGTTTCAAATGATGGCACAAAAGGGATTTGTAATTGCCTGCATTGATAATAGAGGAACCGGTGCCCGGGGTGAGGAGTTTAAGAAGATGACTTACCTGCAACTTGGCAAATTCGAAACCGAAGACCAGATTGATGCCGCCCACTACCTTAGTGATCTTCCCTTCATTGACGATGACAATGTGGGTATTTTTGGATGGAGCTATGGAGGATATATGTCAAGCCTCTGTTTGCTCAAAGGCAATGATGTATTTAAGGCTGCCATTGCAGTGGCTCCGGTGACCAATTGGAAGTGGTATGACACCATTTACACAGAAAGATATATGCGTACTGAATCAGAGAACCGTTCCGGATACCAGGATAACAGTCCGGTATATTTTGCTGACCGTCTTAAAGGCGACTATTTGTTGGTGCATGGAATGGCCGATGACAATGTCCACTTTCAACACACAGTCGAAATGGTCAATGCTTTGATTGCCAACAATAAGCAGTTTGATACTTATTTCTATCCCAATCAGGCCCATGGCATTAGTGGAGGAAACAGCCGGTTGCATTTATTTTCCAAGATCACCAGTTTTATCACAGAAAAGTTGCTCATAAAATGATCATATCTACAACTGAAAATCTACCTGGATTTGATATCATCGAAGTAATCGAGATTGCGAGAGGAAGTACCGTAAGGGCTCGTCATATCGGCCGAGACATTAGTGCGATATTCAAAAGTGTAGTAGGAGGCGAGATCCAAGAGTATACCCGGTTGATGGCGGAGGCCCGGGAACATGCAATAGATCGCATGATCGCCGATGCGGAACGTCTTGATGCCGATGCGATTGTGAATGTAAGGTTTGCAACCGCCACAGTATTGCAAGGGTCATCTGAAATACTGGCTTACGGGACAGCGGTGAAAATCCGGAAAAAGCGATAATCGGCGTGAAATCAATTGAAAATCGTAAAGCCAGATTTGAATACAAGTTTCTCCAAACGTACGAGGCTGGCATTCTTTTGAATGGCCCTGAAGTGAAATCACTGAGAGCTGGAAATGCCCACCTTTCTGATGCCTTCTGCTATTTCCGTAATGGCGAGCTGTTTATTCGCAACATGCATATTGCCGAATACAATATGGCAACAGATCAGGTACAGGACAGTAAGAGAGAGCGGAAGCTTCTGATGAAAAAGGCTGAACTGAAGAAATTGGAGAGGAAAGCAAAAGAAAAGGGATTTGCTATTGTTCCCTTCAAAGTGTTTTTCAACGCTCGGGGATTTGCCAAGGTGATGATTGCACTTGCCCAGGGAAAAAAGACATTTGACAAGCGGGAATCGATCAAAGAAAGAGATACAAAACGAGATCTCGAGCGGATCAAGAAAGCCCGCTAAGATGGCACATCGAATTCGCGTAAAGGTTTGTTGCATCCAAAATCAAGACGAGGCCAATCTGGCTGTTTCTAAGGGAGTCGATGCGCTGGGATTGGTGGGCCCCATGCCAAGCGGACCTGGTGTGATTTCGAATGAGATCATTAATCAGATAAGTCGATCGATTTCACCTCCTACGGCTACTTTTCTGTTGACAAGTGAAACGACAGCATCGGGCATACTTCAGCATCATCAGAAAGTAAGGACATCTGTGATCCAACTGGTAGATGAGGTTGATCAAAAGGATCTTGTGTCACTGAGGGAAGAATTGCCCGGCATTAAGTTGGTTCAGGTTATTCATGTATTAGGTTCGGAATCCATAGAAGCAGCTCTTGAAGTGTCCAGCTACATCGACGCACTACTTCTTGATTCGGGAAATCCTAACCTTGACATCAAAGAACTGGGAGGCACCGGCCGGACGCATAATTGGGAGATAAGCAGGGCCATTGTCGAAGAGAGTACTAAACCCGTTTTCCTGGCAGGTGGCCTCAACCCCGATAACGTCAGCAAGGCTATAGACTTTGTAAGGCCTTTTGGGGTAGATGTATGTTCTGGCCTGCGCCGAGGTGGAAAGCTAGACTCTGCTCTATTTGATTCTTTTCTTCAAGCGATCGGCTGAGGGTTAGCCTGCAATCAGTTGCTCTAGAATATCTCCCACAAAATAAGCCACAGTTGCTGCGATAGCTCCAAGAACCAAGGTTTCCAGTATTCCTTTGAACCGACTCGTTTGAGTTACATATGTCTTCAGCCATCCGATTATGAAAAACCCAACTGACGTCAAGAGGCAGGACCAGAAAAATTGATTCCCCTTAAAACCATTTAGGTAGTCGTACACATAAATGGAGAGCGGAACCAGCCCGATAATGACGAAAGAAAAGTACGTTACTGCTCCAATAGCCAGGGGAGACTTGACTTCCTTGATCATACCCAGCTCTTCGGTCATCATGTTATCTACCCACCGATCTTTATCAGATGTTATCACAGCGACCACCTGCTGGAGAAGATCGCCTTCGAATCCTTTCTTTCGATAGATTTCTTCCACCTCTTTTCTTTCCAGATCTGGTAAGTTTTCAACTTCCCAATATTCTTGCCTTCGGTGTTTCTCATAGTTGGCCTGAACCGATTTAGCTGATAAGAAAGCTCCAACTGACATTGCAAAACCATCTGCCAGCAAGTTGGCAAAGCCAAGAATAATAATTACGGCACTATCCAGGCCAGCTCCAACTGAGCCTGCCACAACCGCAAAAGTGGTAACACTGCCATCGATTCCCCCATAGACAAACTCACCCAGGTAGTTTTGATACTTGCCAAGAAAGGAATTTTGCCCGTGCCAAGTCATAGGATCCCGCGGCAATGTCATACTTCTAGCTTATTCATATTTGGACATCTGATCTCTAAACCAACTTACCATGTTACCAATCTGCTGATCTGACATTTTAGCTTCGTCATGCAGCCACAAATAGGATGGAAGCGGCATGTGGCCTTCCTCCACCTCTTCGTAGCACTCTTCCAATTTGTGGTGTTTGCGGCCCCGATCGTAGTCAGCCCACTCTGAAAAGTTGAGATGAGAACGGGCGTGATTAATATGGTCTTTGATCCAGAAAGAGAACGGGGCGATATTGGTGTACCATGGGTAAATGGTATGATGTGAATGACAGTCATAACATGCTACCTTCAAAAGTCTGGCAATTTCATCAGGTGGCTGTTCCAGATGTATGAAGTCTTTGGCAGGATCTGAATCAGGATTGGTCTTATCAATTCGTATGAACTGAATACCGATAAGGGCAACCAACAAGACCAGTAGTATTCTTTTGATCGTTTTCATTGTATAACAATTCTAACTTAAACGGCCAAAAGTATCGATTCACGAGCGATAGCAAAAATATCCGAAACTAGAATGCATAACCCAGACCGATCACTAGCCTGGAGCCATCATCAGAAAAGTGCATTCCCCCCCTGATCACGGCAGCGTTCACAAAATTAAACCAGAGCGAAGCGCCATAGGTAGCATGCCACTTGTCTTCAGACTCTTCACTGAACCAGACCCGGCCATGGTCGAAGCTACCTGTGAAGCCTACGGCAAATGGTAGTGCATTTCCCCTGACCTGAAAGAGAGGGAAGCGGATATCAGAACTGTGATAAAAATTACTACGACCCGTAAAACGCTCTGGACGGAAACCTCGCAATGCAGATAATCCACCCAGGGTATGACCATGATAAAAATCAAAATCTCCAAAATTGTGATTGGTTCCAACCATCGTGGCAAGGACGAGTAATTCATTTTTCGAGAGTGGAAAGTACAACTTAAGATGTCCCCCCAAATCAAAGAAATTGATATCGGATTCGTTCAGATTAGCTTTCCAACCCAGATGGCCACTAAATCCCATGCCCCTGGAAGGATATCCGACTTCGTTTTTGTTGTCATGTTGGAGCATAAAATATGCCCCCAGGTACGATTGGCTATCAAAAATTCCATCACGTAGATCCACCAGATCTGAAGTTATGATGCGTTCGTCAGTCTGTTCCAACTTTATCTGTTCGAAAGAGGGAATGAAACTGATAGAGGCGTGGCTGGGATAACGCTTCCGGAAACCGGTCTGAATTTGGAGAAGCTGATGCCTGATGCGATAATAATCATTGTCTTCAATATTCTCAGTAAGATTTCCCAATCCATAGAAATTCTTGGAGTAGCGGGGTGTTTGAAATTGCAGGCCAGGAAGAAAATCCCACTTGCCTAGAGCCTGCATAAACTCTCCCTTCCAACCAAATTGAAATGCACTGGTTGCAAAAGCGTAGTTCAGATTGAAGAAGTGATTCTGACCTACTGGCTTTTTCTTAAACTGGGGCACCTGATGATTGATGATACCGCCTATGTAAAAACCATCATCTGAATAGAAGGCAGCAAACGGTATTGCCAGGGTGAAGTTGTAATTATGTTCCCTGAACAGATACTCATTGACAATACGCCTACTGGAGCGGCGATCACTTGTTTCCTTGCTTTTCTCCAATTCATTGTCAGTTAAGTCGTCATAGACAATCGTATGTTTCTTGCTCCCGCTTACATTAGACTTATCTATAAAGGAATCTTTACCCTGTCCTCCCACCAGCCTTATTACTATCCCCCGGTCCACCTCCCCGGTCACCTCAAAGTCATCTTTGCCGTCTAATCCGTACAAGATTATTTCCTTGGTCTCGTTGGTTTGAAAAATCCTTTCGTAGATCTGATCCTTTTTTTCACGGTCGTCATTTTGATAAACCCTGATTTTGGTGCGGTTGTCATCCAATCTTTCAACCAAAAAATAATCTGACTTTTTCGTGCCCACCACGTCAACGCTTTTGGCGAGATGGCGATAATAATTGTAAGCCATCAAACTGAGATTGTCTCTTCTTTCGCTTATCACTTTATAAATGTCATCCCCGTCGAGATCATATACCTCATCGGGCCAATGTTTTAGTGCATTCATAATAACCTCGTCAGTGAGATTTGCTTGAATATGTTCGACAGTTGGCTTCCAGTCTTCCCAGGTGAGTTCATTTAGAAACCGACGATCGAAAAAGCGGGTATTCCAGGTGAGCCAATGAACTTTCTTGGTGAAGCCTTCAAAGGGTTGCATGGGTCTTAGGTTAACTACTGCTCTTGTTGCCAATGAAGTGAAGAATCCATCGAACTTGGCGAAAGCTTGATCCCGGTCACGAGGAATTGGCTGGTAAGTTGTAATCTCTGTCTCCTTGTCTTTGAATGAAGCCCATCTCCACTGATCTTCATGTCTGTCCCAATCTCTGATAGTGAGATCAAAGAGCCGGTTTCGAATCACGAAGTGTTGATCAACTCGATGTTTTTCGCCCTTCTCCAATTGCTGCAACAGGTCAAGGGTGCCAATGATGTCTTTCGACCGTCCGAATTGTTGAGCATCCGACCAGTCACCATCGGGCCTTTCCTCGAAGAGATAGAGTCCTCCGCCGTAGGTTGCATTATATTGTGCCAATGAAGGTTGTTTTGGTACGTAATACAAATTCGGATTTGTATGATAGATGCCCACGGCATCGGCCATGTGTGGAATGATGAAAGCAGCATATGGATGTGCGGTAGTGAAGAGATCTCTCATCATGTCTACTACGAATGTATTTCGGAAGACTGATGGCAATGTCCTGCTGGCATCTTTTTCCATGCCACGGATTACGTATTGCCTGCCATCAGGAGCCTCCAGACGCAATGAGCTGGTCTGCATACCACCACCCCGGCGGATAGGCTTAAGACCACCTTGCATGGTAGCTAGATCCAGTTTTGGTACTTCGATCTTCGTGCCATAGACTGTGCGATACCAATCGCCCCAGAAGAATCGATAAAATCCGCTCTTGGTGGTCTCTGATGCATCATAGATTGATCGAGACACTTTCTGGTTGATATTTTGATATTCTGTGTAGTCGAAATCCGGCTGTGACTGATCCGGCCCCTTAAGCTCTTTGCTAAAAACCATTTGGTCTTGTCCAGTTTCATCTACTTCAAAAAAGCGAACTTGCAAAGATCCGTCAGCATAAGAATCAAGTACTGCAAATCCCAGACTTGTGCTTCCAAATACGAGATTCTTTCCTTTATAGAGAGGGGTGCTTTTCGACCCTGAGCCACTGACCACATGAACCTGATTGGCTTTCTCGATCAGCTGCAAGTTGTGCTCATGTCCTGCTACAAAAACAAGATTTTCTTTGCTGTTGCTTCGACTCATAATCTGATGGGCAAAGTCCTGGAAGGGCTTATAGGCATTGTCTTGTTTTACGCCTGCTGCCGAGCGGAGCACTGGATAGATTGAACCCAGCACCGGCAGGGGAAGATATAGCCCCTTTACCGAATTGGTAAGTGGGAAAAGATGATCCTTCAGACTAAAATATCCACCATGAGAACCATATGTCACCAAAGGGTGGTGAAAGGCGACAATAATGTCTTGGTCCTGGTATTTGTTCAACACACTGACATATTCACGAATCAGTTCATCCCGGGTAGTTACAGGACAATCTGCATTTATTCTTGGCTCCTTGTCCCAGTCCTGGAGCCACCATTCACTATCAATGATGCAGACGATCAGCTCATCGGTCAGCTCAACGACGACTGGTCCTGCACAGCCTTTTTCAGGGAGAAAGACATTTTTACGATCCAGGTAGTCTTCAACATAGTTTTCCTGACGTCTCAGGCCGTCAAGGCCCAGCCTCCAGTCGTGATTACCCGGGATAAATATCACCTCGCCAGAATGATCCTTTACGGCGTCAAGTTGCACTCTTAATGCCCATTCAGCTGCCTGCCTACCCGGACTACTTTTCTTAGGTAGTCCTTCAGGATAAATATTGTCTCCTAGGAATAGTACTGAAGCCAGCTCCCCTGCCTCATCCAAATGCCGTTTCAAAGCAACCAAGGTTGGTGCAGTTTTTCCTAAATGGGAGCCACCTGCATCACCCAGCAGATAAACCGAATGAACAAGGTTTGCAGTTGATTTTTCATTAATTTCAACTGGATCCTGATCTTCGGCTGCTACTTTCGTTTTGTAAGTAGCACATGCAGAAATCAGTAGTAAAATAAGCAGCAAACCAGCTATGCCAAACCGTTTAGGATTCATTTGAAGGGGTTTAATATGAAGAAGAACATGTTCGAATCTAGAATCAATACCTGGATAATTATAGTTGTTGTTGGTATAATTTGTTTGTATCCGCTCCAAAAAATTATAGATAATCGATCAACAGATCAATTTATCACCCTAAAAAATGAAAAGGCTAATGGCTTTTCTTCCTATCTCATTAACCAACCTGACACCACTTTTCTCCTACCTACCACACTCGACGAGATCTCCGGATTGTCTCTATCGCACCATGTTGATCAACTGGTAGCAGTTCAGGATGAGAAGGGGCTGCTTTTTTACATTTCAAAGACCAGTGGTGAATTGATGGACCAAGTAAAGTTTGGTGGGGGCGATGACTATGAAGGAGTGGAATTGGTAGATTCTCAAGTCTATGTAGTGAATAGTAAAGGCGATTTTGACATTGTAAATGTGTACCGACCTGAAGTGCCAAAAATCACAATGAAGACTTTTCTGAATAGCAGCGATGATGTAGAGGGTTTGGGCAGGTTACATGATGAGAATTCTCTACTGGTAGCATGTAAAGCTGCCAGGCGCAAGTCAGACAAGAACCGAAAGATATTCCGACTCGATCTGGATGCGATGGAATTGGATAGTGTTCCATTTGCGAGTTTGGACAACGAAGCCATTTCCGAGGCATTGGGCAAGGAACGGGTTACCCCTTTCAGCCCTTCCGGAGTTACGGTTGACCCCAGATCGGGAGAGATCTATGTGGTATCATCAGCTTCAAGAGCATTGATTATCCTCAACCGTAAAGGTAAGTTGACCCATGCCGTTCGTCTTGATCCACGGGTACATCGGCAGCCTGAAGGGATTGCAATGGATGTAGATGGGCGGCTGTATATTTCCAATGAAGCCCGAGATGTGTTGGCAAAGCTGCATATATTTTATCCTAAATAAGAAAAGCGTAATTTTAGTAATCGACATTCAAATGCCATGGCACAGACAGAGCTAGTCAAGAAAGCACAGAGCTTCGCCAAGGATCATCTCGTAAATAAGATTCCGGATGTTTTTGTATTTCACTCCGCTCAGCACACGGAGGAGGTAGTGGATGCAGCAAAGGATCTTGCTAAAGGTTATCCTCTGAGCAAGGAAGAGATGGAAGACGTGCTGGTAGCCCTTTGGTTTCATGATCTTGGGTTTTCAGAGGGTTGGGAGGGCCATGAAGAACGTTCCGCATCATTGGCAAAAGACTTTTGTAAGAAGCATAATCTCTCTCAAGATCGGATTGACAGAATCATGAGATATATCATGGCCACAGTGCCTGATAAGAAGCCCATTGACTTGGCCGAGGAAATCATTCGTGATGCCGACACCGCCCACATCGGAAGTAAAAATTATCTCAATAAGCTAGGCCTACTAAAGAGTGAATGGGAGCATAACGGACACAAGAAATTTTCAGAGAAAGAGTGGCTCAAGTTGAATTTGGAATTCTTAAGTAAACACGAATTCCAATCTTCAACTGCTCAGGCAAAGTACAATGATAGAAAAAGGAAAAATATCCTAAAGCTGCAAAAGCAGCTGACCGGTCTGTTGGCATTCGAGAAGGAGGCCATACCTATCGACTCTGACGATGACGAACTGGTACTACTACCGAAAAAGTCGGAGAGGGGAGTTGAAACCATGTTTCGGGTGACACTTAGAAATCACAACCACCTCAGTAGAATTGCAGACAATAAGGCAAACATCATGCTGAGTATTAATGCAATCATGCTGTCGATCGTGATTTCCAGCCTGACTCCCAAGTTGGATGCAAATCCCAGGTTGATAATCCCTACCATCATTATTATTCTCGTGTGCATGATTTCTATAATATTGGCCACACTTTCTACCCGACCTAAGATCACATCGGCCAATTACTCTGACGAGAAGTTCTTAGGTAAGCGCTTTAACATTCTATTCTTTGGAAATTTTTACCAGTTGCCTCTTGACAAATTTGAATGGGGTATCAATAAGCTGATGCGTAATGAAGATTTACTCTACAGTTCCCTCAGTAAGGACCTGTACTATCTGGGATTGGTGTTGGCAAAGAAGTACAAATATCTGCACCTGTGCTACAACATCTTCATGGTCGGTCTCTTTATCGCAGCGATAGCATTTATCTATGCCTTTGCTACTGCTCCCATCCAATAAATGGATCACGAATTGAACACTAGGATCATCGCTGAATGATCCGATATTTGATTTTCTCTCTCCTGATGAGAGTATTCGCACTTATCAATATTCGGTAGTAGACCTTCGCTCACATAGCATTGATCATATCTAAACCCATTTCCATGGTGGCTAAACCATGAATACTCTTTAATTTCACCGTTCACATGTCGAAATGCATCTCTAAATCCCATTTGTTCCAGCATCATCAATTTATCAGTATACCAAAAGGAATCTCCCTTCTGATCTATGTAATTTTTCCCGGTATTAAAATCTCCTATGAGGATGTGATGGAATGAAGAGTCTATTCGATCCGTGATGAATTCAAAGAGTGAATGCTTTTTCTTATGGGGCAGATACAAACCCCAGATCCAGATATCTGGTGTCTTTGCAACGACGATTGCCTCAGGGAAGTCGGGAATGTCATTGGAAAAAGCCGCAAAGTCACAAGGAGATTTTGATGCAATTAGCACCCCGTTTTTTGTCCCACTTTTGTGACTACAGTATTGATAGACAAAGCCTGAAGTGAGGAGTTTGGTTCTGATATAATGTCCGGATGAATTGTTTCGATACTCTGACAGAATAGCGCAGTCAGCTTGGTGTCTGATGATGCTCTGAGCGATGTCTACCGTTCGGGATCCTCCGCCTTGCCTGATATTCCAGGCGAGAATCTTCATGGTTCAAATGTTGAGATTAAGCAGATTCAATAGTGGACGGGCCTCAGCTGCTTCGGGTTCACTACAGGATTTCAGGTAAATCTCCAAAGCAGCCTTTGCTTCATCTGTTCTACTGATTGAAAGGTAGGCGAGGGCAAGATTGAAGTGAATTTCGGAGAACGAATCCATCTCTGCTGCGATTTCATAATGTGTAATGGCCAGCTCGATATTGCCAGCGTCGTAGAACATATTAGCCAGATTGTAGTGGGCTTCTGCATGTCTCGGATTCTCTTTGAGGGCCAGAGTAAAACATTGCACAGCTTTGGCCGTTTCTCCTTTACGGGCTCGTAATATTCCAAGATTGCAGTAGGCGTCTGCTTTACATTCAGATCTTTCTACTGCTTCGAGATAAAGTTTCTCCGCGAGGTGGTCATTTTTACCATCGATCTGGAGCGCTTGTTCAAAGGGATCAAGATGATGAATCCTTTTGAGATTTGCGGTCTCATGACCAGCTTTGAATAAATTCAGTTGGCCTTCCCCTTCAAGTGACGAGTCCTTATTTACTCGTTTGAGACCCAGTTTCCGGTTGGGACCTGGCTTATATGGAATCATCTTCGCCACAATGAGCAAAGGTAATCTTTATTAAGTATAATCATAATATGTAGCTCCAGCCAGGGCCAAAATGAGACAGCCGGAGTGTGTGCTGCTAAGCCGTTTTCTTTTCGTCGTCTGCTGCCTTTTTTCCGGTAGCTTTTTTCATTGGCTTTTTCTGGGTCTTGGCCTCTTTGATACTTTCCTGCAAAGCGGTCATGATGTCTACAATTGGTGCTTCTTCCTCGGTCACTGTCACAATTTCCTGACCAGCCACCTTGGCTTCGATGATCTCCATGACGGCATTGCGATACTTATCTTCTAATTCCAAATCTGAAAATGATTTGACCATGGAATCAACCAAAGTCTCTGCAAGCTTTAACTGAGCTTCATCAGTTTCCACGTGACCGATGTTGGGCACATTTGCTATACTACGAAGTTCATTGGGATAACGAAGTTTGTACATCATCAGACCACTATCCTGGGGAGCGATAAGCACTACACTTTCCCGGTCCCTCAGCACAACTTTTCCGATCCCCAACTTATTTGTTTTTCTGAGCGTTTCACACAACAGTGAATAGGCTTTTGTTGCAACCTCACCATCCGGGCCGGCAAAGTATGGTGAATCGTATAAAGCGGGATTGACCTCATCGGCATCAACAAACGCTTCAATATCGATGACTTTGGTACTCTTTAATTTCAGATTGTTGAGATCTTCCGGATCAATGATTACGTATTGATCAGACTCATATTCATATCCCTTGACGATCTCTGCCTGGTTAACCTTCTCGTTACAAAGTTTGCATACCTTCTGATAGCCGATCGGACCGTTATCCTCTTTGTGAAGTTGTCTGAAACTAATGCTTTGAGATGTTTCGATGGCGTTATACATCCGAATCGGGATGGTGACCAGAGAAAACCTGATGTGTCCTTTCCAAATCGCTCTCATGAGGGCCTCTTTTTGCTTGTAATCAATGCATCAAATTTTATACCAATAATTTATACATATGGAAATTGAATAATATAGATGAAAGTCAAAACTCTTTCAAACGTAGAAATACGGGTTCTCGATAAGTACCATTTCTTGTAACACTGGCAAATTCCACTTCACAAGTTAATGAAGGTTTCAACCAGGTGCTGACTTTATCATCAGGTGTTTTTTGCCGAAGAGGTTTAGCAACCTCTTCTTGATCACCTAATATCTTTGCAATTTCCTTCATCTTGGCCAGGTCAAAGCCGGTACCAACCTTGCCGCGGTAGATCAGATTATCGCCATCAAGCTCTGCTATGTGTAAAGCACCGAATAAGCCCAAGCGGTCGCCACCGCCTTCCGTATAACCGATAATATGTACTTCTTCCGTTTGACGAAATTTGACCTTGATCCAATCGTTCGAACGACGACCGATGTAATATTTACTTTGTTTCTTTTTGGCGATGATGCCCTCCAACCCCATCTTTTGGGCGGCTTCAAAAAGTGCTTTTCCGTCCTCCATGCTCTCACTCACTCGATAACTGCCACCCTTTTTTATGGTGTCCTTCAGCCATTCTCTCCGGCGTTCGATCGGTTCATTGATGAGTGAACGTCCATCCAGATATAAGCAGTCAAAGACATAGCAGTATGCAGGATTCATCTTCGTTGCCCTTTGGATACGACCATCAGAGGTGCTGTGCATCCGACCGATGACTTTCTTGAAATCTGGGCGGCCTTTTGGGTCCAGACACACTATTTCACCGTCTAGGATGGCATTGGAACAACGAAAAGATTCAGAGATGTTGGACAATTCTGGAAACTGGCGGGTAACGTCATTTTGATTTCGGGTTCGGATAATCATTTCTCCTTCCTCCACCGATATGATAGCTCTGATCCCGTCCCACTTCACCTCGTAGTTATAGTCATCCCAATTCCGGGGCAGTTTCTTGCTGCTATCAGCCAGCATGGGTGCAATGGGATCAGCCAATATATTCACCAGATCACGATCTACCCGCTCCAACAGCCATTCTTTAGGCTTGGTATTTATCATCCTGAACTCGCCATCCATCTGAGGACTTGAAAGGTGAAAATAAAATCCATCCTTCTTCTGCTTGGTAATTTCATATTTGCCCCGGGCATAGATCCACATCATGCCTCCGCCATATTGTCCCTTCGGTATCTCCCCATCAAACTGAAGATACTCCACAGGGTGAGGTTCTGTCTCTACAGCGAGCCGCTTTATACCGGGGCGGTGCGGCATACCTTTAGGTACCGCCCATGAAAGTAGAGTACCATCTTTTTCCAACCGAAGATCGTAGTGCAGTCTTGAGGCATGATGGCGGTGCACCACAAAGGCGTTTCCATCTGTTTCGATAATTGCCGGAGCCGGTTCGGGAGTCTTTTCAAAATCACGCTTATTCATATAAGACTTCAATTGGTCTGGAGTCTTATAATGCTTTGAGGCAGGCAACTCAATCTTACTTCCTTTTCGTTTCTTCTTATCAGTATGCAGACCTACCGCAAAACTGCTGAATCCTTCCCAAGCGTCGCCATTGGTCTTTACAATCTCAAATACATTACGTATGTGAAACTCTGACGGGGATTCAAGATTGATCAGTGTAGCCCAGTCAACAGGCATAGACACAGGAGCAGGTTCTCGTCCCCTTACACTGTATGGTGCCACGATCGTTTGTGATCCCCGGTTGCGATAGATATCTACAAGTAGCTTCCCTTTGCGTGCATCCTTTTTGATCTTCAAGGTGCAATTGCCAGCGTGTTTGTTGACAAACTGTTCACCGAGTAGTTTTACGGTTGCGAACATCGTTTCATAATCATAAACTGTATCAATCGGAACGAAGATGTGAATGCCTTTTCCGCCGCTCGTTTTGACAAATGGATGGTACCCAAAAGGTTCCAGAAAATCCCTTAGTTCAAGCGCTATTTCTATTACTTCTGCGAATGATTGACCATCGGCCGGATCAAGATCGAAAATGAAGAAATCGGGGATATCGTTGTTTGGTGCACGATCTTGGGTGATGTGCAGTTCGATACAGGCAAGATTCGCGAGCCAGACCATGGAGGCTTCTTCGGTAGCAAGCACATATTCCTTTTTCCTCCCTTTCCCAAGAGGCACACTTTCCACCCACTCCGGTGCCCAATCGGGCTTATCCTTTTGAAAGAACTGATGAGCTTCAATTCCATCAGGATACCGAATCAAAGAGAGTGGTCTTCTTTTGATATGCCTTAAAATGGTTGGAGCCAGTTTTAAATAGTATTCAACCAATTCAGCCTTGATCACTCCCGATTGAGGGAAAAGGACTTTCTCGAGATTGGTCAGCTTGATTTTGCGCTTACCGATTTGAGTGAGATGAAACTTGGCCATTATTGGCGAATTTGGCAGTTTTTGAAGTAAAGGACAAATAATGTCAGGGCTTCACCTCATTGAGTGACCAGTCGTAATCCAGGTAGTCGATATCGGCGGTGGCCGGGATTTTAGTTTTTGCATACCGGTTGACAAACTCCCTTATACTGGGCGCTGACTTTTTGAAGTCGCCCGAGAACCAGGAAAAGATCTTGGAAAGTTTTACTTCCCCGGACTGAATTTGATTTCGTATAGGATCATTGATAAAAGCGAATGCAGCCTGATCCAGTTGAGTATCCAGGTCCGTAGCTCTATATGCTAAGCCTGCAAGAGTTGGGCAGGAAATGGAAGCACAATTGATCGCAAAATGAATGCGAGGTTCGTCAAAATGCTTTCTGATGATACCATGTTCAATCTTATTCAGATCATAGGTTCGGTCTCCGATTTCGATAAATTTTATATCCCATACCGTATTCACAAAGGGAATACCTCTTTTGATATCCTTGATACTCGAAACTGGATAATGCTTTAATATCAGTTTGACGGTAAAGGCATTATATGCATTGATCCAGAAAGCTAGCTGTTCCGATTCGCTCCAACTATCGTTAGGATGATTCTGGGAGAGTACATTCAAGTATTGATTGAGTTTGGCGCTATCGCTCATAAACCCCCTATAGTCTACCAATCCATCTTCACTCACGTGATTCTGCAAGAGCTCATCCCATAGCGTGTGCTCGATCGGTGAACTCTCACCACCGTCTAAGGCTGCAGTAGTGCAAAAAACAATAAGCAGACTACACAGCAGTCCTTGTACCAGGCCAGTTTCAAACACAATAGAAAGAGTTTAGCAGCTACTTAAATTTATAGTTTAAACCAAATCGAATCGAAATGGTTTCAAACCGGTCGGAAGTGGTGGTAGAAAGCGCGCCACCGAGATGCGATTGATGCAATCCTTCGCCAAAGATTGAGAAATCTCGCGACACAGGGCTCTCAATACCGATTCCAACACTTCTGGTAGTATATATGTTGGATTCGACGGTGCCTCCTCTTAACAAACCATCGTTAAATCCGGAGTCCTTCCTCGAAGAGAACCCAGGCGCTGCAGACAAGGGAGGTGTCTGGTATTTTGCATACATGGCACCGTGTACAGCAACTCCTGCCTTGGCGTAGAGGTTGAAAAGTCGGGTATCGACAGGTGTAAATCTCAGGTGGAAGGGCATATGTACTTTGTGAACCTCATTGAAATCCAATACAGACTGATAACGAACCTCTTCATAACCCAAGCCAAAATCAAATCCAAATTTCCCAAACTGGACATTGGTCATGACCCCAAATGCCGGATTCACTATGGCCTGACTATGTACCGATCCAAAGTGAGGAAGAGGAGTCCCGGCTACTATTTCATGCATATTCATCTCACTGAATAGGCCAATCTTTGTTTCGATTTTCCTTTTATCCATTGCATACCACGCCACCATGCCATCGTTGGCTTCCAAACCATCTAATGAGGTGGGATTCATCTCACTCACTTCTTCGAATGGTATATTCACTAAGGCAATCAGTGCACTATGATTAATATGTCGTACCGGACGTGTATTCATGCTGGATACCATCGTATTCCGGGTTTGTACCAAAGGCACTGTACCCAAATTCTTAGCATCAAACTGACCAGCATCTTGATCATCTGCACCTGAAGCAATCGGATTTATTTCGGCATTGAGTGATTTTACTGCTTGATTTGACTCAGTGCTATTGTCGACTCTTGCATTGGTCAAACCGTCGATGTTTTGATATTCAACCTCATCGGCTGCTTCGAATTCAATGTCACCACTTTCAGAAAGCTCGTGCAATGCCATGGCAGGGGTTTCTAAGTCTTGATTATCGGGTAGCTGAGCCATAAACCTGACGATAGTCAGAATGGCTAGTATGAAGACCGCAGCCTCCACCACCTTTAATCCAATCAATCTTCGATTGTATTCAATCTGGTCAAGCCGTTCAGAGAGAAGTGCCCAGGTGCTGCTTTCATAAGAGACACTGTAATTCTGCAGGGCATCTTTTGTCACCTCATCTACAGTAATCATCTCTGCGGATTCTGAAGCAATCAACTTCTCCTCCATGGCTGCCCAACCGGTACCATCGTAAGGGACTTCCACATCACGAAGCGAATCCTTAATAAATTGGTCGAAACTGTTTTCCAAATGCTTATCCATGAACTCCTGATAGTCTATGAATTAAAACTTGTAGTTTACTCCTGGCCTTCACCAGATTTGATCGTGATGTGCTTTCAGATATGTTCAGGCGAACCGCAATTTCCTTGTGTGAGAATCCTTCGATAACATACATGTTGAAGACAGTTCTGTAAGCAGGGCTCAATTTCTGAATTGCTTCTAGGATCTCCTTCTCGCTACACATACTTACAGCATCTGGCCCTTTGGCCCTGATATTGTAAGCATGGTAGATGTCATCAGTTCTTCTCCTCGCTTTCTTCCGATAATAATCAATAGCTGTATTGATCATGATTCTTCGGATCCAGGCACTCAACGAAGTCCCTGCATTATACTTACTGATGTTGCGAAACACCTTTATAAATCCTTCATGGAGGATGTCAAGAGCTTCCTCCTGATCTCCCGAGTATCGAAGACAGACTCCCATCATTTGAGAGTAGTGCTCTTCGTACAGACGTTTCTGTGCCCATTTCTCCTTTCGGACACAGGCAGCAATAAAGTCGTGCTCGCTATGTTCCAGATTCAGAACAATATCCATGAAGTCATTCTAACTTTCAGCACATCAAGTTAACTGAAATAAAAACGCCTTCAAAAAAGCCATTGCTGCTTTAACATTTAACTAACTGCCAAACGACATTAATAGTCTAGTACATAAATCTTACCATATTTGCAATGTCAGACGGTTTCCAAACTCTTAGCTACAAAAAACATTTGTTTGAATTATTATATGTTTTTCACACATTTTAAATTTGTTATCCTCGGAAGAGGCTGAATTTATGAGTGAAGATCAAAAAGGTTCAAATGGTGCGGTGAATGTGCATTCCTTAGGCGGAATGTACCAAACGTATTTTCTTGATTACGCTTCCTATGTGATTTTGGAGCGAGCTGTGCCAAGTATATATGATGGCTTGAAACCGGTGCAAAGACGCATCCTGCACAGTATGAGGGAGATGCATGATGGTAGATATCACAAAGTTGCCAACATCATCGGCAATACCATGCAATACCATCCTCATGGTGATGCAGCTATTGGTGATGCACTTGTGAAATTAGGCCAGCGTGATTTGATGATCGATACTCAGGGTAACTGGGGAGATCCCCGTACCGGAGATTCAGCTGCAGCGTCGAGATATATTGAAGCCAGGCTCACTCCCTTTGCACTCGATGTGGCTTTCAATAAAGACATCACGGATTGGCAGATGTCATATGATGGCCGAAAGAATGAACCGATCCATCTTCCCATGAAATTCCCCCTGGTACTTGCACAGGGTGTAGAGGGTATCGCTGTTGGCTTATCGACAAAGATTTTACCTCACAATCTTGGAGAGCTGATCAAGGCATCCATTAAGGTTTTGGAAGACAAGAAATTTGTCCTTTATCCGGATTTCGATACTGGAGGTTCCATAGATGTAAGTGATTATAAGAATGGAAAAAGGGGTGGGAAGGTCATTGCCCGGGCCAAAATCATCAGGGATGGAAAGAACCAGCTGAAGGTCACAGAATTGCCGTATGGAGTGACTACCGCATCCCTGATTGATAGTATCGTCAAGGCAAATGACAAAGGCAAAATCAAAATCAAAAGGGTGATCGACAACACTGCTAAGGATGTCGAGGTCATGATCGAATTGGCTTCCGGTGTGTCACCTGATTTGACAATCGATGCCCTTTATGCTTTTACCTCATGTTCGGTCTCCATATCTCCAAATGCTTGTGTAATAGTCGATGAAAAGCCACAGTTTCTTGCCGTAAATGATATTCTACGCATCTCTACCTTTCATACCAAAGACCTGCTCGGCAAGGAATTGGAGATCCAACTCGGTGAGATTGAGGGAAAATGGCACTTCGCAAGTTTGGAAAAAATCTTTATCCAAAACAGGGTTTACCATGAAATAGAAGAGTGCGAGACCTGGGAAGCCGTGATTAAGACTATAGATAAAGAGATGAGAAAATATGTCCTCGAACCGGGACAGAGGGTAAAATCCAAGGATTCCAGACTAAGGCTCCGCCATCCATTTACCGAAGAGGACATTATTCGACTGACAGAGATCAAGATCAAGAGAATTTCCAAATTCAATTCTTTTAAAGCAGATGAGATCATTTCACAGTTGGAAGAAGAACGGGCACAGGTACAGCATGATTTGAAGCATCTGACGGAGTATACCATACGTTTCTACGAAGACCTCTATGAGAAGTATGGTGTCAAACATGTACGCCGTACCGAGATCACCTCCTTTGAGAGCATCGATGTGGTGCAGGTAGCTGCCAACAACGTAAAGCTCTATGCTAACTACAAGGATGGGTTTATCGGCTGGGGCATTCGCAAAGATGATTTCATTCGTGAATGTTCTGATCTCGATGATATCATTGCTTTTAAAAAGGATGGCACTTTCCGGGTGTCTCGGATCGATGAGAAGGTGTTTATGGGTAAATCGATGTTGCACGTGGATGTGTGGAAGAAAGGTGATGATCGTACTACATACAATCTGGTTTATCTCGATGGGAAAACAGGACGAGCCATGGTGAAACGATTTAACGTCAGCGCAGTGACCCGAGAAAGAGATTATGAGCTGACCACTGGTGCCAATGGTTCTAAGATTCTTTATCTAACAGCTAATCCCAATGGCGAATCTGAGACCATCAGGGTACAGCTCTCTCCAAGTTGCCGGGCAAAAAAGAAAATCTTTGACTTTGACTTTGCAAGCATTGATGTAAAAGGTAGAGGATCAAAGGGAAACATTCTCACAAGATATCCTGTAAGAAAAATTGTTCAGGTAGAACAAGGGCAGTCCACCTTAAAGGCCATTAAGATATGGATCGACGAAGTTAGTGGCCGACTCAATGGAGATGAGCGTGGAAGGTTCTTGGGCGAATTTGATGCGGAGGATTCCATTATAGCCGTTTATTCCAATGGAAATTACATACTCCATGCTGTGGATCCAACAACGAAAATTGATACAGATCAGTTGGTGTATGTGGGACGATACACCCCCGATACACCTTTAGGGGTGATCCACTATGACGGCCATAAAGGATGGACAATGGTTAAGCGCTTTGTCCTGGAAACGTCCACGTTGAATGAACCTTTCTTAATCATATCCGATCATCCTAAATCAAAAATTCTGTTTGCCACAGCCGAGCCTGAGGTGAAACTTCGCTATTTCGTGATGTCAAAAAAGAAGAAAGTCTATCATGAAATTGAGCTAGATCAATTCATTGACCTCAAGGGATGGAAAGCGCTGGGCAACAAACTCACTGAAAAGGTTATCAAGGGCATCGAAGTCATCGAGGAGTCCGAATCGAACGAATCGTTCTCAGATTCGAACGACGAGAACCTGAAAGCAGGGGATACTGTTGAATTCAACTTGGGTAATGGGCAGGGTAAGCTGTTATAGAAATTTATCTTATTACTGATAGAAGTCTGGAACCCACTTTCTGGTCTGATATGATCCGGACAAAATAAGATCCGGGAGGCAAATCAATTCTTATGCTGAAATGAGCGCTAGGAAATTGTTCTTCATCCCAAACTTTCCGACCATCCCATGTCCAGATTTCCGCTTTACTCACGATTATTTGGTCAAACCTAAAATGTAGTAGTCCTTCTGTTGGATTAGGAAATATATTCCAATGAGAGGGATCCAGATATTCTTTTGCTGACACTACTTCATCGGAAATGACAATTGCCAGTTCCTGGATTGGAAGCCAGCCACCTGTACCATCGATCAGGGTGAATGTGGCTCGATCAGCCAGAGTATCGGAGGCTGTATGTACATAGCTCAGCCTACCCATATTTATATCATGCTGACTGAATTGATTTCCCACTTCAAGTGGTTGCCCATTCAGTGCTAAGGTACCCCGCGATGGGATGTTCACAAGCGTGTAAATCAACTCCTGCGTAGAGGCGTCGTCATCGGTTGCCAGCAGAATCTCTTCGGATAGAGCGACTGTTTGATTGATAGGAACAATCAACGTATCAAGGTGCACTTGAACGGGAGGGGTTGGCGTGATCGAACCACAAAGTTCAAGCGACCAATCGTCAATAAGACCTCCTGCACCTACCATACTGTCACTGACGACAAGAGTCCAATCACCAAGGATCTCTTCGCCGATCATCCGGCTGAGGCTATCTGTCGGCCGGAATACCTGGCCGGTAAAACTGGTTTGACAGGTGAAGGCCTGTGCAGATTCATCATCGAAACCCAAGCGGAATTGACGATTGGAAAAACCGCACTCGCCACTAATCATTTTTACGGACTGACCTCCTGGACTCACTAATTCGAAGGTGAGATTATTAAAGGCCTCATGAAAGCCGGCAATGATCGGCACATTGACATCACTCACTGTGCCGGTTTGATCCACACTGATCAGCGACTGGATGGTTGGGGTAGTAGATTGAGACAAACTTTGAGGGAGATCCTCAGCACTAAACAATTCGCATGATAGGTTGAGGGTGTGAAAAGTGTGGATGTCGGAATAGCTTCCCTCCCCACATACATTGGATGGTTGCAACCGCCAATAGTACAAGGTATTTTCTTCTAGTAGCGTATCAAAAGTAAATTGATCTGAAAGAATACCAGATGAAGTAAATCCCGATTCAAATGCGGGATTAGGGGAAAGATCGATCTTGTAAGCTTCAGCCTGGTCACTGGCTAACCAGGAGAAAGTAGGACGAATGGTCAACCCTGAGCTTCCATTATCTGGCATCAACTCAGCTAGATCGGAGAAGTCACTTGACACCGCTTCCAATACAATCGTTCGAAAGGCAGTGTCAGCGCTAGAATGCGCTATAAAGAATTCTACTTGATAGACACCCGATTCGGTAACCGCCGAGGGGTCCAATTGAATCCCTAAGGAATCTCCCGACTGCATTCGTGACGGTAAATTGATGATGATATTTTCAGGGGCATTCGCTACACCTATGTCAAGGCTATCGACAAATCCTCCAACAGGAAATGTTTGAAGTTGTATTTCAATTTCTTCCGGCAAACAAACTCTCGCCAAATGCGGGGCGACATCCACACCAAAACCAGGTGCATCAGGCTCTAGTATAGTGATGTTCTGAGTGTTTACAGCAAAGAAAATATTGTCAGCGGCTTCGACCATTATTCGCACCCGGTCACCGGGCTGATTCGGGATTACAACAAATTCAGATCCATCATTCGGTGTGTTTGATATAAGCGTATCTGAGAAAGTATTACCTCCGTTGGTCGACATGAGGATATGAACCAACTGGCAATTTACCGGAGCTTGATCGGTGTTGGCAACATCCCAAATAATTTCGACATATTCACCCGGTGACAGTGTGTCCGAATCATTAAATGAAACGACTTCGAAAGGGCCGGCAGCTTCGGTAGAACGAAAGGCGACTTCCGTCCATGCAACACCTCCACCCTCCGCTCGATTATCTCTGGCTGCAACCCTAAACGTCAATGGCCTGCTGTAGTCTGGAAGCACTTCCGTGTCGTCAAATGCATTATCAAGTATCTTGCTCATTGCCGGAAAAATTCTAGTTGGAGATGTTGTTGGCGCTGATGATCTGAAAAGCGGAGCAGTACCCTGTGGTTGTCCAAGAGGAGTATTAGCTCCTGCTCCAACACCTGCATCATATTGTTCCCAATTGAAGCTGAGTGTATCACCATCAACATCTTCACCCTTTGCAACCAATTTGAAGGGGGTGAGTATAGGTACAGCGAATCCATTCTCGTATGACGTCGACACGGTGGGCCGGTGGTTTAAAGTTGGAATCGCGTCAGCACATGATTGCCCCCCTCCATTGATCAGGAAAGAACTGATGTCTACAATGGAATTGATATGATAATAAGGATCTGAATCAAACTGAATATTTTGATCACCGCAAGCTCCAGCATAAGACATAATCGTACTGCCACTGCCAGGTTCATAAGCGGTAGACGAACTAAATTGATCTTGTGAAACCGGAGGGCAATGGTTCCAGGTATGCCGGGCTCCAAATTGGTGTCCCAATTCATGGCAGACTATTCCAATATAGAAACGATCATTTGTGGAGATCTCACAGGAGGAGCCAAAGCCCTTGGTGCCACTACAGACGGTTCCAATACCTCCGGAGGTACCAACGACCCCACCACAATTTGTGCCAAAGACATGGCCGACATCATAGGCATTTCCCGGCAACCGGGCAGTCAGGAAATTATTGTTTTCGAGCGCCATCTGCCCTGCATCGCCATTAGTAAATGGATCTGCCTGCGCATCCAGGAAAATGAGGCTGTCATTGTCTTCAATAAGCTGAAGCCGGACAGCCACCTCTGATTCCAACAAGAAGTTGATTCTTGTCAAAGCTGTATTTATTGCACTCAAAGCACCTTCAATAGTGCCACCGTGTTTTTGGGCATATTCACCGGTACATGACAGGGCCAGTTCGAAGAGTTGTAAATCCACCGGCTCCATAGCCGACCTCTGAAAAGGAGAATTTACTGGTTCCAGGTCTATCCAGTCTTGTGCTGTAAAGGGGAGGATATGCTCATGTTTCACATAAGACTCCCTCAGTTCCGGATCTACTTTGTAGTCGCGAGTATAATAGGAAATATGGGTGAGTCGGTCAGAAGATCTTATGGCATCGATATAGATTTCTCCCAAATGCGATTCAAGTACCACATTCAGTCCATGCGTCGACAAGTCTGCTCTGCCTCGTAATGAAGCTTCTTTGTCATCAAAAAGGAGGTATGTCCGGATCATGGGATATCTGGACGCAAGTGATGGGTGCATGTTGCTGATTTTCTCGACCTGCATCATTTTTGTGCTTCCGTCAGGCATGGGAATTTCCAAGTATCCTTCTGCTAGTGAATGAATCAACTCTTTGCGATCTAGTTGCCATACTTGAAAATCCTGAGGTAGCATCAGTTCGCTCTCCAAATGCAGATCATTTAAAGCCAGGTCTGAAACAGGCTGCCAAGTCGTCTGGCCTACCAGGGTCTGCCATAGTACCATGATCACCACCAATGGTTGAATAAATCTCATGGAGCTAAAATAAAATTAAGAACGAGGCGAAATCGTCAGGCAAGCGAAAATTTAGAAGAATGCACTGATTTGTGCCCTGGCTGTATGCACTGGCCGGACTGATCCCGACTTTCTTCCATCATAAGATATGTTCAATCTAATGTTGTTGACCAGGGTTCGATCATAGGAAACACCCCAGAGCCAATTGGTGCCGTCCTTAAGACCATCCAGCATCGCAAACTCCAAAGCTGTATTTCTGAGCCCGTCAAAGGAGATCAATACGAGGGATAGGTTGGCTCTCAATGATGAAGTAGATAGCCGATTGAAAACCGATTCCAACTTCAGATCATGAATCTTGGCAGTTTCGCCCATGTCACCGAGGCGGTTCTTACTGCTCGAGTACCGGTATTGACTTAAGAGACGAAAGGTGCTTCCTGGCTGCCAGGTGATTTCCGGTTTGTACTCCCAGGCAGCTATTTCAAAATCCTTTGAATTAAAACTTTCACTATCATGCTGATTATCCTCTCTTGTCACACTGAATACGCCACTCAACGTCTTACTCAAATTCACACGAGAACGTAGTATGTGGCGCCGTAGCGTTCTGCTCTCAAAGCCGGTAGTCAACGCAAGCCGGTTGCGAAAGTCGTTCCACTCCCACTGTATATCGTAAGCCGGATTTGTCCTATTGAAATAAAGTACATTCCTGATCTGAGCACTCACCGAAACCAAGGAACTATCGGCGATATCCAGCTGAAAAGGACTCCAAATGCTGACGTCTGCACTCTCCAGATTCTTCCTCTCTATACGTACTGATCCCTGATCTGACCATTTTGCCAGCCATCCGGTCTTATTCTTCAGTCCCCGCCGTAAATCGATGTAATAGCTCTGATTGTAGAGGATATTATTCGTCGAAATAAACTCATCTGTAAGGATCGTTACCCTGATATACTCAGCCTGTTCCTGGAAAGGAGCAATTTCAAATTCGTTTACCTGCTGAAGGCCATCATCATTCAGATCAAGCCAGGTGTATACTCCTTTGCCGGGATCTACTTTCAGGTATTGAAAGGTTCTACGTGGTTCTTGACCCGAACTGATCTCGTAAATTGTCTGAGATCGAAATGCTCCCTCCCACAATGTAAGCTGATGATTGATCTTCGACAGGTAATTCAAGCCCTTTTTCTGGCCATTATCAAAAGGTGGCCTGATCTCCAGATTGCGAATGGTCAAAATTCCCTCGAGGATTGATGCTTTTCCGGATTTCCAGCGACCAGAAAGGGAAAAATCATCACCAATAGTGGCCAACTCAAATTCTTTGGTCACGGGAAGATAATCCCAGCGACGTTGCAGGGAAAGTTGGAGACTTAACTTTTCACTAGCTTCTTTTCGAATGTAAAATCTGGTAAGATCGTGGTAGAAACTTGCAGGGACAATCGTGTCAGTCTCGATTGTCCGCAGCTCATTTCGCTCTTGCTGAAGATATACTCCTACAGTATAGGGACTATTTTTACCAAGTCGCTGTGAAATATCGAATTTGGGCCTGCTGAACGATCCGTTTAAGATGGGTGTATTCGTGGTCAGCGAATTGAATTCTCCCGAGAATGAAAATATACCTGGAGTGTACCGCATTCGACTGACATGCTTATTGCCATCAAATACCGAACCTCGAAAAAGACCAGAGTAACGATATCTGAATTCAAATACTCCGGGCTTTACCAAACCGATGGAACCATTGGCAAAGTGCTCGGCTCTTCTATCAGTCAAATCGATATTCCAATCACGATCAAATTCAGCATTTCGGTAAGGATTGATAATCTGAAAGGTAGAAGATGAGTACTCATGGCTGAGTGTAGTTTCCATTCGCCAGCCGCTGATCGAATCAGCAGTGGGCTTTAACATAATGGTTTGTTCAAGCTCATTCAAAAAAGCGATGCCCATGTCATCATCGCTATCCAGATCAGAAAAACGGTTAAGGTCTAAACGGCTAACGGCAATTTCAGATCGAGCCCGACTTGTTGACCCCAGTTCCATCTCGCCACTCAAACTGAACATCTGTTGTTGCTTAGGTGCTACCAATTGAACAATGGGATCGTGGGTGCCAGCAGGAGCACCAGTCAAGAGATCCGGTGCCACCCAGGCAAACACTACTCCGTTTGCATCAGCATCGACCTGGATGTAGTTTCCACGGCCCTGGCCAACGGAGGTAAACTTAGCGGTGTATCGGGCTCGATTGGGATTGGTGCTGCGCCTCAGGACGTCTGAATACCCTAGTGTATCGAGCAATTCGTACATTACAATATTGGGGTCAAATCCATCCTCTCTGAGGCGGATTGAGGAGGTAAAAGATGCTTCCCGGTTATCTCCAATTTCTGAGAGAAATCTTTTGTCTTCAGGGGCGAGATTAAGCAGGCCCGAAGTTAGGGTTCCATCTTGTTCGCTATAGGCATTGAATTGCAGCGAAAATTTTTCACTTTCATATGCAATTTCTCCTGTGTATACTGATCGATTGTAGTTTTGATCAGAGTATTCATACTCTGCTATGATGCGGCTATCTTTTGTAATAATTCGATTGGCAGTAAAGACAATTTCACCGGCATTGTAATCAATCACATAGTCATGCTCAAGGCCCCTGGAAAGAAGAGTTCCGTCAACAAAGATTTTTTCGGTCCCTGCTAAAACTATTATGAACCTTTCGCCTTCAGTACCACGCAGCCGGTATGGCCCCTGATTACCTTCCAGACCTCTGATATTGATTCGGGCAAATTTTCCTTTAGACCCGCCAATTCCAAAAGAAGTGCGGATATTTTTACCCTCGCCAAGTGACGAAATGTTGGTGAGAGCAGCACCTTGGGTCTTCTTGAAATAATTCATGAAATGCGAAGCCGGTCTTCTCATCTCAAAATCGCCTCCTACCAGAGTGTTGTTTTTTCTTCTTAGTTGAATGAAGATTCTGTCGAATTCCTGGAGCTGTTGGGTATTGCCGTCAGGTTGAAGAGGAATACTATTGTCAGACAATGCTGCAAGAATTTCAATATCATCGCCAAGAGGGCCTGACATTCGAAGGTCGAAGTTGGAGTTCAATACCAGATCTTGTCTATTGCCTGCCGAAAGGCCTCGGGAAAAGTTGCCATCCACCTGCAGGCCACTTTGACTGATGATAGGTTGTGGGGTATCAAAAGGATCAAATCGAATGCCATCAAGGGCTCTTTCTTCGCCGTCGAGATATATTGTGGAATCGAAGTGACTGGCAGAAGCTGTAAGATTGTATGGCAAAACACGGAACCTTAGCAAGAACGAGAGGCTGTCAGAAGAGGTTCTAAGGACAGAGCTATCTGACCAGATGAAGTAATGATCTTCGATGATGTAGTCTTGATGATAGAGGGCTTGCTGCTGATGACTCAGGGGTAGAATCGTATCGCTTCCCGGAACTGGAGTAAGCGTCGATAGATAGAATGAATCAAGTTGATTGTGGACCAGGACCGTGCGGATATTGGAAAGAGAATCTGACTGGCCCCAAGCAGTATGAGGAAGAATCGTTAAATGCAGCGATGCCAGGAGGATCTGTGTCCAAGACAGATTCATGCCAATAACTTAGTGATTTTCAGGCTAAAAGACTGAGTCCTTGCAGTATTCACAACGTTGTTTCGTCCAGCGATGTTTTGAAGCTCTGAAATCAGCCTTCACACATCCATTTTTATGCTGTTGTCCTGATTGTCTTGCCGATGTACTGATACCATCCCTGTAAATTCGTGCGACCCTTACGAAGCAATTGAATTGGGGGGGTGAAAAAGCTTGAAATAATACCCTTCTTTATGATAGCGATAATGTTAAATATTAGATTATTTTTACATAAGTAATGAAAATGGCATTCAAATTGCTGTAAACCTTAATGTATTAATTAAAACTTTCTCATATCTCGCTGAAAACAAAGCAAATGCGATTGAATGTACTGATTGTGGAGGACCACCGGCTTTTTGGGGAAAGCCTAAGTGCACTTCTTCAAGTCAGTAAGAAGTGGCAGGTACAGATTGTTCACATGTCAGATGGTACTGATGATCTGCCTAAATTTCTTCAGAGAAAGCGGGTCCACCTGGTGATTCTTGATCTCAATCTGGGAGCAATCAATGGACTGGACTTAATTAAGCCCATTAAGGCTGCCCAGGACAAGACTAAGATCCTGGTTTTAAGCGGTTATAGCAGCGAAAAGTACGTGAAAACCGCTTTTATCAATGGGGCTGACGGATATATACTCAAAAGCGCTAATCTGGCCGAGTTGGAAACAGGGATAGAAACCGTGTTGACAGATAATACATTCATGGGTGAGGGCGTTCAGGTGACAGCAAATCGTTTAAGAGAACGCAATGGTCAAACGCCTAGGAATGGAATGGATCCATATGCTGATTCATTTTTGATGAGACACCGTTTGACCAATCGTGAAAGAGAAATATTGCAGCTGATCACTCAGGCTTATAGCAACAAGGAGATTGCTCAAAAACTATTCATAAGTGATCAAACTGTAAGTGTACATCGTAAGAATATTATGCGTAAGCTCGGAGTGAGCAACACAGTAAGCCTGGTGAAGGCAGCTCAGCGATTGAGCTTGAGTTAAATTTGAAGTAATAATTGGGTTTGATCCCAAAATCAATGCTATGAAGAACCTGTATTTAACCATTTTAGTCCTGGTCATTGGCCAACTCACCTTGGTGGCTCAGCCCACCTTCAACATTGCCAATACATCCGGTGATCCAGGTGGCTCGGTGAGTGTGGACTTTACCGTGGAAGACTTTACCAATGTGGTGGGTATGCAGTTTTCCATCAATTGGGATCCCACCGTATTGCAGTTCAACTCACTTACGAATATCACTTCTGCAATCAGAGATTTTGATAGCGGTGCTTTCAACACCGATTCGAAATTCACCGATGATGGAATCATCATTTTGACTTGGTTTGACAACTCAGCAGAACCCAACAGTGTGCCTGATGGAACGATCGTTTTTACTATCAACTTCGATATCGTTGGTGGATCAGGATCCAGCACCATTGTTGACATTACTGATGATCCGCGGAAGATCGAGGTTATTGACAACAACGAAAACAACGTTGGTTTAAACGCATCCGGAGGTCTGTTTACGGCCACTGGTGGTGGAGGTGGAGGCAGTCTGCGGCTAGTCGGTTCGGACGAAATGGGTGAAACTGGATCGACAGTATGTATAGACATTAGTGTGGATGGATTCACTGATATAGCTGGAATGCAGTTTAGTCTGAACTGGGATGCCTCCTTTCTCGACTTTCAGGGAGTGGGACAGTTTAATCTATCGGGCTTGAATGACGGATCATTCAATATCGCTGATGTAAATGAGGGGAAGCTAAGACTTCAATGGCTCGATCCGGCGAGTGCCGGGGTTACCCTGCCTTCCGGTTCAGGAATTTTTCAGATATGTTTCGAAGTATTAGGCACGAGTGGCAGCCGTTCGGTGCAATTTAGTAATGATCCACTTCCAATTGAAATTGTCGATGCCGATGACATGAGGGTAAATTTTACCAAGAAAGATGGCTCCGTAACTGTTTCAGGTACTGGGGGAGGAGGTTCGGATTGTAATGTCGAAGGATTTGCTGTTGCAGCCAGCGATGTTAGTGCCGAGATGGGCTCGGAAGTTTGCATAGATATTACCGTTAAAGACTTTAATCAAATACTCAGCCTCGCCGGCTCAATAGAATGGGATCCTGCTGTGATAAGCAACCCCAACGTGAGTGGTTTCAATCTGGATGGATTCAGTGAAGGTAATTTCAATCTAGACCAGGGAGCCAACGGCATGTTGTCTTTTGTTTGGTTTGATCCCACTACTGATGGAATTACCGTGGCGGATGGCACTACGATCTTTGAGATTTGTTTTAATGTGACCGGTGACAATGGGCAAAGTACCAGCATCCGTTTCACCGATGCATTGACTGAAAGGGAGGTCTCTGATGTAAATGATGTATTGCCCTTCAACCAATGCGATGGAGCAGTGAATGTGGGTGGCGGAGCCGGGATCCAAAAAACAATCAATAATCCAAGTTGTCCCGGAGAAGAGGACGGATCAATTAATATTTCGATCAATACCGGCACTCCTCCCTATGCGGTGACCTGGTCGTTGGGAGGAAATGTTGTAAGTACAAATGAGGATCTGACCGGTGTGGGTGCAGGTACTTATACCCTTCGGGTGACTGACGGAGCCGGAACCGAATTGACCAATGAAGAAGTTACATTGACGGACCCTCCCGGTGTCCGGATCACTGACGTAAGCGTAGCAGATGCTACACCCGGTAATACAGATGGCTCCATAGATGTTACTACCACTGGTGGAACAAACGTGACCTACAGCTGGAGTACGGGGGCCACCAGTCAGGATCTGGACAATGTCGGTCCGGGATCATATGGACTAACCATCACAGATGGAAATGGATGTACCATAGACACTACCATTGCCGTAGGAGGCGGCGGATTTATGGCAAGCCTGAATGTGACAGATTTTAATGGTTTTGGCAACAGCTGCCGGGGTGAATGCGATGGAACGGCCACTGTGGTAGTGAGCGGGGGGACGACACCGTATACATTTGCATGGGCCAACGGAGAAACAGGACAGACGAGAAGCGGCCTATGTGCAGGAGAGATCACGGTGACCGTATCTGATGATGCAGGCAATCAGTCTGTATTGACCAGGCAGATAACTGAGCCAGAAAACCTGGAACTCTCCATTATGGGGACCCCAAGCCCAAATAATATTGAAGGTACAGCAGAAGCTACGGTATCCGGAGGAACAGAACCGTATCGATATCAATGGAGCAACGGAGCAACGACCAGGTTTATAGTCAACCTTGCACAAGGGGTCTATACTCTGGTAGTTACTGATGCCAATGGATGTCAAGTAACAGATCAAGTAATAATTACCAATGTGGATGCGGAATGCTTCACTGGGAGGCTGGTTATCACTCCCAATAGTGACAGTAGGAACGATGAGCTATTCATTGCTTGTGCTGAAGGTACTGACAACGAATTACAGATCTTCAACCGTCACGGAGAACTGGTCTTTGAATCGCAGGGCTACAGCAACTCTTGGATGGGAACAGACAGTGGAGGTCAGCCTTTGCCAGATGGAGGATATTTCTGGGTGCTGCGAGTAAGGATTAACAACGTGTTAGAACAATATACTGGTCATGTGACCATACTTAGGGATTTGAATTAGCGGATCACTTCCCAAACCGAAAACTATAGAATTACCCATGAAAAGACTTATACTTTCAATACTGGTGTTTAGTGGGATCACGGCCACAGTAATTGGGCAGGACGAAGGAATCTACCGGCATTATTTATTGAGTCCAATCTTGGTGAATCCCGGCTATTCAGGGTTTCAGGATCATCATGAGTTGATCTTTAACTACAATAATCATTGGGCATCTTTCCCCGGATCACCAAAAACGGTGACGGCGGCATGGAGTGGACCGGTTGGCCCAAGGATTGGATTGGGTGCCATACTGAGTTCGGATAAAGTGGCTTCATTGGTGAAGACCAAGGCTCAGCTATCCTATGCGTTTAAGTTTATTCTAAATGACGTTGATCTTTCGCTCGGCCTTGCAACGACATATGAGCAGATCCGCCTGGATGGAGAAGCTCTCCTCGACCCTTTCTTCGAACCAGGTGACCTGACCATTACAGATGCAACTGCCGGATTGGAACTTTTCGATGCTTCAATAGGGCTACACGGCCAAGCCAGCGATGTGTATTTTGGATTGGCCATTCCTAACATGATTCGAGCCAGAGTGGATAGCGATCCCAATATAAAGCCAGAAGATGATGCTACTTTTTTCGAGTCTTTTCTCGGTTATGTGGGATATAAATGGCAGGTAGAAGAATATAATTTTCACCTGGAGCCTTCCATCATGATACGCAATTTGCGCAATAGTCCCTTCCAGATCGACTTTAATATGAAAGCCAATTTCTTCGAAGATCAATTAGTAGGAGGACTGACCTATACTCTGGGAGGTGGTAACCGTGTTGCAATACTGTTAGGAACAGAGCTAACTAATTTCAATATCTACTATAGCTACACTACCTCGTTTCAGGTATTCCAGCAGTATAACAACGGAACTCATGAAATCAGTATTGGCTTTACTTTCGGCAGCCGGAAGAGCAGTATAGAGGACGAAGCAGCAAATTGATGATTGAAAGGGATACTGGGCTTGGCAAAAGGCTTTACTGCCAGAGAATTTTCATGACTGGACCGTCACTCTAATTTCGTGTTGGTGTTCTTTGCCGAAAATTCTCTTTTCTCGCTTTACAACTTGATAATCTGTATTGATATTCCATTGGATGTCCATCTCTACATCTTCGAGAAAGCTATCAGTTTTCAATTTTAGTGATATCGATCGGGGTGAGCTGCCATCATATGTCACTTCCATTTTCTGCACTTTTAGATCTTCATCAAGCCCAGTGTATACTAGCGTACTTAGTGCTCCACTATCGTCCATGATGCTATCTACTTCATATTTGTCATATAGGGCAGGTTTGTTGATGGTATAGTTCTCGAATCCTTCGATGTCACGATGAAAATCATAACCAGCTAGACGCTTTTCCTCTTGCACTCCATCTACCATTATAGTTTTGAGCACATTCAATGATCGGGATGCCGGGAGCGAATCAATAAGTTGGGCGATATCAAAAAACTGCATCCGGGTTGACTCCCTGGTTATATCCCGATCTGCACAAGAAAGGACCAGCAATCCGATGATCGGGATCATATGCCAGCTCATCTGAATCACTCTTGAAAAAGCACCTTACCTTCCATTTCAGAAGGGATTTGTAGATTCATCATCGTCAAAATAGTAGGTGCTACATCGGCCAGTTTGCCGCTGTAGATTGGCTTTTGATTTTCATTATCTGATACAAAAATACAAGGCA
>JAHELJ010000003.1:0-247978 GCA_024644235.1 Lewinellaceae bacterium
TTCATGAAGAACTCGCCCGATTCAGCAAATTGCAAATACGGTTTCCCTACATACTGCAGTCTTCCCTTTGCCCGCAGGTCCCGGCCCGTTTTGTCAGTAGGTCCGATATTGAAAGAGCCGGTCATACCGTCCATATACCAGCCTGTGACTCCTGCAAGCGGTTGGTCAGAAATAGCCACATTTGAACCTTTTCTAAAAGAAACATGATAAGTCCATTCACCCACTTCGTCTGCTGCAAAATGTACTCGCCATTTATTGCCCGACGAAGCTGATGATTCCCCGGCATTCCCATCCGCGGTAAAATAGCCTGGTACTATATAGCTCTTGCTTCGATGAGTGAAAGTGACCTGAAGTCGGTAGTTGAGAAAGGGATTATTGGCATCTTGCTCATCAGCCTCCGGACCATCAAAAGTCAGCGTGAGCTTATGCCACTTCTTGAGCTCCCCGGTAATTTCGACATCGGGATATGGCTGGTTGTTGACAAATTGGGCTGATAGGGCACAGTTCAGCAAGAGGGCTGTCAGGAGGGGAAAAGTTCTCATTGGTATATAAAGGAATGATCTCGTTAAATCAAGGTAGCAGTAATTTCCTAATCTTCCATGTCGCTTGGTTTCGTGGAGGCCTCATTTCCTCTCAATATCATGTGCTGCATTGATTCTATGTTCGTATTCTAAGCAATGTAATTTGAGCATTGAGTGGATTAATTTGATCAGCAGAATTACATCATCTAATCAGGTCTTTCTTTGCAGAGAATGCTTGAATTGTGATATTTGGACTCACATTTTTCACTAATTGGTCCATTAATGCGTCTTTACAACTTACTTCTAGCGATTCTAATCTCCTTCCCAATCCACGCTCAATGTCCACAGGTGATTTGGGAAGACAAATTTGATGAGGAAACATTAGATCTGTCCAAATGGACCCATCAGGTCGGAGATGGTTGCGATGTGAATCTCTGCGGATGGGGCAACAACGAACTTCAATACTACAAGGAAGCAAATACCGAGGTGAGCAATGGAACATTGAAGATCACTGCCAAAAGGGAAAATGTGGAAAATAAAGTCTACACCTCTTCTCGTATTAACACGAAAGGTAAGGGTGACTGGACCTATGGCCGCTTTGAAGCACGGATTAAATTACCAACCGGTAAAGGGATGTGGCCGGCTTTTTGGATGCTCTCAACCAATGAACCATACGGCGGATGGCCGCAAAGTGGAGAGATCGATATCATGGAACTAATCGGTAGCGAGCCGGCAACGGCACATGGCACCATGCATTTCGGACAGTTGCCCAACAACCGGCAAGTGACAGAGAGCTACACATTGAATGATGGAATATTCAATGATGAATTTCACACTTTCGCGGTAGAATGGGAGGATAAAAACATCCGCTGGTATGTGGATGATTACCTCTATTCATCCAAGACCAATCTTTCGTTAGGTGGCTTTGCCTGGCCATTCGACCAGGACTTCCATATCCTTTTAAATTTGGCGGTAGGCGGCAATTGGCCCGGTGCACCAGATGGATCGACCGTCTTTCCTCAGATCATGGAAGTAGATTATGTAAGAGTTTATGACGGCTATATGCCTTCCATCACAGGGGCTCGAATGTTAGAAAATCAGCAAAAAGGAGTGACCTATGAAGTCAAGAACCTGAACGAATCTGCTACCATCACCTGGGATATTCCTGATGATGCAGTACTTGTGGATGGCGAAGGCACCAACTCCATTACCGTGGATTTTGAGAAATCCGGAGGGGTTATTCAGGCTATCTACACGGATGACTGCCGCACCGATACACTCAAGGTTGAAGTAAGGGTAGCTCCTGCCTTCGAAAGGGATATCTCACTGGAAAACTTTGACGATCCTGCTCAGATTAATTTTAATTTTTCCACCGGCATGCTCACTGATGAAATCGATAATCCGGCTGTCGATGAAATAAATGGCTCTCCCCTCTGCGGCAGATATGTGCGTGACGCTGGAGAGACATTCGACGTGTTAATTTATGATGTAGATGTCCTTGATGATGTGACCCCCTATTTGAACGACGAGAAGCGATTCTTCATTGATATCTATACGGATGCTCCGGTCGGCACATTGATCCTGATGCAACTGGAAAATGATACCCGTTCCTCGCCAAACAATTTCCCTTCGGGTAGACATAGTCGCTGGGAGGCTCGTACTACTGCTCAAAATGCCTGGCAAAGGTTGCAACTGGAATTGCAAGATCAACCGGATATCAACACGCCAAATACTGCAGTCGATCAGATTGTATTTCTATTTGCCTCGAACACCAACTCCGGACACACGTTCTTCTTCGATAACTTTGATAGTTATGCCCCGGAGCAAACAGTGCCAACATCAGATCTCCTAAAAAAAAATATTAGAGTTTTCCCCAATCCCGTTTCCGACATACTTACATTAGAAAGTACTCTTGGGCAGTCTCTGGAAAAAGCGGTAATCCATCATACTAGTGGCCAGCTGATACTGCAGAGCAAAATGGAGCAGTCCCGTCTAAATGACATTGATGTGTCCAGCCTGCCAGCCGGGATTTACTATGTTACGATATCCGGCTCAGGTGGCCTTAGACAAATCTCACGCTTTGTGAAGCAATAAGGTAGCTACAGGCCGGAGTTACGTCTTGTATTCTCCTTTCCCGACCTAGTTCAGATGGTCACCTGACCGTCGTCATTGATTTATAGGAAATTTTCCAACATCTACCTGATAAAGAAAAGGAAATGGAAACCACAATCGGGTTTGTTTGCCTTTGTCAAATACAGGAATGAACGATGGTTAGAAAAATGGATGGTACTAAGGAAAGGGATCTGATCCGGTGGTTACTTGCCGGGGATATTGCGATTCAGTATCAAGTTAACCGGGATCTACTCAATAGGGATAAACCTGATCTTCGAAAACGAATTGCAACGGAAGGCTGGGGAGCCCGTTATTTGTCGAAGCGCCGGGCCAACGGGCATTGGGGCAAGGGCTTCTATCAGCCCAAATGGATCTCAACCCATTACACCTTACTGGATCTTCGTCATCTAAATGTAGATCCTGATCATCCTTTGGTCCAGGACACTATCAACATGATTATTGAAGAAAAAAAGGGAAGGGATGGAGGCATTAATCCATCCCAAACCATCCAGGTCAGCGATGTATGTGTAAATGGAATGTTCCTTAATTATGCCTCCTATTTCAATTCTGCTGAAGCCAAGATCGAGTCGGTCGTTGATCAGATCCTCGCGCAAAAAATGAATGACGGTGGATTTAACTGCCGTTCCAACCGGGAAGGCGCCAGGCACAGTTCGCTCCATACCACGCTTTCGGTTCTCGAGGGTTTCACTGAGTACCAAAAAAACGGATATCGGTATCGAACAGATGAAGTAGAAAAAGCTATTGCAAGCTCAATCGAATTCATTTTACTGCACCAACTTTTTATATCGGATCGGACCGGAGAAATTATCAATAAAGCTTTCTTGCGCTTGTCTTATCCTGCCAGATGGTTTTATAACATCCTCCGGGCACTGGATCATTTTCAATATGCCGGTTTGAAATGGGACGACCGGATGCAACCCGCCATCGATGTTTTGATCAAGAAAAGGAACAAAGATGGCTCCTGGAACCTGCAAGCAAACCATTCTGGGAAATTACATTTCGAAATGGAGAAGGTTGGCAAGCCCAGTCGTTGGAATACGCTACTCGCCTTGCGCACACTCAAACACTTTGGTAAATTGAAGAGTTCAGAATCATTTAGCACAAGGTCTTCAGTGGAAACTTAAAGTAGTCAGCTATGAATAAAGTTGGTTTCAAAATCGAAGACATCACTCCCCAAAATGTTGAACATCAGACTTTGTTTTGCGCAAAGAACCCAAAGGATGCTGCCTTTCAAAACAAGCAAAAGTGGTTTACTAAAAGATACCAGGAAGGACTGAGAATGAAACTCCTCAAGTCAGATGCTGGTCGTGCGATTGGATTCATAGAATATATTCCTGCCGAGTATGCATGGAGGCCTGTGGAGGCTCCGGGTTTTATGTTTATTCACTGCCTCTATCTGTACGGCAAGCAAAATAAGGGCAGGGGAGGCGGATCTCTTTTGGTTCAATCTTGCGAAACTGATGCCAGGAAAGCGAATATGAACGGCGTTTGTGTGATGACCAGCAGAGGACCATGGATTACAGATGGCAGATTGTTCGAAAAGTGTGGGTTTTCGTTGGTGGATGAACGAGGTCGCTTTCAGTTGCATGCCAAGAAATTAAAAGGAGGAGCACCTGACCCTCGCTTGAGAAACTGGGAAGAACGGCAAGCTGCATACCAGGGTTGGCATCTTCTCTATGCCGATCAGTGCCCCTGGCACGAGAAATCTGTAAATGCGATTAGAGGCATATCAGAAGCCCAGGGGATAAATATGCAGGTCAGCAAGATCAAGACATCAAAGCAAGCTCAGAATGCTCCATCTGGATTCGGTGTTTTCAGTTTACTTAAGGATGGAATTCTGTTGGAAGATCACTATATCAGTGCCACCCGCTTTAGGAACATTCTCGATAATGAAATGAAGGCATCATGAAGAACACCTCCATAGATCTCAAGAAGTTGCATTCAGCTGATCCCAAAGTAAAATATGGTTTCTCCAAAGAGCTCTTGCAGATAGTCAGTGAAGCACCCAAGGTGCTCTATCCCCATGTGCAGGAATGGACTGATCTACTGCAGCAAGACAATCAGATTCTCAAGTGGACAGCCATTGATATCATCGGCTATTTGTCATCCATAGATACTGAGGATAAGATAGATCCTGTGATCAGTCAACTTATCGAGATGCTTCATGGCGGTCACCTCATCACCATAAGTCATGCCATATCTTCCTTGTCCAGAATCGCTTCGAATAAGCCCAAGCATAGACCGAAAATTTGGTCTGAGCTGCTGAATATCCGGGCCAACACATTCAAAAGCGATACCTGCCGGGACATTGCAACCGGTAAAGTATTGGACGTACTAAAAAAAATTCCGCTTGAAGAAACTGATCTGGCAGAGCTTCCAAAATTCATTGAGAAGGCAGGGCAATGTGAATGGGATGCCACTCGTAAGAAAGCTGAAATCGTGAAGAAACGACTAGATAAAACGCTTGGCCAAAAAAGTATGGATCCTTCACAGTAGAGCTAAAGTATCCTGCGCTGGGCATTTGATAAACTTTCGGGCGGGATCGAAAAAGAGAAACTGGCTTAACTTGAATGTTGTAGTTCACCTCAGAAAAAAATAGAAATGAGACCAATTCACACACTACTTACCTTTCTACCCCTTTTGTTTTTGGAGCCGCTCAGGACAATCACACAGGCCAGTATTCAGTGCATGTTTGATAGAAATCTCAATCAAATCATAAGTTTAGCCTAAGCCTTCACCGAAGATCAGTATGACTGGCGGCCGGAAGACGGTGTACGATCGGTTTGGCGAAGCCCTACTCTATGTGGCACAGGCCAATTATTTCTTCATGATGAAGCTTGGTCATGATCTGCCCGAAGGTGTTGACATGATGACGTTACCCAGTATGAAGGGGAAAGATAACATTGTCAGTGTGGTGACGGAATCGTTTTCATTCGCGTCGGAAAAAATTACTTCGGTGCCCTTCGATTCCTTTGAAGAAATGATTGAAATGCCCTTTGGTGATTTTTCAACTCTGAGCGTCTTATTGATTCTTCTTGAGCACTCCGGGGAGCACAAAGGCCAACTCATTGATCTATGCCCGCACCAACGGTATTGTACCTCCATGGAGTGAGCACTTGCATTTAGCATCGTTCGATAAATAACAAACAGTATTAGTTATCATCATTCGTTGACGCAAAATCTTTGTCTAATCTGTCTGGTTTTGTTCGCTCAATCAAAGCTCCAGGAATTCAAATTAATTGGTATCTGATCTGGAACAACCAATTAAATCAAAGCCTTATTATAATGTTTGCAACCGAAACGATTCATCCCTTCCAATAGTTTTTCCAACTCCAGATCGCCTGTTTTACCAAAAGTCTCATCGCAGAATGGACATTGCTGGATCTTCCCAAGCGAATTGATATATAGTAGCCGATCGCCAGCCAGACATCCAACCTTCCGGAACACTGAGTCTGGATAATTAACTATCGGAAAATCCCGATATTCCCTGGCAGTATTGTATTCTTTGGCTAATCGCTCTAAGAGATCACGATCTTCTTTGGTCAAATGTACGTTTTGCCCTTGATAGCGACCGGCTGCTTTGGGTTCTATGAATTGAACAAAAGCTGTTCCCAGCTGACGAGCTAAATCAAGGTATTGACGAATATTAGATTCGGAGCAATATTTTTTTGTTACGCAGAGTGCCAGCCCAGTTACTAACTTTGAAGCTTTGGATGCTATCAGTCCTTTGATTGCCATATCATAAGCCCCAGAATATCCTCTAAATTGATCATGCTCACCGGCGAGGTGATGATCGAGACTCACCATGATTCCGGTTAATCCTTTGGACTTCAAAAACCTTGCTTTTTCTTCATCAAGTCGAAATCCTGAAGTATAAATCCAGAAATCACTGGATGGAAGGGCATTCTCCAGCAGCCTGCCCAGATCATGAACGCGTACCATTGGCTCTCCCCCTCCAAAGAAAATTTGACCAACACCAAACTCCTGGAATTTTCGAACGATGGAATTTAACTCATCTAAAGTAAGTGCTTCTTCTTTCCCCAAATTGTCCCACTCATAGCAATGCTCGCACTCCAAAGGGCATTTGCGCGTAACTGCCATGATCAGAGTACGCAAATGAGGTCCACTGGAAGAGTTCAGACGGGCAATTTCACCACCTTGGACTCTTGTTAGAGCTTCGGAAGGATAACCAGGTGCACCAACCCGCCAGTAATAGCGGCCATCAATCTTCGCCATCTTATGGTACATGGATTCGTTGAAGAACTTGCTGTACTTTGCCTTTAAACGCTTTAAGGTTAGCATGCCTTTGCGAATACCACCAAGATGTCTACTGGCCAAAGAAAAAAGCTGAAAGTTGATCTGCCGACGTACAATTGTTCTTTCCAACCACCTGGACACGATTGGCGAGGGCTGGTCATTTTGCAAGATATTTTGCTGGTTTACTATCAAAGCTTCTTCCATATCTCAACCTCGTTTTTCTGCTATAAACCACCTACAGCAGAAACACCCTTTTGCATTAGTTTATCAAATTCATTTTTTGAAAATTCTGAAAAATAGCCAGGCTCGAGAAATCTGTGTAATTCGGTAACATCTGGCCTGCCACGGTAATGCCGGATATGTTCATAATAGCCTTTGCAGTGTAAAAACACTGACTGTACCTGGCCAGGGGGCACTTGAATCTCCTGAAATGTCAAGTCTATCCGATCGCCCACATTTTTCTGAACACAATAATCGTCATCATCCATCAAGACATTCACCAAGGCATGTGATCTGATTCCACTTACCTGCAGCGGTTTCAACTTGTGGATTTTCAGTGGCATATCTTCTGAAAAATCCAAGATGGCGTAATCAAGCTCCCAGAACATAAAGCCAGTTTGAAGTTTAACTTCAACTAGATCGCCTCTGTGTCTGGATAGATCGATTGGCAATACGATTTCTCTCTCACCCAATGGGCCAACCATGTGCACATATCGAATTAGATTCCATCTATCTGATTCTTTGAGATAAACTGCCAATGGAAATTGACTTTTCCGAATTCGATTCATCCGTTCTTCCCGTGACATTTTCTTCTGGGTCCTCACCCACTTGTTGAAACGGTTACCCATCTTCTTGGCAAATTCACCATATATATAGTCACCCCATAGTGAGTTCTTCCCCTTCAGTAAAAGCTTTCCTTCCTTGGTGCCCTCGGGCTTCTTAAATGAGAGCTCAACATGATTTGCAGGACCAGCACTTTCATCAAATAAGAGACGTAAGCTATCTCGCTTTAAGATCTTGGATCGGAGATTATTTCCACGACTCGATATGGCTTCAACGGGTGACTGTTCTTTAATAATAGAGTGAAGAACTCCGTCTTCATCGAACAGAACCTTAGTTCCTTCCGGATGGTTGACTACCATTAGCTCGGCAAGGTTGATGTATTGACATTCTTGTAACTCATTCGAGATTCTTACTTGATAATGTCCCCTCAAGGGCTTGATCGATTTCAGGGGCAGGTAATCATGGCGCTCAAGATTATGCAGTACAGCGCCACTATAGATTTCGCCCTCAAATTGATAATCTCCACCGTTATGCACATAAACGTAGGGACAAGAGCTTTTCGTCAAGAGGACAATTATACCTACCAGAGCTGCAAGGCCAACTACTGATCCCAAAGCAGCCATAGTAGTCTTTGCCGCATCCCTTGAAATCAACTTGATTTCTTCCAACTCTTCTATGTTAATGGCTATTTGAAAGCCATCTCTCATCTGAAGATCATCTTTGAGATAAAGATGTACTTCATCAAGAACGCCAAGATTACTCGCACTCAATCGCCTCTTCTTCTGCGACTCTTCGTAGTATATTATTTTACCCTCGGCTGATCTTACCTCTCCTGTCAGAATCCCATTGCTGAATCTGAGGTCCACTAGAGTATAAATTGAAGTCGAACTGTGCAGATAGAATCTATAGTCATTCGGATTAGAATATTGCTTTGATCTCTTAAATGTTGCAGCATCTCGGCTTTTTACCTGATAATATGCGCAGCTACTGGTATATATCAGAATCGCAAAAGCTAACAATATGACCAATGGCATCAAGAAGGGAGAATTCCTTAGATACATACTCTAGACTTTCATTAACAGTAGCTAAGGTCAATGCTGTCATGGTATTATTGTCTGTACAAATTTTGACTGATTAGAATCAAGAGACATCATGATGCTCATTAAGGTCAGTAGCGGATCAATTGGCAGGTGGCCGGATAATCAGAATTTCAATCCTGCGGTAAACCTCATTCGAACATGAGCTTTCTTATCCCTTCACTGAATACCCGGATATAAGATTTTTCGAAATTCCACGAAATCTCTGGCTTGCCAAATCAAAGTCCTGCCATGTGACTAATACCTGAAGAGGAAGGGGATCTGCGTAATATGACATGTGTCATTTAAATTCTTAAGTAAGATCATTGCTGAAAGCACGTCAAAACAATAACTAATTGCATGTGAAATATGCACTACTAATTATTTTATTTCCCTTCATTTTATCCTCTCAGAATGTTCCGGAGATCGAGCCTATGGGTGGTGGAGAATTGAGCCGGAAAACGGGGCAATGTATCCCTGATGACGAACGGATTAACATTCTCAATATGCTCAATGAAAATGTAAAAATCCTACGTGAAGCAGGAAAGATACCATCCAATCAACTGTCAATACAAGCAATAAATCTGGAATGGCCCTTGCAGAAAGCAGATAGTCTGGACTTTCCGAGTTACTATGCCACAAATAATTTTGTCGACCATGAGATTACCTTAGGGATATTAGATTACAACTGTAGCAACCGTACTTATAATGGACACAAAGGATCGGATTTCGATACCTGGCCATTTCCCTGGTATCTCTACCAAAATGATTTGGTCGAGGTAATCGCAGCGGCAGCAGGAATCATTTTAGCTAAGACGGATGGCAATGAAGACAATCATTGTTCTTGTTCAGGAGTGTCCAATACCATCATTATCCAACATGCTGATGGTTCAAAAGCTTGGTATGCGCACATGAAAAGGAATTCCCTGACCGACAAATCAGTAGGAGAAGAAGTCGAGAAAGGTGAATATTTGGGGATTGTAGCCAGTTCAGGCTGTTCCACTCAGCCGCACCTTCACTTTGAAGTTTATGACGCCCAGGACAGCTTAATTGACCCTTATGCTGGAGACTGCAACCAATTAAATTCTGCATCATGGTGGAATGATCAAAATTCCTATAGAGAACCAACCTTAAATGCCATTTTGACCCATGATTCGGTTCCAATTCATGGCTGCCCCGGATCCAGTGAAGATCCTCGCTTTTGTGACGTTTTTGTCCGAGGGGAACCAGTGTATATGGCTTTGTACTATCATGATGAAATTCAGGGAGATATTACAACGCTTCGAATCAGACGACCGAACGGAAGCATCTGGCGGACATGGACACATACTTCCAATCAGACCTATACCAAGTCCTGGTGGTGGTGGTATTGGTTCTTTGGTTCAAACGAGCCCGCAGGCTCCTGGACATTTGAAGCCGACTATCGTGGAGACACTTTCATACGTGAATTTCAGTACTTAGATCCATGCCTGGAGGGAGACTACGTTTTTACCGGGCAGGCGCAAGTGGACAGTTTTCCGACAAAGCACGCAGGCACTTCCGACATATCAGGTGATGTTATCATTCAGCAATGCGAGTCTGACACAATCTACAACCTAGACAGTCTCTCGATAATCAAAACCATCGGTGGCAGCCTTATCATCAGGAATAATTCACTTCTGACAAACCTGGATGGCCTTCGTAATCTCACTCATGTGGAAGATGATCTGATTCTCGATAACAATGCACTACTCAGTGATCTTGCCGGGGTCGATAGTCTGCGGTCACTAGGAGGAAGTCTTCAAATTGCGGCCAACACATCTCTAACCAGCTTCAATGCTTTACGTGCTCTTTCAAGCGTCGGGGGTGATATAGACATCGAATTCAACGAAAGTCTGCTAGCCCTAAATGGTCTGGAACTATTACCAGGCATTGGCGGGAAACTGAATATTTCCGATAATACCAGCTTAAGTAAATTGAATGGTTTTACTTCGCTTTCAACTGTCGGAGGTGCCATGATCATCGAGGGCAATGATTCTCTCTCCTCCCTGACTGACTTGGTCCCACTCAATTCTATCACTGGTGAACTGCTCATAATCGGCAATCATGCATTGACCAGTCTTGATGGCTTAGACAACCTGGATTACTCCACCATATCTAATATTACGATTAGAAATAACCAGATGCTTTCGGTCTGCGAGGTGAACAGTATTTGTAATTATCTGAGTTTGAAAGCACTCCCAACTATCAAAATGAATGCCGCCGGTTGCAATGACGCATTGGAAGTCCTTGCTGCCTGTGGGATCTTTACCAATTGCCTGCCTGACGGTATTATGTTCTCCAGACAGGAACAGATCGATAGCTTTCCGACAAACTATCCAGCATGTTCCAGGATCTGGGGCAGTGTGACAATTCAAGAAGCCGTTCCGGGCAATATCACTTCACTCGACAGCCTGGCTCAAATACGATATATTGGTGGAGATTTTAATATTGATGGCAACCTTAGCCTGGCCAGCCTAACCGGATTGAATTCACTCGATTCCATTGGAAGGAGTCTTTCGATCCATAGTAATTCTGCACTTAATAGTTTGGAAGGTCTGGAAGCTCTGAGTGCTATAGGATCTTACCTGCTCATTTCATCCAACCGGTCCCTTACCAACCTTGCGGGTTTAGGTCAAATAAAAAAAATAAAAAGTCGGCTGAATATATCTAACAATCCGGCCTTAAGTGACCTTAAGGGGCTGGACAGCCTATTCTACATTGCCGATGACCTTCATATTTCCCAAAATGACGCCCTGTTTGATTTGAGTGGCCTCGATCAGGTCCTTGTGGTTGAGGGAGACTGCCAAATTCGATCTAATCAGTTTCTGACTGATCTTACCGGATTAGGCAAACTCCAAAGCATTGGGGGTTGGCTTGATATAGCAAATAATCAATCCCTCATCAGTCTGAATGGTCTGAATAGTCTAGAATCGGTTTCAGGCTTGTTGTCCATTCAATCAAATTTTGAACTGAACAATTTAGATGGATTAAGTGGCATATCTCTGATAGGTGGACTTGCAATTTCTGGCAATAGCGCACTCACAAGTTTAAGCACAATAGCAGGCCTAGATACATTAATGGGTGTACTGACTATAGCCAGCAACGCGTCCTTAGAATCCTTGAAAGGACTGGACAGTATCAAACACGTATCTAGATCCGTCACGATATGGAACAATAAACTACTTGAAAACCTTAAGGGATTGGACCAACTCACTACTATAGGAGATAGATTAGAAATTTTTCACAATCAAACTCTGGAAACATTGGATGGACTAGGACGTCTAAAAACAATCCAAGGGCTAAACATTTCTAACAATCCGGTTCTCATTGATCTCACATCGTTGCTGTCCCTAACTACAGTGGAGCATGGAATCCAAATATCCGACAATCCTCAGTTGAAAAGCCTAAGCGGTTTGGACAGCGTCAACTATCTAAATTTGGGAAGTCTCTTTATAACGAATTGCCCTTTACTCAGCATTTGTGAACTTGAGAACATCTGTAAGTTTCTTAATGCAGGTGGTGAAGTCACCATTCTGGGAAACGCCAAAGGATGCGCTAGTGTCGCTGGTGTCCGGGCAGCATGCAATCAGAGTACTTGCCTAAACGAGGGCATTACATTTTCAAGGCAAGAACAAATCGATAGTTTCCCCCTTGACTATGCTGGGTGTACTCTTATCGAAGGTGATGTCATCATCCAAGAATCACAACCCGGTGAGATCATCAATCTCGATAGTTTAGTCCAAATTGAGTCTATAAACGGATCTCTTAGGATCAGAAACAATTCAGACCTCCAAAGTCTTAGTGGCATGGATAGATTAAGTCATATCCAAGACAGTCTGTGCGTGGAAAATAACGATCGTCTCAGTAGTCTGAGTGGTCTAGATACACTGCTGTATTTAGGCAGTCTAGACATCCATCGCAATGACTCTCTGACCAATTTAAAGGGTCTGGAAAATGTCCAAACCATCAAAGGACCAATAGCCATTTTCTCAAATCGTCTCTTAAAGAATCTCGTCGGTATTGGAAGTCAACACTCGATTATGGGTCTGACTTTAAAAGACAATCCGGATCTCTTGAACCTGCAGGGCCTCGAAAATGTATTTACTATTGGTGGAAATCTCACACTATCCGGAAATGCTTCGATCTCAACTCTGTCCGGACTGGACATGGTCAATTCGATCAGAGGAAACCTATTAATAGAAAATAACGACCAACTTTGGAGTTTTCATGGTCTGGATAAGCTTGGTGCTATTGGTGGCGACCTCCAGCTCATTGATAATCCTTCTTTAACGAGTTTGACGGCATTGAGTAGCTTGAATTCGATCAGTGGATTGCTGGAGATCAACAACAACGATGCGCTCACTAGTCTTTTTGGTCTGGAGAATGTTCGATTTACCTCAATTACAGATTTGATCATTAAAGACTCAGACAGCCTGACATTCTGTAATCTGCAGAACATCTGTGATTACCTCAGCGGTGGCGGCTTAGCGAATATTTCCGGTAATGCACTAGGATGTGAAACCAGGACTGAAGTAGAAAAAATCTGCAATATGGCATCACCCTACTTTTATGAGCAAACCTGGATATGGCAGCATCCTTTACCGCAAGGTAATTCCCTCACCGGAATTAATTTTATCGACGAGAATACTGGCTGGGCATCCGGGGACCATGGGACAATTATCCACACAAAAGATGCCGGCCAGAGCTGGACAACCCAGCCCAGGGTGACAAGTGACTGGATTACTGATGTTCGTTTTGCCGATCAGTCGAATGGTTGGGCCATAACTGATGGTGGAAAGATATTGGGAACTCAGGATGCGGGAAATTCGTGGACCATCCAATACTCAAGGGAAAATACCAACTTATCGGATATATCTGTTATGGGCAATGACCTCGTTTTTGTACTTAACTCGGGACCTTCAAACACTCTGCTCTCCACTAATGACCGGGGAGAGACCTGGATCGAAAAAAGCTTATCAAGTACGAGATCGCCTTCTAGCATGTCAATCGTAGATACTTCCCATATCTGGTTTTGCGGACGACATGGGCAAATCTACTTCAGTAGTGACCAGGGTGATAGCCTAGTCGCTCAGGTCAGTGGTACGGAGAGCCATCTTTATTCCATAGATTTTTTGAATACACTTACAGGATGGGTTGTCGGTAACAAGTTCATTGGAGGCCAAAGTGTTAGCACGCTGTTGAAGACAAGTGATGGCGGTGTCAACTGGAGAAAGCAGGCTCAGTTCTTCTCCACAGCCATAAATTGGGTAGACTTCTTGGATGACATGAATGGTGTGATGACAGGTTATGATGAAGTCTTAAACCGCAGTGCGATTTGGTATTCAAGTGATGGAGGTGATAGCTGGATCAAACAAATACCCGCACCGGAAAATTTGAACTTTCTCGGAGCATTTTTCTCGGAACCCTGGAGAGGTTGGCTGGTAGGCAGTGATGGCCTAATCCAACAAACATCCAATGGCGGCGACAGCTGGAGCCCTTTGTCAACACATCTTACCAATGGACCAATTTCAGATGTTCATTTTGCAGATGATCAAAATGGTTGGACCATTGGGGATGAAGTCCTTATCACCAATGATGGAGGAGAGACCTGGACAATACAGGAGACAGGATCTTCGAAATATTGGAGATCGGTGTTCTTCATTGATGACTTAACCGGATGGATAGTGGGTGATCCCTGGGAGGGAGACGAACTGGATCCATTTGTGCTTCACACAAGAAATGGAGGAACTGACTGGATCAAGCAGGAGATTTCCTCTGAGCAGAGATTGCAATCCATCTATTTTACAGACCCGATGAATGGCTGGATCGCTGGTACCGGGGGTGCGATTTATCATACCGGCGATGGCGGCAATCGCTGGCTGAGGCAGGCAATGGATCTTACATTCAACGAGCTCAAGACAATCTACTTCGTAGACTCGCTAACCGGCTGGGCTGCAGGTCGGAATGCGGTGCTGAAAACAACAGATGGCGGAACCACCTGGGAACCCATAATCTTAAATCCCGGAAACAACTTCTACGACATCCGTTCAGTATTCTTTGTTGATACCAGTTTGGGCTATCTGGCGGGTCGTAAACAAGGAGAAGGATTTGTCCTCAAAACAGTGGATGGTGGTATCAGTTGGAATGAACTGTACATCAATGCACAATTTGGATTGCAGGACATCTTTTTCCATGATGCGGATGAAGGATGGGCAATCGGTGGAGCGGGAGGCATATGGCACACTGAGGATGGAGGCAATACATGGTCGGGATCACCTTTTCCCGAAGCTATTAGTGAAGGACTGCTCGCCCTACATTTTCCGGATCGGGGAAATGGCTGGGCCGTAGGGATGCACGGCACGATCCTCCATTATTCAGGCGAGGTGATGACTCCAGCAATCGAAGTCGAACCAACGAGGATCAAGCAACTTGTTCTATATCCCAATCCGAACACCGGCATGATCAGGATTAAAAATCAGATTCAGGACGAAGAATTTGAGATAAGTGTGTTTAGCTTGTCTGGCAATTATCTCCGTTATTTTCTAATCGACGGTAACCAGGCCATTGACCTTACCGATTTGCCATCAGGAATCTATTTTCTGCAGACCCGCAATCAGCGAATTTCAGAAACACATAAAGTGATCTTGATAAAATAAACAATCTGCTACTAAGGTAGATTACATCCTCAGCCATCTATTTGGGGGCCCGTCATTGTTAAAGATTTTCGACGCTCAAGGCCAGGAGATGATAGGCTGCATGATGACTTTCTGTCAAAAGGTGAACATCTGCTGAAGTGGATTGCCCAGGATCGTCCAGCTAGCATGTACTATTATCATCTGCCGGTAGGAATACGCTTCATTTCCGGTAAGATTTTGAACGTGAGGTAAGCAGCTTTTCATGTACATAGGAAGCTGCCTGTCGAGCCACTTTTCTTGCCATCACCAACTGGTCTCCCAAACCACCGTACACTCTCCCGTGTTTGTAACCGGTGCATTCGATCATTGCAACCACTTCCTGGTTCCTTTCATCGATAAAGTCCAGCTGCACCACAAGCCTGGCTTTTTCCGGGCCCACACCGATGGCAATGTGAGCTTCGATAGCGGAGCCCGGTTCGAAATGGGTGATTCTTGGTCGTAGTCGTAAGACCGCTTTGCCATCGCCACCTGCGTCGACAGATACGTTCAAATTTCTCTTTACCAATTCCTCCTGAATCGCCAACTGTAGTTCGATCGGTATCTGCTCCATAAGTTGATCAGCAGGGGTCGCTACTTTTGCAGCATCAATCACAAAAATTTCATAGGAATCAAGAGGAACACTAGCCGTCTTTAAAACGAGGTACTCTCCTGCAGTACAAGATGTCAGATAAAAGGCACTGCTCGCCAGTATGAACCCCAAAACCCAAGATAGATTTGTCACGATAAAAAATGATCGTTGCCCAATTTATGGCAACTCGGGTCATATCCAATTGACTACCGTCATTAATCCATCAGATTTCTATCAGGAAGTAAAAAAATTGCCAGATTCAAAGCTGAAAGGCTCTTTCGAACGAATTGTCTTTCGGTCCTCTCGCCAGATAAACAGGCACCTGGTTTTTCCCGTTCCACAGGGTTTTCCACCACATGCTTCTTTTTACCTTGCCATACAGGGATTTGTAACTACCTGAAAAATGTCCATCATCCCATGCCTCCAGCAAATGAGTGGTAAAGAATCCATTCACTTTACCATCCGCTGCCAATTGATCATCATGACACGCGCAAATTGACTTTACTGCGGCCCTTGGCTCGGGAAGTTTTCTCGGCAGATTGGAGATAATACTATCGTAGAACTCACGGTTTCTGGCATAGGTACTCTTAGAGGCACGGGGATGCTCGGTGCGGAAGCCAACCCCATCCGGACTTTCTTTTAACAATGCGTCCAAATCATTGCCGGCACTCCTCACAATCGTACCACTGTGACAACTATCAGAGATCAGTAACACTCTCACACCTTCTCTAAATCCGGCGAAAGCCACCGTTATTTCGTCGTCCAGCAATTGACCGTCATACAGGCACCAGGTCTCGTCTTTCCCATCTCTTTCTTCCCCGGAGGTATCAGGTACTCTGCCACCATGTCCAGCATAGGTGATAAAATACATGTCGCCTGCGGTCAATTCTTTGGTCGCATTGTTTATGTGATTAAGCACCGCCTCACGCCGGGCATCGGTGGTGAGCAATAGGGTAGTATTAAATCCCTGATCAGCCGCAATCCGTTCCATGGATCTAGCATCGGCCTCACAGGCCTTCAGCTTACCCTCCTTGTTGTAATGGGCTGGATCATATTGGTTGACCCCAATATGCAACGAATATCCTGTGCTCATTTTGTGGTCCTTTAGGTTTAGAAATATGAAGTTAGAAATTCTAGTTCACTTTAGGAATCCTGCCTCAATCTGATTAGCCATAGCACTAACCAGGTTGGCCGATTTGTCATAGCTGTTACTAAGCATGATCAACATCGCATTCTCATCGGGATACAGTCGCAATGTTGCATTCTGACCATAATCGTCCCTGGTGTCATAAATAATCGCAGAACCTCCCTTGGTCCGTGTAAAAAGAATGTTTTGCATCGCGAACGATGTGACCAGTCCGGAAGCTTCTATGTGAAGCATCAACTTAACGAGATCATCCAGGTTGGAGAGCATCCCACCGGCACCAAGAATCGACCATGTCGCCTCCGGCCATTCGGAGGCCAGATCTCGACTTCTCCTCTCCACACCATATCCTCTAGAAACGACGTTCGCATCCCAAGAGCGCATCCCTCGCAGTCCTGTCTGCTCCAACCGGTAGATCTCAGAAGCCATGGTTTGAACATATTCAGCAAAACCTGTGGAAAGCTTCTCCTCCAGTAGGCTAGCCAGCAGGATATAATCGGCATTCGACCCTGTGCTTTCCTGCCCCGGGCTGCTAGACATTTGCAGATTGAGAATTTGTTTGATGGCAGATGTTCGATCCATCTTACGGAAACCTCGTCCTCCATCAGGGAAATCAGATAGGCCCGAACTGTTTTGAAGCAGATGCCCAATGGTAATATCAGCCTTGTCAGATGGTACATCCTCAAAATGAAAGCTAATTTGATCATTAAGATTGACACCATGTAGGTGAGCTTCTTGCAGAAATGAGGCGGCAGTGAAAACTTTAGCTATTCCGCCTATGTCAAATACCGTTGATGGACTAAAGAACTTGCGAGCCTCTTGCTGTGCCAAACCGAATCCATCATGAATGATGGGTATTCCGTCTTTTTCAAAATGGATAGCGCCCGAGAATCCCCTTTCCACACTCTCATTTATCAAGATCAGAATCTGATTCCGGAGATCGACCAACTCTTTCTCGTTACTTAAAGCCGAGAAGTTCTCTGTAATTTCCTCGTTTTGTATCTGAGCCACCTCAAGGCCGACTGAGAGGCTATCTGTGGTAAGCCGCAGGCGCTGACTCTCCAGGGTAAATTTAGTCAGTTCGGCTTCCTGTTCGGCTAACTGTATCTCTTGTTCTGCTACCGCCAACCTTTGCTCCGATAGCTCGGCGGCCTGTTCCGCTGCAAGCGCTCTTTGCCTCGCTGTATTGATCGACAGACCAGCAATAACCAGCAAGGCCGAAGCAAGTATGGACCATTGTGCAATCCGGATGGCTTTCTTCTTTCGATTCCTTTTTCTACTGGCTTCAATAAACTTCAATTCATTGCTGGTCAGTACACCCATGCCCTGCTGCCCGGCAAGCACTAAATTGAGGTCGATCTGCGAGAGTAGAAATCCGGATCCTTCATTCAGCCACTCTTCAATACGATGATTCAAAATGCGCCGGGCTCGTTGACCATCGTAATCCGATTCTTCGTAGGTGTGTCGAATCAAGGGTGCTAATACATCGTGTGCTAACATAGAGTGACGATCACCGTTTGATGACTGCAAGGTCACAAGGAGGTATTGATTCTCCAGTTCATCTATAATTGGCTGAATTCTGGATCCTACATGCTCATAACGTGCCAACAGTTCGTCGACCAACCGGCTCTGGGAAGCCCCTTTCGAGTCGACATGAAACATCAAAATATCGTAGACTAGACCAGAATTAACCTCATCCGAATATATTGCACGAACGTTTTCAATGCGTTCTTTCAAAAAATCATCTAAGAGGATGCCTTCGTTCCGCAACCGCTGGTAAGTCTCCAAGGAAAAAAACGGTCCCTTCTCCCCGTTTCTTACCTCATCCCACATTTTGGAAAGTAGTACCTGCAAAACCGGTGCGATCAAAAGATTTTCTCCCCGCTGCAAATCGTAAGCGATGCGATCCGAGAGCCCGTTCTCCACGGTCAAATGATATTTCTTGGCCGTGGCAGGATCGTTGGAGATCCCCGATATGGCTTCGTGAATGCCTAGCCAGTCCAGCTCATCCAGAAATTGCTTCTGATATTCGACTTTTGCTGTAATGAAGCGATCTTCAATTTCGGCGAGATATTCCTTGCGATACGAGAGAACTAACTTCCCTTCAGGTCTTCCTTCGGTGGTACTTAATTCCTGCGTAAATATGATAAAAGGGTCATTCAGATCATTTGATCCTTGTAGTTTACTGGAATGTTCCTCGTGAGTCAGCGATGTATCATGACTTATAACAGACCGCTCAAATTGATCGAGAATGACGGTGATTGGTCGTCCAGATTCTTTCTCTGCTTCCTTCCAATTATCGATAATTGAAGCGGAATCAGGAGAGCAATTAAATAATGAAGCCAAGGCATCAAGCCCAGAAGTATTAGTGTCTGCACGGCTATAATAGACCTGCTGCACCGCCTTCAAACGAGGGAGTAAACCTGCTGCCAATAGTGAGGATTTGCCCACCCCAGACCGGCCAAAGAGATGAATCACTGCAGGTCCTGGCTGGTCAACGATCTTGTCGTACAATTGACGTATTTCTCTACCGCGACCGTGAAAGATGGCGGCATCTTCTTCCCTAAACCATTGAAAATACCGGAAGGGTGTATCAGGCAAGGGGCCTTCCGGAACATCAGGCAGCCCAAAAAGAGGATTTCCGGCAGCCTCGGGGATGTTCCACTCCTTCACGATCTCGCTACCCGGCCGGATATGGAGCTGCCATGGCAACTGATCAGATTCTGCTACTTCCTTCTTGTAGTACTTCGAGCGCTCATCACCATATCGCATGCGCACCGCAGCTGTCGCTTCTTTGAAAGCTTTCAGGATGCCTTTTCCTGCACCCAGGCTACGATAGAAACAAAGGCTAAGAAATGCGGCTATGTTCTCATCAATCTGACGGGATGTAGCAACCACCGCACTTACATTGGCATTAATCAGATCTTCTACTTGCGGCTCTGTCGAGCATGCATTTAGAAATACCAACTGCAGGCCTTTCTGAAATTTCAGAAACTCGGCAAATCCTCTGCCATTGGCCACTTCTTTTTGTCCTTCTACGGTTTCCAGATGAAGCTCAAAACTCTCCGCATGCCCAGCGTAGTGAAAGATCGCCACCCTGTCTTTGTAACGTTGGAATGCATCAAGGATCTTTTGGGTATCTGCTTGCAGAATGATTTCCAACTCGCACAGATCCTGTTCGACCAAGGGTGCCAGCTGTTTCTTAATTGCCGCTTCTTCCGCATATAAGGTGAGCAGCGGATCATCATCATTGTTGGCAAATGCGACCAGTATGACCGGTTTCATAAATCAGTAATAGGAATACTTGAAACAAGGCTCTACAAAGTAAGAACTTCTACATAGGATTTGCCCAGTATTGAAGTTCTGTACTGATTATGTAAGCAAGGTTACAATGAAATCGCTAAATTGAGTGGCAGCCCCAGACCTCGTATGTATGACCAAATGCATTGGAATCGCCAGATTCATTGTATAAACCAATTGAAAACCAATTAATCACCATTTAATTTCCGTTAATCATGAAAAGAATTCTTGTTTTCACCCTTGCCTTCCTCTTCGCTTGTGTTGGCATTGCTCAGGATATGTACTGGGCTGTTTATCATTTCGAGGTCAAGCCTGGTCACGATGCTGAGGTTTCCGCGGCTTTCGATAAGTTCTTCACCTCAGAAACCGGCAAGAAGATGCCTTATGCTGCTTTGAGTTCCAATATGTTCTCCAGCTCTTCCGACAAGTGGACCCATGAGATTCTCTTTGCCACTCCGAGTACAGAGCAGTTTGGCCAGATGTATTCGGGTATGCTGCAGCAGAGCCTGGATTATGCCCTCTTGAGTCAGTCAATGGATAAATCCATCAAAGGAGTAGCGTCGTACCTCGGTAAGATGTTGATTGGCGAGCCAATCCCCGGTAACAACTACGCCACGGTGTACGAATTATCCGTTTCCGATCCTGCTACCTACGCTGCCGCTTTCACAAAAATGCGTGACGGTCTGATGGCCAAAACCGGAGGGAAAATGGGCCTCGATTTGCATCAGTTCATTTCTGGCAACGAAGTGGGTGCGACTCATGTGGCCGTGGCCACAGCTCCTTCCTTTAAAGACCTGCTTGACTTCACCGACACGGTATTTAGCAGTGAAGAATTTGCCACTTTTGCCAAAGAAGTTAAGGACATCCGAAAGGTTATGAGGGTGTTTACAACCTTTACAATGAAAGAGTGGAATATCCCTACGGGCATGTAGGATTATCTAAAGAAATCTAGAAAAGGGACTGCGGTAGTGGTCCCTTTTTTGATCTTGGGTCATTATATGCACCAAGTCTCCTTCAAATATCCAGGGAAGGGTTGAGCTCACTCATCTTTCATCAAAACCCGAGTCATTGACTCTTGTTGTCACACAAATTAACTGGGTGACAAATGCTCAATCCAATTAGGTATGTACGCCGGAAAAAGTTGGTGGAAGATCTTTAGCCTTTACTGGTTTATGCCCTTGCTAGTTAGCCCCGGCATGGAAATACTTGCCCAGGAAATCACTGTAGGAACAGATCTGCAATGGTTCGTGATGGGGGATCGATTCTACCTCAACGGGGAAAAGATTTCCAAGAAGCAGGTGACAAAATTGATCTCACATGTTCCCAAGGCAAAACAAGATTGGATCTTAGCCAAGAAACATGCTGCCACCGGATGGATCATCGCCGGTGGAGCTTTGGTCGGAATCATCACGGTGACTATTGCTGATCCCTTTCCCCATAGCAAATCACTAACCACGTTTGTCGCATCAGGCCTCGGCAGCATTGGGTATTTTGCCAGAAACCTGTATCGCATAAAAGCACGGGAATATCGACGAGTAGCGATATCCACCTTTAACCAGGATCAGGATGTGACGCTGGGCTCTATCGGGTTGAGCGGAATTGGATTTGGAATTAAAATCAATCTGTAAGGCTGGTGGCAGTTCAACAACAACTGTCCGAACAGTACTTCCCGCTCAATCACCGCTCCACATTTCACACTCTAATCACAATGATCCCTTGGGAATCGGATCATAAAAGTCTGACATAAATCAATGTCACCTATTGATTCGGATCAGTCCATTTCTGAATTAACTTTCACAAGTTCGTAAAACGTCATTTTAAGAAGTGAGTTGTATTCATTTAAAGGTAAGGTTGTCTGGATAACGGGTGCCTCCTCGGGTATTGGGGAGCAACTGTGTTATCAATTCGCTCAAGCTGGAGCTTCCATCATCCTGTCAGCCCGTAGCTACACAAATCTTGAACGCGTCCAATCCAAATTGTCAGGTTTTGGAGCTAAGAGTCGAATCATACTCATCGATCTGGAACTCTTGAATCAACTCCCTGATAAGGTAGATGATGCGTTGGCTTGCTTTGGGAGAATCGATATATTGGTAAACAATGCTGGTATAGGATTAAGGGACTTTGCCCTTGCAACTTCATTGATGACGGATAAAAAAATCATGAACGTCAATTATTTTGGGCCAATGGTTTTGACAAAAGAATTACTTCCCCATATGATAGAGCGCCAATCCGGACAAGTGGTGGTGACCAGTAGTCTTTCCGGGAAATACGGAGTACCGCGCACCTCTGCCTATGCTGCCTCCAAACATGCTTTACATGGATTTTTTGAGTCGCTTCGAAGTGAACTGGTCGGTTCCGGAGTATTCATCACTATCATTGTGCCTGGCATTATCCAAACAGATATTACTGCCCACGCCTTAAAGGGCGATGGAACGCTCTTTGATAGAGTAGAAGCAACGTATCAAAGTGCTTATTCTACTGAGAAAGCTGCCAAAAAAATACTTCAGGCAATTATCAAGAAAAAAGAGGAGGTTTTTATTGGAGGAAATGAGGGCATCACCCTGCTTCTTCAGCGATTATCTCCCTGGCTGATGAGACGCTTCATAAGAAATCATCCCATCAAAAGGTGGCGAAAGCTAAAACGTCGGCTTAACTTTTGGAAAAAGTGAAACGTCAGGAACCGGGTCTTAACTCGAAATTTGTTCCCGTGCTCTAGGAGAGTATCAGATTTATTTTACCATATCTGATTTCTTCCAATGAGAAATAGAAGGGGAGCTTGCGAAGAGTTCGTTAGGTTTTTGATCTTCTAATCAGAAGTCTAATCAACCGAACCATTGCAAACTGAAATAGGTCACCATGCTCAGCGATTTTCACTTCAGAACTTTTGCCAGACTAGCCGTCGTACCCTATGCCGGGGGTACTGTAGCACATACTTTACGGCTTATTTACAAGTTCCCTTTGACCGAAGCACCATTCTGGATTCACTGGATCATAGTTATCATTGGAGGGTACGTGTGCACAGGTTTTATTTTTTATATAAAACGAATCCCGCTTAAAGGCACTATCGATAAATTATTTTACGGATTGGTGATATTTCACCTTGGTGGGTCTGTTATTATGCATGCCTATTCGCTGCTGATGCAAAATAATGATTGGATGGCTGTATTTCCCCTGAATTACAGCTATTTCGCTTTGATCTATTTTATCGCTTTAGGTTTGTATTGCAAATCCTTGAACCATCGCATTGCTCTGCATTGAAAAGATCGCTCCAGCATTGCAGTGATCTTCGGCCATGTCCTCCGAAGATCACTTGCAAACGTAAAAAATGTCACTCCACCAGCACCCGCACTTCATCATAGAAGCCGTCGCTGTTTTCCTGAATGGGATCAGTTACCAGCCTCCGCCAACTGCCCAGCCCATTGATTTCTTCAAAAGCCTGTTGAAAACCCGGAGGCAATCCAGTTGATGTTTCAAACATTTTGAAACTTTCAAACGGATAGATCAAAGCCACCTCCTCATTGTCTTTTTTATTGAAGACACTCGTATACACCCGGCGGGCTTGCGGGTACTTCTTTGCTCGGAAAACTTTTGCTATCTCCCCAAGCGCATCAAGGACTGCTGCCCGATTGCCGGTGACTGTAAAAATCTTGGCAATAATCTTTGGAGCTGTTACCTGATTTTCCGGATTATAACTGAGTTCATCGTCTCTCAACATATAGTTAAAATTGCCGATACTCTTACAATGCGCCGAAACATTCATTTCCCAGTCTGCTGCGTGATCTTCACTCAAGCCGGCATCCATGCCTTCCCACAACATAGGTCCCTGGCCCCAGACGTACTTGCCAGCGCGAGGTCCGCTCAGTACGCTCCACAGGTAGCCCTTGGTATTTCCCTCTTTGTGATACTTTTCATTATGGGCCTTCACGCCTTTCTCCAGATCCAGGGCTTTCCCAGGAGCGGGATCCAAATCGATGGTCATAAACAAGGTGTAGTCTTGCGACATCGCCATCGAAAAGGACAGCAGCAAGATGATCAGGATAGAAGTAGATTTTCCCATGGTGTTTAATTTAAGTTAATGAGGCCAGAAGATAGCTAAATAAAGTCGGGTGAGATCCAAAAACTCGCTGGGACGACGTCAAGCGTGGCGGCCATTCTCTTCCTGGGGTTCTACCGGTGTGATCTACCAGAAATCATATTATCGTCTGGCAAAGATCAAAACCTTTCTGGTGAGCCCCTGCCTGTAGCCTGTTTCACATAGCAACATGAGAGTATCGAAGAGTAGCGACATCAACTGATAATCGGGAACAGGATGTTCTGGTACGATCTATCTGACTGAAAAGAGATGGACTCGGTCTTCAGACTGTCTTAAAGTATCATTCAAATCTGATCGAGCGAAGTGCAAGAATTTCGAATATCGGCTATCCACATTCTGTATAACCGCAGCTTCTACAAAGCAGGCAACCTTCTTCGTAGATCAGGCCATCAGGATCCGTACATCCGGGGCATGCCTTTTTCACTACCCGGGTGCCGTCGGGTATAAACTTTTTCAATGCCCTGACAATACCCTTTTTCCAGGTATTGATGTTCTGTTCATCCGGACTCATTCCATTGACCAGGTTGACCACATAATTCAAAGGCATCCCGTGACGCATTACCCCCGAGATAAGCTTGGCATAGTTCCAGTACTCCTTGTCAAATGAACGTGAAAGACCTTCGATCGTGACACGATAGCCACCTCTGTCTAAAAACTGAAAGTCGTATCGATTACGGTTATTCACATCGTCAAAATTCTTAATAATCCATCCGTGTGTCACGTAGTCAGGTAGCTTAAAGGTATCTTCGGCTCTACCGCTAAAGATTTCGTAGGGCTTATTATTCAATGTTCCAATCACGGCGATCCAATCCTCTCGATTGTTTTTAAATCGCAGCACAGCCGCTTCCAGCTTTTTCGGTCGCTTTGGTGGAACTGAGTCTTTAAGCTCAAAGACGGTGCCGCCCAGATTTTGTTCATTGTGCTCTTCCTTTGACACCAGCACGCCGGTACGCGAACCATCTCGGTAAATGGTGCATCCTTTGCAGCCCGACTCCCAGGCGGTTCGATAAATCTCCCGCACCAACTCGACCGAAGTCTCATTCGGTACATTGACTGTCACACTGATCGAATGATCTATCCATTTCTGAATGGCGCCCTGCATTTTCACTTTTGCCACCCAGTCAATGTCATTGGCGGTGGCCTGGTAGTAAGGGGATTCCTGAATGATTTCCTGCAAGGAATCTTCGTCCAGTTCCATCACTTTTTCAACCGTATAGCCGTTGCTGACAAGCCAGTCTTTGAACTTATGGTGAAATACAAAGTATTCTTCCCAAGCATCGCCTACTTCGTCAACAAAACTAATGGTCACGTTTGAATCATTAGGATTCACTTTGCGCCGACGTTTGTAGCTGATCAAGAACACTGGCTCAATACCCGAACTGGTCTGCGTCATCAAGCTGGTTGTGCCGGTTGGTGCGATGGTCAGCATAGCGATGTTTCGCCGTCCATGTTTGATCATATCCTGATAGAGGGCTGGATCAGCATCTGCTATGCGTTGAATGAAGGGATTTGATGATTCTCTTTCCCCGTCATAGATGGGAAAAGCCCCTCTTTCCTTCGCCAATACAACGGAACTTCGATATACGTTCAATGCCAGGCACTTGTGGACCTCCACGGCAAATTCTGTGGCGTCCGGGCTGCCGTATTGCAGTCCTAAAGCAGCTAACATATCTCCTTCCGCGGTGATCCCAATCCCAGTACGACGACCTTCCCCACAGGTCTTTTTGATTTTCAACCAGAGTTCCTTTTCGGTTGATTTGATTGAGACTGGTTCCGGGTCGGACTCTATTTTCGCCAGTATTCGATCTATCTTTTCCAGTTCAAGGTCAATAATGTCATCCATCAATCTATGCGCATCTTGCACATACCTGTTGAACTTCTCGAAATTGAAAGTGGCATTAGGCGTAAAAGGATCTTCGACAAAACTATAGAGATTTAGCGCCAACAGCCGACAAGAATCATAGGGGCACAAGGGTATTTCGCCGCATGGGTTTGTAGAAATCGTCTTATAGCCCAGGTCTGCGTAGCAATCGGGTATAGATTCCCTGATGATAGTATCCCAAAATAGCACACCGGGTTCTGCCGATTTCCAGGCGTTGTACGTGATCTTATGCCACAGTTGCTCAGCATCAATCTGATCAGTTACCACTGGTTTGTCGGTCTCTACCGGCCACTGCTGGGTATAAGTCTGACCACCAATCACCGCTTTCATAAATGCATCGTTAATCTTGACAGACACATTCGCTCCCGTAACCTTGCCTTCCTCTACCTTGGCATCGATAAAGTCCTCTACATCGGGATGCAGGATCGATACTGTCAGCATGAGGGCACCCCTGCGACCATCTTGCGCTACCTCTCTGGTGCAGTTGGAGAACCTTTCCATAAAGGGTACTAGTCCGGTTGATGTCAGTGCACTGTTAAGTACCTGGCTTCCCTTTGGTCTGATATGAGAAAGGTCATGTCCCACTCCCCCGCGACGTTTCATCAGGTGGGCTTGCTCCTCATCTGTTCTAATGATCCCTGAGTAGGAGTCACAGTTGTTTCCGATCACAAAACAATTTGACAGAGATGATAACTGAAAATCATTTCCTATGCCGGACATAGGGCCACCTTGTGGGACGAGATATTTGAACCGGTCGAGTAGATTAAAAATCTCATGCTCGGTCATTGGATTAGGATATTGGGCTTCGACTCTGGCCAACTCTTTTGCCAGGCGCCGGTGCATCTGAGCCGGAGAAGACTCGTAGATATTTCCGTCGGGATCCTTCAACGCATATTTGTTCAGCCACACCGTGGCAGCGAGCTCGTCGCCCTCAAAATAGTCTGTTGCCGCTCGTAAAACCTCATCAGATGTGTAACTGCCTATCGGTTTTTCCTGATGGGTGTTCTGTGTCTTGGTGTGTACTTTGACCTCCATTTAGTTAAAATCTTTTGTTTCAGTAATGTTCCGCAACATTATATAATAATTTTCTCGTATATGAATATTTCCCATGATCTTTTTGCACGAGGTGTGGAAAAGAATTCCAAAAAGTTGGAAAAGAAGGTCCCAACGCAGATCAGAAAATATCAAGTCCAGCAATAGGACAGCCGCAAAATATCACTCACCAAACCTGCTATGCAGATCTAAATAATCCTATCAGATCATCGGTTCAGAGTAAGACGCTCAAAATGCAGGACCAGTTCTTGAGCAATACCGGTGAGATAAGTTTTATAGATTTAAGATGATTTAAGACTGCTTCCATGAAAATCCAAGTGCAATTGCTGGTAGTCACGTTTATCAGTTTCCTCATGGATACTGGCTATGCTCAGAACACTCAACCATCCACACTTAAAAAAGAATACGAAAGTGCCTTCAAGATGGGTGCTGCGCTAAATCCATGGGTGGTGTCTGGTCGTGATACCCTCGGGCAGAAAATTGTGCTGACCCATTTCAATTCCATCACTGCTGAGAATGTAATGAAGGCGGGACCGATCAATCCTGAACCAGGCATTTATAATTTCGCACCAGCCGATGAACTGGTAGCTTTTGGAAAAGAACATGACATGTTTATCGTAGGACATACACTAGTCTGGCATAATCAGACCCCGGATTGGTTTTTTAAGGATACAGAAGGGAATCCCAAAACACCCAAAGCACTTGCTGAGCGACTTCGTCAGCACATCGAAGTTGTCGCCGGCCGTTATGCCGGCAAAGTAGATGCCTGGGATGTAGTAAATGAAGTGATCGACAATGACGGGTCCTACCGGCCCACGAAATGGGTTAACGGCATTGGCAAGGGCGAGGAACTGGTTAAACTGGCATTTAGGTATGCCAGTGCGTATTCTCCAAACAGCGAGCTGTATTACAATGATTTTAACGCATGGCGACCAGCGAAAAGAGACGGAATTGCCAGGATGGTGCGGATGCTGCAAAAGGAGGGTATTCGCATTGATGGTATTGGAATTCAGGCTCATTGGGGACTGAATTATCCCAGGAATGAATACATAGAGGCTGCCATCGATACATTTGCTTCCTTGGGTGTCAAAGTCATGATCACAGAATTAGACATTGATGTTCTTCCCCTCACAAAAGAGGGCCAGGTTATCGGAGGTGTACTGAGAGATCCTCAGTTCCAACTGGAGGAATTTGAAGCTTTTCTCGATCCTTATCAAGACGGATTACCCGATACTGTACAAAAGCAGCTAACCGTTCGATATGAAGAGGTCTTCCGCATTTTTTACGAAAAGCGAGATAAGATTGATCGCGTCACCTTCTGGGGTGTGCATGACGCGTTTACCTGGAAAAATGGATATCCCATTCCGGGTCGCACCAATCATCCCCTACTTTTCGACCGCGAGAGAAAGCCCAAACCCTCCTTTGATGTAGTGCTCAATCTGCCTGCTAAACTGAGTAAGACGTGAGGATCCGTTGGGCGAGATAAAGACCTAGCAAGAGGCTTTTTCAGCACAATTATTGGGAAAGTTTATATGAGGTACACTAGCTACTTCTTCGACCAAAAAATAAGTTCTTGTGGTCAAGTAGGTCAGCTCAACTGAGCCAAGCCACTCAAAGATTCCCATCGACTCCTAACCGTTTGCTTTGATACAAAGCTATTCGGGGATATCAAGTATGGGAAATTTCAGCGGCTCCTCTCATTTGAGCCATAAAGAAAAATCCGTAACCAATCGCTTTCTGGTCCGATCCCTGAACTTGTAGTCGGCAATCAAAATTCGATCCTTTCACTTTCAGAGGTACATGCTCGTCACAACCAGAGTTGATAAATGTCATTGTTCAGGCTGATGAAAAATCATAACCTAGTTCATTGACATTCATGAGAATGTGATAGTGCGTTTTGTAAGATAAATCAAAAATTCATCCATGAAATCTCGATGTTGGTTCCTTTTTCTAGCATGTAGTATTATGGTTCTTCCAAGTTTCGGTCAAAGTTTGACGACCTCTTGGAGGGGACCTGATGGAAATGGCATTTATCCTGGAAAACAGCTTCTAAAGAAATGGCCGGAAGCAGGGCCTCAACTCAGCTGGACATTCGATAATCTGGGAATTGGTTATTCTTCACCAGCCATTGTTGGGAATCAGATTTTTTTGACAGGGATGGAAGGTAAGACGGGTTATGTTTACGCGCTCAGCAAGGATGGCAAACTGCTCTGGAAATCCCCTTACGGTGAAGAGTTTAGCACCAGTTATCCTGGATCGCGATCATCTCCCAGCGTCACCGAAGAGTTGCTGTATATATTATCGGGGCAAGGACGATTGGTCTGCATGCATACGGTTAGTGGAAAGATCCGCTGGAGCAGGGATCTCTTCCGGGATTTCGATGGTAGAAACATTCAGTGGGGTATCACTGAAACCGTAGTCGTCGATGGCGACAGAGTATACTGTACCCCTGGAGGTAAACAAAATAACCTGATTGCCTTGAATCGGTTTGAAGGAACACTGATCTGGTCATCCCCTGGCAAGGGAGATATATCTGCCCATTGTACCCCTGCCCTGATCCAACTGCCCACCCGGAAACTGCTGGTGACGATGACTGCCAACAATATCCTGGGTGTGGATGCAGATAACGGAAAACTACTCTGGTCCCACCCGCAAACCAATCGCTACTCGATCCATGCCAACACGCCTATTTATCACCAGGGTGCTGTCTACTGCTTTAGCGGGTATGGAAAGGGAGGGGTGAAACTTGATCTAAATGCAGATGGTAGCAAAATCACGAAAGCGTGGTACAATAAGACCCTCAACAGCCGGATCGGAGGCGCTGTACTAGTTGATGGATATATCTACGGATCGGGTGATAGCAACCGGGAATGGCAGTGCATCGATTGGAAAACCGGAGATCAAAAATATACTACCAGGGAGATTGGTAATGGCGTAATCATTTATGCCGATGGCTTGCAATACTGGTATAGCGACAGGGGTGAATTAGCATTGGTAAAAGCCCACCCAGACAGATTTGAAATCATCAGCCAAACGAGGGTTACTTTAGGTAGTGGACAGCACTGGGCTCACCCGGTTATCGGAGACGGCCACCTGTATGTTCGTCACGGTAATACCTTGATCGCTTACAAAATTTCTTAATCAACCTTAGAACGATGCCTCAGAGAAATATCTCTCTCATCATTTTTATCAGTCTCTTTACACTCTGCCTGAGTGCTCAGGATGCGCAGTGGCGGGGGGAAAACAGAGATGGCCACTATCAAGAACAAGGCCTGTTGAAAATGTGGCCTGAACAGGGTCCTGAAAGAATCCTGACCGTGGAAGGCATAGGTAGGGGTTTTTCCTCGGTGATTGTGGCCAACAATACCATTTATGTAACTGGTATGATGGGTACGACGGATCATCTTTCTGCCATAGACTTTGCGGGAAATATCAAGTGGCAAATACCTTATGGTCAGTCCTGGCCTAATTCTTATCCCGACACCCGGAGTACGCCCACCATCGATGGCGACCGGATTTATCTGGTGAGTGGTACGGGAGAACTCGTATGCATCGATGCCGGTGATGGAGCTCAAATCTGGTCCGTTAACGTAGACCAAGATTTTGAAGGAGAATGGGGTCGGTGGGGAGTTGCGGAATCTCCGTTGATCGTTGACGACAAAGTCATATGCTCACCAGGGGGAAATCAGACAACTGTTGTCGCCTTCAATAAGCACACGGGAGAGTTGGCCTGGAAAACCAAGAGTCTGAGTGCTGAGCGTTCTTATGTATCACCGGTATTATTTGAACATCAAGGTCACCGCTTTATTCTGGCCATGACGGGTGAAGACCTGGTTGCCGTTGACCCGGAGACCGGAGACCTGTCCTGGGTCTATAAATATTTTAACCCGGAATGGTCTGAACGCAGATCATTAATTCTGGTCAATACGCCCATCTTTAAGGAAGACGAGATCTTTATTTCAAAGGGATACGACTATCCTTCCGTGATGTTGAAATTGGATCCAGCTGGTACATCCGTCCAGGAAAAATGGGTTAATCGCACGCTGGACACACACCACGGAGGTTTCGTGCATGTGGAAGGCTATATCTACGGTTCGAACTGGACCAACAATCGACTTGGAAACTGGGTATGCCTTGATTGGGAGACGGGAGAAGTTCAATATGAAGTAGAGTGGCATAACAAAGGCTCGGTGATCTTCGCTGACGGAATGCTTTATTGTTATGAAGAAAAATCGGGAAATATCGCTTTGGTAAAACCCAATCCCAAGACGTTTGAAGTGGTAAGCTCTTTTAAAGTTGATCTTGGCAGTGGTCCGCATTGGGCCCATCCCACCATTTACAATGGAAAGTTGTACGTCCGACATGGTGATGTGCTGATGGTTTACAACATTCTGCAATCAGAATAAGCCCATGCCTGCCAGAAACAAATATGTCCTTCTTTTCATGTTACCCTTGATAGCGATCACCTCGCTGAGCTTTTGGTGGCTGATCCGCGATCCCACCCAACAATTTGAATTAAGACAGCCGGACATGGATGGACGGAAAAATTCCGGGATTGTTCGGGAGAAGATAAACATCGGGGAATTCTTTGAACGGTTTTCAGATAAAACAGTCTCATCAACAGAGAATTGGCCACGATTTAGGGGAATAGATTTCGATAACATCTGTAAATCAGAAATAAAACTGATCGACCGGTTTGGGCCTTCAGGTCCGAAGATTGTCTGGACTAAGGATCTGGGAGAAGGACACGCCGGGCCTGCTATCTATCAAGGAGCTGTTTACGTGCTGGACTATGATGAAGAGGAAAAAGCAGAGATGCTCCGTTGTTTCGAATTAAAGACAGGAAACGAGTTGTGGAGAAGATGGTATGGCCTAAACCTAAAACGCAACCATGGGATGTCCCGAACCATTCCTGCCGTTGATGAGAAATATATTTTAACATTGGGACCAACCAGCCAGGTAATGTGCCTGGACCGGGTCAGCGGCAACCTCCTCTGGAGCCTCGATTTCACAACTGAATACGGGACAGAAATACCATTTTGGTACACCGGTCAGTGCCCGTTGCTAGACGGCGAGGAAGCGGTACTGGCTCCCGGAGGCAAAGCACTTCTAATAGGTGTAGATGCTCAGAGCGGGGAGGTGATTTGGGAGACCCCGAATGAAATGGGATGGAAAATGTCGCATTCCTCAATCATGCCCTTTGTATTTGCCGGTATAAAAATGTATGTGTACAGCGCTATCGGTGGCGTGGTAGGCGTACGAGCAGAAGGAACTCGGAAAGGGGAAATTCTGTGGCAGACCAACGAGTGGAAGCACCAGGTAGTGGCCCCTTCTCCGGTCTGCCTGCCTGACGGCAAAATTTTCCTCGCCGCTGGTTACGGGGCAGGAAGCATGGTCATCCAATTGAACGAAAATAATGGGTCATTCAGCGTCGACATTTTAGCGGAATATGAAACCAAAGATGGTCTTTCCAGCGAGCAGCAGACACCCATTTACCACGATGGATACATTTACAGCGTCCTACCCAAAGATGCCGGTCCACTGCGCAACCAATTTGTCTGCGTAGATCCCCAGAACTTTAACCAGTTTGTATGGTCTAGTGGACAAGCTGACCGGTTCGGCTTAGGACCATATATTTTGGCTGATGATAAGTTTTTTATCCTCGACGACCAAGCGGTTTTGACGATAGCCCAGGTGAGTAACAACCGGTATATCCCTTTGGATCAGTACAAATTATTTGACGGCCACGATTCCTGGGGCCCCTTTGCCCTGGCCGATGGTTTATTGATTCTTCGAGATTCTAAAAAAATGATGTGTATCGATTTACGGACGTAAAACTGTCATGAAACAAAAGGCCATATACATCTTTCTGTCCTTCCTGGCGCTCGCTATTGGCGTGATGATAGTTATCGACTTTAATTCCACGCGCAACAAAAAGGGTAAAGGTAATCCGTATGCCTTGGATCTGGAACCATTCCGCACGGTAGATCCAGCTTTGATCCATTACAAAGAGACCCGCAACATCCTGTTAAAATGCGATCAACCCAGAGCGATTTTTTATGATAACAACAGATTGTACATCGGAGCTGATCAGTATTTCCAAATAGTGGATCTCGATGGCAATCAGCTGCTAAAAGTCGACTTGCCGGATGCTCCCCAGTGCATTTACTCTGCTCCTGGTGGCTCGATCTTCATCGCATTCCGACGCCATATTGCCGTATTCGATCAGCAGGGGCAACACACAGAAACCTGGGAACCACTCGGGGATAGTGCAGTCATCACGGGATTGGCCATGAGAGATTCCACTCTATTTGTCGCCGATGCAGGAAACCGATGCATCATGCGATACTCCGCTGCAGACGGTAAGATTCAGGGAATCATTGAAGGGAAGACGAGTGCAGCTGACCTGCATGGCTTCATTGTGCCCAGTCCCGAATTTGATCTGGCTGTAAACACAGATGGGGAGCTATGGGTAGTGAATCCCGGCAAACATTCCTTTGAAAATTATACCGATGATGGAAAATTGCGCACCTATTGGGAGACATCCTCTCCTTACATCGAAGGTTTTACCGGATGCTGTAATCCAGCTCACCTGGCCATTCTATCAGATGGATCCTTTGTAACCAGTGAGCAAAAACTGGTCAGAATAAAAATTCATAAGCCGTCAGGTGAACTGGTAAGTGTCGTGGCACCACCGGCGAAATTTGTCAGGGATGGAAAGGCTCCCGATATCACCGTATCACCTGAGGGAATCATTTACGCATTGGATATTGACCAAAAAAAGGTCAGAATTTTTGAAAAAAAATCAGGCACATGAACCGCAGAAATTTTTTCGAAACCTCCGGAAGATGGTTTTCAACGATCCTCCTGAGCAGCCTGGCAGGATATTTACTTCTCCAAAGAACAACCTCACCTGCGACAACATGCCAGGTACAATCCTTTTGCGAGGATTGTCTGAAATTCAAAGGCTGCTCTAAAACCCAGGCAACGGCTTTCCGAGAAAAGTATCCGAAACGAAATAAATAACCGATGGAAAGGACGAAACCATATAATCGGAGAGATTTTCTTGATGGAGGGATGCGGATGTCACTAGCTCTAGGACTGGGTGGTGTTGGAGGGCTACTACTCAGTAATTCAACTGGTGAAGACTGGGTTTGGCAGATCGATCCGTTCAAATGTACCCAATGTGGCCGCTGTGCAGATGAATGTGTATTAACCCCATCAGCCGTTAAGTGTGTACACGCTTTTGATTTGTGTGGTTACTGTGATCTCTGCGGGGGATTTTTCTTACCGGATGCTAATGATCTGAATACCGGAGCGGAGAACCAGCTGTGTCCGACCTCAGCGATTGAAAGAAAATATATTGAAGAACCTTATTTCGAATATGTAGTCAACGAAGAACTCTGTATCGGATGCTCAAAATGTGTAAAAGGTTGCTCCTCTTTTGGGAACGGTTCTCTACACTTGCAAATCAAACACGACTTGTGCAAGAACTGCAACGTATGTGCTATCGCCCGGCTTTGTCCTTCTGATGCGATCGCACGCCTACCTGCATCTGAGCCCTATCTCGTCAAAGGAGATTTTATTGAATCTGAATCGACGCGATCTGAATGAGCACCATAAAAAACCGGCTAAATCTATGGGGTAATCTCATCCTTGTTCTGTGCTTAACGGCATGGAATGCCACAAGCTTTGCCCAGCAACGCTTTCCCAAACCGGATTTTGAGTCGGGATATGTTCAACCGCATCCCACTACTCCTGAACCACGGGCCCTGTGGTTGGAATATTCAGATGTTTTGGTATTGATCATAGTCCTCGCCCTCGCTGCCTGGTTCGTTTTTAAGAGACGATCCCGGCGGGGCATCCTTTGGGTTTCAGTATTTGCCTTAGCTTACTTTGGATTCTACCGGGAAGGCTGCATCTGTCCGATCGGATCTGTACAAAATGTAGCCTTATCATTATTTCAACCCGAATATGTAATCTCCCTGACCGTATTGGCTTTTTTTATCATCCCGTTAATTGTCAGTTTGTTTTTTGGCCGGATTTTCTGTGCAGCCGCCTGCCCTTTGGGGGCGGTACAAGATCTACTCGTTTACAATCCGATAACTCTGGCTCCATGGGTCAACAAATCACTGGGGTTGATCCCTTACCTGTATCTGGGACTTGCGGTGTTGTTTGCTGCAACCGGAACAGATTTTCTGATTTGCCGGTATGATCCATTCGTGGGTTTTTTTCGTATGGATGCCAGCTTTCTCATGATTGTCCTGGGTGTCAGTTTTTTGTTGATCGGGCTGTTTATTGCCCGGCCTTATTGCCGATTTCTCTGCCCTTATGGGGTCCTCCTCAACTGGACTTCCAGATTTTCCAAGTGGCACCTCACCATTACCCCGGCTGAATGCATTGATTGTAAATTGTGTGAAAACTCCTGCCCTTTTGATGTGATTGAACAACCGACCACCTCTCAATCGATCAGAAAGACAAAGGCAGATACCAGACGGTTTGTTACTTATGCCCTAATGATTCCACTATTAGTTGGCACAGGCGCTTATCTGGGAGGTAAATCCCATGTCTTTATGTCGGGAGCACATCCTGATGTAGAATTGGCCGAATTGCTGATCACCCAACCCGAAGTGGAAAACGATCCTGACAATATCGATGTTCAAACCTTCCTGGCATCAGGCAAAACTATGCCGGAATTGGTGGAAGCGGCAGTAAATATCCGCAGGGAATTCTACACCGGATCAGCGATATTAGGAGGATTTCTTGGACTGGTACTAGGTTTTTTTCTGATCAACCAGGTCATTTTCAGCACGAGGGAGATATATGAACCAAATAAAGGTAATTGTTTCAGCTGCGGACGCTGTATGGACTATTGCCCAGTAGGAAAGGAACCTTTTCTCACATGAGTACAGAAGAAAAAATACGACTATGTTCTTACCTGATCACCGGATCGGCTATCCTGTGTTTAAGTATTTCCTTTTTATTGCTGATAAACTATTTGCAGATCAGTGGGAGCGATCCCTTGGAAAGTGTGGCGATGACCACTTTGCTGGAGCGCCTGGAGGAGGAACCCAACAATGATGCATTGAAAACTGAAATCAGAAACCTGGATCTCTTGGCTCGAAAAGCATTTTTTAATAATCAGTGGCAAATAAATACCGGAGCGTTGCTATTGCTTATCAGTGCGATCATATTTGGAATAGCCTTAAACGTAAGACAAAAGTTAGTTTTCCAGATAGAAATCCCTCAGGTTATTGAAAAAAACGACTTCCACCTGCGATCGCTGGTACAACGAGGCATTCTGATCGTGGGAGCTATTGTATTATTCCTGGCACTGGGTGCATCTTTTTACACAAAAGACTATTTGCAAAGTTTCAACATCGCTGAATCTCAAGCAGGGCTAGCCGAAGTAGCGGTTGAACAAATTGAGATCGTAGAAGTCAATACGGGGACGGAAGGAATGCGTCCATTTGAACAGCCTGCAGTCACTGAGCTTGCTTCAGAAGATATCGAACCTTCTCCACTCCCCGAGATGGTTGATGAAGCAGGGCAGGTAGCAGTACGGCCCGAAGGGACTTTCCCGGATCTGGAATCTATATTGAAACAACATGGAACTTTCCGGGGCCCTCTGGCAAGAGGAGTTTCTTTTCACAAAAATATTCCGGTAGTCTGGAAGCCTGCTGACGGCACTAACATCATCTGGAAAACTCCACTGCCCAAGAACGGTAATAATTCGCCCGTTATTTGGGGCGATCGTTTGTTTTTGGCAGGGGCCGATGGTGGAGGGAAAATCATCTACTGCTATAATCGACATAGTGGAACCTTACTTTGGCAAAAGGTGGTGAACAATATACCCGGATCACCGGCTCAATCTCCCAAGGTAACTGATGATACCGGATTGTCGGCACCAACCCTGACCACCGATGGCTTAAGTGTGTACGCTATTTTCGCGACAGGCGATATTATCAGTTTGGACCTGTCAGGTAAAGAGGTATGGTCGAGAAATCTGGGAGTACCTGATAATCACTACGGGCATTCATCATCATTGGTTTCGTGGAAGGAAAAATTATTCGTTCAATACGACACCAACCTTGGAGGAAAAGTGATGGCGCTGGACTGCCGCACCGGTCAAACCATCTGGGAGACCGAAAGGGAAGTTAAGATATCCTGGTCTTCGCCAATTCTAGCTTCGGTGGGAGATAAACTTCAACTGGTCCTGGCCTCTGACCCTCTCGTGGCGGCCTATGATCTTGATTCTGGTAAGGAACTGTGGAGTGTTGATTGTATGATGGGAGAAGTCGGTCCGGCTCCAGCTTGGGGATCCGGACTAGTATTTGCTGCCAACGAATATGCCAAACTGGTAGCTATTCGCCCTGGCACCAATGCTGCCGCCATTGTATGGGAAAGCAACGAATATTTGCCCGAAGTAGCCAGCCCTGTGGTGGCAGACGGTTTATTATTTATTGGCACGAGCTATGGTGTCCTGGCTGCCTATGATGCCCAATCCGGAGAAAAACACTGGGAACACGAATGTTCAGGTGGATTTTATGCTTCTCCCATGGTGGCAGATGGGAAATTATATGCACTGGATATGGAAGGGGTCATGCATATCTTCAAGGTCGATAAGGAAAAAACCCTGATCGGAGAACCCGAATTGGGTGAAGAAACAGTAGCTACCCCTGCATTTGCACCAGGCAAGATATATATCCGAGGCGAAAAGAATCTATACTGCATTGGAAACGAATAGAGAAATTTGAATATCGATTACCTGGATATTGATCAGATACTTGAAGAAAAGGGTAGAGAGAAAAAGTCACTCATACCAATTCTTCAGGCTATTCAGAAGAAATACAATTATCTGCCGGAAGAGGCACTTAGGAAAGTCTGTGATTTCACCCAAATCACACCGGAGCAAATCATCAGTGTAGCCAGTTTTTATTCTCAGTTCCGTCTGCATGAAGTTGGTAAACATATTATCAAAGTATGTTGCGGAACTGCTTGTCATGTGAAAGGGTCTCTACTGGTTTACGATGCCTTGCACCGGAAACTAGCCCTGGAAGCAGACAGACACACCGATTCCACGGGGACCTATACGTTGGAAAAAGTTCATTGTGTGGGCTGCTGTGCCTTAGCTCCCGTCGCGCAGGTCGATCAGGTGACCTTCAGCCATCTAAGTTCTGGTAAAGCGGAAAGTATTCTTTTGGAATTCGAGAAGCAATTGTTGGACGAGCCTTCTCGTTCCAGCCCCAAAGCAGAGGGAATATTTGATGGAGAAATAAAAATCACCCTGGATTCTTGCTGTGTTGCCAGTGGCAGTTCGGCTGTAAAGGAAGCGGTAGATCAGGTGCTTGAAGAAAATAATCTCCAGGTCAGGTTCAAACCAGTTAGTTGTGTCGGATTGTGTGCTCAGGTACCTATGGTGGAAATCAGTCCCCGGGATAAAAAATCATCCTTATATACCGAGGTAAAAGCCGAAGACGTACGCCACATTATTGAGAATCATTTTAGGCCGCATCGTTTCGTCGATAAAATCAAGCTAAGATTAGATCGGGTTGTTTCAACGATTCAAGGTGACCATGCATTGAATGGTATAGAATGGCACAGTCAGGGAGTCAGGGACAAACAACTTCATGCCTTTCTGGGGCCACAGATACCTATCGCTACGCAATTCCGGGGAAGCATAAATCCATTGGATCTTGACGAATATCTGGAGATGGGTGGGTTTCAGGCTCTCAAGAAATGTCTTGAGAAAATGACACCTGAAGCCGTGATCAAAGAAGTACAGATCAGTGGCATTCGTGGCCGGGGAGGGGCTGGTTTTCCAACCGGGGTTAAATGGGAATTATTTTCGACCCAGGCTATACATCCCAAGTATGTTATATGTAATGGAGACGAGGGCGATCCGGGAGCGTTTATGGATCGGATGTTACTGGAATCATATCCCTACCGGGTGATTGAAGGAGTGCTCATAGCCGCCTATGCCGGTGGAGCGGAACAAGGATATTTTTATATCCGGGCGGAATATCCGGATGCAGTGAGCAGGATTCGGGAGGCGATTTCGATATGTGCCGATGCCGGATGGGTGGGAACCAACATTCAGGGTACGGGTTTCAGCTGCCAACTGCAGGTGTATGAAGGGGCCGGTGCATTTGTCTGTGGGGAAGAAACAGCACTTATTAACTCCATCGAAGGAGACAGAGGATTCCCCCGGATCAGGCCACCCTATCCCGTGGAGGAAGGGCTCTGGGGCAAACCAACCCTGGTAAATAATACAGAAACCCTCGCTCAGATACCCTTTATTTTGAAAAATGGGGCTTCAAAGTTCAATGTGATCGGTACCGATACCAGCAAAGGCACGAAAGTATTTTCGCTAACTGGTAAAATTAAAAACGGAGGCTTAATCGAGGTGCCGATGGGCACCACTATCAGGCAGATTGTAGAAGACATCGGTGGAGGAATTCCCAATGGTAGAAAATTCAAAGCGGTTCAGATCGGGGGACCTTCCGGAGGCTGTATCCCGGCCAGCATGGCAGATATTCCGGTAGATTACGAATCCCTGAAAAAAGCAGGAGCCATGATGGGGTCAGGTGGTTTGGTCATCCTGGATGATACGGATTGTATGGTAGATATGGCAAAGTATTTTCTTTCCTTTTCTCAGAATGAATCCTGCGGAAAATGTACTTTCTGTCGTATCGGTACAAAAAGAATGTTGGAGATATTGAACAAAATCTGTTCCGGTCAGGGGAAGGCGAAAGATATGGAGCAGTTGACCACTCTCGCCGATTGGACGGTCAAAGGGAGTCTCTGTGGGCTGGGGAAAACTGCCCCCAATCCGGTGACCTCGACCCTGACTCATTTCAGATCAGAATACGAAGCCCATATTCAGGGGAGCTGTCCCACGGGGAAATGCAAAGAGCTGATAAAATATCAGATCACGGAGGATTGCATCGGTTGCACGATCTGTGTACAACATTGTCCAACGGAAGCTATTGCTTTCACTCCCCATGTGAAACACGAAATTGATATGGAAAAATGTATTAGATGTGATAATTGCAGAGAAGTATGTCCCTATGAAGCAGTCGAAGTAAACTAATGATAATGCTGCCATTTAAAGTAGACAACCAGGAAGTAAAATATACGGAAGGAAGCTCTCTGCTGAAAGCTCTGCAGGAGCTGGGATATGAAATTCCCCACTTATGCTATTATGAAGGCCTCGATCATTATACCTCCTGCATGTTGTGTGTGGTAAAGGACGCAAAAACCGGACAACTAATTCCTTCATGCTCTCTGAAAGTTCAACCCGGTATGGAGATCATCACGATTGATGATGAAATCGTGGAAGCTCGAAAAATGGGACTGGATCTTTTGTTGAGTGATCATGTAGGGGACTGCGAAGCACCGTGTACGAAAGCCTGCCCTGCCCATATGAATATTCCTGAAATGATCCGGTTTCTTCAGGCGGGTAAGATTGACGAAGCATTAGCAATTGTTAAGAAAGACATTGCCCTTCCCTCTGTATTGGGCAGGATCTGTTCAGCTCCTTGTGAAAAAATCTGCCGCCGGAAAGATATAGACGAACCCGTGGCTATTTGTCTGTTAAAACGATATTCTGGAGATCTGGGCACCTCCAATGATATCTCCTGGATAGATCCCGATCCCGCACTTGAAGGCAAGCACATAGCTGTCATTGGTGCCGGACCGGCTGGCTTGGCCGCTGCATATCATTCTCGTTTAAGAGGACTCCAGTGCACGGTATTCGACCGGGAAGCCATAGCCGGCGGACAGATGCGGGCCATCGATGAGGAGATCTTACCGAAGGAGGTACTAGATGCTGAAATCGAATCCATCAGGAATATCGGTGTGGAGTTTAAACTGGGTGAAGAAGTGACCAAAGATTCTTTTCTCCAAATAGCCTCTGATTTTGACGCGGTCATTATCGCCACCGGTGCCATGGATACTCAAATAGAGAACTGGGGCCTGGAAACCTATAAACAGGGTATTATCGTGAGCAGAACGACTTACGAAACGAACATCCCCGGGGTGTTTGCCATCGGAGCTGCTCTCAAACCGATGAAAATGGCAGTCAAATCCCTGGCGCATGGAAAGGAAGCTTCCTTCTGCATCATCCAGTATCTAAAAGGAGAGGAAGTGACAGGAGAGCCGGGAATCTTCAATTCCCGTTTCGGACGGATCCTGCCGGAAGAGGTAAAGGAATTCTTAAAAGAATCGACCGATCAACATAGAATTGAACCGATCTACGGAAGGGCTAAAGGCATGAGCCTGGAAGAGGTAGTCGCAGAATCATCCCGATGTCTTCATTGCGACTGCCGCAAGATTGAGACCTGTAAGCTGAGGGTCTATGCCGACACTTATCAAGCCGATCAAAAAAGATTTGGAAGTGAAGACCGCCAACAGGTGAAAAAACTTTATGAGCACGGTAAAGCTCTTTACGAACCCGCAAAATGCGTCAAATGTGGAATTTGCGTGCGGTTGACGGCGCAGCATAGTGAAGAGTACGGAATGACATTCATTGGTAGGGGATTTGACATACAGATCGGTATCCCTTTCGACGATGAATTGAGAGAAGGCCTAGAGAATATAGCGGAAGAGGTGATCAAAGCCTGTCCCACAGGAGCTCTTTCCTTAAGCAATATTAGCAAGAATGATCCGCAAGATTAACATTAGTCTAATTCTTCTATTTCTGACATTCAACATACTTGCACAGGACCAGAATTGCTGGCCCATATTCAGAGGAAATCAGGAGTTGCAAGGGATCAGCGATCTGGAGGTACCTGACTCACCTTCGCTAAGGTGGTCATTTGCATTAGAAGATCAGATCAAAGCTTCTCCCGTCATTTGTCGGAATATTTTGGTGGTGGGATCTGTGGATGGTTGCCTGTGGGCTTTAGATCACCAGGGAAATGAACTCTGGAGCTTACAGACAGATAATGCAATCGAAGCCCCGGTTACCATAGTTGGAGAAACCATATTTGCCGGTAATCTGGATGGGACCCTCCTAGCCATAAATCTACTCAATGGCAGTGAGAAGTGGAGATTTGAGGCGGACAACCAGATCTCAGGATCAGCAAATTGGTGGAACAAGGGGGAGGAAATCCGGATAGTAGTAGGCAGCTATGACTATTTCTTATACTGCCTGGACGCACAGACCGGCGGGCTACATTGGAAATATGAAACTGATAATTTTGTCAATGGGGCGGTAGGTATCTATAGGAACGAAGCTATTTTTGGTGGGTGCGACGGGTTTTTGCACATCATCGACGTGATCACCGGAAAACCCAGAAATAAAGTAGATATAGCCACCTATATAGCTGGTTCACCAGCAATCGAAAGGAATAAAGCTTTTATCGGAGATTACGACGGACGGGTGACATGTGTTGACCTGGATAAAGGCAAAATTGTCTGGCAATTTGAACACCCTGAGTATCATTTACCCTTTCTCTCCTCCCCGGCAATAGACCGCAACAAGCTAATTATCGGTGGCCGGGATAAAAACATTTATTGTCTGAATAAAAGAACGGGAAAACTCCTATGGGATCATCATTCAGGCGCAAGAGTGGATGCTTCTCCCGTGATTGCTGACGGGAAGATCATTACCGCTAATATGCGAGGAGACGTGCAGATATTAGATGTAAAAGATGGTGACGTATTGTGGTCTTATGAAATAGGGTCAGCTATCGAGGCTACCCCAGCTTGTGCTAACGAAAAATTCTTTATCGCAGCACATGATGGCAAGGTCTATTGCTTCGGTAAATAAAGGAATCATCCATTAGCTTAGAAAAGTATTTTACTCATGCAAATAATCCACATTATACCAGGTTCGGGAGGGAGTTTTTACTGTGGCAATTGTCTACGGGATGTTAATTACTTGCATGAACTCCGGATGTTGGGTCACGAGGTTATCAAGGTTCCCATGTACCTGCCTTTATTTAAAGATGAACATGATCTGGAAGATGTTCCTGTGTTTTATGGAGCCATCAGTCTCTATCTCAAACAAAAATGGCCTTCATTCCAAGTATTGCCGAATTGGATTGACAAAATATTAAATTCAAAGCCAGCCTTGAAATTTGCTTCAAGCATGGCCGGCACTACCCGGGCTAAAGGTCTGGAAGAATTAACCATGTCAATGCTCTTGGGAGAATCTGGTCAACAAGCCGAAGAACTGGATAAGATGGTAACCTGGATTAGTGAGCATTGTCATCCTGATGTTATCCATCTTTCCAACGCACTACTACTTGGGCTGGCTCACCAGTTGACCGAAAGATTAAATGTACCGGTGATATGTTCTTTACAGGATGAGGATGTCTGGGTAGACAATATGCACCCTGAGTTCAGCAAAAGAGTCTGGGCATTGATAAACGAAAAAGCCACTCAGGTAGATGCATTTATTTCCGTCAGCGACTATTACACCGGGGTGATGCAGGAAAAATTAAGCCTCTCTGAGGAGGCTCTGCATCGACTGCATCTGGGCATTAATCCGGAAGAATATAGTTTTCAACCAGCTTCAGAAAAGCCAGGAAATATTGGATTTATTTCCCAAATGTCCCATGGAAATGGTCTCGATATTTTAGTAGACGCGTTCATTGAATTGAGCAAGCATCCCGAGAGCAGTGAAATAAAATTGATATTGACGGGTGGTCATACCCATGACGATGCCCGATTTATCCGGGAGCAAAGAAGAAAATTACGAGAAGCAGGCATACTAGACAGGGTGGAATTCCACGAGAATTTTACCGGTAAAGGAAGAGAGGAGTTTTTTGAGAAAGTGGCGGTTGTCTCCGTTCCTGTACGCAACGGTGAGGCATTCGGCTTATATCTACTTGAGGCCCTGGCTTCAGGATCGCCGGTGGTGCAACCCCATCTGGGGGCATTCCCGGAAATTATCAGCATTAGCGGAGGCGGAATAACTTACAAACCTAATCATCCGGGAAAGCTGGCAACGGCCTTAAAGAATTTATTGTATGACCAGGATCGATTGTTTCAATTGAGTAAGTCAGGAAGAGAAGCAGTAATTGAACATTTCCATATTAAAGAACAAGCCTCAAAAATGCTTGATATTTACGAAGAGGTGATCAACAAACATTGTCATTCCCCCGGATAAAGCACAAGCTGGAGAACGTTGAATATGACATGGTGTGTATTAAGTCAATTTGAGTCTTTTTGATTCACCGGAAATCTTCCAGGTTATGTCAGGTGAATGAAAACTAATTTATGTTCTTACGCCTTAAACAAATCAGTAAAAGTTTTTTCTCAAAGGGAGTCCTCATTCGGGAAGTCCTTTCAAAATTATCTCTGGAAGTTGAAGAAGGTGAGAGCGTTTCTATCGTAGGTCCCTCCGGTTCTGGGAAAACCACTTTACTTAATATTATTGGAACCCTGGATCAACCCAATGAGGGTCAGGTCTTGTACAAAGAAAAAGATGTAAGTCTTTTCAATAACCAACAACTGGCCTCTTTTCGGAGCCGGCAAATTGGCTTCGTTTTTCAACAGCACTACTTATTGCCCCAGTGCACATTGTGGGAAAATATTTTGGTTCCAACTTTGCCATTGAAAGATCGAGGTTGGAAAAATCAATGTATCCAGCGAGGGCAGGAACTGCTTAAAAGAACCGGAATCTGGGAACAACGCCATCAAAAACCTGGGGAACTGTCAGGGGGTGAATGCCAACGAGCGGCGGTGGTGCGTGCCCTGATAAACGCTCCCAGCCTTTTATTAGCTGACGAACCCACCGGTGCTCTTGACCAGAAAAATTCCGATAATCTGGCTGAATTACTTTTCGAAATCAACCAGTCAGACCGGGTTACACTGATCATGGTCACTCACAATACTTCTTTGGCAGCAAGGGCAAACAAGATCTTTTTGCTGGAAGAAGGGCAGCTGAAACCTCACCGGGGAAATTCACCGTTATCATGACCAGTCGCCAGCTAATTATTCAAACTATTAAACATTACTGGAGACAAAATCTTATGCTCGCCCTGGGGGTAGCAGTGAGTACCGCTGTACTCACTGGTGCGCTAATCGTTGGTGATTCGGTTCGGCATTCCTTGGAAAGAATTGTCCATTTGAGACTGGGTGAGATTACCCATGTAATATCAGCTGTTGACAGGTATTTTTCTGCTGGCCTCGCCCTCCGCCTCGAAAAGAAAATCAATGCGCCGGTAGCCCCTCTGCTTTTGTTGGAAGGCATGGCAAGCAGTGACGGTGGAAAGTATCAAATACCGCGGGTGCAGGTGTTGGGAATCGATGAAAAATTTCCGGTGGTAACCGGTTCCACAATTTTAGCGATGCAGCATTCGGAAGCGCTTATCAGCAGGAACCTGGCTGAACGTTTAAACGTGGACCTAAACGATCAATTGCTTATCCGTATCAAGAAACTTAGCGTCATTCCCCTCAATACACCCTTTGTTTCGGATGCTAATCTGATCACGCCGGTCACGCTCACGGTAACCGGTATTCTTGCGGATGAAAATATGGGAAGATTTGATCTAAAAAATATCCAGACCGCCCCCTACAATATTTTTCTCTCTTTGGAATTTCTGAATGAGATCATGGATGCTCATGGAAAAATAAATCATTTGCTGATCGCCTCAAAGGCATCATCTGAAATAGAACCAGCACTTGCTCAGGTGGTTTCCCCGGAAGACATGAATCTAAAGATAGAATTTAACGAAGTGCAGAGCAGCTGGGAAATTACCTCTGACCGGGTTTTTATCGATCGAGTGATTCAGCAAACCTTAGAATCAGAACCGATTTCAGCGGAGTCCATCCTTACTTATTTTGTGAATACGATTTCCTTTGCCGAGCGGGAAACGCCGTATTCCTTTGTTTCATCGACCGCCGGTGCTGCCCTTCAATCCAATGAAATTGTGATAAATGACTGGCTGGCAGAAGATCTCGCAGCTAGCCAGGGTGATACGGTCAACCTGGATTATTTCACCATAGGTCCTTTACGGCAGTTGGAAGAAAGATCGCACCCTTTTGTGATAAAAGAGATTGTGCCCATGTCCGAGAAATGGGCTGACAAAGCCTTAATGCCTCAGCTGCCGGGTTTATCAGATGTATCAAATTGCCGTGATTGGGAAACAGGCATACCGATAAATTTGGAAAAGATTCGTGCGAAAGACGAACAATATTGGGATGCATACCAGGGAGTTCCCAAAGCATTTATTCCCTATGGCACTGCCCGAAATTTATGGACCAACCGGTTTGGGGAAAGCACTACATTGAGGATCTCTGATCCGGATCTCAGCCTGACGGAACTGGAGGAATGGATTTCCAGTCATATCGATCCGATGCAATTAGGATTTAGGTTGAATGATATTCGGGATCAGGCTGATCTGGCAGCAAAGAATGGGGTGGATTTTAGTCAATTATTTCTGGGATTGAGTTTTTTCCTATTACTGTCCAGTATATTTTTAACCGTTTTGCTCTTCACCCTGAATACCAGGACCAGAATGAGTCAGGTGGGCACCCTCTCCTTCCTGGGACTTACGCATCGAAAAATCAAATTCCTGTGGCTGACAGAAGGTATGTTAATATCCCTGGTCGGAGCCATTGCGGGTTTATTACTGGCTATCGGCTACAATCACGTAATATTTAACGCGCTAAACTCCATCTGGTCGGATATTGTAAGAACCCCTACGCTGGAAACAGAAATTACCCTGGCCACCCTGGCTATTGGCGGTGGTATCAGTATCGTGCTTTCCTCACTGGCTATCATGGTCTCCCTAAACCGACTATTAAAGCAGTCATCCCACCATCTGCAAACCCGCACGATCACCCAATCAAAAAGATGGGGAAACGCTGCGAAAAATGCATTAATATTCCTGAGCGGCTTCATCGCTCTTGCCCTGGTTGTATGGAATTATCTCCAGACATCCTTTCAAAATGCTTCCCTGCTTTTTATCAGCGGCGCCTTATTATTAATTTCCCTCTTATTATTTGTGCATCAGACATTCCAGCCGGTACAAGACAGACAGGACTTATCGTCCTTTCGACCTCAAATCTTCATCCTGCGAAATCTAACTCACAACTCCCGGCAAAGTTTTCTGGTCGTAAGCATGTTTGCAATCGCAACCTTTATCATCATATCTACCGGGGCCCACCGGAAAGACCTTTTTTCCCAGGCCCATGAGAAAAACAGTGGTACCGGTGGGTTTCTTTATTACGGGGAGGCAACTATACCTGTTCTAATTGATCTGAATGAACCCGAGATTAGGTTCCTGTCAGGATTGGAAGAGGAGTACCGTATCGTGCAGATTAGAGAATATCCGGGCGATGACGCCAGCTGCCTGAATCTAAACAGAATAAGATCACCGGGGATATTGGGAATTGATCCGGATGATTTCTCCGGGCGCTTTCGATTCATCTCCAAAATCCGGGATTTAGCAGGGGAAAACCCATGGAGTTATTTGCAATCTGACCTGGGGAAAGATGTTATTCCGGCCATAGCAGATCAATCCGTCATTCAATGGGGATTGGGTTTGAAGGTTGGGGATACGTTGCAATATCTTGACGAGCAAGGAGAGATCTTGAATTTAAAACTGGTTGGAGGACTGGCCAATTCTATATTTCAGGGAGACGTGCTGATAGATGCTCAACACTTTTTGAGGCACTTTCCCAGTAGCAGCGGATCCAATATATTACTGGTGGATGGTGATCCAAATGCCCAGCAAAGCATTGGGGAGGAACTGAAGGGCAGTCTGAGGAATCATGGCTTAGATTTGCAATCAGCACCAGAACGCCTGGCAACTTTCAATTCAGTTGAGAATACCTACCTATCTATTTTCCTGATACTGGGGGGATTAGGATTAATCATTGGCACCCTGGGTCTGGCGGCTGTGTTAGCCAGAAATTTGCTAAACCGCCGGAAAGAATTGGGAATCATGCAAGCCACCGGATTTACCCGTGCTTTCATCCTAAACCTGATCACCCGGGAGCACTTTTATTTATTATTAATAGGGGTTGGTATTGGTCTGATCAGTTCTATCGTGGCCACCTTGCCTTCTTGGCTAAATCCAAGCCTGGAAGTATCACCCTTGACCATTTTGATCCTGATCACTTTGATTATCGGGAATGGTATGCTATGGATCACCTGGATCACGAACCGCTTCTTAAAAGGAGAGCAGGTGGTTGGTGCATTGAGAAGTGATTAGGAATTATATGTATTATTTATGGCACAGCCCTATTTGCAACAAATATTATCCATTTTGGACTCAATCTTGGCCCGGCAATATTTAAGAATATTAATTCTTGATTAAACGATTTCAAATTCTGATCTACTTTTTACCTACCAAGTTGTCTATGGTGTACAAATCCACAGATCCTGATTTAAAAGAGGTCGTTGTTAAATGGCGCTGTTCAGTTAACAGTCTGTTATTCCTTTCTTTGACCAATCAAAAATAGGCCCTGATAAGTCTGCGGTATCGATCCTCTCCTTGTAACACTTGTATATCAGGGTGGAGTTTTATCCATACCAGGTCCCGATAACCACTTTCGAGTGCTTTTTCCAAGTGGTCAAGAGCTTCATCTTTCTTATTCTGTGCTGCCAGGAATTGAGCAAATTGAAAATGAATCGTTGAATCCAATCTTAGTGCTTGTTTTCCTGCTTCCCTACCGGCATCCTTTTCACCAAGATGCGTAAGTATTATTCCATAAGAAATAAGTGATTTGGGGTCATCAGGAAAATTATCCAGCCACTTTTCAGAGATTGTTTTAAATGCAAGAAAATGACTCCTAGCATTTTCTTGCTTTCCCATTAAATTGTAATTAACACCCAAATCATAGTGGGCCGACGATTCCCCTGGATTCTTATGGAGGATGTCTTCCAACAAGTCAACGGCATTATCATATTTCTCCTGAAGCCGGTACACATGGGCTAACCGGTATTGATTCATCAATAAATTCGGATCAAGATCCCGGGCCTTAAGATAAGCTACCTCAGCCTTCTCAAACTCATCAAGGCCAACATATGATGATCCCAGATAAAAATACCCCCATGGGTTATTTGGTCCATGCTTTATCATACGATTGGACCAGGTCAGAGCGGAATCTATTTGTCCCAAATGCTCGAGATAAATCCAGATGATTCCACCATACGTGAGCATCATATACGGATCAATCCGAAGCGCAACTTTATATTCCTCAACAGCCTTTTCATAATAGCCCTGGTTTTGTAAATACCAACCCAAGTTATTATGTGCGACCGGATCATCAGGATATAATCCAATCCGAGCTTTTGTATAATCAATGCCTTTATCCAGGTCATTCTCAACATTCACGGCATAAAAGGCAAGAATTCCATATTTTTCCTTATCGGTGAGATTATCAATATCCAAAATGGCCTGATCCAACCATTTACGTCCCTTCTCCCGATCAAATCTTTCAAATAGTAAATTTCCTAGTGAGGCCTTTGCCGCAGTAAAATTACTATCGAAGCGAACAGCATTCTCATAATGAATAATTGCTTTTTCAAATTCCTGGTTGATATGACTTTCAATACCACTAGAATATTCTTTAAGCGCATCTAAGGAGGAAGTAGTGACTTTTGATAAAGGTTTGCTTTGGCCTGCAATCCGATATCTGGACTCACCTAAATTTCTCCTTACCTTCTTGCTTAGCTGATCTAATTTTTCAATGATCTCATCCTCACCTTTTGCATAGAGGACATTTGATCTTAATATATTTCCTGTTTTAGCCTCCTGAATTTTTGCAGTAAGAATGTAACGGGTTCCTACCTTACTTATCGTTGGCACAACACAAATTTTTACCCCTTCACGCATGGCTATTTCCTGACCAGCTTCCTCATCAACATACAAAATACTCTCTTTCTCCATACGCCTTAATGTCTGCCTCATTCTCTGCATGGTAACTACATTTAAATGTCGCGATTGATTTATACTCAGAGTGAAGGCTGTGTTTAGTGAATTATCTAAGATCTTTTCACCCGTAAGGTTTTCAAAATCGGAGATCACAATCCAATCCCGCTCAGTAAAAGGAACTGATGTTCCACCATAAAACAGAAAAACAATTAACACAACAGCAGTGGCAATGATCACAGGACTAAATAATTTAAATGTTCGAGAAGTAATAAGCTTACTTTTCTCATGTCTGTTTTTCAATTCCTTTTCTCTTACTTCTCTCACCGGCAGGGATTTACAACTGACTTGATATACCTTGACCGGATCCTCAACATTCTTAAAAGATCGCTCCTCAAGAAATTGAGTTCTGATATCCGCCTTATTCTTAACATCCCTGTAGACTGATTCCGAAATGGCTATGCACCCCTCCCCAGCAGATTCCTGCAACCGGGAGGCAATGTTCACTCCATCGCCAAATACATCGGATCCTGCAAATACCATCTCCCCTTCATGGATGCCTATTTTCAATGTAATATTCTTTTCCCGACAGGCTATTTGAATTTCAATGGCACTGCGGACTGCATCTGAGGCAAGATTAAAACTGATCAGCATACCATCTCCCATCTCCTTGATGATGGTCCCATCATATTGACTAATGATATTGCTATGTATATCCCGATTATCCCGTAACACCTGAAATGCACGACTCTCATCTGAACCCATCAGGGCCGTATACCCTGCGATGTCAGTAAACATGATGGCCGCTAGTCGATGTTCTTGCACGCCTATATGCTGTTAAACTAATAGATTGAACTTGAATACCATTTCGCCGTATTTTAGCCTTGGTTACTCAGAGTAGCAATGATCTGGATCAGACATTGGTATGAATTCCACTAGATTGGCGATAAAGCAATTAGGAATTCTATGTGGGTTCAGGGATGGCTGTCACCATTGAACGATGACACACAGGAGAAAAGGACTGTTTATTTCAATATCTATTTTGGCTTCGGCCATTCCGACAGGAGTTTTTTGCTAGTGCCCTGTCAGGCTGAAATTTATTGTTGATTCCAGGCATTCCGTTTAGATTTTTCATTGCATAGACACACCGTAAGTATGATTTTGCTGGGTCTTTAACTCCTGGCTTATGACCAAGATGATTTCAAAATTATTCAACATCACTGAAATGGCAGATCACTGGTATCATCCCAGCCCTGATCCCAAAATATTCAATAGATTTGAAAATGATCTGATACCCTTCTAGGCTCCTGAAAAAATAAAACCCTATCCAACGAGATAGATATTCCTGATAGTCATATAGATCCCAATTAAAATCAGAGTCCAGCCGGCGAATACCGGAATCTGAGCCTGCCAGCGTTCATTCAAGAGCTTTGTTCCTCCCCGTCTGATCAATATAGAAAGGCCGATGAGTGGCAGGGAAACCCCCAACGCATAAAGTATAGGAAACAAAACCACCTCTCCCTGCTGTATGGCCAGCGGAATCAAGAGCCCAAAAAAAATGGCAGCTGTTGCTGGGCAGAAACTCAAAGCCAGTAAAGCACCCATGGGGAAAGCTTGAAATCCCTGACTCCCCCGCCCCTCCACCCATTTGAGCATGCGACCCCGGTATTGTATGCTCCTGCCAATGAGATCTGCCAGTAACATACCAACCAGGATCAAGAGAGGTCCCAAAAGAGTGGTAATGATTTTTTGAAAGGCAAAACTAAGGGTGGGAATATTCAACAAACCCGTACTAAGGACGATGCCAATGAGCAAATAGGAGCTCAGATAGCCGCCAATAAATAAAAAAGTTATCACGAAGAGACTTCGCTTCTTCTGAAACCAACCATTTAATAGAGATATCGCAGCCAGGTTAGTCGCCACGGGGCAGGGATGTAAGGTGGTCATCATGCCCAGACCAAAACAACTTGCTGCAGCTATAATCCATTCGTTCATCTTTCGATAATCATATATTTAGCCGCCTCATCAGAATCGGCTACCCGTAAGAATCTGAAATTTTACTGGAATAACCCAGTCTCTGAAAACCAGGAGTTCATGCAAACTAGCAGGAAATCACGATATCTGGTAATACAACATAGCGATCTAAATGATGGCTTATGCATAGAGTGTTTTATTGTCCGCTCTACTGTCCCATTCTCCGGATAAAAGGATTAAACAATTCATCGGTCCAACAAAGTATTGACTTCCCGGATCAGCATTTTTTTGAAAGCCTCATCATCCAGGTATAGATTCCAGGCCTCTTCAAGAATTTCCGTTTGCTTCAACTCCCCTTGCTCATAGCTCAGCAAGAACATGGTCGCAGCAAATAATCCCGATTCTCGGGTGAGGTCCCGGTAATCGATCCGGTCCATATTGATCATGTCAAACTTTATCATATTCCGGTCAACGGCATCACCGAAATGATCCTGCAAAACGGATTGGGTCAAGAATTCCATCCGGGTGCATTGCGGGCAACGCTTCTCATAGTGAAAAAGCAACACCAAAAGCTGATCGTCCTGAGTGGGAGAAATTTGGGAAAATAAGCTGTCCAGATTCTGCTGGTTCGCCGTATCTATAAAATTCCTGTACGCAAATAGTAAACTGACCACCACAAAAGAAAGTAGGACCCACCGGATGATTTTTTTAGACACAGAGCCGGTTCTCGAACGCAGGATCGCATTTACCGATGTTCTGATATCCGCATTCGATATAAACTCCAAATCATCTGCCGTAGCAAATATTTCATCTTTAAAAGCATATATAGTAACCGGGCATTCATGAGGTCCGGTGTCTTGTCGACAAGCGCTGAGCACGTTTGCTCCCACCAACTGATTGGCTGCGCCGACTTCTTCCGATGGGCAACAGCCTAAGGTATCCAGGGGATCGGATCCAGTAAGAATGAAGTATTTCTTTTGTTTTTCAATGACTTCCGTCAGTCGTTTTTTCAATTTGGGATGGACCTTGCGTAGGCTGGAAAAATCCGGGTCCTCCGCTCCGGCATCAATTTTTACCGGTTGAAAATTGGAGACAAGCCATTTGGAACCTTGACTGGTATAGAGTTCCTGAAAAAACTCAGGATCTGTAGTCGCAGGACTGGTCGCGTTTTGCAATCCGTCCATTTTAATCAATCGGCTGGCTTCCACTTGCGGAACTGCACTCACCTGACCGCGCCGTACTACAGTGCCATCGGCAAGAATTAGCAATCTGAAAGGGCCGGGATAGAATAGCGGGGAGCGATTGGCTATATCCGCTCCGGGAGATACCAGCTGATATAATGTCTCCTGATCATTTTCAAAGGAATCATTTTGAAAATGTATCGGTCTTTCCGTCAAGCTGGCTTTCCTTGAGGATGAAGACTCCTTGACCGAAATTAAATTTCTAAAAGGCGACAGCTGGTAGATGGTGGCCGTTTTTTCACAGACCGCCCTTTCTTTTCCCGCGATCAACAAGTGATTATCATCGTCCAGAGCGGCAAGTGCTGCTCCCCTGTAAGTGGCCATTCGTCCGGTATCAAAACAGGGACCATGCTTACCTTTATATGCTCTGATCACAGACCTTGCCCCTAGCGGTAAATCCGTCCTGATCTCCATCGCTATGTAGCCAATGGTCTCGAGGTCATGTAACGTCTGCGTCAATACTGACCGATCCACCGTGATCTCAATCATTCCCCCATTGGGTAGACCTCGATATAGGTCATCCAGTTGTAACCCATCCGGGTTATATAATTGCGTTTTTTCCAATTTCTTTAAAGCAGAAATTCGATCAAAGCCTTTGTTAAACTCTGTACCGACAAACTTGTCGTGCCCCGACCCATACTGATGCGAATGGTTCCCCGGGCTTCTTCCGCACTTCGACCCAGGGCCATAATCACTCTGGATGGGGTGATTTGATTTTCATGACAAGCAGAGCCAGTCGATAAAGCATGACCGGACAAAGATAAGGCAGCAACTATTTCGGCACCGGAAAATCCGGGCAAACTCAGAGAGACGAATCCCGGCAAACGCTCATCCGGACTATTGATCAATACTTCTGGTATGTGAGCCTTTAACTCCTTTAGAAAATGATGCACTAACTCATTCAGCCGGTCCCTTTCCGTCTCCATAGATGTCAAACACTGCCCGAATGCGGTGACTGTGGTGACGAGTCCAGCCAGATTTTCCGTACTTGCCCGCAATTCCCATTCCTGGCTTCCGCCGTGCAATAAAGGCTCAAAGTCACTATCCCGGATAAAGATGCCACCCACCGACCGGGGACCCCCAAATTTGTGGGCTGAAAAAGTATAATAGGTGGCTGCAATTTGTCCCAGATCCACCGGAATGTGACCCATTGCCTGCGCCCCATCAACCAGGAGTCTAATGCCTCGCGCTGCGCAAATGTCAGCAATGTCCGCTACCGGATGTATGGTCCCCAGCTCATTGCACACATGATTGATGCAAACCAAAGTGGTCGTCGGTCTCATGGCCTCAATGAACTGATTCGGGTCAATTTGGCCCGACCGGTCAATGTCCAGGACATCGGTATGATCCGGGTATTTCTCCCGCGCATACCAGATACAATCATGGGCATCTTCTGCGATGAGCAACCTTCCTTCGAGAAATCGGAGTCGATGGCCTTCAATAATGGTATTGTTGGCTTCCGTCCCAGACGCGCACAGCAGTAGCCTGCCATCGGAAAAATGGAGCAAGTCACAGAAGCTCTTTTTTACTTCTAGAAACCTTTTCCTGGCTTCTTTTCCCGCTTGGTGAAGTGACGAAGGGTTGGCAAAAAACCGCATGGATATGTCCCGGAATTTTTCCAAGGCCTCCGGAAAAGGAGGGGTAGAGGCGGAATAATCAAAATATAGCGGATCAGGATAACTCAATTCCAGCTCGTCTGAGTTTTTTTTGCTCGATAAAATTAGAACTTTCTCTTTGAGTCAAAATTCACAGGGTGAGGTTCGGAGTCAAATATCAAGAATTAACCCTTACTCCCGGAAACCACCTGCACAGTTGGGGGTCCTAAAAAAATACATGGAATCTCCTGAAGTCGTTTTCGCCAAACTTTGGTGACTAGAACGGTCGAGCTTGTGCACTCCGTTTGGGCCCCTACGGTTATCTACGAGTGTTCACCTGCTCAAACGCTTCGACGCTTTTTCTCAACAGTCCTTCAGGAATTAAAGTAAGTACAGAACTACCCATAAAAGAAGCTCTAATGATTGAAGTCATTGAGCCTTAGGGTGAGATCGTCTAAATTCATTTGATTCAGGAGCAGAAAAATGAGTATGATTAAATGCTGTCTTTTATTCCTGATGTGGTTGGCAACTCACACTGTCCTCCTATCTCAGAGTTTGGCAGTCTGTAAGGGTGTAGATCGAGTGTCCGAAATAGAACAGCTGTACCAAAGTCGTCACTTGGCCTTTTCAGCTAGTCTATTCACTCAAGACTATGATCTGAAGTATCATCGGCTGGAGTGGGAGGTGGATCCGGCAATCCATCACATCTCCGGAAAAATCACTTCCTACTTTGAACCGATCCAGGAGAATTTTAAACAAATCAACTTTGATCTGGCGAAGAATATGACGGTCAATGCGATAATCTTCCATGACACACTGGTCTCTTTTGTGCAAGCTGATGAAGATAGGTTACAAATTGATCTGCCCAGGGTAATTGATCAAGGAGTGTTGGACAGTATTTCAGTGGAATACGAGGGAAGCCCAATGACTTCAGACTTTGGATCATTTGTCACCAGTACGCATAATGATGTACCAGTTCTCTGGACCTTGAGTGAGCCCTATGGCGCTAAATCATGGTGGCCATGCAAACAGGATCTGACTGACAAGATCGATTCAGTAGATATTAAAGTGACCACCCCGAGGCAATACCGGGTGGGATCCAATGGCCTTTTGGTTGACGAGATCGAGATAGCCAATGGCAAAACCACTTATCACTGGAGACATCGATACCCGATTCCGGCCTATCTTATTTCTCTTGCAGTCACGAATTATGTCGAATTCAGCGACTATGTATACCTGGAAAATGGCGATTCGATCCTTATTCTCAATTATGTATATCCCGAATCATTTGAAGTCGCTCAATCGCTGCTTAAAAGCACGATCGTGCAAATGGAATTATTCTGTGAATTGGTAGGTATGTATCCTTTTGCCAGGGAGAAATACGGGCATGCCCAATTTGGTTTCTTCGGTGGGATGGAACATCAGACCATGAGTAGCATGGGCTTTTTCTTCCCACAGTTGCAAGCCCATGAACTAGCCCATCAGTGGTTTGGAGATAAAGTGACATGCGCTTCCTGGCAAGATATTTGGCTTAACGAGGGTTTTGCCACCTACCTGGAGGCGCTGACCTTGGAATTTCTATCTGCGAATCCAGAGGAATGGATCAATTGGAAAGACTTCACGATGCAACTTGTCACAAACGAACCTGGCGGATCTACATGGGTTGATGATACTACTGACGTGGCCAGAATCTTTAACTACAGACTCACATATCAGAAAGGAGCAGTCATTCTTCACATGCTGCGTTGGATTCTCGGTGATGATCAGTTTTTCCAGGCACTACGTAATTACCTGGAGGATCCGCATCTAGCATATGGCTATGCGACAACCACGGACCTTCAGCAGCATTTTGAGACCGTGGGAGGAATTGACCTGAAGGAGTTTTTTGCAGATTGGTATTACGGGCAGGGTTATCCCAGCTATACAATCCGGTTTAGTACGCACACAAATGCTATCACGATTAGCATTGAGCAAGTGACCAGTCACAATAACGTTGATTTCTTTGAGATGCCCTTACCTATAAGGGTTATGGGTCAAATGCAAGATACCCTGCTCCGGCTGGATCACACCTTTTCTGGTCAGACTTTTGAGATAGATTTAGACTTTACTCCTTCCTCAATCGAATTTGATCCCCAAAGATGGATCCTATCCAGATCAAACTCGGTTGAACAAATTGTTACACACACTCAAGATCTCAGCAAAGTAGAATCGGCAGTTAAGGTAGTCCCAAACCCTGCCAAAGACATTATTCAGATTCTTTTTGAAAATGCGGAATCCTTCAAGGCCATAAGATCGATTGCAATAATGGATCTGAACGGCAAAGTGATAGACAGAACTGAGGACATCCATAGGAAAGTCTCTTATGACGTATCCTCCTGGCCATCGGGAGAATACCTGATTGCCTTTCAGTATGAATATGGTCATTTTACCAAACCGATTATTATTCAGTAGAATTTGATCCATCTCATGGTCTCTACTTCTTTTGTGCTCCTGATTTTCAAAAAACACCAATTGGTAAGAAGCCTTTTCTAAGACCGGCTGGAGAAAATGGAATTTGACTAAATATAATATTTCAATTCAAATCACTCAGTCCCTCTTCCAAACACCCATCCAATCAAACCACCAGCTACTGCAAACCTGATAGCAAAGGTCAGAGCATACCACCAGATGACGCCTCCCTCCATCAAGGTGGTGGTGGAGAAAACCCATAAACTGGTGCAAAGGCCTAGAAGTAATCCCACTACAGCACCGATTTTTAACCCTTCTCCAAAGGATTTGATACCGGCCCAATGCCCAACGATGAGAGTGGTCAGCAGCGCATAGAGGATTTCAAAAGTGATGATGCCGGGAAAATATTCCCTTAGCAGGCCATCATTACCTTCCGCAGCAAAATTTAAATCCGGGGCTATGAGTACGTAAATGATCAGTCCAAGACCAAACAATCCTACAAAGCCGACAACTGTACCTAATAATACTTTCTGAATGTTCATAAAGACATTTTTTTGATTGATTGACAAATGTTGGATGGCAGGAGTGCCAATCGATCCGGGAAGGGAACCAGTGGTCAAACGTCAATAATGACCGTTCATCAATTTACGAAAAAGTCCAATCGTGTGAGGCTTCAGTTCGTAGAATGGCTTTTAATAATCCTAGGGGGATATTGGTCCTAAATTGGATCGAATGCAAGTCTCTCACCACTTGATCCATTTTTCAGACATGACACCTCTCTCAGTCCTGATCTGAAATACATAGACGCCGGATCCGATTGCACTTGCATCAAAATCTATCTGGTAAGACCCAGCTGGTTTTTCACCCTTAGTTAATACAGATAAGAGTTGACCAGAAGTTGTCCCAATTGAAATCTGTATATCCTCTTTCCGCTTTAGATGATATCGTAAGTGGATGTGGTCACTAGTGGGATTTGGAAAGACAACCACATCCAGTTCCGGTTCTTTGTTAATTGCTATGCTTGTTGGATTTTCCTGAATACGCAAATTATCAACCATCCATCCCCAACCTTCTACAAACAAATCAGATTGCAATCGAAACCGAAGGAAAATGGTATCCCCCGGATCAAATGTCGATGCCAGATCCAACTCGTGCGTCTCTACGAGCTGCGGATCCACTTGCTTAGCATCCGGTTCGAAATTGCTCTGCCAGTTTTGGGACCATCTCGCATCATAAGCTTCAATCACTCGCCAGGTCTTCCCTTTGTCGCTTGTTCCTTCGATAGCCACATAATCAAAGAAATCCCGATCACCTAGGACAGTCCCTTGATGGCCAGGTTCCACCATGGCGATTTCATCGAAAGTCATGGTAGCGTCAGAAGACGAGATGATGATCGGTACGGTGAGCACTGCCAGATACGTCTGATCGAAACCTTTGTAGGGATGAAGCGTATGGAGCGCCTTGCTTTCAAATCCCTCTTCCTGGTATATATGAAAATCAAGCCGGGCAACTTCTCCGAGATCCTGATTGAAATCGTTTTCATAAGTGTATCTCGGCTCGCTCTCTACTCCATAGACCTGAACGAATTCTACATCTCGAAAAATCTCTCCGGCCTTATAACACTCCAGGCTAATCTTTGCTTCTACTATGGTATCACGTGATAGTCCTTCAATAGCTATGATGCTACTATCTCTGGTGAGATTAGGTTCGATAGGAAATCGTATTAAAATGGGCTGTACTAAGCCTTGTGCCTCCACCTTCATAAAAGCAGAATCATAGTCTGATCTCAAGGAGTATGAAGTACTTACCACGCCGCCAAGTGCGTTTTCCCTAACTTCCAAAATAGGAAGTAGGGCAATGGCCGCTGGAGGCTCATAGCCTTCCAGCTCTGCAAACGACGCAGTCCACACTCCTCTACCGTGGGTGGCTAGTACGATTTCGTCATTGACAATCTTCATCTCCCATATGGCAACCGGAGGTAATCCATTGTCACTGTAGTGCCAGGAGATCCCTCCATTCAGGCTTTCGAATAATCCAATCTCGGTACCAGCCCAGATCCTGTTTGTATCAAATGGCATAACGAGGAGAGAGTAGGTTGCCACATTAGGAAAGCCATTATTGCTTTCCTGTGTATTGGCTTCGAATCCTGAAATATCCATCCAGCTTCCGCCTAGATCGGTGGTTCGCAGGATCTTGGGCGCATTCGCGGCTGAGAACAAAGCATAGGCAGTGTTTTTGTTAGTAGGATGTGTGCCTAATCCGGACAATATTCCCAGCTCGGCTTGATCATAAATGTTCGCTGCCACAAAGGAAGATCCACCGTCATCACTAACAAAAAGACGATCTTCTTCCGACAACCCAGTTCCTGTCCAGACGATCCGCTGAGAAGCAACTGAAGATCGAATGATATTTGCGAATTCGCTGAATTTCCATCCAGCAGGCAGTCTGATCACTTCCCAATTTTCTGCGAAGTCGAGGGATCTGAGAACTCCTGATTTTGATACTGTATATACTAAATCAGGCTCGATCTTCGAGCCGGCGATAAGGGAGAAAAATGAGCAAGTTGGCACTCCAAAGAAGCATCCTGGTCCAGCCGGACTGACATTGCTCCAGCTCACACCTCCATCATCAGATCGATGAATCTGTGAGTAGTGGGTAGTTGTTATAAGTTTATTCGGATCGGAGTAATGCCAGATGGTTTCAAATCCATCACCGTCAGGACCCAGAAGCCAATGGCTACTTGAGTCCGGATCAAGTGGCGAGATCCAGTTGCTATTGTCCTGGGTGCCGCCCACGTATCGGTCTGCACCATTCATTTTATCCACACCGTAAAACTGGGTGACGTTGTATCCTGAGAAAGACGGATGATTACCCTCTCGATTATTGGTGTCGCCCGTCTGAGTGAAGGAATTTCCCCCATCCCTTGAGAAGGCGATTCCTCCATCGTTAGCGTTGATCATATAAAATAGATCGATATCGATTGGAATCAATGTAAGATTATGATGATCGACATGTACATTCCGTGATGGACCCTCCCAAACATTTGCAATCACTTCTGTTGTTGCTTCAAATGGCTCGTTGTTAACCCCGCCACTTGTGTGATCTATCGTGATCTTAAGAATAGAAACTTGTCCTCCCACAAAAAGGACATAATCTTCAAAAGGATGCACAGCCACAGCATTATTCCAAAATCCCTGACCACCTAACTGGCTGAAAGTGTGTAAGGGATTTATTGGTTTGACCTCCCTCCAATTGTTTCCAGAATCGCTGGACAGGAAAATCCGCCATCTCCATTCACTACTCACCGCATAGACTAAGTTGGGATTAGTCGGTGAAATCGCGAGCTCAAGGCGTTGCAGTAGGGTATCAGCTTGCCAGTCTGTCACATATCTCCAGGTGACGCCCTTGTCAGACGAACGTAGAACACCTCCTGAATTAACGGCCGCAAAAAGGGTATCGAAATTGCCTGGATGGGATATCACCTGCTGCACAAATAAGGTGTCATGCCAGGTCTCTGCCCAGGTCAGTCCACCGTCAGTACTCCTGTGTAAAAACGAACGCGGAGTTCCCTCTGCCAAATCTCTGATCCGACCAACGCGAGAAGCAACGACCAATTCATTTTCATTGTCTTGATTAACCGCAATTCGCATGATGTGAGCGAACTTGGGATTATTCACGGTGCTCTCAAGAGGAAACCAATTATTACCCTTGTCGATACTCTTCCAAATTCCATTTCCCGTTATCCCAGTAATGGAATTCGAATATCCCTCACCGGTTCCGATATATAATATATCTGCATTTGACCGGGATCCGGCGATCACTGAGGTCGCCAGATTTGTCAGGTCTTCAGTCAGATGACTCCAGTTATTACCTCCGTTCTCCGTCTTCCAGACGCCTCCACTTACTGAACCCACGAACCAGGTCAGATGAGTGGAATCCGATGGGTCTATCCAGATGCTTCGGGTTCGACCTCCTGCGTTACTTGGACCTCTCTCGATCCAGTCAAGTTTTTCGCTGGCAATCGATCGATTTTGGCTCGACATACTCTTGCGGAACTCCTTAAACCTGTAGCCTACTGGATAGTCGGGCCCCCGTTCACCTGACTTAGTCCGGATGAGGCGATGATATGCGTCAAACCATTCAGGACCAGCATAACCAGGACTGGGGTCTTCAATTGGACCTTTCCTGTCTGCTGCCTTGTTCACATGCGATTGGTGCGAAGCCTGCTCCTGCTCATAGGAATTGATAAGGATGAACAGGGCTAGCATGATAACGCCAATCATCACTGTGACCTTGAGTTTAGCAAATCTTGTCCAGCTCATGACAATTTTTCAGAATAGGAGACTAATTCAAAGGCACCTGAAGGGAAGGAGGAGAAAAAAAGACTAAGTGAGCTCACATTGGTTCTTTGTGGCTAAAGCAATACTTACAAGAATGGTCAAGTTAGATTTCGATTAGGAAAATTTCAAGTGTAATCCGATTTACCTTGAACTTGAAGTATCAGCACTGGTCAACAGAAATGACCCACTCAAATTCATTTTGGGGTGAGGACTAAAGTTATATCCATGCATCTTTATCGAATTAGGAAATTGTTTGAAGCGGGTTGAATTAGAGCATTGGAATTTCTGACGAAATGTACATTGTTCACGAAAAACAAAATCATGAAACTTCTTCCTAGTGACCACGGTCATCCTAGCATAACAAACGGGTCTGGAGCCTGGGGAAATCCCCATAATTTGGAGTTGTACCTGTGGAGCCAGATTTGCCGATACTGTGGCCGGGTGAGCCTCCAGCGATCCCCATGGCGCTGAGCCTGTCGTGATGTAGGCGCTGGTGTTAGTAGTCAAGATCAAAACCAAAATCGGTAATCCACTCAGGAATTTATTAAACAGCTGGAAGTTATACCAGCCGCTTCTTCATAAACGCTTTACCAGATCCCGATTTAAGATATTTTTCGAATTTGAAGGCCAGATACTTGTCTGTGAAAACAATATGAGTAACTAATGCAACAGGTAATCTTGTTTTAGTATAATGGATGGAGCCCTGCTCGTGACTTTTCAGACGTGCAGGAAGATTACTTGTACATCCCGAATAATATGTCTGGTCATTACAGCTCAGAATGTAGACAGTCCAAGTGGGTTGTTTAGTGCTCAATTGATCACTTTTTCATGAATCTACATCAAAAATGAGAAGGTCAGCTCGTATAGTAGTACGCGGGATAAACCCTGCTTTACGAAAGCTTCGATGCATCAATGTGCAGTTACTCCACGCGCTGGTGCTGGAGCTATTGCGCTAAAGCCTAGTTCAACGAAGCGCATGCGATTAAAAAAAAGGTGGAGTTTCTCCACCGAAGCCCGGTTGAAGAAATATAGCTTTACTGGTGAATATCACATACTTTTAAATAGTTAGCCCTGCTTCGCATAAAGCTACGCAGGGCGAAGGTGGAGCTGCCGGGAGTCGAACCCGGGTCCAGCGAAAGTACTCATTGGCCTTCTACATGCTTAGTCATTGTTTTTGTTTTCCGGATCAAGCCTGCTCAATGACCAGCCAACTTGATCCGTAGCCTCGAAGAGCTTCACTCGCCGGCCCGAGGCCTGCCATTGAGCTAACCTGCAGTTTGTTGATGTGCCTTTCCGCTGTGTAGCAGGTGTCAAGCGAAAGGCACAAAGGCTTTCTAATTCCTAGAATTAGGCAGCCAAGGCAAAGTTAGATTTGCCAATTAAATGGTTCATATCCATTTATTAACGGAGTGAGATATGATCCTCCGGCATGCTTACCAACCAGTTCCCTTTCCTGTCGATTCCAATGTCAGCCCCTGGTTGTTAGTTGAACAGTTTAAAAGTTTAAGAGGTGTGAGAATTTGCGGTTAATGGGTATCGTGAGTGCGCGTAATTGGTATGACTCTGTTCTCTCCTGGAGGATCTCGTCCGCCGATGCTTTAGCGAAGGTGGATACTTAGTTCAAAAGTACATAAGGTTAAAAGCGAAAGAGGGAGTGTGAGTGTGTATTCTCTTTTGAATGACTCGTCCACCGAAGCTTTAGCAAAGGTGGATCGATTCCAATGTCAGCCCCTCTTATCCGCCGAAGCTTTAGCGAAGGCGGATTCGTTGTTAGTTGAACAGTTTAAAAGTTTAAGAGGTGTGAGATTTTGCCGTTAATGGGTATCGGTCATGCGTGAGTGCGCGTAATTGGTATTACTCTGTTCTCTCCTGGAGGATCTCGAAAACCCTTAACCTTTGACCTTTGGCCCTTTAACCTTTAACCTTTGACCTTTGACCTTTGACCTTTGACCTTTAGCCCTTGACCTTTAGCCCTTTTAAGCTCTTTAACCTCTTTTGCCAGCCCTTTCAATGAACTTCCAAAGAACAAACGTACGAAAGACAGGCTTTGTTCCATCTTTCCCGGTGAAGCGTAAAAAAGCCAAAGTATAGCATTATATTTTTCCTCAGGTATTACTTCCTCAAAGGGAAAGTATATGTGTAGCAATCAAAGTAATTTTCATTTGTCATTGTCGGTCCTGGCCATAATATTTTTTTCCTGCGCTGCTGAAAACACAGGCCAGTTACTCCAACCCGTTCCTGCCAACCCGATCTCCGCAGTCAATCAAGTATCCATCTTATCCGGAGAAGATACCGTGGCCATTGTACATGCCAATATCATTACCGGGGATGGATCAACCGTCATTCAAGATGGATGTTTGATTATTGAAGGTTCACGAATTACGCAAGTGGGTAAATATTCTGATATCTTGATTCCAGATGATGCCAGGATCCTGGAGGCTGAGGGTCTCACCATTCTCCCGGGGTTGATCGACGCACATTTTCACTTAGGTACTCTGGATTCTCTGCCGACCATCATGCTGGAAAGGGGGATCACCTCCCTCCGTGACCCTGGTGCCTGGATCGAGTCGTATCAGAAGGAATTGGACTCAGACAGACATTTGCCTAGACTCTATTTGACAGGACCCCATTTGGACATGTTCCCACCAGCCTACCCGACAAACTCATATGTCTTGAGAGATCCGGCTGAAGCACGGGCGGCAGTGGACCGCTTTGCCGATCAAGGAGCTTCTGCCATCAAAATCTATTTTCGTTCCTCACTCGATATCATCAAAGCGATCTGTGAGACTGCAGATGAGAGGGGAATTCCAGCAACCGCTCATCTTGAGATCACAGATATTTATGACGCTGTTGAAGCAGGTATAGATGGTATCGAACATATCACATCCATAGGTTCAAATCTCGTGCCCTATAGGACAGCGGAAGCTTATAAGCAAGCTATCCTAAATGATAACAATGCACGACGTATAGGCAGATACAGTATGTGGCAAGAAATTGATCCCAATGGTGATGCGGCTATGCATCTGGCGCAGCACCTCGCTAGTCATGGCATTTTTGTTTGTCCCACCTTAGGTGCTTTTGAATACCAGGCTGAGGAAGACCTATTTGACAGTTTGCGATATGAAGGGTTTGGCTCGATGCTGAACTATACAAAAGTATTATTTGATCTGGGTGTTCCTTTGGTCATTGGTTCGCATTCTTGGGTTCGGTATGCCGAGTATGGGTGGGCCTACCATAACGAGATGGAACTTTTTGCCAAATGTGGTATACCACCCCTGGAAATCATAAAAGCTGCAACCTATAATAATGCAAGATTCTTTCGTGTAGAAGAAGAGTTGGGCACTCTGGCACCTGGAAAAAAGGCAGATCTAATTCTCGTATCAGGTGACCCCCAGCAGGACATCGGGATTTTGCGCAATGTAGTTGGAGTCATGCTAGATGGCAGATGGGTTAGAGCTATAGACTTATAGATCATTTAGATTGTGGCCCTAATTGAAGGAGGTTGGAGTGACCGCTTATTTTCGACCCCAGATTCTATGTGGACATACCTCTTGCCTCAATACGCCAAATGGCTTCCACCTGATCTCTTCTAATCGCATACATCTGGTCGTACAGATTGACCACCGGATCGCAGTGGGAGACAATCAGCTCCAGTTTATCACCGACCTTGTATGTGCGTGATGGATTATCATATTGCAGCGTACCGAACTCGTCCGATCCGGATCGATAGCTCATCCCTGTCTCACCTTTGACAATGGGCCACGGCTGATTGATGGTGCATGCTTTTGCCCCAGCATCTGTTGTGACCTGCCCTTTATACTGATCGTTGACTACTGTGGTGAGGATCATCAGCGAAGGTTCAAAGTCCGAATAGATCTCATCATTGGTTGCGCCCCCTATGCTCATATACTGAGCATCCATAAAAAGGTAGCTTCCGACCTGCACATCAGTAAAGAATGGTGTTTCGTGGTCGATATTGTATGTGCCGGTACCACCGCCACTAAAAATCTCTGTGTTAAGTCCAGATCTTTTAAAGAGGTCAATGGTCTCGCCTGCTGGAGCTAGCCGCGAAAGGGTCTGAGTCTTTCTCTTTTCAAAACCTTTGACATGCTGTGAGCCACCATCATAGCAAAGGATGCCTCGCAGATGAAGACCAGGCAACCGGTCGATCTCTTGGGCCAATTCCAATGCCGGTTGACCGGGACTGATACCGGTACGATGCCCCCCAGGGTCAACATCGACGACTATGTCTGCGGTAATCCCGACGGCGCGGGCTGCCTCAGAGAGGCTGTGGGCATTATTCAAACTGTCCGTCGCCTGAATAAAACCAGCACACCATTTCCTAAGTCTCATCGCCCGGCTGATTTTCAAGGGGGTCACATTGGTTGTGGTGAGCAGAATCTCTTCAATACCATGCTCGAACATCGCCTCTGCTTCACTTACCTTAGCCACACAGATCCCGACGGATCCAGTCTCTAGTTGGAGGCGGGCGATTGCCGGGCACTTGTGCGTTTTGGCATGAGGCCGACTGGCTATGCCATTTCCCGAAACTGTCTGTTGTAATGTTTTCAGGTTACGCTCCAACGCGTCGAGGTCCACGCACAAAGCAGGTGTATCAAGGTCCCATTTGGTTATGGTATCCTCCACCTGCCCATCGCGATCAAATGAATGCATTTCTGTAGTCGAATATCCTTTGACGGACCTGGGAATCCAAAGTGCAGCTGCTCCGGCCGAAAATAAAAAGCTCCGACGTGATCTGGATAATTTCTTCATATCGATAAGATTTTGGAAGGGACTATTGCTTTAATCACCCATGCTAAGGTGCCACTAGATATGGTTATTTGATCTCTAGGAAGATACGTATTTGCATCAAGAAAAGGCTTGAATCAAGATGGTCAGGGTAACTTAATAGTTTGTATAAGAAAAGGCCTTAGCACTCGCGCCAAGGCCTTTCCCTATAGTCTTTCGAATCTCTCAATTCGTGGCTGCTACTGCCTCGGATTTTACATTACTCAACTCCGGCATCGGGAAGCTCTCATTAGACTTCCAGCTTCGCATATGTTTGTTCCATCTAGTCATCAGCTCCTGCATCCGATCTTCGCCAACATTGTTGGCGACCTCCTGACGATCGGCTGACCAGGCATTGATGTCCTTGTAAACGGATCGAATGGCGATGCAAGGACCATCGGCGCCAAACTCGTTCCAGTACACATTAAACGGTTGTGAAATCTTCTTCTCCGTCCACTCCTTTTTAAATTCCTTCATGATCGCTTTTACATCATCTTCATGACCAAACTTGACGAAGCCCTGATATGCTCGAACATAAGATCCCTGTCCTGTAGACTCATATGCCTCAGGCGTATAAGAGAGATTAGGCATATGGCGCCACAAGGCACGTTCAATACTACTGATGCTGTGCTTGTATTTTTGATACTGCTCTCCTAACGCATCATGGCTTTCGATCCACTCCTCCCAATCGTCTAGGTAGGTATCTACATCGGCCAATGTCTTACCAACATTTACAGCATAGCTTACAGCATCACCTGATGCACTTACCCAAAACTCGTGGAACCCGGTTTCCTCAGCTACCTTTTTGTATTCCTTTCCCCATTGAATGTAATCTGCCATATGCTCAGGTGGAACATGCTCCGTCGATACCAGGATAAGATTACCTTCTTCACTCATCATTGATTCAAGCTCCTTGATCTTGTTGGTCGCATTGGTAGCTGCGGGATAATGACTTTTTGCTTTCTTGTAAAAAGCCATTGCATTTTCTAAATCTCCCTCCTGCATATAAAAATCAGCCATCGAATCGTAGGAGTTGTAGCCCTCGGGATAAACCTCTACGTATTTTTCGAAATGCATTTTGGCTTTTGCTACATCCCCCTTGCCATAATGCATGTAAGCCAGAATATTGTGGATATGTCCGGTGCCATATCCGTCTTTCTCGTTCTTTGCAAGAAGCTTCTCAAGCTCCGCTATCCGGTCGTCGACATTCTCGATACTCATTGCATAATTCCAATGTACAAAGCGGCCGTCGTGTGCCAACTCATGCATTTTTCTCCAAATCTCCCGGCGCTCGACATTGCCTTCCCTGCCCCTTTTGGTATCCAGTAAAGAAGCGTAGAGGCGGGAAGTTTCGTTTTTACCGGCCACCAGTTTTTGGGCCTGCACTTTGTGATATGCTTTTTGATCGCCAGGTGATAGCCAGGAAAGAACAACGTGCGGGGCAAACAAGGTGGGATCTTCCTCCACTGCCGCTTCAAAAAACGTAAAAGCTTTTTCGCGTTCGATGTTCATCAGGTGGTGCATACCTCTGTGTACTAATTCGTTGGCGAGTTCGTTATCTCCCGTCCATTCAATGTACTCCGAGGTCGGATCAATGTTTCGTACCTGTCCGACCAGTAGGACAGGAAGTACCATTAGCATTAAAAGGTAGATGTGTGCTTTTTTCATAACTACGGTTTTATTCATTTTAAAGTTCTAATAAAATTTCATGGTCCTTCTCAGTTTTTGGAAAAGCCTTGCTATATGTTAATAGTGGGACTGGGATTTGTATAGTGTAAGACGATCGAACCTGGACTGGGGTTAAACAAAAAAGATGCAGCCTCTCACTGTTTTCGCTCTCTGAATTGGAAAAAAAAAAGAAGTTAGTTAAAAAAGAAGAGAAGTGCATAGTGTTTAGATCGAATGGCCTGCACTATCTTTGCAGAAGCATTACCAGGGACGGTTTTACGTCATTTTTTTATGGTAACTTTTCTATCTCAACGAGGTAATATGAACCCGAAAATCATCCTATTTACCCTGCTTATCATTGTATTTCACACTCAAACAAATGCCCAAGCTTTCGATTGGTATAAATTAATTGGCTCTCCCGACCGGGATGCTCCCTGGGACATTTTACTGGATCAATCAGGGGATTTGGTGATCACTGGATTCTATGAGGGAGGTCCTGCATTCATTGACAACGTTGAATTAACTTTTCGGGATGATTCCGAATTTTTTCTGGCTAAGATGGACACGGATGGGAAATTGATGTGGTTGCGAGATTTTAGTGGCCAGGGATTTGACAGGGGAGATAAGTTGTTTATTAACAGTTCAAATCAAATCTATATCGGTGGTTTATTTACGGATAGCCTGTTCATCAATTCCGACCCTGACTCGACACTTGTCTCATCTGGTGGATCCGACGTCTTTCTTATGCTTTTCAATCAAGATGGTACCCTTCAATGGACACGTACTTTTGGCGGGCAATCTTCCGATATCTGTTACGGCCTGTATGCAGATGATGATGAACTCCTCGTCACGGGGCATTTCAACGACACAATGAATACCGGGTTGGATGGCATGCTTCTGGCAAGCGCCGGACAGCAAGACATCTACCTGGCCAGCTTGGATACGGGTGGAACACTGAATTGGATTAAAAGGTATGGAGGAACTCGACACGATAGAGGCTATCATGTGACTAAAGATCCAAATGGTGATGTCCTCTTGACCGGCTATTTTTCAGACACTGCTTATTTCGATAGTCTAGCCCTCGTAGCAGAAAATGGCTTCGATGCTTTTATTTGCAAAACTGATCCAGAGGGAGATGTGATCTGGGCAAGATCCTTTCCATCACCGGCTGGAACCGACCAATCCCGGCAATTTACTATTGATCAGGCGGGAAATATTTACATCATAGGCTACTTTGCCGATTCAATCGACTTTGTAGGAAATCGCATCAACTCCCAATCTGGTGGATTCCAGACCTACGTGGTGGTTTTGGATCCACAGGGTGACTTTCTTTGGGCAAAAACTACCGAGGGCCTGCAGGACAATTATTTTTGGGATATCGAATACGACGATGGTAAACTTCTGATAGTAGGCACCGCTTCAGATGGATTAATGTGGGATGGCCAGACCTATCTGAGCGGTGATCTGGCTCGTGGTTTTATTTCGATCCTCGATCTGCAAGGTGAAGTGCTCCAGACCCAATTGTTTGGTTCTTCCGCTTCAGGTGCTCTACGTTTCTTTGAAGGTGCCTGGGGTGTAAACGACCAGATTTTTGTCACGGGCATGGTGGATGATGGCGTGCTTTTGGCAGGAGACACAATCGTCACTTTGGGAGGCGCCGACCTCATCGTTGGTCGAATCGATTTGAGCGGCACGACTTCTTCGTCCATTGCTACAAGAAACGTGGTCACTCACTCAACAGCATACTACGATCAACTTAGCCAAACACTGAAATTGACTACCAGTTTGCTCCGACCCGTGAAGTATCTACTTTCTTCAACTGACGGCAGACTCGTGCAAGCTGGTATATTTTCGATCGAGTTGGACATTTCGATGGATCACTTTAGCACTGGTCCCTACTTTATTACCTTTGATGAAGGTGGTGCGACACATAGCCTAAAAATCGTCCACCAGCGCTGATACGAATGGCATTGGATAAACCCATTGTCAGTTTGCAAATCTTTTGACAATCTGTAGAGTAATAAGCAAGATGACCGAAAACATCAAGGACCTCATGAGTCATTATCCGCATGCCGGCAAGGTAGAGTGGATCGGTGCCAGAACGGCCAAGAAAATTCCATTGACTAAGATTGATTCCGTAGATATTTCAATGGAGGATGGTATCAAGGGTGACCACTATCAAGGGAAGAACAGGAACCGGCAGGTCACATTGATACAGGCAGAACACCTGGATGCAGTCGCAAAATTTCTCAGGAAGTCTGAAATTGATCCCGTTCTGACTCGAAGGAACATTGTTGTTTCAGGCCTAAATCTTCAGAGCCTAGTTGATAGTGAGATCCAGATTGGTGATGATGTGGTCCTTGAGGTGACCGGCCTTTGCCATCCCTGCAGTCGTATGGAGGAGAATCTTGGCCCTGGTGGTTACAACGCAATGAGAGGCCATGGTGGCATTACGGCTCGAGTTATACGATCAGGAGAGCTTCGACTGGGCGACGAAGTCAAGGTTATAAAAATTGCTAGCAGCAAATAAAAAATTCCCGGGAATCAGCCCGGGAATAACGTGTATGAAAAAGTTTTGAAGCGCGAAAAAGGAGACTCTCCTGTAAAAAGTTAGCAGAGCCATTAGTTTTGAGTGTGTAATTGAAGAAACCTTGATTACTACTTTATATGTCGGGTTCGATGATTTCAAAGAAGAGAAGAAGTCTTTACTCCTTCTCCTTCCCCTGCAATTGCAAGGTGTGGTTTTGGGGTAAATCGGCTCTAGGTATCCGGCTTCCCGGGGTTTGATCTTGGGTTTAGGGTTATTCAATAAAAAGATTCAGATTGAGTTCAAATTCCATAAACTATCCGTATCTATTTTACTGTTTTAACGCAGAAATCGAATCTTCACGGGACTGAAAACTTCGAAATTATTATGTCCTGTCTTTATTCCCTTCACCTCCATAAGTTTCAATATTATTGTTCTCAATTACAATCGATACGGTAATAAATGAATTCACTAATTAGTATTCGGTCGGATTTTCCTTCTATTCAACAAAAAGTAAATGGCAACAGTGTAATCTATCTGGATGGACCAGCGGGCACGCAAGTGCCAAAGCAGGTGCTTGAAGCGATGAATTATTACTACACCCACCACAATTCCAATACCCATGGCCACTTCATGGCATCGCAGGAGACAGATCAAATATTGGAGGAAGTGAGGCAAAAGGTTGCAACATTTCTCAATGCCCCCGGCTCTGAGTGCATTTCGTTTGGGCAGAACATGACTACCCTGAATTATTCTCTGAGTAAAGGACTAGGTCGCATCTTCACCCCCGGTGATGAGATTGTGATCACCCAACTCGATCATGAAGCCAATCGTGGGCCTTGGCTGGCACTCGAGGAACTGGGCATTGCTACCAGAGAAATCAAACTATTGGCAAATGGCACTCTTGATTATGACAGTGCTGACCTTGTGATAAATAAAAAAACGAAGCTTGTTTGCGTAGGACTTGCATCAAATATTTTTGGAACGATCAACGATATTGCACGGATCAAGCAGAAAGCTGAGGAAGTCGGAGCCTATCTGTTGATTGATGCAGTGCACGCAGCGCCCCACTGTTCTATCGATGTGCAAGAGCTTGATTGTGATTTTCTGTTATGCTCAGCCTATAAATTTTATGGTCCCCATGTGGGACTTCTTTACTGCCGTCCGGGTCTGCTGGACAATGTACCTACCGACCGATTGCGCACCCAGGAGTCTGTAGCACCATACAAGATTGAAACCGGCACCCTCAATCATGCCGCCATCGCCGGTGTGGGAGCGGCGATTGAATTCATCGCTTCTCGTGGTGAAGGCGAGAATCTGAGATCTCAACTGGTTGCAGCTTTGGAAGAGATACATCAACACGAAATCAAACTTGCTAAGGCACTTTGGAGGGGACTAGATTCGATTCCTGGGGTGCACCTTCTCGGCCCTCCAATCGATTCACCTGAGCGTGCTCCAACCCTGGCCTTCACGATAGAGGGCCTAACGCCCGCGGAAATATGTCAGTATCTAGGAAAGGCTGGCATTTACGCATGGGATGGGCATTTTTACGCCATCCGCGCAGTGGAAGTACTCGATATCATGAAAATCGGAGGTGTCACACGAATGGGTGTGGTTGTGTACAATACCATGGAGGAGATCGACCGGACGATCCGCGAAGTAAGAACTTTGGCAGAGCAAACGTATAGGCTTAGGCAAAAAGGGTCAACGGTCAAAAGCTAAAGATAAAGGGTCGAGGCTTAGGGATGTGTGAGGGATTGGGCGCATTCCTTCAAAATGCAGACTGTCGTCCCCTGTTACAATCCCCTGGGAGGGGACTTGCTCTCAGAAAATGCAAATCCTAAAAGCCCCCAGGGAGTTGGGGGTTCTCTCGAAAAAAGAAGACTGGTGTTCCTTTTGACAACCCCTAAATCGCCTGAAAGGGGACTTGATTTCGAGATCAGTGGTCGCTTTGAAAAAAGGGAACAAGGCTATGCATAAACTACCGGCATGCCATTTGCCTTTCGCCATTAAACCTTGACCTGCCTCTGTAGAACTTGGAACCGCTGAGTCTACATCTGAAAGGATTTTAACCACCTAAGGTGTGAAGCAGGGTTCCCTCATGGATTATCCTGGGGATAGATAAAAAGCACCGAATCAGAAGGTACAGCTGAGCCAAAAACTCCGATAGCATCTCCTATATGGCTATCTATAAAGACTGGTTCAACAAAAGGATTTATGATAGCCTGAAGCTGTTCATCCAGTTCCTTATAGAAGCGGGCTGAAGCAGCATCCAGATTGTGCATGGTGATCCAGGCCGTATCTCCTTCCAGGTATTCGAAAGAAACTTCAATGTAGAGTTCCATTGTTCTCCCATCCACCTTATCGTCACTGAAGATTGTTCTACCAAAGTCCGAAACCCAAAATTGCTCACCATTAGTACATGTACTTCGCACGGGATCCAGCTCATGAGCATGCAGCCGGGTATTGTCTATACGCCTATTCATCCGAAAGCGATAAAAATCGCCCCTGCCTGGAGCGTCCTTGAAATAGACAATCACGCCATCGTGCCCTCCATAGACATCAAAGAACTCCGGCGTATACGACACAGAATCTATGCTGATTTCCGGCTGAGATACGGTTGTCTCTGCCAAATACGATTTACCCTCAAACTGCACCTTCAATTGATATGATTCTCCTAGTACAACAGGTGACCCCCCGGTAAAGTAGGGAACCCAACGACACCGAAAGCTGTCGAACAAGCTATCCGGCACCAATTCCGACTCAATACCACTGTGAAGAATACTGGCAGTGGCACTTCTGGCAAACAACTGGCTCGGGGTCACCTCACCATTGAAAAATGGCAATGCCCGGCTCAAGAATATTCGGGGAATCTCGCCAGGATACAATATTCCCTCGATAAATAATTGACCCTGATAATTTGTGTCGGGATTCACAGAAATATCTTTCTGGCAAGAAATCAGCAGGACCAAAAAAATAAATAAAATCAATTTATTGAACATCGCTCAAAAACTAAAATTGTAACTGAAACTGGGAATAATTGGCAAGAGAGAAACCTGTCGGGCGCCAGGCTTATTTGTTATGGGATCTACCCGGTAATAAATAAAATAGGGATTTTGCCGGCTGTAAATATTATAGAATCCAAATACCCATTCTGCCTCATAAGTATTACCAAACAGCTTACTATTTCTTTTATGAGTTAAAGAAACATCAAGACGGTGGTATGGATCTAATCTAAAGTTATTCCTACCCGTATACACCTGATAATTTCCTTCAAATAGGGTGCCTCCCTGGAAAACACTAATTCTACCATCTGGTAAGGTTTGAACATTTCCGGAAGTAATCGTAAAAATTGTCGAAAGAGACCATCGATCATCAAGATCATAAGATCCCACTATAGCAAGATTATGACGCCGATCGTATCGAAATGGAAATTCCCTCCCAAAATTCAAATCAGGGAACTTCTGGTTACTCCATGAAAGGGTATAGCTGGCCCATCCGGTAAACCTCCCGGTATTCTTCCTGATAAATAACTCGGCACCATAGCTCCATCCTTGACCATAAACCAGAACACTGTCTACGCTCAAACTCTCAACCAATTGATTACCTTCTCTAAACAGTGCTTGGTTCTTCATGTCTTTATAGTAAAGCTCAATGCTTACTTCAAGTCTCCTTCTGTCAATATTCCGGAAATATCCAAGGGACCATTGCTGTGAAAATTGGGGTTTGGTGCGAGCTGTCGAGGGAATCCAGATATCGGTAGGTACCGCAGCCGTTGAGCTTGGGATCAGATGTAAGAACTGATTCATAATCGTATATGATCCCTTGAGCGATGACTCATCATCAAGTTTGTAATTCATCGTCAATCGGGGTTCGACATCAAGGTAGTCAACATCTCTGGAGATAAACCAGGGTGCTCTAACACCAAGGGAGACAGAAAATACTTCGGAGATGGTTATTTCATCATTTAAATAAAGGGCCAATTCACTGAAATATTCAGATGGTATCTTTTGAATATCAAGTGGTCGACTCGGATCATTTACATTTGATGCAGCCGAAGTACCGCTCGACGAGAATTCATGATTGGTGTATTGAATTCCAAATTTGATAAAATGATCAATACTAGGTGAATACTGAAATTCGCCCTTTACACTCCAGTCATTTATACCGGAAAAAACCTGCGAAAATGAATTGTCCTGTATCGCCGCTATATTCTGATCATAATTATTATAAATCAACGATACATTACTGAATAGCTTTGAACTGAATATATGATTCCACCGTAAGGTGCCGGTCGTATTCCCAAAGTTTATCTGATAGTTAATTCCCTGTGCTTCCCTATATTCCGCATCATCATCCCCCTGAAAAAAACTGGCAAACAAACGATTCGAATCAGACAACTTCCAATTAACTTTTGCATTTATATCATAAAACCGGTAGGTAGATTTATTACCCTTCGGTAGAAAGGGTTTGACCAGCCAGTCCATATAAGTTCGTCGACCGGAAACAATAAATGAGGATATTTCCTTCTTAATTGGTCCTTCTACAGTGAGCTGTGAAGAAATCAATCCAATCCCTCCATGCACCCGAAGACGCCGGTTGTTGCCTTCTTTCATGGTGATGTCAAGAATCGACGATAGTCGTCCTCCATAGTCCGCCGGGAATCCTCCTTTGATAAGGGTGACATTGTTCAATGCTCTCGAATTGAAGGTGCTGAACAACCCAAACAAATGGTTAGGATTGTAGACCGTTGCCTCATCCAATTGCACAAGATTTTGATCAATGTTTCCACCTCTGACATGAAATCCGGTTGTTCCTTCGTTCCCACGCTGCACACCAGGCAGAAGCTGTACCACCTTGAGCACATCGGTTTCTCCCAAGATCACCGGAAGTTCACTCAGTTTATCTAATGGAATGTCTACTACGCCCATTACTGGCCTCCGAATATTTTCGTTAAGCCTTCCCGCTTCTACCACTACTTCATCCAATGATTTAGCTGTAAGGAGCAGTTCCACGTCCAGCCGGATGTCCTCATCTAAGTTGACCTTCTTGATTTGGCTAGCGTATCCGAGATATGAGAAAACCAGACCGGAACTATCACCCTCACTTAGAGATAGGCTATAAAATCCATAATTGTTGGTTGATGTGCCTCTATCCATCTTCGTCGAGTATATTGTTGCCCCAATTAAGGCCTCTCCCGAACTGGCATCTTTGACATACCCACTAATCGTAGTATTCTGACTAAAGAGAGATATATATACAAACAGGGTTGAAATCAGAAATGCAGCTCTCATGATGTATTGATGGGTTCCTTTAAGGAAAATTACTCCAAGACTTTGGAGAAAATCTGGAGACATATTTTCTTGGTGGTTGTTCTTGGCGTCCCCGCCGAGCACCCTTTCAACGGGAGACAGTCTGATTGTTCTTGGCGATGCCCCAGCAGGGGATTTCTTAAGGAGGACAGAGAGACTATCAATCCCGCTGATAGATTCCTACTGAAGCCCTAAGGAATGATGCGATGATCCGGGTAGATTCTTAATATTGCATCCTGAATAATTTCTTCCATGAAGATTGGCATTCTAAAGGAGCGAAAGAAAGTACCTGAGTCGAGGGTTCCTCTGACTCCCAAGCAAGTGGCATTCCTGCGAAGTGAATTGGATCTCGACATTTATGTCGAGGCCTCTCCTACCCGATGTTATTCTGATGCTGAATATGCTGACCTGCGTATTCCCGTTGTAGATGATGTAAGCAACTCTGACATCCTATTAGGTGTCAAAGAGGTGCCGGTGGAGGCCCTGGTACCCAATAAGACTTACATGTTCTTTTCACACACCATCAAACGACAGGCTGTAAATCGGGAGATGTTGGCCGCTATTGTACGTAAGGGTATAAAACTTGTTGATTATGAATTACTTACCAATACGCATGGACAACGGCTGATTGCCTTCGGCCACTTTGCAGGAATTGTCGGAGCCCACAATGCTTTATGGACCTGGGGAAAACGTACCGCGCACTTCCAACTTCCTCGGATGAAGGATTGTCGCAACTACGCACAGGCAAAAGAGATCTATCAAAAAATTGACTTTCCGCCATTGCGTATCGTCCTGACTGGGACTGGCCGGGTCGGCACTGGTGCTCTACTAACATTGAAGGACATGGGAGTCAGGCAGGTCGATCCTGATGATTACATTAACGAGCAATACGATCATCCCATATTTACACAGCTTCTACCGCATCACTATAACGTGAGCAAAGACGGAGATCCGTTCGACAAGTCAGTATTCTATAACGACCCGGGTTCTTTTCGAAGCACATTCTGGCCGTTTGCCACCCATAGTGATATCATGATAAATGGAATATATTGGGTTCCGGAAGGTCCCGCATTTTTCACGATCGACCAAATGAAATCGCCGGAATTTAGGATTCAGGTGATTGCGGATGTGTCGTGTGATATTTCCCCGATCTCATCCATTCCGGCAACTATCAGAGCCACCACAATTGAAGATCCTGTCTACGGCTTTGATCCTGCTAGCGGAATGGAGACAGCTCCCTTTCAGCCTCAGTCAGTTGATATGATGACCATCGATAACCTTCCCAACGAGTTACCCAGAGATGCCTCCAAGGCTTTTGGCAAACAATTCATCACCCGGATCATGGGTGAGCTCATGAAAAGCGATGGGTCGGATATGCTGGAAAGGGCGACAATCGCTGACAAGGGTTCACTGATGCCAGGATTCAAATATCTGGAGGACTGGATCATTGAACTTGTATAGGGGTAAAAATCTATCTTGCATTAACAAAATTTGCATTGACATGAGAATTCTACTTTGGTTTATCCTGTTCATCGCATCCTCTATCGCAGCTAGTTCGCAGGCACCTACTCAGCTATCAAATATTGCCGATCCTGCGCTGGCCGGCATGGACTCAGACCGCCTTGCATTGATAGATGAGCATATTACTTCCTACATCGATAAAAATATGGTGCCAGGAGGCGTATTTCTGATTGCTCGTGGGGGGCAGACCGTCTATCATAAAAGCTTTGGAAAGAAATCCCTGAACAATGATGAACCCTATAAAAACGCTGACATTTTCCGGATCGCCTCGATGACAAAAGCGGTGACCTCTGTTGCAATTATGCAGTTATATGAAAGAGGCAAACTGGGATTGGACGACCCCGTTCACCTTTACATTCCTTCATTTGAAAGCACGGAAGTACTGGACAGCTTTATAGTCACAGATTCAAGTTATACCACAGTACCGGTGGAAAGTCAAATAACCATTCGGCACCTTCTTACGCACACCTCTGGTATCGTATATGGTGGTTTCAGTCCCGGACCACTTCAATTCATTTATCAGCATCATCAGATGAGTGATGCGGGGCTTTCCCAGGGCCGGTGGACCACAGAAGAATTGATTGATCGATTGGCTGAGGTCCCACTGGCATTTCAGCCTGGGGAGAGATATTGGTATGGATTAAATATGGATGTTTTGGGTCGGGTAGTGGAGATCGTCGGCGGAATGCCTCTAAATGAATATTTTTCAACCCACATATTTGACCCTCTGGGGATGCACGATACCTACTTTTACGTGCCTGCTGAAAAGCACGACCGGGTCGTTCCCCTGTATACCCCCGATCCGGAGGGAGGATGGGCGATGGCCGCAGATGTTGGTTTTGCCATGGACTATCCTAAGGAAGTAGGAAGGAATTATTTTGCCGGCGGAGGCGGACTTTCATCCACTGCTCTTGACTATTCCAAATTTATTCAGGCCCTGGTCAATGATGGCCATTTAAATGGACAGCGCATCTTGAGTCGGAAGACAGTCGAGGTCATGACCTCCGATCAAATGATCAAGCTCAATGAGGAAGGCAAGGGCTTTTCAAATCATCCGGGTGTAACTTATTGTCTCGGATTCGCCTTGTACCAGGAAGACAGCCGAGGATTAAACTCCAAATCGCCTGGCACCTATGAATGGGGAGGCTACTTCAATACCAAGTATTTCATAGATCCGGTGGAGGATCTCATATTCGTTGGAATGACTCAAGTAGTACCTTTCCCACATGATCATTTTTGGGATCGGCTGTACGCCTTGGTTTATGGAGCCATCACCGATTAAGAATACTATTAGTTGCCGGTATCCTTATTTTCGATCAAGCGAATGAATCAAGTATGAACCATCTCAGATCCCTCGTTTGGTGCATCATGCTCACCTTGATTGCCAGCACTCAATCAAATGCTCAGGAAGACGCCACCTGGTCAGGCCAAATCGCGTGCATCATTTACTCCCACTGTTCAACCTGTCACAACGATGGCGGAATCGCTCCATTCTCACTAATGAGCTACGAAGATGCTCAGGCCAGTCGCTTTGCTATTCAGCATGTGGTCACGAACCGTATTATGCCACCCTGGCCTCCCGACCCATCTTATAACCGGCTTGCCCATGAGCGCTTGCTTTCGGATGAAGAAGTATCCCTGATAGATGAATGGGTGAAGGCTGATGCTCCGGCAGGTGATCTGGCGAATGCACCCCAAGCACCAATATTCGAAACAAATCTTGAAATCTCCCAACCAGATATGGAGTTGAATTTGCCCATATTCACGGTTCCCCAAGACGCTGGCGAAGACGTTTATCGCTGTTTCGTCATTCCCACCGATGAAGACGAGGACCGGTTCATAACTGGCATGGAAATTATTCCGGGCAATCGCAATATCGTGCACCACGTATTGGTGTATCAAGATACAACCGGGGTTCCTGAAGCACTGGATGCAGCGGACCCGGGGGTAGGCTATACCTGCTTTGGTGGCATCGGTTCGGACGGAGCTCGTCTCGTTTCAGGCTGGGTGCCTGGTGGAACAGCATATTTTACACCACCTCGCATGGGCGTATTTTTACCAGCAGGAGCTAATTTGATCGTTCAAATTCATTATCCGGAAGGAAGTGAAGGCCAGGTGGATTCTACCAAAATCAACTTGCAACTGTCGGATGATATGGGGCTTCGCCGAATGGAAAACCTGCCCCTTCTTAATCATATCACGTCGATCGATCGTTGGCTAATCATTCCTGCTAACACACAACAGACTTTCTATCAGGAATTTACCGTTCCTTTCAACTTATCTATCACGGGCATTGCTCCCCATGCACATCTTCTTTGCACATCAATGACAGCCTTCGCTGTGAGACCCAACGGCGACACAATACCACTAATCCATATTCCTAAGTGGGACTTTGAATGGCAGGGATTCTACAACTTTAGAAATCCCATTCGCTTGCCTTTTGGTACCAGACTTCATGGTATTGCCACTTATGACAATACGGCGGAAAACCCCAATAATCCCAATGATCCTCCCCAATTAGTCACATTGGGAGAAGCAACCACTGACGAGATGATGCTGTTTTTTACGCCGGTAACTTTCTATTTCGCAGGTGATGAGAACATCGTCATCGACGATAGCGAGCACCCTGATCATCATGATGATTGCCAGTTGCAGGGGACTACTTCCAGCGACGATCAAAAGAGATCAGAGAGTCTAAAGATTTATCCCAATCCATTCGCTCACTCAATCACCGTTGAGAGTGAAAGCACTTCAGAATCATTTATTCTTGTTATCAGCGACTTATTTGGACATGAAGTCGCAAGACTTGAAGGATTTCAAGGATTACGAAAAATTCAAACATCCGACTTATTTCCAGGCTTGTACATCTTAAATGTGCTCGATCGTCATGGAAATTATATCAGGAGCTCCCGAAAACTGGTTAAACTCTAATTTAATGAGAAACTTCTGTCAAGATTGAAACTCAGCAATCGGTACAGAATTCTTTAAATTCGAAATCACTAAATCTCTTAGTTGATGACCCTGGCACAGGTTATGACCGACTTGCAAACTATGGCTTCACCCCAGACAAAGAAAGTCTTTCTTAATCATGGCGCTAAAGAGCCTTTATTTGGTGTGAAAGTGGGTGATCTGAAGAAATTAGTTAAGAAGATCAAGAAGAATCATGAGTTGTCACTCAAGCTTTTTGACACCGGGAATATGGATGCCATGTACCTGGCAGCCTTGATCGCAGATGAAAAGCAAATCACCAGAAAGCAATTGCAAGGATGGGCCAAAAAGGCAGAGTGGTACATGATAAGTGAATACTCGGTAGCCTGGATAGCTAGTGAGAGCCGCTACGGATGGGAGCTCGGCTTGGATTGGATTGAAGCAAAAGAAGAGAACGTAGCTTCTACCGGCTGGGCTACATTGTCAAATTTTGTGTCCATCACGCCTGATGATCAGTTGGATACTCAAAAATTGACACAATTGTTGGATCGGGTAAAGAAACAAATTCATATTCAGCCAAACCGGGTTCGTTATACGATGAACGGATTCGTGATTTCTACCGGTGTCCATGTTGCTGATTTGAATAAGAAGTCATTGGAAGTGGCAGAAAAGATTGGGAAGGTATCAGTGGATGTAGGTGGTACTGCCTGCAAAGTACCATTGGCCACTGATTATATTAAAAAAACGGTGAATGCGGGACGATTGGGAAGAAAAAGAAAGATGGCAAGATGCTAGAATTGCCGTTAATTTGCGGAATTATGCTGAAAGTGTAGAGACAACGATCTGATGCAGCAAGTCGTTCTACCGAGGAGGAAGATCAAATAAGCAAATATATCACTCACCTAAAATCATTTGCAAAGTCCGAAAGCTCTACCATTCGATCCGTCGTGATCGGGATGCTAATTATTTCTAAGTCAACATCTAAAATGAATAAACATGAAAAAAAAGCTACTTAAATACTGCCTGCTATTTACGGCGGTAGTTGCACTTCACTCGATTGGGTGGTCCCAACTGACGGTCTCTGGGAAGGTGACTGCAGATGGGCAACCTTTGATCGGAGTGAGTATTGCCATTCAGGGCACCTCAATAGGTACCGTCACTGACTTTGACGGCACCTATAGCCTGGATATACCAGGTAACAGCGCCATCCTTGAATACAGTTATCTGGGATATCGCACTGAGACTTTTGTTGCTAATCAGGACAACAACCAAATCGATGTTGTGATGCAAGAGGACATTGCAAGTCTTGATGAGATCGTGGTCACTGGTTTGGCATCGACTGTAAAGCGGAGTAATCTGGCTCACTCTGTTGCATCTATAGACGCCAAGGCCCTCACGGGTGTAACCAGCCAATCGACCATGGAGGGTGCACTATACGGGAAGTTTAAAGGTGCTGAGATTCGCTCCAATTCAGGGGCGCCGGGTGGGGGATTTTCAGTGAAGTTGAGAGGGGTGACATCTATATTTGGCGACCAGCAGCCTCTCTACATCGTAGATGGTATCTACATCGACAACTCAGCAATTAGCCTAGGCACCAACGTCGTTTCGGCTGCTGCCGGTGGTGGCAACACCGCTACGAATCAAGACGATGCCTCGAACCGGATTGCAGATATCGACCCGGAAGACGTTGAAAGCATCGAAATTCTCAAGGGGGCCTCAGCCGCTGCGATCTACGGATCACGAGCTGCCGGAGGGGTGGTCATCATCACAACCAAAAGAGGAGTAGCAGGTAAAACCCGAATCCAATTGTCACAGACATCAGGGATCGTTCGTCCGATTTCGCTACTGGGAGACCGGGGCTGGGACCAGGCGAAGATCACGGAAACATTTGGAGCTGATGAAGCTGCCCGGGCCTCGCGAAATGGTATTAACGACTATGAGGCCGAGCTATTTGATCATAATCGATACTCAGGCACTACCCGCTTGAATATATCGGGTGGTGATGCCAAAACCAAATTTTTTGTAGGTGGTACCTACAAAGACGAAAATGGGCTGGTGGAAAATACAGGATATCAGAAAACGTCGGGAAGGATCAACATCAATCACAAGCTGGCCACTCCACTGAATCTAACGGTGACATCAAATTACATCAATTCACGGTCCGATCGTGGCTTTTTTAACAATGGGAACACAAACACTACCGTAGGCTATGCTCTTGCCTTTACTAGGCCCTGGGATGATTTATTTCCAGACGCAGAAGGGAATTATCCAGCCAATCCACGGGTAGGCTCCAATGTGTTGGAAACGATCAATTTGGTCACCAATAGTGAGAAGATCAACCGGTTTATCGGAGGAGGTAAACTGGACTGGGATATTTTTACGGGAAACAATCAAAATTTGAAGGCCGTGATCGCCGGAGGAATTGACAACTATACGCTCCGGTCGACAGGCATATTCCCTCAGAACCTCTCCTTCTATCGTGATCCTGCCAGTTTGGGTGGTGTATCTATTTCGGGTAGCACGGTCAATTTCAACACGAATCTTTCCGCCTTTCTGGTACACTATATTTATACACCGGGTGGATTGTCATTTCGTACCCAGGCTGGTGTCACCAAGGAAAACTTTAATCTGAACACGGTTGTAACTACTGCAACTGGATTGAATGGTTCGCAAACCAACGTCGATCAGGCTGCGAGTGTTTCCGGCTTTCAGAACCGGGAAATCCAGGAAGACAAGGGATTCTTTGTACAGGAAGAAGTAAACTGGAACGACCGCATTTTGGTAACTGTTGGTTTGCGCGGAGACAAGTCTTCCAACAATGGTGATCCCAATGAACTCTTTTTCTACCCGAAAGCCAGTCTTGCTCTAAACCTGCATGAATTTGATTTCTGGGGATCCGGAGTAATCAGCAACTTGAAGCTACGGGGAGCTTTTGGGCAATCGGGTCGATTTGCCAATTTCCCGGATCGTTTCAACGCGTTGGAAGGCACCCTTATCGGATTAAACTCCGGTCTTCAAACTGTTAATCTGCGTGGTAACACTTCAGTCACTCCGGAGATTCAGCAGGAAATCGAAGTAGGGGCTGATATAGGATTGCTTGATAATCGCTTGAATTTTGATATTACCTACTACCGGAAATCTATTGACGATCTGCTCCTGAGGGCACAAATTCCAACCTCCACAGGATACACCCGTCAGGTGGTGAACGCAGGTGAACTAGCCAATAAAGGCTGGGAGATCGGGCTTGAGGCCACTCCAGTAACTGGAGAATTTAACTGGACGACCAGTGTAAACTGGTGGACGAATGAGTCTGAAGTGACCAGATTGGATATTCCGGCTTTCAACCTGGGAGGTTTTGCAGCCAGTCTTGGTCAATACCGCATTCAGGAAGGGAGAAGTGCCACCCAAATCGTAGGTACCATTAATACTTCCGATTGCCTGGAGGCTGATTGCTCAGATCTGGATCCAGATGGAGATGGATTTAGAGTGTACGGTGATGCTGAGGCTGATTTCAACATGTCATTCTTTAATACGCTTAATTGGAAAAATTTTGAACTTAGTTTCCTTTGGCACTGGAAGGAAGGCGGCGACGGAATCAACCTGAGTACCCTCCTGTGGGACTTGGCTGGATTGACCTGGGATTATGACGATAAGACGCTCGATCCAGCCGGAGAACAAGGCAATGGAGATTTCAGGCTAGGCTCATGGTTCGCAGGTGATACCGGGCCATGGATCGAAGACACCGGTTATCTAAGACTAAGGGAAGTAGGGTTGTACTATACGATACCTAGAGAAACATTGGGAGATGTAGTTGGATTAAAACTCGGATTATCAGGTATGAACCTGGTCAATATTTTTGACTACAACTCATACGATCCGGAAGTTTCAAACTTTGGTGGAAACGTACTTGCGAACACCGTGGAGGTAACGCCATTCCCGAGTTCGAAACGAATGAATTTCCACATCATCGCTACTTTTTAATGCTTCCTAATGTCACAAAAAGAAATAATCATGAAAAAACATAAATTCTTTTATCCAATATTATTCACTCTCCTGGCCCTCGGTTTTTCGGCTTGCGATGTCGATGTAATCGAAAATCCAAACGGCCCGACTTTGGAGAGCTTGCAGGATGGAGCTACCCTGGCCGATCTGCGACTTCTCGCTCATGGCCTGGAGTCAGCCATGCGTATCGACATGGAGTTCTATTTTTGGACGGTAAGCATAGTCGGTCGGGAATACTATGATCTCAATGGTATCGATCCTCGCTACACGGGAGAGCTGGTTGGAGAACAGGGTGCGGTCCTTGACAACAATGGTTTTCTCACCACCCGTTCGTTTGCTGCACGTTACAAAGCAATCCGAAATGCATGGGTATTGATCAATGCTGTTGAGAATTCTAATGCATCACTGACCTCCGAGCAGGCGAACGCTTTTATCGGGTATGCCAAAACAATACAGGCCTACTCACTATTGATGGTAGCCAACCGTCAATTCGAAAACGGAATTCGTACCGCCGAAGCAGTAAGAGATCCAGATAACCTCGGTGCCTTCACCGAAGGATATTCTGCCGCACTCTCAGCTGTAGCAGCTTTGCTTGACGAGGCTTCCGGTCAGCTTTCATCAGGAGGAGCCGCCTTCCTATTCAATCTATCATCAGGATTTGATGGACTAAATACACCGGCAGGCTTCAACCAATTTAACCGTGCGCTGGCTGCCAGGGTAAATCTATACCTCGGCAATAAAGCTGGTGCTCTCAGCGCGGCCAACCAATCCTTTATGGATATGGGAGGAGATCTTAATATGGGTGCTTACTATACATTTGGAACGGGCGGCAACGATATCAGAAACCCACTCTTTAATGTGCCAAATTCTGACCTCTACACAGTCCATCCATCTTGGTTAGCCGATGCCGAAGATGGTGATACCAGAGTTGCTGCTAAAACTACTCCCTTGGATGGAGATGTAGTGGACCTTCCCGTATCGCTGTCCGGATTATCCGGAGATACTCAGGTTACCCTCTATGATTCGGACACCGACCCAGTGCCTATCATTCGAAATGAGGAATTGATACTGATCAGTGCGGAAGCAAATATTGGCAGCAATAATGCAGCTGCTGTCGATGCGATCAATGTGATCCGAACCGCTGCCGGGCTACCGGAATACAGTGGCGGCATGGATGACGGTGCTTTACTTGACGAAGTCTTAAGACAAAGACGGTATTCACTATATGGCGAGGGACATCGTTGGCTTGATCTGAGAAGAACAAACCGGACAGGTGAAATTCCAAAAGACCGTCCCGGAGATGTGGTTCACACCCAGTTTCCCCGACCAGTCACGGAAAATTGATTTTGAAGAAATTGCTTTTAAAAGGGTGCCCATTCAGGCACCCTTTTTTATTTTATCGCACTAATCTTATTCTGAAAAATGGATTCGGAGGAAAATGCCGGCCGCAATTGGTCCAATTGGATTGAAATACCAGTCGAAGAATTTGAGCGGGCGCAGTCCTTTTACGAGACGATTTTTGATATCGAGATTCAGGTGATGGACCTGGGTGCATTGAAAATGGGGGTTTTCCCTGGCCGGACTGTGGGATGCGCTATCTGTAAGGGAGTGCATTACGCCCCAGGAGCAAGTGGTCCGGTTGTCTATTTAGATGCCAATCCGGATCTCGAAGTTGTGCAGCAGCGCATCCTCAATGCTGGTGGCAAGGTTCTAATGGCGAAGAAGCAAATTTCTCCCGAACATGGTTTTATGGCTCTATTTCAAGACACTGAGGGCAATAGGTTAGCTCTTCACTCCAATCACTAGTCTTATCGTCCCGTCAGGCCATTTTTTTCCAATTGAGGTAGATCAGCATACAGGTTAAGCAATGTCATTAATACTCTATTCTCAATCCATTTACTTCACAAGTAGGTATTGGGTACCTGTCAATTTGATGGGAGACATTGATAGATAAAAAATGTAGTCATGATAAAGTATGCTTTGACAATCATCGCGATCATAGCTGCTGCCTATTCCGGTCTCAGCCAGGTCAAATTTGCATTTTCCCCCGAAGACCAGAAAAGTGTGGAACACATGATTGAGGAGGAGCGTTTGGCTGTGGAGTTATACCAAATGTTAGCGAAAGTCTGGGACCAGCCCATCTTCAAGGAGATTTTGGCAGAGGAGAAAGTGCACCTGGTACGTGTGCAGAGATTAGGCAAAAAATATCATGTGGAGGAAAGCCAGAGGGAATATGGAGAGTATCTGGATCAAAATCTTCAAAACCTGTTCAATGGATTCAGGATAAGAGCAAATGCCTCTGAAAAAGAAGCCCTGCTGGTCGCCGCCGAATTCGAAGAACGGGATATCGTCGATTTACAGAAGTATTTCAACACAACAGACAATGCCGACCTGATTATCACTTATGAATTCTTACTGGAAGAAGCAAAAGATCACCTTAGAATAATCTACAAAGTGCTGTCTGAGAAAGGCATCAACTACACTCCGGTTTATATGCATGAAGATTATTTCAATGAGATCGTCCGGAGAATTCCGATCTCACTGAAATAGATACTTTGTTGAAGTAAAAAGTCTCTATCGGATGTAACCTTTTGACTTCAGGTGCATCCAATAAGCTTTATACTTATCTTTCTACAAATGCATACTCCAACTTCTGAGCTAAACGATGAGCGAATAATTGATTCCGTTCTAGCGGGCGATATCGATCAATTTGAGGAAATTCTGAAACGTTATAACAGTGTGATGTATCGGGTTGGCATTTCATACTTGAAGAATACTGCTGACGCTGAAGATGCTATGCAATCGGCATACATCAAGGCCTATCTCAATCTCTCATCCTTCCGCAGTACCGCTTCATTCAAGACGTGGATCATAAGAATCATGATCAATGAGTGTAAAATGATGATACGATCGAAGCGATCGTCCTGGAATATCCTTCAGATCTTTCAAAGAAAACAGCAACAGACCAATTATTATCTTTCTCACGATCACAATGTAGTAACAAGTGAGCTGAAAAAAGTGTTGGAAAATGTTGTGCTGCAGCTGCCTTCCAAATACCGGCTAGTCTATATTATGCGAGAGATTGACGGAATGTCAGTGAAGGAAACGGCCGAACTGCTAAACATTACGCCGGAAAATGTGAAGGTGCGATCTCATCGGGCTAAGGAGCTGGTGCGGAAAGAGATCATGCAGCTGAATCACAATAACCAACTTTTTGATTATCACCTGAATCGCTGCAATCCTTTCCGGGCCCGGGTGATGTCAGAAATAAGAAAAGCGGGAACCCCAGCCATGAAAGACTGAATTCCCGCATCTTCTAATTACCAGAGTATTTTACCGGTCTATCAATACAGTTTCACTAAAGATCAGCTGACCATTCCTTGTAAGGGTGATGCGATAGATACCGGAGCCTGCCCAACTCAAATCGAAATGCTGGCGATTTAGACCATTGTTCTGAGCCCACTCTTTGGAAGCCATGATTCGCCCTAATCCATCAAACATCTGGATTTGTACTTTTCCAGCATCAAATCCTTGCCATTCGATTTCAATGAAGTCATGAGCTGGATTGGGATAGATTCTCTGTTCAACCTCTACCTCACTGATCAATGATCCGTGATGAGATATCCGCAATGAACTAGTCGTTGTAAACAAATTGGAAGGTGAGTAGGCTGAAGAACCGGTAGGACAATTTGATCTGACCTGCCATTCATACTCCGTGGAAGGAGTCAAGCCAAACACTACCAATAGATTAGTACCTACTCCAGGGTAATTTGTCCAATTTGAGCTGCCTGTTGGACGAATCCTCACGTCGTAGTCGGCGGCTTCCGGTATACTGCCCCAAATAAGGGTGGCTTGGGTTGCTTGAATCCCCAGTACCAACAGACCACCGGGCGTTGTGCACTGGTTCTCATCAGCAGTCATGAAAGTTTCAATGCCAGTATATGTGACAGTACCACCTGACGTACAAAGGACTCCTACCCTCCATTCATACACGGTAGCAGGAGTGAGACCAGTTCTGCTGATCAAAGTACCTGTAGTAGTTACACTCGTCCAGGTGGAGGAACCTTGTGGCCGGTATTCTAAGACATAGTGAATAACAACAGACACCGGATCCCAATGAAAGGTTGCGGAAGTGGGAGTAATATCGTCTACGAAAAGGTTTTGCGGTGTTTCACATGGAGGATCATCAAGAGTCGTATAAAACACCGAACTAGAGAAATCAGAATCTCCAATGTTGCAATGAGCCTGCACCTGAAATTCATACGTGGTGTTGGGGGTAAGACCAAATGTAGTAACAGAAGTTTCAGTTGTCGTGATCTGGAAAGACCAGCTGCCGGTGCCTGCTATACGCCTCCTCATCGTGTATTGAATACCTCCGGTGACTGCATCCCAGCTATGCTTCGCAGAGGTGGCCGTGATCATGGAAGAATTAATGTCACCAGGTACAGCGCATTGCGATATTTGGTCTGTGGTAAAGATCAAGATATCTGACCAGTCAGTTGTCCCCAACGTACACTCAACTCTCACCTGAGCCTCGTAGGTTGTACCTGGAAATAGATTTTGAAGTGTTGTTGTCGTGCTGAAAATAAAATCATTGAAGAGATACTCGGTAGTCCCCACTTCACGGTAGCGCACCGTATAGTGTTCAGCCCCACCGACGGCACCCCAAGTCAGGGTGGCAAAGTCCTCCCCTACCGCAACCAGTGTCAGGTTTTGGGGTGCCGTGCATACATTTTCAGGCGTGGTAAATTCCACACTAGATGAGTAGGGTGAGCTGCCCGAAGCACAATTAGATCGGACCTGATACTCATAAGTTGTGAGTGGATCAAGGCCAGTAATAATCTTTAGATTCGTGGGTATGCCTGTGATCTCAATCCAATTTGGATCGGAGACTTCTTTATAGCGGACATCATAGCTGATAGCGGTGCCTGATTCATTGCTCCAAACTAAAGTCGCTTGATGGGAACCCACACCAAGTGGTGTGAACGGAGTGGGGGTGGGACAATCACCTGTAGTGGTAAAATTTGAAGCCTTTGACCACCTCGAATTCCCTACGGAACAGAAAGATCTGACCTGCCATTTGTAGGTAGTGGAACCCACCAGACCTTGCAGGTTATAGCTATCATCAAAGACAGTGATCATAATCCACGAACCTGGTCCGCTTTCTTTATACCTGAGCTCGTAAAACACAGCCTTAGAAACCATATCCCAGCTAAGCAATGCACTCGTCGCAGTGATGTTCGTCTCGTCGAGATTACGGGGCTTTGGACAGGCCGCCTCTGTAACTTGAGTGGCAAATAGTAAGAATAAGATCGGCAGGAAATGGGAGAAAATCGTTGTGTTGGAGTGATTCATTTGATCTTTGTTTAAAATTGCACTCTTGTGATGCCTGTCGAACAAAAAGGTTACAAAACCTATAGAGTTTGTTTCAGAACCATTTGCAGACGGAGAACTATAGTTGCCAAAAAGCTTCACCTTTTTTTGTATCCTAGATGTGGAATGCCAAAGAACAAAACCAGATGTGATTGGGTGGGAAATGATGCTCTCTACCTGGCGTATCACGATACTGAATGGGGAGTGCCTGTGCATGATGATCGAGTGCTCTTCGAGATGTTGAACCTTGAGGGAGCTCAGGCAGGATTGAGTTGGATCACCATCCTGCGGAAGCGGAAGAACTATCAAAAAGCTTTCGCCAATTTCGACCCCAAAAAAATTGTGAAGTTCTCTGATACCAAGCTCGAACAGATTTTGCAAAACCCGGGAATTGTTCGAAACCGGCTAAAAGTTTGGGCGGTAAGAACCAATGCCAGCGCCTATCTCGAAACGGTCTCCGCGTTCGGCACTTTTTCCAACTATATTTGGAGCTTTACCGATGGCAAATCGATTACGAACAACTACCGTAGCATACGAGAGATTCCAGCTAAGACACAGCTAAGCGATCAAATGAGTAAGGATCTGAAAAAGAGGGGATTCAAATTCATCGGTAGTACCATTGTCTACGCCTACATGCAAGCCGTGGGCATTGTAAACGACCATACTAAATCCTGCTTCCGTTATCGGGAATGCAAGCAACTAAATAAATCCTGACTTAATGAAAATTCACGACGCATATCATTTCCCTGTTTACTCTGCTCACTCCAGCAGATATGATCGAATGCTTTACCGGAGATGTGGGAGAAGCGGAATCCAGCTTCCCATGATTTCGCTGGGTCTTTGGCACAATTTTGGAGATACCGACGACCTCACTAAAGGGAGAGAAATTCTCCGTACGGCCTTCGATTATGGTATTACCCATTTCGATCTGGCCAATAATTACGGACCCCCTTTCGGAGCTGCCGAAGAGAACTTTGGCCGTATGTACCGGAAGGATTTCGTGCCTTATCGCGACGAATTGATCATTTCCAGCAAAGCAGGTTGGGATATGTGGCCCGGTCCTTATGGTAATTTCGGTTCACGAAAGTATTTGATTGCCAGTCTGGATAAAAGCCTTGCGCGCATGGGCCTTGATTATGTCGACATATTTTACTCCCATCGACCAGACCCCGATACACCATTAGAGGAGACAATGGGTGCACTGCATCAAATCGTGCAACAGGGCAAAGCCTTGTATGTTGGAATCTCACAATATGACGCCAAACTGACCAGCCAGGCGGTGAAAATTCTGAAGGAGATGGGTACCCCCTGCCTTATTCATCAACCTCGATATAGTATGTTTGACCGTTGGGTCGAACCTTCTCTCCTAAACACATTGGACAAATTGGGTGTGGGAACCATTGCTTTCTCACCTCTGGAGCAAGGCATCCTTACCAATAAATATCTAAAAGGTCTGCCGAAATCATCCCGGGCTGTCCGCGACGGCAGGTATCTATCGAAAGAGCACATCACTCCCTCGGTACTCGAGAAGGTCAAGGCCCTCAATGATCTTGCCGAGAAACGGGGACAAAGTCTTGCTCAAATGGCTATTGCATGGCTTCTCAAAGATGAAAGAGTCACATCTGTGCTGGTAGGTGTGAGCTCAGCAAAACAGTTGCTGGACAATGTTCGATCACTCGACAACATCAGATTTAGCAAACGTGAGCTTGACCGAATCGAAAAGGTAATAAAGTGATTTAATCTGAATTGCTTACAAAAGCAATATGTTTGCTATCCGGTGCCCAACTGGGTACGTTTATTGAGCCCTGACCGCCGTATAGATATCCGATGACCCGAGGTTCACCTCCATCTACCGGCATCATTCTTAGCATCACATGTTTGTAAAACGGATGGTCAGCAGGCTCTACTTCAGGGAGGTAAGAAATAAATACGATCCAGCGATTGTCAGGAGATATATGGGGAAACCAATCATTATACTCGTCAAAAGTAAGTTGGGTCGGATCAGACCCGTCCACGTTCATTCTCCACAACTGCATGGTGCCCGTGCGGGTTGAGTTAAAATAAATGTATTTTCCCTCTGGTCCGTATTCTGGCCCGTCATCCAACCCTTCAGTGTCAGTAAGCTGGGTTTCTTCCCTTGTTTCAATATTTACCTTGTAGATATCGTATTTACCATTTCTGTTACCTGTGAAAACCAAATCCTTTGAATCCACTGACCAACCATGCAGGTAAGAAGGTGGCATCCCGTTCCTGGTGACTTGCACCGGATGGTCACTTCCAGAAGTGGGCAAAATATAAATGGTCGATGCGCCATCATTCTCTTCACTGTGGTGACTGATGGCAAGCTGACTGCCATCAAAAGAGAGCACATGATCATTGTTGTTACGATCAGCGAAACCGGTGTTTAATGGCGCAATCTGATGGCTGGTCAGATCATAGGTATAGAGGATACCATGAGAATTATAGATCAGCGTTTCGCCATCGGTGGTCCAGTTTGGTGCTTGGAGGGAATGGGTTGAGTAAGTCAATACGTTACGCTGTCCGGTTTCCACATTTAGTATTTCCAGGTTGCTGCCCAGATATGTTTGGTAGGGGACCAAATCTGCCGGTGCGGGTTTGATGATCCGTACATTTTTGAAGACGGCCTCTTCGATCACATCAGCGTTGTGGGAACAAACGTACAGGCCAACAAACACCTCTCTCGGAAGTTCCATCTCCAACTGAGTGACAGCTTCAAGTGGCTCGCCAAAATGGGCAGTAGACATCATGTACGAACTCCCACGTCTCTCCAATTGTATCACATCAGGTGCGTTTTGCTCTGATTGTATTTCTTCAGTATCTGCGCCATGTACTTTGCGGTATTGAAGGGATGTAAGCCCATCACCATGAAGACTGGCGTTGACGTGTGGGGACGATCCATCCAGTTTACTTCGGACGATCCATCCGGCTTTTCGATGGGGATCTTCACCCTCACCTTGAAAGTTGACTTCGGCCCTAAGAATAAAATCTCCTTGCATTGACTTCCATAGCAGATGAAGTTCATCCGAGCCAAACCACATGTTAGTTCCGGATCCCTTTATCGTATATTCTTGCTTTACAGGCTCATAGCTGGCGTGCCCTGCACTTTTCACTGGCCCAATATCCAGGTGATTCTCGAAAAGTCCAAGGTCCGGCTTTTGACCGAGGGCCTGAATTCCTAGTATCAAAGTAAAGAAAGTATAGAGGACTATATCTAGAGCGAGGGTTTTCATCTGGATTCCTTTTTGTACTTCTAGAAAGTGCTCCTAATTTACAACCAATACAAATCAATGCGCTCAGAAAAGAGCCTCTGTTTTATATCTTCGCCAGCATTATAATTCATTTATCTCATGCTGACAAAGTCCCAGCTGCATATTTTTTGGGTCAGAGCCACCACACTCGTTCTAACTTTATCCTTACTGACCGACCTTTCAGGTCAAGCTGACAGACTGGACCTTAGCACTCCCCATGACGCGATCTGGGTTCATTTATATTATCTGCATCCGGACAACTACGACCCCTCGCTGTCTGCCACAGTACTTCCAACATCGATTGATAGCTCAAGGCGGGTCAGCCTGGCAATCAAATTGAAACAAGTTTTTGACGGCAGCGGCTTGTATGTTCACATGAATCTTTTGCCCACCGAATCTGACTATCTGGACACGGCAACCAACCAAGCCTTTTACACACCTTTCCCCGACCGTATGCCCGAGATCTACCTCGAGAAACAGGGGAGTGTCTGGCGCTATTCTCTGGAATCTGCTGATAAAATCGAAGAACTACACCGGCAAGTGTACCGTTGGGGCACCGATCGTTTGATCGGTCTCTTCGACTCAAGGGCAGAACGAAGGCTCCTGGGACTATCGACCTGGCAATATTTGGGTTTTGCTGCATTGGTGCTATTTGCCTTTCTCGCGCACCTCATTCTGAGAAAACTACTGCAACTCATGGGTAATATCATGAGCGGAAAGAAAATGCATAGCCTGACTAAATTTCATGATCTCAACCGCCGCTTATCCGATGCTGTCAGCCTGGTACTACTTGTCCTCATTTTGAGAATGCTGGTCCCTGTTTTACAACTGCCAATCTCGATCGCCAAATATCTGATCGGAGGTCTAGAAATTATCACCACCGTTTTTATGGTCATTGCTGTGGTTCGACTCATCAACGTGTTCACTGCTTACCTGAGTGAAATCACCTCTAAGACCTCCAGCCGAATGGATGATCAGCTCATTCCCCTCCTGGACCGCATACTGAAGATCATTGCCATTATCACAGGTTTTATCCATGTTCTCCATGTGCTCGATGTGAATGTTGCCGCCATTCTAGCTGGTATTTCCCTTGGTGGCTTGGCGTTGGCCCTAGCAGCTCAGGACACTGTCAAGAACTTGTTGGGATCAGTGATGATCCTGACAGACAAACCCTTTCAACTTGGGGATTGGGTCGAGGGCTCCGATTTTGCAGGCACGGTGGTTGAGATCGGTTTTCGAACCACCCGGATCCGGCAGACAGACACCAGTATCATTTCCGTTCCTAATGGCAATATGGCAAATGCATCAGTCACCAATAAGGGTGTCAGGGTCATGAGACTCTTTCAGGTCAATCTTGGAATCACCTACGATACCCCACCGGAGTTGATCGAAAAATTTGTCGAGGGCATTGAGGAGATTATACGAACTTATCCGCAAACCGTAAAGGAAGACTATTATGTGCGATTGACTGACCTAAAGGATTTTTCGATCAACATCTTGGTCAGGACTCACCTACGGGTAAAGAATTATGCGGAAGAGCTTGATCTAAGGCAGGCCTTGATCCTGGCAATCATGCGATGGGCAGAAGTGCTTGGTGTGCGATTTGCTTTTCCAACGACTACCGTGGAAATCGAATCCATGCCTGGGCAAATAAGCCTGAGCCCTCATCCTAAAACAGACGCAGAGGAAATGGATAAAAAGTTTGAAAACTTCTTTGATCAGTTACGTGCCCAGATTCCACCCGACGAAGATGAACCTTTTGTGAGCGACGACTAAGTCTAAGAATCTTGCCGTCATCGCAGCGATTTCTTGCCAGGTATCGGCGGTGGACCATCTGGAATCATCGCCTCGAATTGATGATCTCCCTTCTTCTCTACAAATTCTTTTCGAATTGCGTCGCGTAGCTCTTCATCTTGAAAGAGATCAACCATCGTCATAGCCATCGCCTTTGCTGCATATATCAATCCCTTGTGACCAATAGACATTCCGCTACATGCCACCACCGCCCAGGAGTGCCAAGGCGTATCGACAGGTGCCGTCGTTACGACCAGACTAATCTGGGGCACAACCCAGCTCACATCTCCCACATCCGTTGATCCTCCTTCCGGATGTTCGCGTGTCTCCTCAAGTGGTTTCAAGCTTCCATCTAGTCCATCGGGAGGTCCACCAGTCTCCTTCTGGATCTGTTTTGCAAAGGCAAGCTCCTCATCGGTAAAATGAATGGACCCAAGCATTTCAAGATTTTTATGAAGAGCTGTTGCACCTGTTCTGTTTACAAGGAGTTCGTAGTCGCCAGAGTTCAGACTTACCTTATAATCCACATCCGCCATCAAGGCTGCACCCTGGGCAATTTGCCTGATCCGCTTGTCCAGTTCGGCGACTACGGATCTTTTAGAATCCCGGGCCCAGATCCACACCTTACTATACTCCGGGACAACATTTGGAACATCTCCTCCATCGGTGATCACATAGTGGATTCGCGATGAAGGTCGAATGTGCTCTCTATAAGCATTCACTCCGGCAGTAAACGCCTCAACTGCATCCAGCGCACTGCGACCATTCCAAGGATCATATGCAGCATGAGCGGCAGCTCCGAAAAACTCTATACTGAGGTCGATCATGGCCTGCGAGCTCTGCACATTTGCTTTGGTCTCGGTATCCGGATGCCAGTCCAGACAAGCATCCAGATCATCGAAGTAACCGTCTCTGGCCAAATAGATCTTCCCTCCTACCGCTTCTTCTGCTGGAGTTCCGTAAAAACGTATCGTACCGCTGATTTCGCCGGCTTCGATCAAATCCTTAATTGCCATTGCTGCTCCCAGGCTTGCCGGCGCAAATAAGTTGTGGCCACAACCATGTCCTGCAGCCCCTTCCTTCAATGGTTCCTTGGTTGGCAGAGCCTTCTGAGAGATACCTGGCAGTGCATCGTACTCACCTAGAATCCCGATGATGGGTTTACCAGAACCAAACTCAGCAGTAAAGGCCGTCGGCATGCCTGCAATACCGATCTTGACTTCAAATCCCTGACGTTCGGCAAATTCGGCTAGCAGTGCTGACGATCGGTATTCCAAAAGAGCTGTCTCGGCATAAGCCCATACCTGATCACTTAAGTAGATTAGCGAATCTTCATAGTTTACAATGGTGGCAATCACTTCACTCTTCAGTTTCGGTATCACATGCTGACTACTTACTTTGAAGCTAAAAATCAGACTTGACAGCAACAGAAGAATCCTGATCATGATGTAGAAATTGACTTCTGGCAAGGTATGAAATCAACGAAGATCGTCCTATTTTGCTGGTCGGAACAGACGAACCAATGAAGGTTATCGACTTTACAGCAATTGTTACAGCCGCCTGGCAAGGCTACGATACTACCCGCAGTATCGAGTCACTCATTGACGTGAGTGTCCATGTTTCCACCAATCATGTGTTTAAATTGACGTTGTCGGATGGCGAAATTGTATTCGCCAAGCTGTCTTATTATGGAAAATATGTATACTTCCAGGAAGATCATACGATCATAAATGCCCTAGCCAGAGCACTACCTCCCCCCTATGAAAAATTCCTTGCCCGCTCGCTGACAAAGGACGGCAAAGTCTATCTGTACCGGCAAGTGGTGAGCAAAATAGATGTCTGGGTGGTGTTTTACAATCCGGTGGAGTTGGGTATGAAGCTGCCTAAACAATCTGGTGAAGCTTCGATCGTAAAGCTCGGTGAACAACTTGCCAATTTTCATCTTGCCTGTGCCTCCGTCCGGAAGAGTTTGCCTGGTTCTTCCAAGACCCTCAGATCGGATATTCAGTTACTTAGAGGATATATTCGCACCACAGAAGGCAGGTATGAGTTCAGAGGGCACATTGATGACATAGAAGATCACACCACTCGATTTCATGAACAATGCCATAGGTTCAACTATGATCAATTTCTGCAACTTCCTGTTTTTATAGACTGGAACATTGGAAACTTTTCAGTCACCGATGAAGGGGTGTTCTTTAGCCGTTGGGACTATGATTGGTTCAGAGTCAGCTCAAGAGTCCTGGATTTCTATTTCTTCAGCAGGGTGGTTTCTGAAGCAGGTGATCAGACCGTATTTAGTTATGAAGTCAGTACTTTGATGGAGGAACGATTCTTACTTTTCTTGAAATCCTACCACCACACATATCCACTTACCATTGACGAAGTGCATTTCATCAAAGAAGCGTATCGATTCTTTATTTTGAATTACGTTATCAAAGACGGTAGATACTTTTTCCACGACTACTACGCCAATCGATTGCAGAGAGAGGCCTTTCAACACTATCTACCGAATTTGGATAAAGATCTAAACACCGAGCTACTTGTGGAAAACCTTCAAATACCGAGTGCTACTACATGAAGACAAACGACTTTGCAACAATTGCGCAACAGTATCGGGTTATCTTCTTTGATGCTTACGGTGTTATAAAAAACGCCCATGGACTCATTGATGGAGTAGCGGATACTTTTCAATTTTTGCGTGAACACCAAATCGAGTTCTTTGTCCTGACCAATGATGCATCACGTGGACCGGCCGAGCTTGCCAATGCATACCACAAGAGGGGCCTAACGGCTATAGATGCTGGCAAGATCATCTCGTCGGGCATGCTTGCCCGGGAATATCTACTCTATAAAGTAAAGCAGGGGACACTGGCATTTCTCGGTACTCAGGCCTCCGCCCACTATATTGAAGCCATCGGACTTAAAACCATCTCAATCAAAGATGTCGATTTGAGTGACAGCGAAGAAATCAGTGCTTTGGTCCTCTTGGATGATGAAGGATTTGATTGGAATAATGACATCAACAAGGCCATCAATCTCCTGCGACGCAGAAATATTCCGGTGATTGTTGCAAATACAGACGAGCGGTATCCAGTATCGCAAGACCATGTTGCGATAGCGATTGGAGCTGTTGCTGATATGATTGAACGTGTGGTGGGCAAGACCTTTATCCGCTTTGGCAAGCCAGATTCCCAGATGTTCCATTTTGCTTACGAGCATATGTTGCAGACCGTGCACGTACGAAAAGATCAAATCCTGATGGTGGGCGACACCCTTACCACCGATATCATCGGAGGCAATAAATTTGGTATCGACACGATGTTGGTATTGTCAGGGAATACTCAACCTGAGAAAGCCAGATTGTTGATCAGGACCACAGGCATCATTCCCAACTTCATTTGCAATTCCATTGCTCTTAGGTAGATTGACCCAGGCTATTCGAATCGCATGTACTGAAGTCTTATCGCATTGAGAATGGCCAGTAGCGCCACTCCTACATCAGCAAAGACCGCTTCCCACATTGATGCAATTCCCCAAGCACCAAGAGCCAGCACGATCGCTTTCACTCCGAAAGCCAAACTAATATTTTGCCAGACGATCCGCTTCGTTGCCCGGCCTATCCTTCTTGCTGTGATGATCCGGGAAGGTTGATCACTCTGAATGACCACATCAGCAGTTTCGATGGCTGCATCGGTTCCCATTCCCCCCATAGCAATACCTACATCCGCCATAGCTATAACCGGAGCATCATTGATCCCGTCTCCGATATAAGCTATTACCGCCTTTGAGTCTTTCTTTGCTCTTTCCAGCCAGGAAAGTTTATGCTCAGGCAATAAGTTTCCAATAGCATGGGGAATCTCCAGTTCTCGTGCAACTTCGTCTGCTTTCGGCTGAGTATCACCGCTTAGTAATGTGATATCATATATCCCCTCTTCTTTCAACTTCAAAATGGTCTGAGCTGCGTCATTTTTAATTGTATCTCCTAATACCAGTGTTCCGGAATACGTTCCATCCACCGCCACATGGATGACTAGATCTTCTGACTTGATTACATCGTCCGGAATCACTATCTGAGATTCCTGCAATAGCCGGTCACTTCCTATGAGCACTCTTCTCCCTCCAACCTGGCCGATTATACCCTGACCCTTAATCTCCCTGACATCTTTGACAGGCAACAGATCCTGACTCAACCTGATCTCTGAAGAAAGACTCCTGGCAATAGGATGATTTGACTTGCTCTCCAATGAAGCAACAATTTCCAATAGTTGTTGCTCCGGAATTTCCAGTGATTTTACTTTTTGCAAACGGAATGATCCCTCGGTCAGGGTTCCGGTTTTGTCCAGGGCCACCTTGTTTACCTCAGTAATCCTATCCAGGAAATTTGCCCCCTTCAAAAGAATACCCCGACGGGATGCCGCACCGATACCACCAAAGTAGCCGAGAGGAATTGAAATAACGAGTGCACATGGGCAGGAGATCACCAGAAATATCAGTGCCCTGTATAGCCACGCACTAAAGTCGTAGTTTGATGTTATAAGAAATGGAATCACAACCAAGGCTGCAGCGAGACCCACAACGATCGGTGTATATATGGCAGCAAATTTCCGAATGAAAAGCTCAGTTTTAGCCTTTCGCAGGGTAGCCTCTTGAACGAGATAGATAATCCTGGCAAGAGAACTGTCCTTGAATTTCTTTGTAACCTCAATATCGGTTACTGCTCCCTCATTGATCATCCCAGCCAACACGCCATCTCCTTTTGTTAATCTCTGTGGCAGACTTTCTCCTGTTAAAGCGGCAGCATTGAAGTAGCTTCCATCTGATCTAATGATACCATCCAAGGGCACCTGCTCTCCCAGACGTACTTGCACTTGCTCACCCACTACAATATCTTCCGGATGAACCGGGAGGTATTGCCCTTTTCTCAAGACCAATGCCTCCTTAGGCCGCATATCCAACAGACTCTTAATATTCCTCTTGGCCCGATCGACCGCCCCTTCTTGAAACAATTCTCCTACAATGTAGAACACCATCACAGCTACTCCCTCGGGGTATTCACCAATTATAAATGCCCCAATAGTAGCTATACTCATTAGAAAAAACTCGGTGAAGACCTGCCCCTTTGCCACATAGATTAATCCCTTGCGAATTACAGGAATACCCACCGGTAAATAGGCAACAATATACCAGGTGAGACGGATAGCCTCAGTCCACCACGATGCACTCCAATTGTCAAACAGCAAGCCAGCTCCCAACATCAGTAAGCTGAAAACCGGAATGAGATAGGGCTTCAGACTTTCTTTGATTGAATCTCGCTCTTGGCTTGCCATGATGGTCTTCTAGTGAATAAAGTAGAATAGAATTCCTGTCAAAACCAGTGTTATCCCAGTGATTATTCCTGCATTGTGCTCGATACTGTGCCAGTTAAACTTCTGTAATCCTCTATAGGCGAACTTCACCCAGATCACCATGCCCACGACAGTGATTAAGAGGTATAGAATAGAAATGTAGACCACCGGTAACCATCCAATACTTCCGGCAGCAAAGTAAAATGCCTCTATCTCGAGGCAGGGTGAGAAGAACATGGCCACTACTAAAAGCCAAATGATTCGCCTCTTTGAAAGAGACTTTGTTTGTCCTACATCCTGCAGGTGAAAATGCTTATGCCGGTGATGTTGCCATATGAAAAAAATCCCCATCCCTATAAGGATCGTTGTTGCCGCATAATTGGTAATAGATTCAATCTCCTCGCTTAGAGTAAGCCCAAGAAATGCCAATAAAATGCCGATTGCGATCGTGCTCAACGCATGGGCCAGACCAGCCAAAAGAGTAACTTTGGTGGTTTCGCCTGCGGTCCAACCTTCCTTTTTGCTGATTGCGAGGATGGGCAGCCAATGATTGGGAATAATGGCGTGCAACAGACTTAAAACAATACTTCCGGTAATCAGCTGTATCATGATAAAAGTGTTGATCCAGATTCGGACGGTATTATACAATGAACCGCAAAGCCCACGAAAGTAAAGATAATTATGAACCCATTTTTCCCAATTGCTGCTGATTAGCGATATTGGAATTAGCTGGTAAATATTTTGTTGGGAATGAGTAACTTATGCTTATGGAGTCTTCCAGGCGAATTGCTGTAATCATGTTCACCGACATCGTCGGTTACACTAGTATGATGAGCCGGGATGAAAACGCTGCGATGAAAATCCTCGAGCAAAATCGGCGGCTTCACCATCAATATGTCAGCCAGCATGCAGGCCAGCTCTTGAAAGAAATGGGAGATGGGCTACTGATTTCCTTCTCCAGTTCGTCAGATGCTTTAAAATGTGGCGGGTTGCTTTGCAGCCAAGCCAAGGCTTCAGGCTATGAACTGCGCATTGGCATCCACCTCGGTGAAGTGCTTTTTCAGGACAATGATGTTTTTGGAGATGGGGTGAATATCGCATCACGGGTTGAGGGAATGGCGGTGCCTGGGAGTGTCTTGTTTACCGAGAAAATCTATGATGATGTTCGCAATAAACCAGAATTGCCCGGTACTTTTCTTGGTACTTTTCACTTGAAGAACGTTGAAAAGTCCACCCGTATTTATGCACTTGCGCTGCCCGGTTTATCTGTTCCCAAATTAGAAAAAGAGCAATCGTATAGCAAGAGCGTGGGCCCTTTGAGAGGCAAACGAAAGGTTTCTATTATCACCGGTGTCGTCATGCTGATTGCAGTATTTGGGGTTTTGTTCTGGCCGAAAGAGTCAGATCAGAATAGAGACGCCGGGATAGAGGATTCTACCATCTCGATTGCAGCGATTCCTTTTTCAAATATTTCCGGCGAGTCTGATTCAGATTTCCTGGGATTTGCATTGGTAGATCAGGTAATCTCATCGCTCTCTTATCTGAGGAACATCGTGGTGCGACCCTCCAGCTCCATCCGCAAATATGAAGACCAGGTGGTTGATCCGAAGGTAGCGAGCCAAGAACTTGATGTCCGCTATCTGTTGATGGGGCACTATGTCAAAAATCAAGATTCCATTAGACTAAATCTTGAGCTCATCGACAGCCGTCAAAATCAGGTTCTCTGGCGCGAATCCATTGAGGAGCAAATGGATGATGCTTTTCGGATGCAAAACAGGGTGGCGAATAGGGTAATAGAAGGTCTCAAGGTTCAGCTGTCATCCGAAGAGCAATCCCGAATGATCAGGGACGCTCCAGTTGATCCATTGGCATATGAGTACTATCTGAAGGGTTTGTCTTATCCGCAAAATGTAGAAGGCAATAGACTTGCCCGGTCCATGATGATTAAATCGATCGAACTGGATTCCACCTTTGCTCCTGCCTTTGATGAATTAGGTAATCGGCTTTACCAGTTGGCCCGATACACAATTGAGGAAAATAGTGAGGAGGTTGTACAACAAGCAATTAATGCTCATCATGCTGCTCTTCGACTAAATCCAGAGCATTTAGGGGCACTCCGAAATCTGTCATTTATTCAGACTGAGGTGGACGAAAAGGATCAAGCTCTCGAACTGGCAAAAAGGATGGTGCAAATCAATCCCAACAATTCTCAGGGGCATTTTGCCCTTTGCTATGTTTACCGATACACCGGAATGATAGATAATGCGATCGAAGCAATGGAGCAGGGCTTGAAGATTGCATCTCGTGATCGACAGTTTCGTTCAGCCGGAGTGACCTACAATCTTGCTGGCCGCTATGAGGATGCACTTGCAAGTTTGCAATTTGATGATGGAAGTGGTTTTGCAGAAGGTTGGAAAGGTGTTACCTATATCAGGTTAGGAGATACTGCCAAGGCTATTCTGGAGCTCGAAATGGCAGCAAAGAAAGACCCCGGTGGAATCTTTGAACTCTGGTCAGCTAGCATGACTGCTGGTCTGAAGGGATCTCCTAATGGTTGGATTGAAAAAATTCGTGAAGTCGAAGAAGATTTACAAGATCCGGAATCGATATATTCCTGGAGTATGAATAACATCGTCTTGGGTGATTTTGATTTTGCCCTAGCACTAATTGATAAGGCGGTTGATAAAGGCTATTATCCCTATACATTCTTTCTAATCGACCCGATTCTCGATCCGATTAGAGAAGATCCCCGCCTCAAAAGGATACTTGAGAAAGCAAAAACCAAGCACGAGGCATTCAAAGCAAAGCACTTCCCTGATTGAGCTACCTGCTTAGAATAAATTCATTGCGGATAAAGCCATCCTCCTCCCCGTCGTAAACAACTTTTTTGCTGATCATGAACTGATTCGGAGATAACTCATAAGTAAAGTAAAACTTCCCAGTCTTTCCATTATCCTCACCATTAGCAATCGTTTTAATTATGAGTTTTTCCGATTCCCTGGTCCGGGATATTACCTCCTCGTCATTTAGGAAAGCTCCTTGTTCCCTGATCTTGATCTTCTCGGTACTGTTGGCTTGTGGTTCGTTGTTGTAACGAAACTGCATCATATATTCGCTTCCGTTTTCCTTATTCACCGAGATTTCTACAGGTATTGACACTTTTTCGTTGCTACCGTAGTCCAGATACTCTAGATTGCCCTTCCAGGACTCACCCAGCAGTATGTCCAAATCACCTGGAAGAATAGTCTGACCCATAACCACTTGAACTGATCCAACTAAGAAAAAAGTAAAAACTAATTGTAGAGTTAGCTTCATTGGATATCACAAATAGTTCATAAGGTAAGTCATCCTTTTCTCTCTTCCTTTGACCCCAGAGCCCCCTTCACTTATTTATATTTATCATTTAGCCCAACTCCCTCCAGAATCATCGGAATAATTTTCTCCAGCCTCTTTTGCTTTGTCTCGTCTCTCTTAGCATTTGAAATATATTCAGCGAAATCCCTCTTTTTGGACAAACTGAACCCATTAAAATTCTCTTCGAGTTTGGACGATTTATTTAGAGCCTGTTTTAGCTCAGGTGGAATAGCCAGGGGTTTCTTCCGGGCCGGTTTGATCTCCCTGCCCTGATCAATATTCTGAACGGATTCCTTAATGTAAGCCTTGATTAATTTTTCGTTGATTTCCTTTGCCGATTCAAACCTCCACTGCCTCATTGCTTTGGTCACTCCCTCCTGTGCATTTACCAACTTCCCTTTCTTGTCCTCTAGCAAGGCACCTTGAAAAAACCACAACCCGAAATAGGATTTAAAGGCACCAATACCTACCACATTCTTTCCTTGGTAAGTGTAAGTGGGTGCTCCCCATTTTATGGTTTCTTCCAGCCCGGTTTCCAGAAGTACATCCCGCAGCTTTTCAAGTTCCTCTCGATATTCCGTCTGTTTCTTCAAAAACTCCCCAACTGTTCTATTTTGTTTCATCATTCGAGATTTTCAACAACCTGTTTCGGGACAAGTCAATTTCAGAACAAGACAATCCTTACCCTTGCCCTTTAACCTTTGACCCTTCACCCCTTTGACCTCACTAATATTTCGCCGCCCTTCCTTCTGCATTCGAATCCAGGATGAATTCTCTAATGTCTTCATTGGAAGTAGCCAGGTCCTCCTGACGCAGGTACATCATATGACCACTCTCATACCCCTTGAAGCGCAGTCGATTTTTGAATTTGCCGCTTGAATCGAGGTGCCACATCGTGTACTTGGCATTGAAGTAGGTAGTGGCTCCATCGAAGTAACCAGACTGGACCATTACATTGAGATAGGGATTCTGGGCCATGGCTTGCCGCAGATTCTCACCGGTATTGTCGTTTGTCCTGTCCCAGGGCCGCACCGGCCCGAACATGTTGTACTTGATGTCTGTCTTATACTGCAGATGTTCCCGGATGTAGTAATTAATGGCCGGTGTGAAAGAGTGCAACCACGAGGTAATCTCTGAGTTGTAGTCAGGGCGATCGCCTGCTTCTTTTTCATCAATACCTTTATATCTGGAATCCAGTCTTCCCACGGTATAACCTCCATGATCTCGCAGCAGCTCCTTCCAGAAAAAGGAAGTAGGTACATCCAGATTGTGTTGTAGTATCACCTCCTTACGGAGACCAGAATAATACTCCATTTTTTCAGCCATGATCTCCCGAACCTCCGAATCTATGTATCCTCCCTGAGCCATCGCCGGGATTAGGTCGCGAATCGTAAAGTCCTCTACTTCGTTCAGAAGAGTCAGCAGATCTTTAGCCAACAGGTCATCACTTAGCATCTGGTGGTACCAGGCCGCCGCAGCAAAGTAAGGTAGGCGATTGGCAGCTTCTACCGGACCATCCCGGTCGATTCCCAATCCGGTCGGAGACACCAGAATCACTCCGTTGAGGTACATCCACTGAGCATTCTGGAGTTCAAGAGCTAATCCCGAAACGCGTGTGGTACCATAGCTCTCACCAATCAGGTATTTTGGTGATAGCCATCGATTTTTGCGTGTGACGAAGGTGTTGATCCATTCTGCTAGATACTCGATGTCAGCATTCACTCCAAAGAAAGTTTTTCGATCCACTTCCTTGTCAAGAATCCGTGAATAACCGGTATTCACCGGATTCACAAAAACAATATCGGCGACGTCGATTATCGAGTGGGGATTTTCCCTGATACCGTACGGTTGTACCGGATAGCCCTCATCATCGATCTTGAGAATGCGCGGTCCAGTATAGGCAACGTGCATCCAAACTGACGCTGATCCTGGTCCACCATTGAAGGAGATTACCAATGGCCGGGTAGACCGGTCAGCTACATCGGATCTCTCATAGTAGGTATAAAAAAGAGTAGCGATTGCCTTACCATCTTCGTTCCATACAGGTTGGGTGCCGGTCGTAGCTGTATATGGTACACTTACTCCCTTGACCGTCACGGTATGACTGGTGGTAATTGTAGAATCAGCTTCGATCATGCGATCCTGCGCTTGACCAGATGCTGAAATCAGGAAATAACAAAAGAAAAAGAATACGTATCTCATTGGCTTTCGATATTAACTAAGCCAACAAGATAAGTTTTTGGGAGATTCTGCTAATGCTGATCAAAAAAGGTTTATCTGGCAGTAGATTGATCTACTCAATTGAACCTTCGAACTTTCCTTCCTTCACAATTATTTTGCTTTCACCGGTAGCTTCAAATTCAAAGGAACCGCCAATACTGCCTGAAAGTGCGTCATATGAGTCAATAACAACAAAACTAGCTTCCGCATCCTCACTGGAAACTGAGGCAAGAGTGAGGATCTGATCTTCAGCAAACCATTCCCTGTAAATGGCTTGAGAGGCGCCGAGAGGATAGTGACCAGTACCGTCAAAATCTTTAACGATCATCACGATTTGCTCACTATCAATTCCTGGACGGGGATTCTTCTTGTCGCCGTTGATAACCAGCTGACCTTCTGTGTCAATGTAAATCTGAAAGATTTGACCACACCAATTCGAACCGTTGATGATGGCGGTCATGGTACAAGACTCCTCCAGGATGACTTCCTTGGAGCACCCTTGCAGGGTGATCAATGTAAAAATCAAAAGTCCAGTAATGATATTTTTCATTTGTGAACCATTTTCTCTGTAAGACTAGAGACTTACCGCAAATCGTTGGGTCACTCCGAATCTTTTACCATGGAAGAGATTTTTTGCACCGTGTTCCAGTTACGTGCAGTACCACTCACTCCCAGCTTGGCTTCAAAGAAATTGTTGGTCAGTTTTGACCGGCCGGCTCCATTGGGATAATACACATACAGTACTCGGTCCCTGATCTCGAAAACCTCATCTCCGGTATGAACTTGATCCAAAGCCCGTATGGCCGAGTCGCTGGGAGCCTCATTAAGGAAGGTGAAGTGTAACATTTTTGGATCATGGTCGTCGGGTGAATATGGATTATTCTCTATTGCTTCCTGCCATTCTTCGGGTGTACGGACCATTACTCGAACGGTGAATCCATATTCCGTCTCGATCATCCCTACCACCAGGTTCCTAACTTTCTCAGCCGTTTGATACGCCTTTAGAACTATGTTGCCGCTTTGGATGTAGGTTGTTACTTCACTAAATCCAGCTTCCCCCAGTAGATCACGCAGATCTGCCATCTTAATCCGTTTGTGACCTCCCACATTAATTCCCCTCAACAAGACGATATATGTTTCCATCCAAAATGATTTGAGCACAAAGAAAGACAGAAATCCAGGGTCCGCCGATTGAAGCAAAAAACAAACAGCTTATTCCAAAGTAGAACAAGCTGTAAAAAATAATCAAAATTTGACCCTTTCAATCTGCACAACCGCCACAGATCCTTCCTTTGGATTTCACTTCCAAAGCTACTGGGACCACACCAATTCCTGGAATCTCAGCAAAATACATCAGACCCTTATTTGTGAACTGGCCCCGGGCACACTCAAAATCTCCAGTCCCGGCTACGATGGTTAAAGCATCATTCACAAAACAGGTAAATGGATCGTTGTCATGTGGTGAGCAATTGGCCATATCATTAGTCCAAAAACTGCTTCCATTGCCATCAGTAAAATAGTGGACTAGGCGAAATCGGGCGGCGCCCTTACTGTTGACATTCGTTAACGTCTCCGTAATGGCTGAAGAAAGGTAGCCGTGATACTCACCAATCTGCACTGGAGTGGGTGGAGCTCCGAATCCAATGATTAAGTCTATTGTACCGGGAATGGCAGGTATCACAACCCCTGGAGCCAGTGGAATTGGTGCCTCTCCCTCAAACAAAAAATTAAAACAGTCGGCTGAATTCTCGTTTCTTCCCCGGGCATAATCATAGTCGCTTTCAGTAATCTCGGCGTTGACAGCAATGTTATCTATCTCTTTCTCACAGCCAAACATCACAAATAATATCATCAAAGAAACTAGTAGCAAGGCAGGGTTCAGTCCAAATTTTGGCTTGATTATCATATTAGACCTTTTTTTGATTTGATAAAAAGATGCGTTAACAAATTTTAGATAGATTAGTCTCTGATAATTGTCAAGGACAAGGATCACCAATGCGGATGATACTTAATGAAATGCTACCATCAATATTGCACCAATTGCTACGATCCAGAGGAGTGGCGACACTGATCGGTACTGACCTGACATCAACGCTATCGCTGCATAGGAGATAAATCCAAAAGCCAAACCGGTACTGATCGAATACGTCAACGGCATAAGTATGATTGTTAGAAAAGCCGGAACGATGTCGATCAAATTTTCAAAAGGAAGAAGCCGGATTAACTTGAACATGTAAGCTCCCACCAGCACCAGTGCAGGAGCAACCACAGAATCAGGGACTACAGCAATTAACGGACTAAAAAACAACGCTAACAGAAAAAAGATGGCAACGAATACACTACTTAGTCCCGTTCTGGCACCGGAAGCAATTCCAGAGGCGGATTCAATATAGGTGGTGGTGGTACTTGATCCGAGGACAGATCCTATGATCGTTGCCATGGCATCTGCTTTCAGCACAGCCGGCATCTCCTCCAATTTTTCATCATTCTTGATCATTCCTGCTTCATACGAGCATGCAAGCACCGTACCGATAGAATCAAACATATCAATGAACAAGAAAGTAAAGATCACAGGGAGAAGTGTCCACTTGAGAGCAGCTAAAACATCGAGCTGCATCGTAATTGGTTTAATAGATGGAGGCATACTAATTACCGTTTCCGGGAGATCCAATTCACCAAAAAAAGCTGCTCCAACCATCCCCGCAACTATACCCCACATTATCGCTCCTTTCACCTGAAGCTGATCAAGTACAGCCATGATCAAAAGAGCACCTAAAGCGAGGAGAAGCGGTTCATCCATTGTGCCTAGTCGAACCAGAGTAGCTGGGTCATCCTCAATCAGACCCATTTTTCTCATCCCTATGAACGCTATGAAGAGGCCTATACCCGCTCCTGCTGCCAACCGCAAAGATCGAGGAATAGCATCGACTATCTTTTCACTCAATCCCAGTAAACTGACCAGTAAAAAGAGCACCCCGGATATGAATACGATTCCAAGTGCCGTTTGCCATGCTATACCTTCTCCCAATACCAGTGTGTAGGTGAAGAAAGCATTTAATCCCATTCCCGGAGCCAGTGCGAAAGGAAGGTTTGCCCACAGCCCTACCAGAAGAGAACTTATCACCACCACCAGGCAGGTGACGGTAATTAGAGCCTCCCGTTCCATACCCGCCTCTGCCAATATTGAGGGATGGACGAAAATAATGTAGACCATGGTAAGGAAAGTAGTAAGCCCTCCGAGGAACTCGGTCTTTACATCAGTGTTGTGCTTTGATAAATGAAACTTCATGAATCATGTTTATGAAGTTCAAACCCTTTTTACCTCTTAATCTTTTCAACTCACTAATGATGGTGCACGATAAATGTTATAAACCATCTCCACCAAACTCTCTTTACCTCTAAATCTCATAACCTCTTCAACTCACTAATTGAGGGCTGAACGAATATGATATAACCATGCGCAAAACCCTTTTACCTTTTTACCTCTTAATCTTTTCAACTCACTAATGATGGTGACCTCCTGCGCCTTCTTCACCTTTTTTCGACTGAGCCATCAGGAAAAAGGCGCCATTAATCACCACTTCCGCATCTGCTGATATTGGATCAACTGGTTTTACTTCCACATGTCCCAGATCGTTTTCACCCATAATGACCTGAATCTTCCTGAAGGAGACGTCCTCACCATGTACATGATCCATGACAAACAGGTAGTGCAGACCTCTGTCCATAGCTAGCGCCTGGGTGGGCACCGACTGTACGGATTGTTCTTGGCTGATCACACGGGCCTCTACAAATTCGCCGGCGGACAGCCCAGGAGGATTCCCCATGATCTCCGCATGCACATCATAACTATTACTCCCTTCATTGATCATTTCATTGATCCAAAAAACTTTAGCTGTCATGATCTGGTCAGGACGTGATTGTACATAAAAATCAAGTTGTTGCTCATTGGCCAATTTTCCGATATCAACACCATAGGCCTGGAGATGCAGATGTAACCTGCTGCTGTTGATGATCTCTGCCAGGGCGGTGCTGGTCTGCACATATTCGCCATTGCTTACCGGCAAATGTTGTATCGTGCCTGAGGAGGGAGCAACTACCGAAAACATGGATTGGTAATCACTACCACCAGCGGCAATTCCAATCGCAGCAAGTTTTGAAACCAATGCTGATATCATAATTTCCACCTGTTTCTTCTCCGAGGCCACCGCCTGAAAATTCTTTGCTGGTCCGAGGTCTTCATCAGTAATTGTTTTTTGGCGTTCCAACTCCAATTCCAGAAATTCCAACCGGGCCTTTTGGGTTGCAAGTTCTTTTTGCCAGTCGATAATGTCCAGGTTCTGCAAAGTGAAAAGTTTCTGACCTGCTAAGACACTCTGACCAGCAGCAATATGTACCCGGGTAATCTTACCCTCGAGCGCACTTCCAACAACTGCTTTACCCGAAGGTGGTAATTCGATCCTTCCGGTCAACTTAACCCGTGATCGAATTGACCTGTATTCAATACGGCCAAATTTGATGCCTATGTTTGCGACTTGCTCAGTGGTGAGCTCTACCAGATCTTCCATCCCTTCTTCGGATGCATGCGAATGGCTGTCTCCATCATGTTGATGGGTATCTTCTGTGGAATGAGTGCCGTCATGTGAAGATACACCAGGAGCACTGGTGTTATTACAGGACAATAGAAGTGGAACTACAATCAATAGGATATTTCTAACTCTTTTCATGTTGATCAGTTTGAAAAATGAATAAGTTCATTCAATGTGTCGAGTCTTTTCTTCAAGAGGTCCAATTCTTCACGTCTTAAGTCATATAAGGACTGGAAACTCAACACCATTTCGGCGTAGCTCATTTCACCAAGTTGATAGGCACGTCTCACATCTTGAGAGAGCTCTTCATGTTCCAGGAGATGAACAGTGACCTTATCTAATCTTCTCTCAATTATCAAGATTTGATCACGCAGCTTGTTCATCGTTGTTTCTATCAAATCGCGTTGCCATTCACCTTCTGCTCTGATGGCTAAAGACTCGGCTGAAGAAGCTTCCTGTAGTTTCTGATTGAAAGCTGAGGAGAAGGGTATTTGCAAACCTACTTGATAACCGTAGAAGAGATAATTGCCCTGTACAGCCTGGGCGGTGCCGCCAACAAAAGGCTGGGGACGTGTATGTGCCCTGACTACTTCTGCTTCAGCCATTACTTCCCTTTCCCTGATCTCAAATGATCTGATGGCCGGCTGGTTGGCCAAGTTGAAACCTAGTTCTTCCGATAATAGTACTGCGTCTAGAGTAGTCGCCTGAAGAACAGAGTCGCTCATCCAACGATTTATGAGGGAGTAATGCAGGTCACGCTGAGCAGCAATCTGATCCATCAATATCTCAATATCCTCGATTTCGAGTCTGGCTTGCCGGGCCGGTATGCCGGAGGATTCTCCCAGATCTGCCTTGCGATCCGCAATCCGGACAAACTGTTCGTATTGACTTCTGCGCTCAGATTCCAACAAGAATAGAGATTTAAAGTAAGCAGCAGCAATGTACGTCCTGGCAAAATGCTGCTTCAGGCTGATCATGTCCAGTTGTAATTGGTTTTCGACAGATTCCCTTCTCAGATCAATTCGGGATCGATATGCCTCTTTCAAACCAAGCGGATGAAAAATCTTGCTGATACTCAAGCTTTGAATTCCGTCAACCCCGGCAAAATTGAACTCTTCACCTTCAAGAGCCAGCGACCATGGTGTTGGAGCGACAGGTTGGCTTGCCCGAGTTTGCAATGCTTGCAGGCGTAGTTGTACACCACGAGCGAAACCATAGTCAGTTGTCTCAAGTTCCGTCAAAGCCTCCTGCAGAGAGATCTCCACTTGAGACCCGGCAGTCGATGGCAAGAAGATCAGTAAGAGAATGGGTATCACGCTTGTCAATTTCTTCATTGATAGTTTGTCCATAAGGCAATAGAGTATTGGAAGAATGATCAAAGTCAGTAGAGTGGCCGTAATGAGTCCACCAATTACCACAGTAGCCAGTGGGCGCTGTACTTCTGCTCCTGCGCTGTTGCTCAGTGCCATTGGAAGGAAGCCTAGCGATGCTACAGCAGCGGTCATGATCACCGGCCTGAGTCGCACTTTGGTACCTTTGACCACGATCGCTTTAACGTCAGTCATTCCCTCGTTTCTCAAGCGGTTGAAATAGGCAATTAAAACAATCCCATTAAGGACTGCCACACCAAAAAGTGCTATAAAACCAACCCCTGCAGAGATACTAAAAGGCATACCCCTGAAGTATAATGCCCAGATACCACCAATCGCCGAAAAAGGTATTGCCGTAAAGATTAGAAGTGCATATTTCGCCGACTGGAAAGTAAAATACAGTAATAGGAAAATAAGCATCAATGCGAGGGGTACAACGACCCCAAGACGGGCTTTGGCTCTTTCCAGGTTTTCAAACTGTCCACCGTAACGTATATGATAACCGGCTGGTAATTCCAACTCTTGTGAAAAAGAAGACTTGATGTCATCGATCAGGGAAGCGATATCACGATTCCGGGCATTGACTCCAATGGTAATTCTTCGTTTTGTGTCGTCTCGCGAAATCTGCGTCGGCCCCTCCTCAAAAGTAATCTTCGCCAACTCTGACATTGGTACATACCCACCTCCTTCCAAGTCAACATGTAACGATTGCAGGCTTTCCAGGCTTTGTCGTTCCTCATCACGTAGTCGGATTACAATATCGTATTGCCGTTCGCCTTCATAAAATTTCCCGGCGGTCTTTCCTGCGAAGGACGCTTTAAGGATATCATTTAAGTGCGCGATAGATACTCCGTATTTTGAGAGCTTGGCTCGATCATAATCAACCACCATTTGTTGTAATCCGGCAGTTGGTTCGACCTGGATGTCGTCAGCTCCTTCGATAGATTCGAGAATATCTTCGGCTTGATGTGCAAGTTGCACCAGGAGGCCCAGGTCTTCACCATAAATACGTACAGCAATATCCTGCCGCACTCCTGTCATCAATTCATTGAACTGCATTTGGATAGGTTGGGTAAACTCGTAGATAACCCCTGGAAATTTATTCAACTCGATTTCCATAGCAGCAAACATTTCCTCTTTTGTCTCTGCTGTAGTCCACTCCTTTTTTGGCTTGAGTATCACATAAATGTCTCCTGCTTCCAAAGGCATGATATCGGTAGGAATCTCCGCAGTTCCGATCATTGTCACAACTTTCTCTACTTCCGGAAACTTAGAGGTTAAAATATCTTGTAATGGTCCCGATATCTCCACCCCTTGACTGATCGAGCTGCCCGGCGGAAGGATCTGGTGAAGGGCAAAATCTCCTTCCTCAAGGGTAGGAATAAATTCACTACCCATCCGACTGAATGTCCAGAGGCTAAACAGAAACAAGGCCAAGGTTACCGACAAAACAAGATATTTCCAACGTAAGGCAATATCCCGAATCGGCGCGTACCAATGGTAAAGTAGATTGACGATTCTGTCGGCCAGGCTTCCTGTCTTTTCCTTTGCGTTGCGAAGAAACAGTGCCGACATCATAGGGACGTAGGTCAGCGAAAGTAATAGCGCTCCCAATATGGCAAAGCTCACGGTCTGGGCCATGGGAATAAACATCTTGCCTTCCACCCCCCTCAGGAAAAATATCGGTAAATACACGATCAGGATGATAATCTCTCCAAACATGGCTGAAGTTCGGATGCCTGAAGCGGCTTTATATACTTCGTGCTCAGCTTCTTTGGCTGAAAGGTTGTTTCGGCGTTGTTTCACTCCCATATGGAAAAGAATGGCTTCTACCACAATCACAGCCCCATCAACGATTAATCCGAAATCAATCGCTCCCAGGCTCATCAAATTGGCAGAGACATCGAAGATTCGCATAAGGGTCACCGCAAAGAGCATACTGAGGGGGATGACGGAAGCCACGATAAGTCCCGCTCTTAAATTACCAAGTAGCAATACCAATATGAAAATGACGATTAGAGCCCCTTCAATTAGGTTCTTCGAGACCGTATAGGTCGTCCGGTTGATCAGTTTTGATCGATCAAGGTAGGGCTCTAGTACAATGCCCTCAGGCAGCGTTGCCTTGATCTCTTCAATCCGGGCTTTCACCGTTTTTGTCACCTCCATGGAGTTAGCTCCCTTCAGCATCATCACTTGTCCCGCAACCACCTCGCCTTTGTCATTGAGGGTGACTGCTCCAAATCTTGGAGCATGGCCAAGTTTTACCTCTGCCACATGACGAAGCAGGATTGGCTGCCCTCCTGATCTAAGACCGAGTACAATCTTCTCAAGATCCGGAATGCTTTCCACCATCCCCTCTCCCCTGATAAAGAAGGTTTGGCCATCCCTTTCAATATATGATCCACCAGAATTCGAATTGTTGTTGGCGACGGCATCGAAGACATCATGGAGGGATAGGTTAAATGCTTTGAGGAGGTTCTGGTTAATCGCCACCTCATACTGCTTCAGATGACCGCCAGAGCTGTTTACCTCCACCACTCCAGGAACTCCTATCAATTGACGCTTGATAATCCAGTCCTGTATGCTTCGGAGTTCCATAGCGGTGAAGGAGTCCTCATAGCCATCGGCCGGGTAGATCACATAGTGATAAATCTCACCCAGCCCGGTTGTAATCGGTCCCATTTCTGGTTCGCCCAACTCACTGGGAATTTGTCCCTTGGCCTTTTGGATTTTCTGATTGATCTGCTCCCTGGCCCAATAGATGTCAACATTCTCTTTAAATACCAGAGTAATCATGGAAAGACCAAATCGGGAAATCGATCGGATTTGATCCAATTCAGGAATATTTCCCATTTCCATTTCCAAGGGATAAGTGATCAGCCTCTCCACCTCCTGGGCGGAGAGGTCCGGTGCATTGGTGATGATTTGCACCTGATTGTCAGTGATATCAGGTACGGCATCGAGCTTGAGGTGGCTAATCGAATAAATACCGGAAAGCACCAATGCAATAACTAAAATGGTTATAATCAATTTGTTATGTATTGAAAAATACATAATACGATCAAACATCGTAATTCATTTTAAGTCAGAAAATAAGGAGTCAGTCTATTTAAGACCTAAAGAATCGGTGGCCGGTAGATTCCCCGGTAGACATCGGTAGAGAAGAGTGTCAGCGAATGGATACTCGGACGGAGGGCATATGGCAACGGGCCAGAATCCTGGTACATCTCAATATCTATATACACCATTTCAATCGAAGCATGAAAATGCTGGAAAGGAAGATGATCGTGCGATGAATTATCATGTGTGTGTCCATCCGGACTATGATAATGATCCTTCAGAAACGTCCAGATCGAAAAGTCTTCGCTGGATTGATGGGCCTCAGCAGCATGCTCAAGGTAATGTAACCAGGCCTCCGGAAAGTGCAACAGCTGTGCAAAATCTGTATTGGGGAAAATACTTCCCAACAAGAAGTAGAGTGCCAGAAATCTGCTAAGTGCCATTCTCACTTCTTAAAGATACGGAATCACCATACCAACTATTGTGATTCAAAGCACATTTTTTGGCATCACCGCAATTCATTGAGTGATCCCTTAAACATTGGAAATCATTGTTGCTGGTGATCCTCCTCCGGACATCCTGAATCAAGATGATGGAATTTAGTGAATTGTAAATCACTTAGTTATGCTGAAACTCGATTCTAGTCAACTTCGGAAAACCTACAAGTTGGAAGATGTCTGCGGTGTATCCCGGATGGAAGCGAAGCACCGGAAAGCGATCATTGGACAAGACCGCGCTGTCAAGGCGCTTAAATTCGGTCTGGGCAACCGCGCTCCAGGCTTCAATGTCTACGTATCTGCACCTCATGGTGAGGAAAAAATTGAAGTCATTCGCCACTTCCTCAAAGGGCTGGCCGAAAAAGATCCACTACCGTCTGACTGGTGTTATGTCAACAACTTCAAAGACAATTACTGTCCGATAGCTCTAAAATTGCCGCAAGGCAGAGCTTTTGAATTCAAGACCGATATGGAATCCTTTATTGGGGAGGCTAGGGAAGCACTGGTAAAAGCCTTGGAAAGCGAGGAATTTGGTAGAGAACAAGATGAGATTAAGCAAGAATTGGCCCGCAGCCAGCAAGAGATCTTCAATGAGATTCAAGAAGAAGCCAATAAAATCAACTTTCTGATCAAGAGTTCTCCGATGGAAATCGTTGCAATGCCTATGGTTGGTGATCAACCAATGTCCACAGAGCAATTCAAAGCATTGAGTAAGGAAGAGAGAGACGAAATCCAGACAAAGCAGGCAGGTTTTCAAAAAATTCTTGAATCGACGATTCGCAAGTCCCGTGATCTGGAAAAAGCTGCCCGGGAAAAGTTGATCGCGTTGGAACGAAAGGCAGCACTTTTTGCAATGGAAGGCTTACTGGCAGAATTACTTGCCAAATATGAAAGTATTCCTCGGATGAAGGCATACATGGAGGATATGAAAACCAACATTCTTGACAACCTGCCTTCATTTTTGAAAAATAACCAGGCCAGCAAGACACAGAATACTACCCTTACTCCGAGTACGATTGAGCAACTGTATCAAGTAAATGTTCTTGTCGATAACAAAGAACTTCAACATTCCCCGATCATCGTGGAGCTGAACCCAACCTTCAACAATTTGTTCGGGAAAATTGAGCGTGAATCTGTGATGGGAACTTTGGTGACTGATTTTACCTTGATCCGGCCCGGAGCTTTACACCATGCCAATGGAGGTTATCTCATCATGCCTGTAGAGGACCTCCTGAGAGTACCGTTCTCCTATGATCAATTGAAACGCTCACTACGGAATCGGTGTATCGACATCGAAGACCCTACTGAGCGATATGGTTTCATATCCGCGAAAAGTTTAAAACCTGAGCCGGTTCCTCTAGATGTCCAGGTTATTCTGATCGGTCGCAACTATCTCATGCGGCTGCTCTACATGTACGACGACGATTTCAGAGATCTTTTCAAAGTAAAGGCTGAATTCGACTCAGTCATGCCGGCCCTGGATTCCAATGTAAAAGAGCTGTGCGGATTTGTCCATGCATTCTGTGAAGAAGAAACCTTGCTTCCTCCTAGCGATTCCAGCCTGGTCAAAATGGTCGAATACGGCCATCGACTGGCTAATCACCAGAACAAGATCAGCACCCAGTTGGAGGACCTGAGTGATCTGATTCGTGAAGCCAATTACTATGCGGTGGAAGCAGGGGAACAATTCATCAGTGAAGATCATATTCAGCTGGCAATTCAAGAAAAAACCTACCGGTCCAATCTTATCCAGGAAAAAATTGAAGAGTTGATCGAAGCCAATACCATATTTGTTGATCTCAAGGGAGAAAAGATTGGACAGATCAACGGTCTTTCTGTTTTGGATGTTGGCGACTATGCTTTTGGCCGGCCCACCCGAATCACTGCTTCTACCAGTGTAGGCAACAAAGGAATAGTCGACATCGAACGGGAAGTGAAAATGGGTGGACCAATTCATTCAAAAGGGGTGATGATCCTGACAGGATACTTATTCGAAAAATTCGGAAGAGACAAGCCCCTAAATGTCTCCGCCCACATTGTTTTTGAACAGAATTATAGTGGCGTAGAAGGAGACAGCGCCTCAAGCGCTGAGCTTTATGCCATTCTTTCGAGCCTTGCTGAAGTGCCTCTCAAACAAAATATTGCTGTAACCGGATCAGTAAATCAAAAGGGTGAGATTCAGGCAGTGGGAGGTATCAATGAAAAAATCGAAGGTTATTTTGAGGTCTGTCAACGAGCAGGTCTCGAAACCGGACAGGGAGTGTTGATCCCAAAGGCTAATACGAAAAATCTGATGCTAAAGGAGGCAGTGATTGAAGCCGTTCGTGATGAAGTATTTCATATTTGGGCCGTGGACACCATTGAAGAGGGTCTTGAAATTCTCAGTGGGATTCCGGCGGGAAACGTGAAATGGAATGAAGAGTCACGCTCATTGGAGATCGACAGGGACTCGGTGTACCATCGAGCTAATAAACGGCTGTTGGATATGTCAAAGATCATTAAGGAATTTGGTAAAGTCGAAAATGGCGAAGAAATAAAAGTATGATCACCTTGATATCCGTGTATCATTGACCATACTTCTTAACCTTGAAATGTTGCGGTTCGACGGGTTAATCCGATATGCATCTTCGATGGTTTTGGATGCCAGGGCTGCTTCGCCCATTGCCAATTGTAATCGCGACAATTCGGCGAAAACTTTCTCCTTAATATCTGGCCTTTCCGAAAGACCTTTCAGGATTGCTGAAGCCTGGTCAAGCTGATTGGTCCTTCGACAAATCCGAGCCAAGAGAAGTTGAGTTTCGTCATCCCACATAATGGCCGAATCTTCACTTAGTACCTCAAATGCATCCTGATAATTTCCCTGGCACACCAGTATTTTGGCTCTAAATTTTTTCCGCACTTCTGGTTTGATTTTTACTTCAGCCTGGTCAAGTAAATGCTGAGCCTGGGTGATGGATCCATCTGCCAACAACAGCCGGATCACCCTGCTAACTAGTTGGTTTGATACCTCCATCTTGATGCCTTGGTTATTAGCAGGAATATCCTGCATGATCGATCGGATTTGATACCTGGACCTGGCTCTGACTATTTTCGTGCCCGACCGGTTGCCCCTTTGGTTAATCACCATCTCCAACATCGACAAGTAATTGCAAAGTTTTGCTGCAGAAAGAGTCCATCTATAGCCAGCACCATGTTCTTGTTCAGAAACGATCTGATTCAGCATTCTCCTGTAGAGATACATACCCTTTGCAAATGAAAAGGCGCTAGATTTTGACCACCCATAGATCTGATTTGAGGAGTGCCGCCGTTTTCGATAAAGCAATTCTGGCACCTGTATAAAACAGCCATTTTTGACAATTTCCAGCAACCACAAATAGTCGGTAATCGGTCCGGGAAATCGCTTTTGCGAAATGGGCTGCGTTACTGATGAAGTCCTAATTAGCCCTCGAAATGGCAGCGCCAACTGATGGTATAAAAGGAATCTTATGGTTCGCTTAATAGCATCACCTTGCAGCGAACATTCCGAAAAAAACCTCTGTGCCTCGCCAAACTCTTGCACATCCGAAAATGCAATGGCGTTCTCTGTATTTTTCATTACACTGAATAATCGCTCCAGGTATACTTTATCGATAATGTCATCTTGAGGAATAATGCAGAAGAAGGGCGTTTGTATGGAGCGAATCAAATTATTGATATTGCCCACCCATCCCAGTCGACGTCTTGTTTGGGTAACCTTGAATCGGCTGTCCAGCTGCTCGGCATTCTTGCAAATGCTTAATGAATCGTCTCTTGATGCATCAACCGAAATGTGGACCCGCAAATTCCCGAGGGTTTGATTCCGTATAGATTGCAGCGTTTCTGCAACAAATTTAGCCCCGTTATACACAGGAACCAGTAGCGTGATTTCCGGTTGAGCCACTGCCATTAGCCTGTAATCCTTTTAACAACTTGTACAGCAAAATAGGGAGCCATTGAGTACTTGCCGGTATCAACACTGTGATAATCGCCCACAGAATGGAGACCTATCTCATAGCGGTGATGGAGATCACTATCTGTAGAAGTTATATCCTCTCTACCCCTGGCACAGATCAAGCCGCCTTCAATCTTCTTAGTCTGGATAGACCGCTGGCATATCACTTCGGGAAGCTCTGGCATGATCGCCCCTAGACGAGTAAGAGATTCATTCAGAATCTGATCTCTTCGACTGTCACTTAGCAAATCATCCCAGTTTGGTTGATTGGTGGCATCGGCAATGCCGATCATGCAAGAGGGATACCATGAAAGATAAATTCGATTCTTGGTGAAGTTGACCAGGTCGCCAAACGGCCCTTGAATTATGGTGAAAGACGGAAGGTCATGCGTGTTTCTGAGGGTAAGATGAATGGCGACTTTGTAGCGCACAATGATCGAATCATTCATGTCTAGACCAAGATCTCGATCGATCTTATAGCGACCACCCCAGAGGCAATTTATCAGGTGAGAATACTCTTTCACAGGTGAGGAATTAGCATTGCTGGATCTGACTGCATAGACATTGCCTTTAGCTTCCACTTTTTGCACCAGGTGATGACCTAGAAAATAAATTAGATCACTTTGCATCACCTCCCTTCTTAGGCCTGACGCTACATCGAGTGGATCGACTGACCTCTCAATGGTCTGATAGGAGGCCACAATTTCATCTGAGTAACCATCCAGATCGGTCACCTTCTCGAAGAAGAAGTGATCGTTTAATCCAAGATAGGTAAGACCAGAATTCCCCATCATCTCTTCATAGAGCATCTCGAGATTAGCGAAGTAGGAATCACTCTGTTCCAATTCCAGGATCGAGTCCTTGTGCACGAGATACTTGAATGGCCTGGAAAATTTTACCGTCGCAGAATCGAAATCCATCCAGCGATTGAGGTACTCGTGAAATGTCAAGGCACCTTTTAGCATTTTCCGGGCTGTCTTGAGCGTTGGATCTTTACCATAGACATAACCTAAATGGATCTTCCCCTCATTGATCAAGCCTGCTTGGGTGATGGGAACGCCTCCCTGATCATAAAGATCACAGGCAATTCCTTGCTTGGCCAGTTCGAGCGCAACGCAAACACCCTGAAATCCGGCGCCGAGAACGGCCACTTTCATGAAAGAATTTTCACCCGATGGTAATTAAAAAGATGCAAGTTAGAAATACTCAGAAAACAAAGGGATAGGGATCAGGGGCTGCCTTGAAGATATCTGCTTAACTGGCCGATCTGGTTACCTGCTTTGGGACATTCTTTGAAGGAATTCTTCTTTGCGCCGCGTGGAAATATTGATCTTATTTCCGTTCTTCATAACGATATAACCTCCACCTGACCTCACATACCGCTCTACTTCCCCCAAATTGATTAGAAAGGATTGATGCACCCGCATAAAATCATGATCATTTAGAAGATTTTCGTATTCCTTCAGATGCTTGCTCACGGTTAGCCGTTTTTTGTCTTTGATATGGAAGTGGGTATATGCACCGCTTGCCTCACAATAGATAATATCAGAGACATCAATAAACTCATAGCCTGCTGATGTAGAAAGGGTGATCGAGTGCGGTCCGGTGTGTCGGTTCTGCAGATTAGCAATCAACACTTCAAGATTTTTATTGTGAAGAGCCTTTTGTCTTTTTTGTTGCGCTTTCTCCACCGCTGCCTGTAACTCATTTATATCTATCGGTTTTAATAAATAATCGATGGCACTAAATTTTATGGCTTTTAAGGCATACTGCTTATAAGCCGTTGTAAATATGACTTCAAAATCCAGACTTCCAGCCTTACTTAAGAAATCAAAACCAGATCCGTTGGGCATTTCTATGTCTAAAAACACCAGGTCAGGCCGGTACTTGCCCAGCAGACTGATTCCCCCATCGACATCAGATGCAGAATCCAGTAATTCCAGCTGCGGGCAATAATCCGCGACCATGTTTTTCAGTGCTTCGCGACTGTGATATTCATCTTCTACAATGATGGCAGTTAATTTTTCCATTTCTAATTCAAATCAAGCGGTACAATTATCTGCACTCTGGTCCCCGTTGCTTTCTTGTTCTCGTCAAACAGATCCAGCACATTGACCTGAGTCTTTCTTTTCTTGCGCTTATTCAATAGTTCAATTCTCTTCGAAGTAATCGACATTCCATGTGAATTGTGGTGGTGTTTATTCTTCTCTATTTCCCTAGATTTTTCTCTGCCTACGCCATTATCTTCCACTTCACAAATCACATTATTCTCATCTCTCTTCAGATTCACTTGCAAATATCCGTCTTGATTGCGATGTCGAAGACCATGTACAATGGCATTTTCAACGTACGGTTGAATGAGTAAGAAAGGGATTTCCTGGTTGTAAATATCCAGGTCTTCATCAATAGAAATATTGTACCCGAATTTATGATCCAGGCGGAGTACCTCTAATTGAATATAATGTTCCAACAAGGTAATTTCATCAACGATTGGAACATACTGATTGACTGAATTTTCCAATACCTGACGGATCAATTTGGAGAATTTCGAAAGATACTTGAGGGCAGAATCCTTGTCATTGATTGTGATGAAATGTTGAATCGAATTCAACGAATTAAAAATGAAGTGTGGATCCATCTGGGCTCGTAACATGCGTTTTTCCAATTGACCATTAATTCGTTCAATCTCCTCGTTTTTCATTTCAATCTCATTATTCTTTATTTGAAGCTCCTCAGCTAATCTCTTCTTCAATCGATACCGGCTCCAAATCACAATGGCAATGAGCAAGAGTAAAATTCCGATCGTCATCAATGCGAATTGCAGATTCCTCGCTTTGAGATCTCTCTCTTCCAGGAGGGCAATCTGCTCGTGCTGGGACTGGATTTCCTGTTCCTTTTTTTCGGTTTCATAAACGATCTGCATTTCGGCAATCTGTTTACTCATCGTCTCATGGAACAGACTGTCCTGGAGAGCAATGTATGCCTCATAGTGATGAATAGCCTGGCTTTCATTATTCACTATCCGGAAGGCCTCCGCCAATCGATAATTGGCCAGTTTTTGAATTTCTTTAGCTCCAATTTCGATTGCTGTTTTCAAACTATTCTGTGACAAAGTCAATGCTATTTCAGTTTTATTTTTCTTGAGATAAAGTGTGCCAATAGCCAGTAGTAATTCCGATTCACCGTATCGGTCCCCTAGATCGCGCTTTAGGGTCAGGCTCTTTTCATAATACTGCATAGCCTGAATATCATCACCACTAGCTTGGTAAGCGGCCGCAATGTCATGATATGTGCGGGAAAGACCTGGCAGGTCACCGGTTTCATTGCGCAGCTCTAATGCCTTCAGGTAATGATCAAAGGCTTTTTCATAATCAGACTGTAGACTATATACATTTCCTATGTTTTCATGCGTATTGGCAATACCAACTTTGTTACCCAATTCCAATTTTGCGTCCAGACTTTTTTCATAAAAGGCAAGCGCCTTTGGAAAATCACCAAGCTCTTTCTGAATCACTCCGATACTATTGTAGGTATTGGCAATCTGATATTTATTTCCTAGTTCTTCCCAAAGTCGAAGGCTTCGCATTAAATAGTCCAGTGACTTCTCCAAGGCCCCCAACCGATCGTAGACAACGCCAATGTTAAAGAATGCATAAGCTATCCCTTCCACACTACCAACTTCCTGCGCCATTTCCAGGCCTTTACCGTAGTAATCCAAAGCCTTTCCAAAATCACCCAGACTCTGGTAGACATAGCCCTTGTTGTTATATATGCTGCTAAGTTTATCCAGATCACCCCATTCGAGGCCTGCCAATTCGGCCTTATTAAAGTAATCTAATGCTTTATCGAAATCACCACCCTGATCATAAATAATACCGGTCGAGTTATAGATTTCGGTCAGTCCTTTTTGGTCACTGTATTTCTCGAAGATCGCAATCGCCCGGTTGGCTTCACGAAGGGCTTCCTCCCGATTCCCTTGCAGACTTAGTATTACCGCATTGAATTTGTAGGCATCAGCCATTCCGATTTCAAATACTGATTCGCCAGTACTTTTGTGTTGGTCGCGGGCCCAGATCAATGCATCTTCGCTGTATCCTTTCGCTTTATCCGTATCAAGATATTTCCATTCCGAAGCTAGTGCCAAAAGGGTGTTCAGGTAGTTGACTCCTTTGCTGGTTTCAAGGACCTTAGTCAGACTATCAATCTTCGCCCGATCCTGACCAACCGCAATGAGCGGCATGATAAGAAAGCATGTGAGTGTGAATCGATGGAAGTTGTCTTTTAGATATTTCACTCCTCGGTATTTTTCACCAGGTGCAGAGCAAGGTGGCCAATGGAAAGAGCCTACTATTGGGAGAAGATTGAAACTCCCATTCAAGATACTACTTCAAGCCCGGCTCCACAATAGCACATTGGATTTCTATAGTGTAGCCTGGACACCCACAACCAACCCGTGACTAAAAACCTGGTTTTCGCTATGTGTTTCACCTGGTGGAAAAGGTTGAAATGGAAGGCTGCCGCTTATGAAGTTCAATGGTGTAAATCCCTCCGTTCTAAACACCTCAACAAAAATTTTCGATGAAGCATTGTAGATCGCGGACAAGCCCAGTACCATTTGATTCTGTCTTTCCCATGGTGCCTCATCGGGGCCAGCTCTGAAGTTGGAAAATTCTCCTGAGAGGGTATATTGAAATTTACCTTTCGAAGCAAGATCGTACTGCAATCCCAGACTCAACGAAGAAACTTTTGATGCTTTATAAATATCTAACGGAGGCGTAGGATTATTGGTCCCGGGCCATTCTTTGCCGGTGACCGCAAATGCACCTTTAAACAGTAGTTTGTTTTGATACTCCAGTTGAGCATAGGCAGTGATAGCAGGATTTCTCTCATGGCAGGGTTCAAAATGTTTCACCGGAAATCTTTGACAATAGGCGCTGCCGTGCATGTAAGATCCACCTACCATTAAACTCAATGCGCTTGTATTCACCGGACTCAAGTTGAGATCCAGTACGAAATTATTAAGGCGAGATGGCACATTTGTCGAATCCCCTACCGGAGTATTTAGTGCGCGAAACTGCGAACCACCCTGAGCTGCCATAAAAGTGGCATGTACAACCGGTGTTTTGATACCAATCTGAGCCCCATATGCCAATGCCCCGAAAGCATGCCAGAGACTGGAATTGGTGAATGGACTCACACTGCCAGTAAGGCCGAAAGAGGCATCCATTTTACCAATGGCTGCATAAACGGGAGATTTTCTCAAATCACCCAGTACGACAAATCCTTTCCGCAGCTGCAGTTGATTCCTCTCCAAATGAGTAATGGTACCCTGACCAAAACTCTGTTCCGGATTGTAGAGGATCTCTACAAATGCACTGATCCAATTATTAATCGAAGCCGTAGTGGCCAGTTGAAAAGAATGGATCACTGCTTCACTTACCGTGTTTCCAATCTGATTGTTGGTGGTGGGGTGGCGCATCAGATAGCCAAACTTCGAATCCACATTGCTGTGTTGAAAATCAGCCAAAGCAATCAAAGAGCTTCCGATGACAAGACCGGACTCAGACAAAGCTCCGGCCCTGCGTTCTTCCAGGAGCAGCGACACCTTTCGAAGATTTTGATTCGCCTCCAGCATCTTATAGGAGAAGGGAGCATTGAGACCGATAACCGGATCACTAGATATACGATCATCTTCTTGGGCAATGATACCAGTGCACAACAGGACAAACAAATAGACCAGGTTTTTCATTTCATTGATTTTTTGATTTCGTAATAGGGTTGAGATCTAAATACAATCCTATTTTATCACTACTTCCTCAGGGTTGCATGTGTCAATTGACGATGGAATGATCTCAATTGATGAGGACAGGGAAGTAATTGATATCTGAATGACAACCGGAACGAGGCGAAGGACAAAGGGTTAAGGTTAGGGCCCATGAACCATCAACGGTCGATGGCAGGGGCAGAAGGGATAAACGGCCAACGGTAGGGGCAGCAGGCTGAAGCGAAGGCGAAGGAATTTATATTTCACACTTCGAGAAAAACCCTAGATCTCCCGGGAGAGGACTTTGACTTTATCCCATTTTTGAGCTGCCAGCACCATAACACCACGTTACCAAAACATCATAAGACCATTCAACAAGACCCATGCCGCAAGACTCAAGTCACAAATCGCGGCGCCTATCATTAATCTCTTTAGCCCCTTTCACCCTTCACTTTTTACCCTTTACCTCAGAAGACCCCCTTGACCTTTCCGGTAATAAATATCAATTTGCTTCCATTAACCACTAAAACCAATTGTCATGAAGCGATTTGCAATTTTTCTCGCCCTGATGACTCCATTGTATTTTGCCTGTGATACATCTCCTTCTGAAAAGGCAGAGACAGACATTGTGCAGGTGCCCTTCCTCACTCCTGATATCCTTTGCGGGACAGTTCAATTCAGCGATGGCTGTGGCACAGAGATGGACTCGTTGATTTCCTTTGGCCTGGCCCTAGTGCATCATATGACCTATGATGATGCGGAGCATATTTTTGATCAGGTCATCAAAACAGATCCCGACTGCTTTTGGGGGCACTGGGGAAAAGCGCTGACCTATATTCATCCTCTTTGGCCGGATGAGCCCAGCGAAAGTCAGATGCAGCGAGGCTTGATCCTCACTCAAAAGGCAATGCAACTGGCATCGGAAGAGCGGGAAGAACTATTCGGAAAAGCCCTGGCAGCCTACTACGAAGATGGTAACTCGAAGTCGGAAAAGGAACGACTGACCAGTTACATGGGAGGCTGGAATATGGCCAGAGAAGCTCGGCCTGACGACATCGAAGCTCGGCTCTTCCATGGGCTGACTCGATTAGCAAATGTTTCGCCCGATGATAAGTCACATGAGGTCCAGCTCCAAGTGGGCCGGATGGCAGAAGCAGTGCTGGAAGAAATCGAGGATCATCCCGGCGGATTTCACTACGCCATACATGCATACGATCTGCCACCGCTGGCTCATCATGCGGTGAGGGTAGCTCGCAACTACGGCAAGATCGCACCAGAGATCCCGCATGCCTTGCATATGCCTACCCACATCTTTACCCGGCTGGGATATTGGCAGGAATCAATCGACTGGAACTACCGCTCTGCCCGGGCAGCGGAAAAAATGCCGGTGAATGGACAGGTTTCCCTTCACTATATGCACGCACTTGATTATATGGTGTACGCCCATCTGCAACAAGGAGAAGATCAAACGGCAAAAACGATCCTGGATGAGATGAATGCTTTGGAAGGACCGATCCAACCCCACGCAGCCTCTGCGTATGCCCTGGCATCATTGCCCGTGCGATATGCACTTGAGCGGAAGGACTGGCAGGAAGCAGCTGAAATACCTGTCCGTACTCCAAGTACTTATCCCTGGGATAATTTTCCCGCTTTCGAAGCCATTACCCACTTTGGGAGAGGCATCGGTGCCGCCCGCAGGGGAAATACTGAAGCGGCCCTTGAATCCGTAGCAGCCTTGAAATCCTTACAAGAGAAAATGGGAGATTCGAAATCGACCTGGTACTGGCGACAGCAAATTGAAATACAGAAATTGGCCGTAGAAGCGTGGGCTGCATTTGCAGATGGTGATATGTCGACTGCTGAAGAGCAGATGATGGCATCAGTTGCAATGGAAAACGACCTGGATAAGAGTCCCATCACTCCGGGAGAGATACTGCCCGCCAACGAACTCATGGGCGATCTGATGATGGAAATGAAACAGCCACAGATGGCAATGACCTACTACGAGAAGTCACTGGAGGGCACCCCTAATCGACTAAATAGCTATTACGGTGCGATGATGGCAGCAGGTGAGATGAACGACAAAGCTCTAATGAAAAAATATGCCACCGCTTGCGAAGAGGTAACTGCAGGCAAGAAGGTTTCAGATCGTGTTACATCCATGCAGGCCGAGATGAAGAAAGTCTCGTTATAGCAGATAAAGAGATAACCTTTCGGTAATGATGGTGGTCAGGGGGTGATGCTGGCCACCATTTTTTTAGAGTATGGATGAGCTGTTAATTTCTCTGTTGTACCTATTTCGGGATAAGACCGGATTTGAAGTGACGGTTAAACCAGGCCCAACTGCATCGCCTTACGAACGATACCCACGGAATTCTTCACTTCCAGCTTGCGGAGGAGACTCTTCCGGTGAGATTTTACGGTAGCGGGGCTGATAGCCAATTTCTCCGCGATTTCCGGATTGGTCAATTCCTGCATGATATAATGTAGCACCTCTTTCTCCCTTCGGCTGATCTGAGGTGCAGGTTGATTGATTGGGGATTCCTTACTTATACCTTTGAGAAACTGCCCGATCTTGCCTTTAAAATACAGGCCGCCGGCATGTACTGCCTGAATCGCTTTGATGATCTCTTCCTTTTCAGCTTCTTTCAGCAAATAGCCGTAGGCACCGGCACGGATCATGGCATCGACCATGGCTGCTTCATCATACATGGTGAAGGCGATCACCTTCACCTGAGGATGCTCTCGATTGATCCAGCGGCAGAGATCCAATCCGGACTCTTCTCCCATATTGATGTCGAGCAGGGCAACAGACACCGGTGTTCTCTGCAGAGCTGTCTTAAGTTCCTGACCGTTTTGAACTTTATGTCGTAATTGGATCGTGGGAACATCTTCCAGCATCATACTGATCCCGTTTAGGATCACGGGATGATCGTCGGCTAGTAATATTTCAATTGGGGCGGCCATGGAGTGGGATAAAGATATTGAAGCTTGAGCCTTCTCCAGCACTACTGTGGATATCGATTTCACCCTGAAGGGCAGTTATTCTTGATCGGATGCTAGTGATGCCGAGTCCCCCTTCCTCCTCAACCCGGGCGGAATCAAATCCTTTGCCATCATCCTCGTAAACCAAATGAATGCCTTCACTGTCCTGGCTGAGGTCAACCAGGACGGTTGATGCCTCAGCATGTTTCAAGGTGTTGTTTGTCAATTCCTGCAGGATCCGGAAGAGGTGAATTTCCTGCTCCTCTTCCAACTTACCATTCACCCCATAGGATTGATAAGTGAACCGGGGCAGATGATTCCCTTGGTTCAGTTGGTCGAACAGTTGGTGAAGAGATTTGTCCAGGCCATGATTCGCAATGGAGGCAGGCATTAGGTTATGGGCAGTACGCCGGATCTCCTTGCCAGCGGAGTCAGTCAACTCCTTGGTTTCGGCAATCAGTTTCATTTGAACCTCATTGGTAGCAAAACCAGTCAGAGTCTGCAGGTTAATTTTTACACCCGCCATCAAAGCTCCGAGCTGATCGTGCAGATCCCGGGCGATCCGTTTGCGCTCCTGTTCCTGACCATGCACCAGGGCTTTCATCATCCGGAAATCTTGTTCCTGCTTCAGCGCTATAATTCTGCGCTCATTGTGTTGGCGGTTGAATTCAGCTTCTCGCTCCTTCCGCTCCAGCTTCAGTTTGGCATTTCGGCGTAAAGTGACTAAGGTAATGGTGAGTAGGGCCAGAGCCAGGAAGGCACATCCGAGGATCCAACGCTGACGGGTCAGCCGTATCTCCTGGACAAAGTTTTGCGTCGAGAGTAAATCTATTTCTCGCTCCTTCAACCTGGTTTGGTAGACCACTTCCACTTCCGCTATCCTTTCCTTTACATTTTCGCTCGCGAGTTTCTGGTCATATTCGTGGTAGCGTGTATAGGCATCGTATGCCAGCTCATAATTGCCGGTTTTCGCATAGAGCATAGCAGCTTGGTGATATGACGCTCTCAGTCCATGATTAAATCCTATCTGATGCGATATCTCAAGGGCTCTATCTACATATTCCATAGCGTCTTCTACCCGGCCGGGTAATGTGGGACCGGCCACAGAAATATTTAGCAGACTGTACACCATCCCGGCACTGTCTCCCATCTGCTCCTTGAATTCCAATGATTTTTGCCAGGCCTCTATCGCATTCTTATGTGACTCTTTAGTCGCGGGCTCAGTTTCGATATGAAATATTCCCAGATTATTGTATGCTTTCGCCAGGCCTCCGATCGACCCCATTTTCTCTCTCAACTCGATTGCTTGATTCAGATACCTCAGGGCAGTGTCTCGTTTTCCCATCCTTCGGTAGGCATCACCAAGCCGGCTGTATCCCGCAGCTATTCCCGAATTATCTTTTAGTTGCAGGCTGATTTCGAAGGCCTTGCGGGAAAATTCCAGGCTCTTGTCGTACGCAGCCAGATAGTAATAAATGCGTGCCACCTGGGAATACACAGTTCGCTGGGAAGCGGCAGTCAATTGGGGAGTCTTATCCAGAGCCTGAAAGCCAAAGTCCTGGGCTCTGCTGTAATCTTCAGTGGTCAAATAGGCATCACTTTTGGCCAGGAGATAACGGACTGTGAGTTCAGGGTCCTCGATGGTTTCTGCCAACGGTTCAGCTCGCTCTAATAACATGAGCTTCTCGAATCCCTTTAGCTCTTCATGATGTGACAGGGCTGTGAGGAGTGCCTCTATGATTATGGGCGGATCATCATCCGGCAGGGCATGCCAAATGCTATCTAGCGGGGTGCTTTGCAGACCACAGATCCAAAAACTGGTAACAGCAGTAAGAAAACAACGCCAGATGGACATTGAGTGTGAATTTCAATCCAGGATAAATTAAGGAATTCCCCTCTATAACCGGCATTTCGACGCTTTGATTTTTAATTGCGGAAACCCTGACTTGTTTCCCTGGTCAGGATGCAAACGAGGGGGCCATTGGCAAAATCTGGACGCCCTAAATCATCGTTTTTTTTTACTTATCCCTCCTTTCACGTCATAACGTATACCTCACACACCTCATATCCCGGCACCCAGCCAATAAATCACTGAGAGGTAGCAAAGGTCAGGGCGAGAGCTACTAAAGTCAGTTTCCCAAACATCATTTCCTTCCATGCTATTTATCATTGACGAGATCTCGAAGGAATCTAAAATTGTCTTTCCCGTGCCAAGTCAGATGAAAAGAGGAAGTTTACGGGGGTGGATTATGTTATCCTGGGTGGTCGTGGTATGTTTCACCATTACTCCAGGGCAGGATAATTCTGCATTCTCAGATGAAGGAGATCAAACAAGGGAGTTCAGGCGTTTAGACCTCTTTCCTGCTATCAGTTATTCACCTGAAACCAATCTGACGTTGGGCGCTATCGGAATCTATTATTTCGACCTAGCCAAGGGAAATCCCCAAACTCCAGTCTCCAATCTGGAGTTTTTAGGCATTTATACACTGAACCGGCAGATCATCTTTGAAACCAGATGGGAAGCATTTACCACGCGGAGCCGATGGCGTACCCGGGGTGAAGCTTTTTACAATCGTTATCCCGACCGCAATTATGGAATGGGAAATGACGCCGGCACCCTGGTAGTAGAAGTTGACGGCGAAGGCGCTCTCGACACCCTCAACTACTTGAACTTCAACTCGGATCGAATCAAGGTTACACCTGTCGTGTTGCGAAAAATTTTCCCGCATACATACTTTGGTCTGATTTACGACATGGAATACTTATACCGGATGAGCATTTTACCGGAACGGTATTATTTCCTCAATACTGATTCGACTGAAATTCTTTCAATGCCGATCGACGGCATCCGTTCCGGCATTGGCTGGCAAATGCTGTATGACAGCCGGGACTACATACTCAATCCCATGAAAGGCAGTCTGGTTGAATTACAGAATGTATACTACGGCTCCGCGCTTGGCAGCGATTTCCGGTTCCAGACGATCTATCTGGATGCCCGGCAATATTTCAATGCTTCCCGCAACCAGACCCTGGCCCTTCGTCTGGTTGGGTCCTTTGGGTTTACCAGTGATGAAATACCTATGCGGGCTTTGTCAAGGGTTGGTGGTCACAAATTTCTCCGGGGATATTTCAAGGGCACCTATCAAGACCATCACATGACAGCGTTTGAAGTGGAATATCGGCTGCCGCTATGGTCAGAAGGCATCAATACCAAATGGTGGAAGGTCTGGAAGCGACTGGGTGTGGTGGGTTTCATCGGGGGTGCCCAGGTATTTCGTAAACCATCCAATTTTAAAGGCACTGAATTTAATCTGGCAGTAGGAACCGGCCTGCGTATTCTGTTCAACCCCGAATCGCGGGTCAATATAAGGATTGACTATGCCGTGGGACTGAGTCCTGGGCCTGAAGGACATGACAAACGACAAAGTGGTTTTTACTTCTACCTGGGCGAAGCTTTTTAGGCATCTCCATCAGGAAAAAATAATCTATACATGAGCAGATCACTGCCGGCCACTATCCCCAAAGATGACAAGAAAACGATCCGGGCCTGGGCCATGTATGATTGGGCCAATTCGGTGTATGCCCTGGTCATCACCTCAGCTATTTTCCCGGCTTACTACAACTCCATCACCCGGACAAATGGCAGTTCGCGGATTGATATTCTGGGTATGGAGATTGAAAACACAGCAGCCTACTCGATCAACCTCGGAATTGCCTTTGGAATCATCGCTTTCTTGTCGCCTCTCCTGTCGTCGATAGCGGACTATTCCAGTAATCACAAAAGATTCATGCAATTCTTTTGTTACCTGGGAGCTCTCAGCTGCATGACGTTGTTCTTTTTCACCCGCGGTGATCTGGTAGGTCTAGGACTATTCGGTATGATGATGGCCACGATCGGTTATTCAGGCAGCATCGTTTTCTACAACTCCTACCTCCCGGAAATCGCTTCCCGAAGCAAACAGGATCAGGTAAGTGCACGGGGCTACGCCTACGGGTACCTGGGTGCAACTACCCTGCTCCTGATCAATCTGATTGCAATCCTCAATCAGGACCGGCTGGGAATCAATGATGATGGATTTTTACCCCGGTTATCATTCCTGCTGACCGGACTCTGGTGGATCGGATTTGCTCAAATCACCTTCCGCAAATTGCCCAAAGGAATCTACGTCAGAAGAGAGGCGGGAGATCATTACCTGCTGAACGGCTATCGCGAATTGCTGAAAGTATTCGCATACCTTCGTTCCGACCGGAGGCTTCGCACCTTTCTGCTCAGTTTTTTCTTCTACATCATGGGCGTGCAAACGGTCATGTTCATGGCTGCCTCATTCGGGGAGAAGGAAATACATCTGTCCATGATGCAACTGATCATCACCATCCTTCTCCTGGAATATGTCGGCATTGGTGGAGCCTTTCTATTTGCCTGGATTTCGAAAAAACTGGGTAATCTCCGGGCGCTCACTATTGCGGTGTCCATGTGGATCTTCATTTGCCTGGGCAGTTTTTATATCACAAAACCCATCCATTTCTACACTGCCGGCTTTTCTATCGGAATGGTGATGGGAGGCATCCAATCCCTGTCGCGTTCCACCTACTCAAAATTCATTCCTAAAACCGGGAATAATGCCGGCTATTTTAGTTTTTATGACGTGTGCGAAAAACTAGCGATGATGTGCGGACTGATCATGTGGGGCTACCTTGACAACCTGACCGGAAGTATGCGAAATTCCATCGCAGCTCTGGCCTTGTGGTTTAGTTTAGGATTAATATTTCTCCTCTGGCTGCAACGTATGCAAATTGACGTCAACCATCCTGAAGAAGTAATCAAAGAGTAACCGATTATGAAGCAAAAAAACATGAATAGATACTTGCCTGCGGAGGGCCTGTCGCCGGATCACATACTTGGACTGATCGACAAAATGCAGAAAGAAGATATCGCCTGGCAGAAGGGCAGAACCTGGAGTCTTGTCTACCATGCCGGTCAGGAACACGACCAGTTGTTGAAAAGCACATTTGGGAAATATTTCTCTACCAATTATCTGAATCCCTTTGCCTTCCCCAGCTTACAACATATGGAGAAGGAAGTGGTCCGGATGACCGCGAGTATGTTGAATGGCGATGATGAGGTAGTGGGAACCATGTCATCAGGAGGTACCGAAAGTATTCTGCTGGCACTATACACCTACCGGGAATGGGCAAGAAAACATCACCCTCATATTGAAAACCCGGAGATAGTGGCCCCTCAGACGATCCACCCGGCCCATGACAAAGCTGCTCATTTACTAGGCTTGCGTATTCGTAAGGCCCCGGCAGACGAAGGTCAGTGCGCTCAGCCCATGGAAATGGAAAGGCTCATCAGTGAAAACACGATCCTTCTGGTGGCTTCAGCCCCAAGCTATCCCAATGGCATCTTGGACCCTATCTCTGCCATTGGTGAACTGGCCCGGAAATACCGGTTACCCCTTCATGTCGATGCCTGCATCGGGGGATTTATGTTGCCTTGGATCGAGAGACTGGGAACCCCACTCGATCCCTGGGATTTCCGCGTTTCCGCGGTTACATCCATATCAGCCGATGTGCATAAGTTTGGCTTTGGATCCAAAGGTGCATCAGTGGTCCTTTACAGGACCATGGATTTGCTGAAACATCAATTCTATATTACCACTGATTTTCCCGGTGGCATCTATGTTTCTCCTACCATACTTGGCTCCCGCTCAGGCGGACCCATTGCAGCAGCCTGGGCCGGAATGAAACATCTGGGAGAAAGTGGTTATTTGAAGGTGGCCACACGCCTAATGCAGGGAACAAAGAAATTGCAGAAGGGGCTGGACGCCATACCTGAGATCAGGATCATTGGTCAGCCCTGCATGAATATCGTCTCATTTACCACTCATCACAACACCCCCGATATCTTTGCAGTGGCCGAGCACCTGCAAACCAGGGGATGGATGGTCGACCGCCAACAGATGCCCGATTGTATCCACTTGACCGTGCTGCCCACCAATGTAGGTGTCATTGACAAGTACCTCACTGACCTGCGTTTAGCTGTCAACCACGCAAAAACGCATCGTAAGGGGGCAGGAGAAGGCACGGCCGCTTTATACGGAATGATGGCGCGGGTTCCGTTTCGAGGCATCGTAAGAAAGAACGTCCGAAAAATCTTTGAAGAGATCTATAGTGGTGATGAAGTACCATCCGGCACTCGGCTAAGTTCGGTTCCTCCTGACGGATCAGCTCTCTGGATGGGTTTGGTCAGCCGGATGCTTGCCTGGTGGCGCCGGATTTTTCCCGGCAGAAATGCCTAACTAATAACAAGTAGACTAGAGGGATCAACGGCTAACGGCTAACGGGAGTGGTCTCGAGTCAAGGGAGGTTGTCCTGAACTAAAATCGAGGGCATTCTGCCGATACCAACCAAGATGGTGAAAAGGGCCAAATCGGCTAAGGGGGTAAAACGTCGGTCAACGGCGGAGGCGAAGGCTAAGGAGTGACGATCGGGTCAAAGGTCAAGGATAAAAGGTTATGGGAAGGCTGAACTAAAATCGAGGGCATTCTGCCGATACAACCAAGATGGTGAAAAGGGCCAAATCGGCTAAGGGGGTAAAACGTCGGTCAACGGCGGAGGCGAAGGCTAAGGAGTGACGATCGGGGTCAAAGGTCAAGGATAAAAGGTTATGGGAAGGCTGAACTAAAATCGAGGGCATTCTGCCGATACCAACCAAGATGGTGAAAAGGGCCAAATCGGTGAAGAGTGCAAATGGGATTGACGAGAAACGGCAAACACTTGGAGTCAAGTTCATTCGTCATTCTAACTTCCTGCCCAGTCCGGCAGGCAGGCGTACTTCGAGAAACCCCCATATCCCCTAAAAGCAGATTTTGGTTCATTTCATTGTTGGACTTCTACAACTATAAAACCAGATTACCACAACACCATGAAACCTTCCATATGCCCCACGTCTCAGGTCGCACATCGCTGGTTGACCGGTAACCGATTCCACAGTTACACGGTTCCACAATTACACTTAGAAGGCATCCCCCTTTGGGAGGATTGACTAGAATCTCGCATATCCTTATCATGTCTCTATATGATTCAAAGATCAACTGCTATGAGGACCGCACTAATTACCGTAATGCTATCTGCTCTTGCCTTATTCACTCGAGCTCAGGTCCAGCCTGGACTCCATGTGGCCGAACCTTTGACTGTTTTGTTTGGCCAGGACACCACAGGAGGTGGGGTTAAAGCATTTTGGATGCCATTTAAAGCTGCTTTTCGAGCAGGTGCCATCGGGATCGTCAATGTGGATAATAGCGGAGAACCCTTTTTCTCGGACCCTGAAAATTGGGATCCGGATAGCGTTGGTATTTTTTCTTTTGCTGCCGGCTTTGGTACGAAAGCTAAAGGGGACTATTCATTTGCGATGGGAGAAGAAGCAGAAGCCTTAGGACTCCGGACCATATCGTTAGGAAATAAGACAAGAGCAACTGGATCCACGTCTATTGCCCTGGGTGCCGAAACAGTTTCCATGGGCCAGAGTTCCTTCGCCACAGGTTCAAGATCTAAGGCAGTGGGTAACTATTCCACCGCGATGGGTCGAGAGACGATTGCTCAAGGTAGAGCATCGACGGTGATTGGACAGTATAATTTACCACTAGATGATTCGGATCTGAGTGCGGATACAGCACGCCTCTTCATTATCGGGAATGGAACCAACAATAGTTCGAGATCGAATGCGCTGGTTGTACAGAAAAGTGGAAATGTTGGCATTGGGGCTAACAGACCCCAGGAGGACTTAGTAATAGGTCAAGACCTTGGAGATTTGGTAGGAACGAGGTTAAGTATAGGTGATCCTACCAGTTTTAGTGGCATCAATCTGGGGGAATCAAATGATGATCGTGGATTCATTATCTGGGAGCATAGTAATGATCTGCTCAAGCTAGGGACGAGGCAATCGGCCACACTATACGACTACCTGCTCACCTTAAAATCTGGCAAATTAGGAATTGGAACAAGTAGTCCTGAACTATTGCTGGATGTACTAGGCGAATCTGTTTTTCGAGACAATCTGCACATCGGATCTACAGCAGGCATTAACGAACTAAACATCTTTGATATCGGCAATAATGGCGACGCCATTATACGCGCTCAGACCACGGGAGGAGCTAAGGAAATGGTATTGGGAGTCAGCCCAGCAGGAGGCTTGTTCGGAACAGTGACTAACGACATTCTCAACTTTCGAACAAACAATACCACACGGATGAGCATCACTGAGGCCGGAGACGTTGGTATTGGAACGACTGCTCCTGGGGAGAAATTGGATGTAAATGGGTCAGCACTGGTTCGAAGCGATCTGACAACAAATGGTACGTCGAACCTTCTCGGGAGGATAAATTTAGGAGCCGGCACCGGATCGAATGAGTTAAATATTTTCGACATCGGGGGAAATGGCGACGCTATTATACGCGCTCAGACCACGGGAGGAGCAATGGAAATGGTATTGGGAGTCAGCCCAGCAGGAGGCTTGTTCGGAACAGTGACTAACGACATTCTCAACTTTCGAACAAACAATACTACACGTATGAGTATAACGTCCTCTGGGGATGTAGGTATTGGTACAACATCTCCTTCAGAAAAACTGGATGTTAGTGGGGATTTTAATGTTACGGGAGAAGTGAGAAGATCTCAGACCGGGAATGCAAACATGGTACCGATCTGCTATGGAAAGATCACAGATATCATTTCGTTTCCACCGGTTATTAACGCTACAAGTGGGAATTTTTCAGTCTCTACTGCTCAGATTGGTGAATATATTATTAGCGTGGACAATGAGACCATAGATTGCGATTCGTATATAATTGTTGCAACTGTGCTAGATGGTGACATCATCAAGTATTCCTGTTCTGGAGGAGATTTGATTATTAATACATTTGATATAGTACTGGGAGTGCTCAATGCAAACGAAGGTGCTTTTAGTTTCGTGATTTATAAACCCTAACCAAAATTGAGGTTAGTTGCTCATGTAGGATCATTGACCCAGGTCCTAAAATTGGCAATTAGTTTAGCAGACCGTGACCACATTCCGCTTCGAGAAACGGTCAAAGGATCAACAACAAACGATCCATGAAAAAGGTGAAGAGTTAAAGGATGATCTTGCCTAAAAAGTTTCACGAATTGTCGATTACCTATGACCAATTAGCGGTGAGCGGTTACCGCTGCCAGCTCAGCAATCACGTTGGGCTTACCAATCTGTATGCTTAAGGGTGAAATGGTCCAAGTGGTCAAGAAGGTAAAGGGATCTGCGATCAACATGAACGGCAAAACGATCAGGGTAAAGGTTCATTTGTGCTTTGTCCTTCTTATTTCGTACTTCGTCTGAAAAGGATTTCGCCTTCATTCCGTAGTTGCAACACTATCAATATACCACATTACCAAATCACTACAACACCCTCCCATGTCACTTGTCACAAGTCTCAAGTCATTGTGGTCGGTAACGAATTCTAAGCTCCCTTCAATTTTTGCAATACCAGGATCAATAATTTCTGATAGAGGTTCTCCTGAAAATTACGGGGTTTATCCAGTTGCATCCTTTTCAGGTAGGGCACGGTCTCGTCCGGAATCTTCATAATCGTGAGGGCCCTGAGGATGGTGCTTAACCTGGGCCAGAATCCACTCGTCCTGGTTTTCAGCGATTTCAGTGCTTTACCGATCACTTGCTCCTCATGGGTAAAATCGGTGCCGAAAGGAAATACGGGAAACAGACCATCCTTCCGGAAGCGACCTACTTTTTGCCTGATTCTGTTCGAGTAGTTATGGGTAAAAGCCTCGGGAATCTGATGATCTTCCGAAAGCTTCCCCGCCGCTTTAGCCCGGGCAACCAGCTCCGGTTGAAAGCGGGAATCTGCTACGCAAAGCAACTCCTTCACCACCTCCTCATCTGTTTTACCGCGGATATCGGCAATGCCATACTCGGTGACCACGATGTCCCTGAGATGCCGGGGTATGGTGACATGCCCGTAATTCCACACCACGTTGGATTGGACTTTTCCATTGGCAGTACGGGTAGCACGCAATTGCAAGATCGAACGGCCATCGGGAAGCGCCTGCGCCATCTCGACAAAGTTGTACTGACCCCCTACTCCGCTGATTACGGTTCCATCTTCTAATTGATCCGAAACTGCCGCTCCCAGCAAGGTCATCATCATGCAGGTGTTGACAAAGCGGGCGTTCTTGCGGTGAAGCCGGTCAATCTCCTCGTGACCGTAGAGCTGGTTGATCTTTCGCACGCTCTTCATATGGATCAGCCGCTTTGTGGCGTCCGGCAACTGATGCAACCACTCATAGAACTTTGCTGGTCCCAGGAAAAAACCGGCATGAATGATGGCCCCATTCTTCAGGTGTTCGCCTAACCCTTTAGTGATGATGGCTTCGCTGGCCTCGTCGATGTTGAGGTCTGCTTGTACGAAAGATCCATCTTCAAAGTAGATGCTGCCATGACGGAATTGCAACTCCTCCTTGAGGATTCCGAAATGCTGTAGAAAGGCAAAATCTTCAATGGTTAGTTGTGAATGAATCGCTCCACGCCGCAACAACCGGAACAACGTATCCGGCACAATCCTCTCCTCTTGGATCAATCCTTCATTGATCAGCCGCTGCAGGATGACGTGGTCAAAGACCTTACGTTTCATGATCCCGCTATCTACCAAAAACATAAAGCTGTCCACCAGCATTTCGGTTGCACCGAACAAGCCTTTCTCAAAAGGAGTGGTGTCGCCGATTTTTGCTATTGACGGCCCAAATCTGGTTTCGATCTCAAAATCACCCAACACCTGCAGGTACTGGTCATTTTCATTTTGCCGCATCAACAAAGCATAGACCAGGGCATCGCCAAGTGATCCGATGCCTATCTGTAACTCGCCATCATCGCGAATGAGGGTACTGGTCAGAAAACCGATCATGTAGTCAGCCTCGGAAATGGCCATCTTGGGAGGGCCAAATATTTTGTGTTCCAGATGCGGATGCTCCAATACAAGGTCAAATGCATCGATGGCGACATCGGCATCACCGTACATGTACGGCAACTGGTTGTTGACCTGGCCTACAAAAACAATTTCTTCGCCTCTTTTTGAAGACATGATATCGAGAGTAACATCCGCATTGCAGCTCAGGCTCACCCGGCTCCGGTCATCTGAAATGGAAATCATCTGAGCCAACACATTCAGGCCTGCATCCAGGATATCCCTGGCTACGTGGGTGTAGTTGCTACTGGTATAATCTTTCTGAGCCTGGGGATTGCGGACATATTTTCCAGCAGGGAAGTAGAATTCGATCACCCGCACATTCTGCGGCAGATTGCCGGCAGTGCGATCCAGTTCGAAGAGCAGATCCGGATAATCCCCAAAGACCCGCTCAGCAAATGGTTCGAAGAAGCGTTTCTCCAGTAGACTATTACCCTTTGGTTTTTCCAGGGTGAGCGCCGTCATGATGGTCAGTTGCAAAGAGAGATCTTCCTTCACTCTTTGGTAAATGGCATTGACAAAGTGGTTCGGTTTACCTGCACCCAGGGGAATACCCAACACGATATCTTTGCCTACCTTTTCGATGACCTGGTCCACACACTGACCGGGATCTTCGAGAAATATTGGCCCTCCCTCTCTGGTTATCATTTGACAGTTTTGCTGCGCTCTTAAATAAAGGGGATGCAGCCACACTGTCGGAGAGCTTGCACACTCCGATCAGTGATTCTGGTCATAAGTATCAGCAGACGATTAATTACCGATACCTGCTAATCCACCACATACCGATCGGGGAACGGGGTAAAGAAAGATCAACGGTGAACGATCAACGACAAACGGGTCAAAGGTAAATAGTAAAGGTAAGGACGAACCACAACCGATGATTGCTAAACGTTAACCGATTTCAAACAGCCACACAATTACACGCTTACATGATAAAATCCCAGACTCCCAGACACCCGAATCAAGCCACAGGTCTCTGGTGATCGATCACCAATCACACATGACCGATAACCGGTAACCCTGCACTGCACTTATAGGTACTCACCATAGCCGTCCACCTAAATTCTGAATCGATTCCTTCTATCTTGCTTGTTCCCGGATGTACTCTTCCAACTTGGACTCCAGGGGCACCCGATAATAAGAACATTCTGCCCAACCGAAAAGTCTCGATAAATCCATTTGGCAAGCATGTTACTATTCGATAAAGGTTTCCTGTTTTCTTGCGATGGCCAACGCTTCCTTGAGTTCCTCTACCATTTCCGGCATGTCCTGTGATAGATTTGATTTTTGCCCGATATCCTCCTTCAAATTATATAGGAGCATATCCTGATCCAGTTCATCGTAACCCATATGATCATTGATCCAGTCGGGGACCCTGGAGTGATAACCGCTGCTGTCATTGATAAATACCCAATCACCTTTTCTGACGGCGTACCTACCCTCAAAAGTGTTTTGCACCGTGATCGTTCTGACCTTACCTGCTCCCGATGTGCCTAACCAAATGTTGGCAAAGTCATGACTGTCGTGAGCTAGTCCTTGAGGAACCTTTGCTCCGGTAAGGGTAGCCAAAGTTCGTAGCAAATCGACCTGATGAATGACATCGGCACTGACCGTGTTTGCAGGAATCTTACCAGGCCATCTTACCAGAAACGGAACGTGATGACCTCCTTCGAAAACGTCCCTTTTTAATCCCCGAAATGGCCAGGCACTATGATGACCGTAATTTCTTATCCGGTCATAGGCATATCGTTCAGGACCGTTATCCGATGTAAAAATCACAATAGTATTGTCTGTTTCGCCAATCTCTTTCAGGGCAGCCAGTATTTCTCCCACTCCCCAATCGGTTTGAAACACAAAATCTCCATAAGGACCAGCGCCACTCTCGCCTCTAAACTCTTCACTCGGTACAATGGGTGCATGCGGTGAGTTAAATGGCACATACATGAAAAACGGCCGCTCCCCACCTTCCTGATCTCGTACGAATTCAACGGCTTTTTCTATCAAAGTCGGTAGGACTTCATAAAAGTTCCAGCCTTCAACTGCCGGACCAGGACGAGCCTCCCACTGACCTTCCAGCGCAGCACCCTCCGGATGTCTCATCGTGATGGTTGGTTTGCTGATCACTCGATCATTCTCGATCCATGTATAAGGTGGAAAATTGATGGTGCCATCTCCATAGTAGTAATCAAATCCGTGATCCAGGGGACCTCCCGGAATGGGCAAGGTCCAATCATATGCCTCTGGCGGATAGAAATAACGCATACGATTAAAGAGCATCATGGAATCCTGATCGGTCCATCCTTTATAAAGGACGGAGTCCCAATCCCATCCCAAGTGCCATTTGCCGATGCAGCCGGTGAAGTAGCCATGCTCCCGGAACATTTGGGCTAAAGTAAATTGCCCTTCCTTAAAAACAGGCTTGCCCATCGGCCCTACGATCCCATGAAAATCACGCCAGTGATATCGGCCGGTCAACAAAGCATAGCGACTTGGTGTGCAAATCCCGGAGGAGGAATGTCCATCGCTGAATCGCATTCCTTCCACGGCAAGCTGATCGAGGTTGGGAGTGGGAATTTTTGATTCGGGATTTTGACAAGCCAGGTCTCCGTATCCCATGTCGTCTGCATAGAGGATGATGACATTGGGTTTCTCATTCTCTGGTTTGTCAACCTTATGCATGCAGGCATAGGCAATCACCAAGAGGAGGACAAAGTGTATTGATAGCTTTAGTTGGAACATATCTCTGTCACCTTGTTTTGCTTTAGCCTCATTGTTTCGTTCCAATCAAGCTAGCATAGCGATGGCCGGTTTCACGACTCCATTCGACTATGAAATCCTTCATGTTATCGACTACCTCCCGGTAGGATTCGTCACCAATTAGATTGTTCAACTCTCCCGGATCTGCTTCCAGGTCATACAGTTCATCGACATCGCTACTGAGCCAATGATATACATACTTATACCTCTGGCTCCGGCACATGATAACTTTGCCGCCATGATTTGAGGTGTGTATCTCTGCGAAGACAGCCGGGCGATGTTGTGCAACTTGATCCTTTAGGAAAGGCAGCAGCGATTTACCATCGATCTCCGCAGGAACAGCGATACCAGCAGCATCCAGTATAGTGGGAAGTAGGTCAACTGAGGAGGCCAGTTCCTTGATTCGCAGCCCTTGAAACTCACCTCCAGGAAGGCTGATAATTGCCGGCACCCGAAAGAGTTCTTCGTAAGCATTACTGCCTAGTTTGAAAATCATACCGTGTCCTGCAACCATATCTCCGTGATCGCTGGTAAAAATGATAATGGTATTATCCCATTGACCGGTTTCTTTTAGCAACCGGAAGACCTGACCAATGCGATTATCGATGTAGGCACAATATCCCCAATACCGCCGGATGTAGTCTTTGTACTGATCTTCACTCCATTGGCCCAGCACATACTGTAATTCTGTTTTCTTCTGAGCAATTGGTTTTCCTTCGAGGCTATCAATCAAATTGTGTGGAAGGTCTACATCTTCCAGTGAGTGGAGGGTATCCCAGGGTTGGGGAGGAGATACCGGTAGGTGGGGACCGAAGTACGACAGTACTGCAGCCCAAGGGCGTTCGCTTTTTTGATGTTCCAGGATAAAAGTTTTAGTTTCTTCAGTGAAGAAATGAGCCATGTGATAATCTTCTCCCAATCTGGAGTACATGTGCTCTCCTTCAGGTGCTGATTGCAGTGCGTCGTGATTCCCAGCCGTAAGGGCAAAGGAGTCCTGTCCATGGCTGATCAGCCAATCCTTGTACTGGCGCCAACCTCCAGCCCAGACTCTAAATCCCAATTGAGGGAAATCTTCACCCACTCCCCCATCTTTCCTTTGCAACAGCCAGCCCGAATCCCCCTCGATCCGCTCGTAATGCCAATATTGGGTGATGTCCTCACCCACAGGATCGGCGGGAGTGGTATCATGCATGTAATCGATTCCATCTCCATCTTGCCTCCCCACGTACATCGAACCCCCAAGATGGGCCTTCCCAAAATAACCGGTATGGTAATCTGCTGCTGCAAACAAGTGGCCAAGGCTCTGAATGGAAGTATCCATCCAAACATTATTGGTAAAAACATTGTGGTTGTGCAGATAGCGACCACTCAGAATCGACGCACGCGATGGACTACACGGGAAAGCAGCGATATAGAAGTTCTCCAATACCACCCCCTCCGCTCCCAATTGGTCAAGGTTTGGGGTGTGAATCTTATCATTCCCGTATACTCCCACGCAGTTGAAGGGCTGTTGATCTGTCATAATGAAGAGTAAGTTTGGCTTCTTGTCCCCGTTTGAGGTACAACCATTGAGACCACAACAAATGAGAATGCATATCATCAATCCCTTCCAGGATTGGAAAAATCTTTTCAGCGCATCTATTCGATCTTTCAAATTTCTTTTCATCCTATTACCTTTTCAAGTTTGTCTACCGGGAAAACGGTTATCGTGCATGTTCTTCGATATACCGTTCCAATTTCGATTCCCTTGGTCCACGATAATAGAAACATTCAGCCCACTCCAAATCATATTTCTCGCCCAGTTCCCGATCAGAAGGAATACCGCGTAACCTATCTGAATCGATGTCGAGCATGATATGCTTAATGTAGTTCAGATTGGCCTCTTCATCAGTACTCCCAAGGATATCAAGCGATTTCCCTTCTTTAGCTAATCCTGTCTTAAGCCGTGACCCATTTTCTCCTCCCGGTCCCTGCGTCACATTTGCCCGATTAGCTGCTACTTTGGTATCGATATGCCGGCTGATATCGACAATCCGATTGACTAATTGAGGCCCTCTAGCGAAATAGTATAACTCGCTTACTGTGTGCGGTGATAAACCTGCATCAAAATGCTCCGGATAATCCAGTCGACCACCGGACATCCACCGGGCTGCTTCTACCGCTTTGGCCGTGACATAGTGATCAGGGTTTTCCTCGTAGTGCCCCCAAGGATCATAACTAACAATGGTATCGATCTTCAACAACCGAATGAGAAAAATCAATCTTGCTCTCAGTTCAACAATACTGATATTGTCCATACGGTGATTGCGGTAACCCAGGTCGTACACTTTGGACAAGCCCAATGCTTGGGCTACTGCCTCATTGTCCTTCTCATTGTTTAAGATCACTTCACCTGGAGTAGTCCCCACTCCGGCATGGTCGTCATTGGTAGTACGAATCAGGTAGCCGGTATAACCTTCGCTAATAAGCTTGGCAACCGTGCCTCCTGCGAAGATGGGAATATCATCACAGTGGGGTTGGATAGCTGCGAGGACCTTGCCTGCATGAGGCTGACCTTCCACACTTCTTTCGATCACCAGCTCTTCTTCAGGAACAAAGGTGCGTTGTCGAAGGGATGACGGCATGAAAGGCAGGGCAAAGCTACTTTGTAAGAAATCTCGTCTTTCCATCACTTAATTGTTTTGCTGGAGTCCTCAAAATTTTCCCAGGATTGATCGAATTGCCGGTTCATATGCATCTGCATAGCGGACCATGCCCAGGTCGTTGGGATGAGAACCATCAGTGGCTCCTTCACCATCAAACCCCAGTAGCTTATCACCAGCCAGGTAGTAGAGATTATTTATGCCATCCGCTAATAATTCCTGATAACTTTCATTCAGGGCATGACGGCTGGTCCGGTGCCTTTCCTGGCGACGGGGGAAAAATGCGCTATTCGTGAAGCTTCTGTCTTCTACCAGCAAGATAGGAGTCGCTTGCCGGGCTAATCGCAATTGCCTGACCAACGGGGCAGCCCGCTCACTCACGGTTTGTTCATTCATATTGGGAAGGCAATCAATAGCGTACAGGCAAGGATCAAGCTCAGTGAGAAGAGCACCCACTTCCTGCTCCATCCGGCCATTACCCGAAAAACCCAGATTGATCACCGGCTTTTTTAGTCTTCGGCTGAGGATCGATGAAATCGACATGCCGGGCCGGGAGGCACAAGCTCCATGCATAATCGAAGTCCCGTAAAAAACTATGGGTTTTTCCCGACGCGGATCAATCGGTGTCCAGGATGCACCTGCGTTGATCCCAATCTCCAGATTATCCACACCGTTATAAAGTGGCAGGTACAACCGATACGTTCTCTCGCCAGGAGCAAGGTCTTTTGCCAGCTCAGCTTCAACACTTTGTTCCTCCGGTCTGGCTACCGATACCCATCGTTCCACACCCAATTCATCCTCGGCATACAGGTCCACCCCACTCACCCCGGTGGCAGGCATATGGGACATCGCCAGATTTTCAGAATACAACTGATAGCGCACCTGGATCTCTTTCGAATCTGTGGCGAACCGAACGCTCATTCCTGCCGAATGTCGGGAGAGATCCCACACCGCCTGCCTAACCAGCTCCTCTGCTTTGCCGGGCAGTCGATCATAGTAGCGCTTAGTGTTTTGCCAGCCCTTTCCTTCCACCCCCCAGCTTTCCACATCATACCATACTATATCAGCAGACCGTGCGGCTTGTCCTGCCAAGGATTTAATGGCAATGGATGAACCACATATGGTTAGTGTCAGATTTCTTGAAAAGCTACGACGGGAGATCATCATTGTATAGGAATTTGACGTTACAATTTAATGAATTGAACCAGGTGAAATGGGACAGAAATTTCTGTCAGGACTTAGAAGTGGATTAAAGTGAGTCAAAATCACCCGTTTGGGTGAAGAAGGCCAGGTCTCTAAGCTATTTTGTATTATCACTATTCGAGGGACATCTAATCCATATTCATATGAAGTACAAACTTGAACAAATGAACCCTGTAGCAATGAAGTTCCTACTGACTCTGTTTTTCTTGGTCACTTTATGGCATATATCATCTGCTCAACTTAATGCCTGGGTAGGTCTGGATGGAGATTGGAATATTGGTGCCAACTGGAGCCAGGGCACCGTACCAGACGCCATGGATTCGGTAGTCATCGACTCCAATACAGTGACCATCCCGTCGGGATTCCAGGCAGTGGGAAAGTACATTTTGACAAAGCTAGGCAGTAGCCTGGTCATCGCTGACAATGGCTCGCTTTCTATTGCCGGTTCTACCAACGATCCGGCTATCCTGATTGGGAGCTTCACTAACAATGGGCTGCTTCACATCGATGGAAGCACTGCTGGAAATAATCTAGGCCTGAGATTTGGCGGTTTATCGGTTAATAATGATTCCATTATCCTGGTCAATGCAAATGGACTGACGAACGGAGGCACTCTGGAAAACAACGGGCTGATCGAAATTGGATTGTTTTCCCAAATGCAAGTATCTGCGGTTCAGAACAGTCTCAAACTGACAAATAATGGTACCATCGTCGTCAATGGTACAAATGCTACCAGTTCCAACGGACTGATTTCACTCGATACCCTTATCAATACGGGTACTATCTCTATCGAGAATATTGATGGTTCTCAGGCTCATGGTATCCGCAATGAAGGGTACTTACACAATTCTGGCTGGATCTTTATCAATGAAATTCTCGGTAGTTCAGCTAATGGCATCCAGAATCGTGACACTATTGTCAATGCTGGTAAGATCACCGTTGAGAATGTTTTTCTATTTAACAATATCGACTGCACACAACCTGGTGCTGGCATTTTCAATGAGGACTCCATTTGTATTAAGAATGATCCGACTTACGAATCGACAGGGATTGACATTTTTGCTCCGGACAACTTTTTAATCAATATGCAAGGTGGAAGTATCATCATTGAGGGAATCAATGGAGCCGCTACTGAGGGGATCCATAATGGGGGAGATCTCACCAATCATGGGAAGATCACTATTCTTAATCAGAGCGAAAGGCTTGGCATTATCAATGTTGAGACTTTTATCAATCATGATACCATTGAGTTTGTCAATTTCTCCGGTCTGACAGGCATAAGCAATGGCGATGTCTTTTGTAACGAAAGTCAAGGCAAGCTGCTCTTTAAAAACTTCAGCGGAACAGCTATTGATAATAATGACACCCTGAAAAACCATGGCTTAATCCTGATGGACACATTTACTTCCAGCACGCTTTTTCAGACATCAAATAGTCTGTTCTATAACAACGGCATGGTTTCGATCCAAAATGATCAAAATGTGACGACACCCTTTTTTAACAAGACCAATGGTCATGTACACAATGATACGGCAGGGGTATTGAGCTTCCGCAATCTTACTATGAGTCAAGCTTTGAATAATTCTGCAACGATGACCAACGATGGTCTAGTTGAGATTATAGATGGAACTTCAGATCAGAACAAGATCAATATGCCTAATGCCGCCTCTCAGCTAACCAACAATGGAGATATCATTTTGACAAATCTAGGTGGGGTTGGTTTTTCACTATCGAATGCTATTTCTTTAGTGAACGCAGATAGTGGTTTAATTCGAATCGACTCGATCAGCGGGTCGTTCATGCGAGGGATTGTGGGCTTCAATTCCGAGATAGTAAATAGCGGTAGATTAGAGATTTCGAACAATTTCAGTAGCGATGCCATCAACATCTCGGGCACGTCTTCACTTACCAATGATGGCTACATCACTCTTTCAAATATCGCAGGATCTGGTGTTTGGGCAAGCGCCTCGGTAACGAACAAAGAATGCGGAATTATTTCATTGGATAAAGAGTTACGGGTGATCGGAAGTGGAGTGTTTACCAATAGGGGTTCCATTTTTCAAAACTACAACGGTGGGAATATCTTTAGTAATCCCGGCATCTCTAGTGGATTGTTGATCGATCGTCAAGAGAGCTTCAACGGAGCTAACTATACCAATAACGGCCTTCTATTCATCGACTTTACAGATACTGTCAATTGTTTGGACACGATATTCAATATTTCAGCAGGACCAAATGATAGTACGATCGCGGCTAGTCCAAATGTTTACTTAGATGAAGACAAAACGATAGTCGCGGGAACCATTGACCTCACAAATAACTGGATCGTTCTGTCTGAGCCTTCAGCTTCAGCCACTGCTGTCTATGCAGAATTTACTTTCTCCTCCGGGTGTAAGAAAGTGTTACCCCTATCTCTGGAAAACCCGGTTGAACCCTGTGGAAGCATCAACATCTGGACAGGCAATATCTCCTCGGATTGGCATGTTGCCGGAAACTGGTCGCTGAACGCCATTCCTATTGCCTCAGATGATGTCCTTATCCCCAATGGATCGACTGTCGTGATCCAATCTGGTATGACCGGTCTTGCGGCTGTCTTGACCGTGGATATCAATGCCAGCTTCACCGTGGATGGTGAGTTAGATGTGCAGAATTAAAGCCAATGTGATGAAGGGAGAGATAAACGTTCAACGGGAGTGAGGTAAAGGATACGGGAAAGGGTACAAAGGGCCAAAGTGGTCAAAAAGGTAAAAGGGATTAACGGTCAGGGTCAAGGGCGAAAGGTTAAAGGTTGACCTTGCCTAGCAGTTTCAGGAATTACCGATTACCAACAACCTATGACCGATTTCCGATTACCATGTCCTGTCCAATGACCAATTACCGATTACCAACAACCGGTTGTGGTCCTAACAGCTGCCCTGATATTCGCATCAGTTCCAGCTCGGCGAGCTTGGCCTGATTACGAGCCAATATGACTTGCTCTTTTGCCCGCTGCCAGTTGAGCTGGGCAGTACGAAATTGCAGGCTGTTGATCTGGCCGGCACGGAGGGCTTCCTGATTTTGTCGCAAGTTGAGCTCGGCAGCAGCGACATTGTTTTGTTGGAGGCGCCATAGTTCGAGGGCCTGCTGATAATTGTCGAAGGCAATATATAAGTCGCGTCGTAGATCTTGTTGAATCCGGTCGAGATTCATCTCGGAAAGCTCCCGTTGAATCTTGGCCACTTCCAATTGCTGGCGACGTAATTTACCATCGTAGATAGGCATCTGTACATTAATGGTGCCGGCAGGACCAAGGGTGCGTTGAGATCGCAGGAAGCTCGCCTGACTGGTTTGCCGATTATAGCCATATGAGGCAGCCAGTTGTACGAGCGGGTAGAAGGCCGCCTCACTGCGCTTTATTTCAAGATCACTGACATCGATTTCCCACTGAGCCATCTGGTACGCTACGTTCGATGACAGCGTGGCCTGCCAGAGCCACTCCAAATCAAGAGATTCATCTAGTGTTAGTGAATCCTGAGTCTGCCATTCGCGAGCAGGGTCCCAGCCTGCCAATCGATTGATTTGTTGGAAGATGGTGTTGGTCTGATTCTGTACCTGGATCAACAGCGCCGAGTCCTGGTTCAGTGATACTATCGCATCCAGCAAATTCACCCGGTTGGTCTGACCGTAATCCACCATCAGTTGGGTACGGCGTATCCGTTCCTCTGAGGTTTCTATACTCTCCCGGATGGTCTGCTGTTGCTGACGAAGAGATATCAAATTTGTGTAGAAATTGATCAGCTGCACCAGTATCCCTTCCGATTGCAAAAGCGTCTGAAGGTTTGCCAGATCGATCTGCTTGTTAAGGATTTCAAAGGTGTATCTACCCCGATAGCCGTCAAACAGGTTGTAGGTGGCCTGGACGGCAGCATTGTAGAGCCAAGATTCGGCACCTGACCGGTCAACTGCTGGTATGGCATCAGTAGCAAATTCGATCTTTGTACTGCTGTTCTGATAAGTGATACCTCCATTCACATTTACCTGAGGGACTTGACCGGCTGCTGCTTTGGTAGCTTGCGTCTCAGTGATATCCACACTTTTTTGGACGATCCTTATGTCCAGGTTCTCCTGCAGCACCTGCTCCACCAAGGCATCAAGGGAAATCACCTCCTGGGAATGAAGAGCATGACCGCAAGTAAACAGTAGAATGCCAAAAATTATCTGAATTGATTTCTTCATATCCTACCCTTCTACTTGATCCTCTTTTACAGCTGCCTCCAACTGTTCCCTGACTGGTTTCTTCCCATTCCACAACCAGTAAGAATAGTATTTGAGATCACTGAAATACAATAATATACTTGGCAATAAAAACCAGGTCAGGAAGGTGGCGAAAGCCAATCCATAGGCCAGTGAGATGGCCATCGGAACCAGGAACTGGGCCTGGAAACTTTTCTCTAGAATGAGAGGAGAAAGGCCTGCTACCGTCGTCACACTAGTCAACAGGATGGGTCGGAAGCGCTCAAGACCCGTCCGGTATAGAGCCTCCTTGTAGGGCAACCCTTCCTTCAGTTTGCCATTTAATGTTGTGATATATACGAGAGAATCGTTTACCAGTACACCGATCAATGCAATGATGCCTAGAGCGGACAAGATACCCAGTTGGGCTCCGTGCACCCAATGGCCGACAATGACTCCGACGATACTGAATGGAATCAACGAAAGCACTGCCATCGTCTGTGTAGCCGAACGGAATACCAGAGCAATAATGGCAAAGGTGAGGATCAACAAAATTGGCATCACCCGCTGGGCTGATATGGCTGTCTTAGCCGACTCACGACTCTGTCCCTCGAAGCCCGCCTTCACTCCCCGGTATTCTGCCAGCAGGGGTGCGAGCATCTCATCCTCGATCTGAGCTACTAGATCAGGTACCGATACCTGGTCGTTGGCGATCTCCGACTCGACCTTAATTTCGCGGAATCCATCCACGTGATTGATCGCTAAGGGACCCCGGGAAATTTCTAATTCAGCCAGTTCTGACAGTGGATATTCCTGGCCCGGCCCCAGTCGGATTTTCATGTTTTCCAATGCATCCAGGTTGGAGCGGTAGTCCTCCCGATAGCGCACCCATATCTTCACCTCATCCCCTCCTACCTGAAGATTCTGCACTTCTGAGCCATAAAAGCCGGACCGCACCTGATTCATGAGCACTCCCAGTGGTATGCCTAATTGTTCAGCTTTCGGCTTCAAGCGCAGAATGACTTCTTTCTTGCCCAACAAATCTGAATCCGTGACATCTTTAAGATCTGGCATACCGTTCATCTTATCTTTGAGGATGGTCTTCACAGTCCGTAGCTCATAAATATCATCTCCGGTCAGTGAAATGCTAATCGGTTTGCCAAAAGGTGAATCGGTCGTGAAAATCACAGACTCTGCTCCATCGATCTGACCTACCTGATCCCGGATCATTCCCACCAAAGCAAAGCTTCGCACGGATCGCTCTTTGGCATCTTGCAGGAGTATATTCACCCTTCCTTGATTAGCCAGTGGACCCAATTGCACCTCTACTTTTTCGATGAGCTCCTTACCCAAATTGCCCTCGCGATTGTCTGAAGAGACCCGCCTGGCCGCTGCCTCAATTAAATCCAATTTTTCCTTTGTAATAGTTTCCCGAGTACCAAAAGGCATGTCAAGTCGCACAATAATATTGTCCTGCTCGATCACCGGGAAGAAGGTGGTCTTCACTTTACCAGCCGAGACCAAACCAATGGTCAAGATCATGCCAGCAATGGACATGGCAATTGCAGAAAACTTATGCTCAATTATAAATCGAAGCACCGGACTGTAGATCTTATATGTTAAGAATTTCAACAGTCTATTCGAAAACTGCAGAAGGAGGTTTGGTTTCAGCCCCCGCTCCAGTGCTCTCGAATGCGCCACGTGGGCAGGAAGGATAAACAAGGCTTCGATCAGGGACACCAGCAAGGTGGTTATCACCACAAAAGAGATGTCACTGAAGATGTCGCCAACTCCCCCTTCGAGGAAAAAGAATAGCGAGAAAACGATTACCGTGGTGAGAATCGCAGAAATGATCGAAGTAAGAACCTGGAAAGTCCCCTTCTTCGCCGCTTCAATACGGTCATAACCCTGCTCATAGTACTTGTAAATATTTTCTGCCACGATCACTCCGTCATCCACCAGGATGCCTATGACGATGATCATTCCAAATAGAGAAATTGCATTGATAGTATAACCAAATGCGTAGAAAAGGATGAACATACTTAAAAAAGAAATGGGTATTCCCAATGCCACCCAAAAAGCCAATCGGTAATGCAGGAAAAGCGCGAGTAAAATGAGTATTAAAAATGCACCTATCAATCCATTCTTGATTAACAAATCCAAGCGTTCCTGTAACGTCACCGAGAAATCCTGAATCACTGTGGAGACTACTTCGTCTTGATTGGATTCGAGATCCTCCAAATATCTTCTGGCAGTCTCCACCGCTAGAAACACATCCTCCTCGGTGGTGGTCGATACATTGATGATGGCAGCAGGTTCACCATTGACAAAGCTCCGGGATGGATTATCTGCCCAGCGGTCAGTCACCTGTGCTACATCCGACAGTCTGAGGGTCATTCCCGTATGGGAACTGCGTACCGGGATATCGAGAAGACCAGCTGCGCTAACCTGCTTCGATTTTGCTCTCAAGATCAACTCCTCTTCCTGCGTTTTAATCGTACCGGCAGTCAAGTCCAAATTAGCCTGAAAAACCGCATTGCTGATTTCCGTGAAGGTCAGTTGATAGCGACGCATGCTTGTCTCATCGACGGCAATTTCGATCTCCCTGTCCGGATAACCACTGACCGAGACCTGGGAGATCCCGTCGCTTCTGCGCAGATCTTCCACCGTCTTATCAGCAATCTCTTTTAGACGTTCCAAGGACACATCTCCACTCAAGGCAAAACTGAGGGCGAAGTTGAATATTTCAAACTTGTAGATAATCGGAGCCTCCATGTCTGATGGGAAGTTGCTCACCTTATCGATGGCATTCTTGATCTCCTGAACGATCACATTTTCATCTACCCCCGATCTGAGTTCAACCGTTAGCTGGGCGAAGTTCTCCTGAGATCTTGAAAGCACCCGGTCAATCCCTTCAACCCCTTTGAGGTTTTCTTCAATTTTAAAAACGATGCCTTCTTCAATTTCACTTGGGGAGGCACCCGGGTAGGTTACATCCACTATGATGGCAGAAGTAGGAACATTAGGGAAGAACGTGTAGCGTACGTTCATCAGCGATACCAAACCCACGAGACACAGCACTACCATCACCACATTCACTGTGATCGGATAGCGGATGCCATATGTAATTAGTTGTCTTAACATGCTTTCGTCATCGCTGTTAATAGGTCACTCTCATGCCCTCCCGAAAGGTGGGTGAAGTTTCGTTCAGAATCAGAGTGCCTTCCTTAATTCCGCTGAGGTAGGCCATTCCATTCCCCTTACTGCCTACCTCAACAGCAATCTTGGCCAGGGTATCGCCCTGCACCACGAACAAACTCTCATCGGGCAGCAACAGATTTCGATCGATCTCCAAGGTACCCTCCAGTCGCTGAGTAACAAGATGGCCTTCAACGTACATACCATGAAATAGATTTTTTCCAGATATATCAACGATTACTGTGACGCTCTGCGTTGCAGCATCGATCACCGGATTGATTTTTGAGATTCGACCTTTGTACCTAAGGGTGTCGGCATTCGTAGTTATGACCACTTCCTTCCCGATTGGAGCAAACCTCAGGTCTTCCGGCAGCAAGGTCATTTCGACTTCAAAGCGCTGATTACCTGTGATTTCACCAAGGCGTTGACCAGGTTGCACATAGCCGCCTGGCTGGACCAATGCCTCTGTTAGAATTCCGGAAATGGGTGTGTGCAATGTATATTTTGCAATTCTCGTTTCTTCCGCTCTGATCTGCTGATATTGCTGAAAAATGCCACGTGCACTGACAAAAAGTTTCAGTTTTTGGTCCGTAACCTGAGGGAGTGCCTTCACCGGCATCTCTTCGTTGAAAGATGTTAAGTAGGTCTCCCATTCACCTGCAGAGGAAGGAAAATCCAGTTTAAGATCTGGAATGAGTGAGGCTATAGCATTGTAAAGCTGATTCTTCCTGGCAATGAGATTGATCTGTTCTGTTTCCTTGTCCAATCTGATGAGCACCGATCCCTGGGGAAAATAAGTTCCTCTTTTAAATGCTCGTTCCGTGGGTACCATGCGACCAGGTACATCTGTATATACCAGGTAGCGGTTCTTAGCGACCAATATGCCACTCACTTCTTTCTCAAGCACATGAACACCTGGCACAGCCTCAATTATGTTGACTTTACGTGCTGGTTGCTCAACCACGACCTGCTGAGAGGCTGCCAACTCTCCCGCATTAGATCGCATTTTTTGCACCAATAGCACGGCAGCTAGGATTAGGAGCAGAAAAGAGGCTGAAATAAGGATTCTTCTGGTCTGCAGATTCATTTGCGAGGGGACGATTCTGGTGAACGAAACAAGGCTCAAGGTAAAAGTTCATTCTCCCCGATGCAAAAATTCCACCATCACTTTTGCAAAGACATCCATTTCATTTGAGCCAAAATTGCGGCCTCAGATCTTAAAAGCGGCTATCTTTGAAGGGTCTCAATTTGAACACTATGGCAACATTTACATCCACACCAAAGATTTTTGAAAAAGCGTTAGATTTTATGCCTATCAAGGGCACCGACTACATTGAGATGTATGTAGGAAATGCACTTCAGGCTGCCCATTATTATCAATCGGTTTTTGGCTTTCAATCACTGGCCTACGCCGGTCTCTCAACCGGCCTTAAGGACAGGGAAAGCTATGTACTCGAACAGGGAGTAATCCGGCTCGTGCTGACTTCCCCACTCAGCAGCGGTACAGAGATTGGAAGGCATATCGATAAACATGGCGATGGAGTTAAAGTCATTGCCCTCTGGGTTGAAGACGCAACTAAGGCTTTTAACACAGCTGTTGCAAGAGGTGCCAAAGCCTATCTGGAGCCCACTCTCGAAGAAGATGAAGATGATGGCGAAGTGGTGAGGTCAGGTATTCATATCTATGGAGATACGGTGCATATCTTTGTCGAACGTAATGACTACTCAGGTACATTTCTGCCCGGCTTTCAAGATTGGGAAACCAGCTTTCGGCCCGAGCCAGTTGGGCTAAAGTTTGTCGATCACATGGTCGGGAATGTTGAGCTTGGCCAAATGTCCTATTGGGTCGATTTTTATGAGAAGGTCATGGGATTCACCCAAATCCTGTCTTTTGATGACAAAGACATTTCTACAGAGTACACCGCCTTGATGAGCAAGGTAATGAGTAACGGCAACGGCCGCATCAAATTCCCGATCAACGAACCGGCAAAGGGTAAAAAGAAATCTCAGATAGAAGAGTATCTTGATTTCTATGAAGGCCCGGGAGTCCAGCACATAGCCTTGGCAACAAATGATATCATCCATACGGTTTCTGCCTTGCGGGAGCGCGGATTAGAATTTTTGACTGTCCCCGCTTCCTACTATGACGTTTTGATAGACCGGGTAGGCAATATTGATGAAAAAGTCGATGCACTTCGAGATCTCGCCATCCTAGTTGACCGGGATGATGAAGGCTACCTGCTGCAAATCTTTAGCAAACCCGTGCAAAGCAGGCCTACGGTTTTCTTCGAAATCATCCAGCGTAAAGGAGCCAAATCCTTTGGCAAGGGTAATTTTCAGGCTTTATTTGAAGCTATTGAGAGGGAGCAGGCGATCCGGGGGACGTTATAGCTGAAGGCCAAAGGGGTAAAAGAGGCCAAAGAAGGCGAAAGGATGAATTGGTCAAACGGCTTAAAAGGAGCCGAACCTCCTGATATGTTATAGTTCTTTGAAGAAAGAGGTTAGTGAAAATCTGATCGAGAACTCTGGTTGTTTTTGGCGTCCTCGCCAAAAACTCTTTGAGACCACTACCCATGGAAACTCATCAGCAATGCCAAAGCTTCCTGTTCAAGCCTTTTAGAGATCCACTCCTTGGCCAATTTCTCAACCTGGCAAGCACGCTCTGCATCTGTCAGCTTCACAGCTTGTAATACTTCTTTCACTCCTTCTCTTTGCCGTATCGCTGATTTCTCCTCTTGAGAAGGCAAACTTTTTAGAGACCCCAACTTTCCCAGATCATTGCCACTGAGGATGTCGCTTTCCCGAATAGCTTTCGGCAAGCTGTCTACTCCGATCGAAAGTTCAGAACCGGGCTTTGGAATTTCAAAGAGTGCGTCACCAAATGCACGGGTATACCAGTTACCTCCCATTCTTCCAATAAGATCCAGCTTAGTAGTATCCACCGAACTTTTTCCTGCCAAAACCCTTTGATCAACATGCACCAGTAAAACCTCGGAAATAATGAGATTGCCTGCTCCTCCCTCACGGCCTAGGGGTATCACCTGAGTTACTGCACACTCCATGACCACCGGAGATTCTGCCACGCCAGGGGGGGTGATCCGTTTCGATTTCATCATGGTCAAGCCTGCCTTTTCAAACTCGTTGATCCCTCTGTCATACTCATTGCTGGTCAATGACATTTGCTGCACAACCTCGTGACTTACTACACTGATTGCTACCTCTGGTACTTCTAACACGTTTTCATGAGTGTTTTTTATGCCTGCTTCTCTTGCACGCCGGCCCGATGAAAAAATCACAATCGGAGGACTGGTGCTAAACGCATTGAAAAAACTATACGGGCTAAGGTTTACCCGTCCTTGCGCATCGACTGTACTTGCCCACGCTATCGGTCTGGGCCCCACCACAGATAGCAAGAGACCATGTCGTTCACGCCCTGTAAGTTTGTTGAGATCGTAGGATATTCGCTCCATCGTCTTAGAATAAGTTTGCAGGTAAAATCTTTCCCCGGACTTCTCCAAATCCTACTCTCAGTTCTTTTTTTGCACACTTCCCACGCATGATCACTTTGTCATAGTCCTGCAGAAAAGCCCTGGAGGTGCCATTTGACAATTTTATAGGCTTGTTTCCTCCCTGTGTAATCTCCAGAAGAGAGCCCATCGTTTTGCGTGTTTTCCCCGAAATCGTGCCGGAGGCCATCAGGTCACCTACCCTTACCGGACAGCCATTGATAGTGTGATGTGCCAATTGCTGTGACATGTTCCAGTACATCGATTTAAAATTGACCTGACAAAGGATTTCCTCTTCCCCGCCTTCCGCTTCTATAGCCACTTCCAGGGAAATATCAAAACTTCGCTTTCCCTTGTACTGCAAATACGGCAATACTGCAGGTGCCTGCTTCGGCCCATTTGCACGGAATGGTTCCAAGGATTCCAATGGGATCACCCAGGGTGAAATGGAAGTTGCGAAATTCTTGCCTAGAAATGGTCCAAGAGGAATGTACTCCCACTTCTGAATATCCCTCGCAGACCAATCATTTACCAGGACCAATCCAAAGATATAATCCTCTGCTTCTGCAGTTGTAATGGATGATCCCATCTGACTGTCTTTGCCAATGATAAAGCCCATCTCGAGTTCAAAGTCCAGGCGCTGGGTTGGTCCAAACACGGGAGAGAGGTTTTCGTCCTGCTTCAGTTGCCCCTTTGGTCTGATTATGTCTTCCCCACTGACGATAATTGAAGAAGACCTGCCGTGATAGGCAACCGGCAGATGCCTCCAGTTTGGCAGGAGGGCATTTTTCGGATCACGAAAGAGCTTACCGACATTTCGGGCATGGTCAATACTCGAATAAAAATCCGTGTAATCACCAATCTTCACGGGCAAGTGCATCTTAGCGTTCGATTGCTGCACGAAAAGAGATGGATAATCTTTCAATTCCGACTTAGGGTAATTAAGGTGTTGTTGTAAAATGGAGCGCACCTTAGTGGTTGCTTTCCTGCCGAGACCGATAAAATCATTCAAACTGGAGTTGATCAGTACCGACTTTTTGATCTCCAGGTCTCCAAGTAATCCAATATCGTGCAATGCAGCCAGATCGATGATTTCATCACCAAGTGCTACCCCTACTCGCGGCTGCCGCCGATTGCTGGAGAATATCCCAAAGGGCAGGTTCTGAAGTGAAAAATCACTTTCCTTAATGATCGACTTCCAGGTGTTCATAGATGGTGTCATATTGAAGTGCTCAATTGCACTGGGTTTTTCTTGTTCAATTCAGGTGCTTTATTCTAGCCATGACTGATAATACACTCCGTCGTCAATGCCCATTGCTTCCTCGGTGACCATCAATGGTCTGAAGGTGTCAATCATCACAGCCAGCTCGTCGGTTTTGGTTTGACCAATGCTGCGTTCATAAGCGCCCGGGGCGGGCCCGTGAGGAATGCCTCCGGGATGGAGGGTGATATGCCCTTTGTCAATATCATTCCTACTCATGAAATCCCCATCCACATAATAGATCATCTCATCAGAATCGATATTAGAATGATTGTAGGGAGCCGGAATAGCTTTGGGGTGATAATCGAAGAGTCTCGGGCAAAAGGAGCATATCACAAAGGCACTGGTCTCAAAGGTTTGATGTACGGGAGGGGGTTGATGGACCCTGCCGGTGATTGGTTCGAAGTCGTGAATCGACAACCCAAAAGGATAGTTATAGCCGTCCCACCCGACCACATCAAAAGGATGAGAAGCATAGACAAAATGATGAAGCCTGCCCTGCTTCTTGATCTTAATCAGAAAATCACCCTCTTCATCGTGCGCCTGCAGATCCTCGGGCAGCTTGTAATCACGCTCACAATATGGCGAGTGCTCCAATAGCTGTCCAAACCAGTTGCGATACTTCTTGGGAGTATATATCGGATGAAATGATTCTGCGTATAAGATCCGATTCTCGGCTGCATCAAACTCAATTTGATAAATCATGCCCCTTGGAATGATAAGGTAATCACCGGCCTGAAATGAAATATTGCCCATCAGACTTTTCAATCTTCCGGAACCTTGATGAATGAATAGCATTTCATCTGCATCTGCGTTCTTATAGTAATAATCATTGAGTGACTTCCGTGGTGCCGCTACTCCGATGTGGATATCACTATTCACCAGAAGGGGCTTCCTGCTTTCGAGGAAATCATCCTCTGGTACAATCCCGAATGAAAGAAACTTGCGGGCATGTAAATTGTGATCCACTGCAATCGGAGGACTAACGTCAATACTTTCGCCCACCTCTTTCACCATCGTCGGTCTTCGCAGGTGATACAAAAGAGTTGACATGCCATCGAAACCCACGGTGCCAAACAGCTGCTCATAGTGGAGTCCTCCGCCTTTCTTTTCAAAAATCGTGTGACGCTTATGAGGGATCTGTCCTAGTTTGTGATATACAGGCATAGTATTCCTAGATTACGCCAATGCCGCGACAAAGTCAAATGAAATCATGTAAATTATCGCTTCCGATTAAAGCTCAAACGATCAACCGTCAACCTTTGCAATAGGCGTTTATATGGATATCAAATATGGTTATTAAAGTGGTCTTGACCAGCTATTCACTCTTCAAATGGTGATTTACAGCAGAGCAGTTCTCTATATGATCTTCTCGGCAATCGCTTTTACAGCAGTCAATACCTTGATTCGATCATTAGATCACTTGTCCACTTTTCAGTTAGTCTTCTTTCGCTCCATTGTGTCCTTGCTTCTGTGTATAGCCATTCTCAAGGCCCGACGGATTCCATACGCGGGGACGAACCGCAGATGGCTGGTGGCCCGGGGGGTGGTGGGCTTTGTTTCTCTCGCCCTATTTTATTGGGCTCTCAAACTGATGCCGATCGGCACCGCAGTGTCCCTCCGGTATACATCACCCTTTTTTGCCGCACTTCTGGCCATGCTGTTCCTTGGCGAGAGGATGAAAGGATTGCAATGGATTTTCTTCTCCGTGGCATTTTTGGGTGTAGTGACATTGAAAGGTGTGGATCTGCGAATCTCATTTATTGCTTTTTCGATCATTCTTGCTTCAGCACTTTTAAGTGGAACGGTATATTTCATCATTCGAAAAATCGGTACCAGCGAGCATCCGGTAGTCATTGTGTTCTATTTGATGGCTATCTCTTCGGGCCTTGGAGGACTCTTAGGCATCTTCAATTGGATACCTCCTAAAGGAACAGATTGGTGGCTTCTGCTGGGAGTCGGTACTTTCGGATATCTGGCCCAACTGTTTATGACCAAAGCGCTCCAAATGGAGAAGGCAAACCGAATTGTACCTTTCAAGTATTTGGAGGTCATATTTACCCTCTTAGCAGGTTGGATTTTCTTTGCAGAGTCACAAAGTATAATCGCCCTCTTGGCAATCAGCATCATCATCCTGGGTTTATTAGGCAACATACTGGTAAGCAAAGAGACCAATATAAACTAGGCTGTCTTAGATCACCATGGCCTCCCCATTCAAATCATTCAGTTGTTTTGAGGACCTGGTTATTATTGAATCTGTATCAAAGATTATCTGAACATGATAAAATTTGCAGATGAAATTGGTCCATTAAAGATTGTGCATATCTACGACCCGCACACAAAATTAAAGGCAGTGCTTGCCATTGACAATGTGGCATGTGGCCCATCTATTGGAGGGATCAGAATGGCTCCAGATGTTACCGAGGAAGAAGCCTTCCGGTTGGCTCGAGCCATGACCTTCAAGAACGCCGCCGCCGGGCTCGCTCATGGTGGGGGGAAAGCGGTGATTCAGGCTGATCCGAAATCTATTTCTGCGAAGCAAAAGGAAAAATTGATCCGTTCTTTCGCTATGGCCATCAAAGACCTTAGCGATTACATACCTGGACCCGACATGGGAACCGACGAGGTCTGCATGGCCTGGATTAAAGATGAGATCGACCGCTCAGTTGGTCTTCCTCGGGAAATAGGCGGAATTCCTCTTGATGAGATCGGGGCCACCGGTATTGGCCTGGCTGCAGCTACAAAAGTTGCTTGCGAGCTTTTTAACATCCCATTAAAAGGTGCAAGACTGTCCATACAAGGCTTTGGTGCAGTAGGAAAACATGCTGCGCGATTCCTTGCAGAGGAAGGTACAGTCTTGGTTGCGGCTGCAGACTCCAAGGGCACCATTTCAAACCCGGAAGGCCTCGACATTGCAATGCTTATCAAATTGAAAGACGATGGAAAAAGTGTTATCGACTTTCCGGATGGAGAAAAGGGAGATGCTGATGCGATTGTAAAAATACCTTGCGACATCTGGATACCGGCCGCCCGGCCAGATGTGATCAACGAAAATAATGTCGATGACCTGGATACCAAGCTCATTGTCCAGGGAGCCAATATCCCCATCACCGAGGAGGCTGAGAAAACACTTTATACCAAGGGCATTCATGTGATTCCGGACTACATAGCTAATGCCGGTGGGGTGATCTGCGCCGCCGTGGAGTATCATGAAGGGACAGAAAAGCAAGCCCTGGAAATAATTCAGGAAAAGATCTCGGTTAACACCCGCAACATTTTGGAAAGATCAATCAAGGACAGTATAGCGCCAAGGACTGCAGCTGATCAGTTGGCCAAAGAGAGAGTAAAACAGGCGATGCTTTATCAAAGGAGGTAAGTAAAAACTTAAACTTCCTTCATACTCTTGCGATATAGGTCACCCGGCGTTTCATTCTTCATGCTTATTGGTTGGCCAGTGGTTTCCAGTACATTGAGCCAAAGGTCACTTCGTACATCGATCTTCTTGCGTTTGGCAATAACCAATTCAATGGGCAGGTGCACAAACTTGTTGTTGCGCCTACCCACCACAAAATTAGTCTTGCCTGCCATTCCGGCGTGAGCACCATGTAAACCTAGTTTATTGCAGAAGATACTGTCACTGGGATTGGCCGGGGCACTGCGGATGATGTAGCTCGGATCAATATATTTTACTGTGACTTTCATGCTGATTTCCCGGAAATACTGCTTGATCTCATTCTTGAGCAGTATGCCGATATCATGATGCAAGATATTCCCGGAAGCGTCTTTGATCCGCTCATCGGTAAAATGGCTTTGACCAGCTCCTTCGGCCACCACGATCACGCAATGATGCTTTCGTTCCAATCTCGCTCGAATTATTTCCAGCAAACCCTTTGGTCCATATAGATCGAAATCAACCTCTGGTACTAGCACCAGGTTGACCTCCGGCATGGAAAGGGCGGCATTGGCGGCAATGAAGCCTGAATCACGGCCCATGAGTTTTACCATTGCCACGCCATTATACGCTCCCCTGGCCTCCATATGGGCATCACGAATAATAGGGCTTGCTATGGTAAATGATGTTTCAAACCCAAAGCTTTTCTCGATATGGTTGATGTCGTTGTCAATTGTCTTGGGAATACCAGCGATGGCAATTTTTAGACCACGCTTCTTAATCTCCTTATGAATTTCCAGAGCGCCATGTAAAGTGCCATCACCACCAATGGTGTACAAAATGTTGATTCCATGTCGATCGAGACAATCCACAATCTCACCGATATCTTGCTTCCCTCTTGAGGAGCCCAAAATGGTACCACCGAATTGATGAATGTTGGACACTTGATCCGGAGTCAACTCCAGAAATGGATGACCATACTCCGGAATAAAGCCTTCGTAGCCATATTGGATGCCCAGGATCTTCCTCACTCCATAACGGTACCAGAAGGCCATGACCAGGCTGCGGATGACGTCGTTGATTCCAGGGCATAAGCCCCCGCAGGTGACAATAGCAACTTTGGTCTTGGAGGGATCAAAGAATATCTTCTCTCTTGGACCAGCCAGTTCCATGGTCAGCAGATCTTTGCCGCTGCCATTGCTTCGATGCTCCTTGTGGATTACATCAAATATGACCCGTTCATCATCCTCGGCAAAATAAAACCGTTTTATCGCCTCTGCCCGGGTCTTCAGCGGTGACTTGATCTTGCAAGCACCCAGATTCTCAATGGTAAAGTCTTCCTGTTTCATGCTAGCCAATAAGTTACAAAAGCTTTGCCATTGATGAATTGAACTTTACTTATTCACTTCATTTTAAGAAATTAAACCAAACCTTGCTGCTATGAGATTTCTTGCCATAAGTGTAATACTCGCCATCTTCGTTTCCTGCAATCGTGAGACAAATCCCTTTGATCTAGAGTCAGGCAAATGGATCGATCTTACTCACACCTTCAGTGATCAAACCATCTACTGGCCAACGTCAGACCCTTTTCTTCTGGACACGGTGTCGGAAGGGGTCACCCCGGCGGGTTATTACTACTCTGCATTTTCCTTTTGCACTGCTGAACATGGAGGAACGCACATGGATGCACCGGTACATTTCGCTGCCGGCAAGCAGGCTATGGACGAGGTACCTATTGACCGTTTAATTGGCAAGGCCATAGTGATCGACGTCTCGGACAAAGCAATACCAAATCCCGACTACCAGATCTCATTGGAGGATTTTCAGAATTGGGAAACCAGCAATGGACCCCTGCCGCCAGATGTAATTGTCTTGATCCACACCGGGTTTGGTCGTTACTGGCCCGATCCTATCCGATATATGGGCACCGACGAAAAAGGCCATGAGGCTGTAGCGAAATTGCACTTCCCGGGGTTACACCCAGAAGCTGCACAGTGGCTGGTGGATGAGCGGAAGATCAAAGCAATTGGCCTCGACACGCCCAGCATTGACTATGGACAGTCAAAGTTATTTGAAAGCCACCAGATTCTATTTGCCGACAACATCCCTGCCTTCGAAAACGTGGCTAACCTGGATCAGGTGCCGGCAAGGGGTTCCTGGGTCTTTGCTTTGCCAATGAAGATCGATGGCGGGAGCGGGGGACCATTGCGGATCGTGGCCTGGGTGACTGACGATGTCTGATAATTTCCCTAGATTAAGAAACTCGCGCATGCTAGTAGAAACACCAGGAAAGACCTGTGGCTGTCGGAGCCATCGTAAACTGCCGGTAGACAGGTACGCCTGGTTGCCGGCGATGACTATGGTTATTCTCCCGAAATGTCCGCTCTGCATTTTCTCTTATTCATCGGCTATCACTATGTGCAGTGGGACCAAAATTTACCAGAGTGCTGCAACAGGCAGTTTTATCTTTTTCTGGTCTGTTTCTCTGATTCTCATGTGCTCCTTGGTTCTAAATTGGAAAGGTGGGTGGACTATCCTTTCGATTGTTCTAGCTGCAGTCGGGTGTAGCCTGGTGGGACTCCACTTGTTTTTCGCGTTTCCATCCATCGCCTTTTATATCGGCTCTTTCTCGCTGATGATATCTTGTTTCACCAATGCAAACATGATATTTTTCACCAAGTGGCTGAAGCAACTACAATACCTTCAAGGTGGCATATGGGTTCGGATCAATCAAAGATGAGTTTTGAGAAAATGCGGCAATTTCTGCTTGGTCTCCCGCCGGTCAAAATCATGATCTCCCCTGGTCTGGAATAATTTGGAAAAGAGGCCTTTTAGTTTATCTTTATAGGTAAGGATTTGTAGTATAGCTCAACACCCACCTACGGTTCTAAACTCCTTTTCTAACCAAAACAAAACACTATGATCCCTGGATCATTCGATTACTCGGCTCCCTCCAGTCTTGAGGAAGCTATCTCCTTATTACAGCAGCATGGTGATGACGCAAAGATTCTATCAGGTGGGCACAGTTTAATTCCTATGATGAAACTTCGGCTGGCTTCACCTGCTCATGTGATAGATATCAATCGGATACCAGATCTCGACTATATAAAGGAAGAAGATGGTGTCCTCCGGATCGGAGCATTGGTGCGCGAAGCGGATTTGGAGGAATCGGAATTGATCCGCTCGAAATATCCGATTATTTACGAAGCGACGAAATTGATCGCTGATCCTAGCGTTCGAAATGTTGCTACTCTTGCTGGCAATCTGGCTCATGGTGATGCAGCGAATGATCATCCTGCAGTAATGCTGGCACTAGGTGCAGAACTAGTTGCAACAGGTCCAAATGGATCTCGAACGATTGCGATCGGAGACTTCTTTCAGGGGTTCTTCACTACCGCATTGGAAGTCAATGAGATCCTAACCGAAATTCGCATCCCTTCTCCCGCCGCCAACAGCAGCGGCACCTATCTCAAACTTGAAAGGAAAGTGGGAGACTATGCTACAGCTGGCATTGCTCTACAATTAGCACTGGGACCACAAGCGGTTTGTGAGTCTGCCGGCATCGGCCTCACTAATGTGGGTGACATGCCCATAAAAGCCATTGCTGCCGAGCAATCATTGGTGGGAAAGACATTGAATGACGAACATATGAAGCATGCGGCTGAGCTAGCTAGCGATGCCTCTGATCCAATGCCTGACCTTCGTGGCTCAGCAGAGTATAAGAAAAATATGGTCCGAGTCTTGACTTACCGAGCTCTAAAGCAAGTCGTTGAAAAAATTCTATCCTAAGCAGTCAATAAAAGGAAACATCATGCATTCTATTACAGTCACCGTAAATGGACAAGCTTACACCAAAGAAGTTGAAGCACGTCTTCTGCTGGTCCATTTTATCCGAGATGTCCTTGCCTTAACAGGAACCCATATAGGCTGTGACACATCCAACTGCGGAGCCTGCACCATCCTGATCAATGGCAGATCAGTTAAATCCTGCACTCAATTTGCAGTGCAGGCGGATGGCAAAGAAATCACCACGGTCGAAGGTATGGCTGGTGAAGCCCTGCACCCTATTCAGGAAGGATTCAAAGAGGAGCATGGCCTGCAATGTGGATTTTGTACTCCGGGAATGATTATGCGTGCATCGGATCTGCTCAGCAAAAATCCCAATCCGAGTGAGGAGGAAATACGTTGGGCTATCTCAGGCAATCTGTGCCGATGTACCGGATACAACAACATTGTTAAGGCAATAAAGTATGCCGCCTCTAAAATGACAGAAGAAGTAGTTGAATCTTAGCAATCGATTTATTGGCATATCAACCATTCAAAATGAGTGAGAATTATATTAAGACCCCAAAGGAAATATGTGGACTCGGCCATCGCATGAAGCGTAAGGAAGATGCCAGGTTTATTCAAGGTAAAGGCCGTTATATCGACGACATTGTACTCCCCGGCACCTTGTACATGGATATCGTACGAAGTCCGTATGCATATGCAAAGATTTTGAGTATCAACAGTGAGAAGGCCCTTGCCATACCAGGAGTGTTAGCAGTCATTACCGGTAAAGATCTGGAGGCCTACAACTTACATTGGATGCCCACCCTAATGTCTGATACCCAGATGGTGTTGCCAACCGACACCGTGATGTATCAGGCTCAGGAAGTAGCAGCCGTTATCGCCACTGACAAATACATAGCTGCTGACGCAGTACTTGCTGTCGATGTTGAATATGAGCCCATGAAACCTGTGATCGATCCTCACAAAGCTCTGGATGCCGATGCACCGGTTTTGAGGAGTGATAAAGAAGGCAAAACCGACAACCACATCTGGCACTGGGAAGCAGGTGACCGTACAGCGACGGATACCGCTTTTGCGAATGCAGAAGTCGTGGTCAAAGAGCAAATCTATACACCCCGAATCCATGTAGTCTCGATTGAAACATGCGGATGCGTCGCTGATTTCGATAAAGTGGAAGGAAAATTGACCCTTTACATGACTACCCAGGCTCCTCATGCGATTCGAACTGTTCTGGCTCTGGTTGCAGGGCACGTAGGCTTGTCTGAGGAGAAAATCAGGGTGATATCACCCGATATTGGAGGAGGATTCGGAGGCAAGGTTCCCGTATATCCGGGATACGTCATTGCTACCGCGGCATCCGTTCTAATCGGTAAACCAGTTAAATGGATCGAAGACAGAATGGAAAATCTTCAGGCAGATTCTTTTGCCCGTGATTATCACATGACCTGCGAACTCGCCGCCACCAAGGAAGGTAAGATTCAGGCGCTCAGAATTAAGACGCTTGCAGATCATGGATATACAGATGCAGCTGCCAACCCATCGAAGTTTCCGGCAGGTATGTTCAGTATATGTACTGGATCATACGATTATGATACGGCCTTTACTGAGATGGACGCTGTCTACACTAACAAACCTCCCGGCGGAGTGGCATATCGTTGCTCCTTTCGGGTCACCGAAGCTGTGCATGCGATTGAACGAATGGTAGACCGGCTGGCGCAGGAAATTGGCAAAGATCCGGCTCAACTCCGCTTTGAGAATTTCATTAATAAAGATCAGTTCCCTTATCAGTCGGCCTTAGGCTGGGAATATGATAGCGGTGACTATCATCAGGCGCTGGAGAAAGCCATGGAGATCATCTCATATGACGAATTGCGAAAAGAACAGGCTGAAAAAAGAGCCAATGGAGAGCTTATGGGTATTGGCATTTCCAGCTTCACTGAAATAGTTGGCGCTGGGCCATCGAAACACTTTGACATTCTTGGTATCAAGATGTTTGACAGCGCAGAGATACGCGTTCATCCCACTGGTAAAGCCATCGCCCGCTTCGGCACCAAATCCCAGGGGCAAGGTCATGAAACGACCTACGCACAGATCATAGCTCAAGAACTTGGTATTCCTGCAGAACATATTCAGGTGGAGGAAGGAGATACGGATACTGCCCCGTATGGATTAGGCACCTATGCCAGCCGAAGTACTCCAACTGCCGGAGCTGCGGCAGTTATCGCTGCCCGTAAATTAAGGGACAAAGCCAAAAAGATAGCTGCCCATTTACTCGAAGTGAGTGAAGAAGATCTGGAATGGGAGCCGGGGAAATTTTCAGTGAAAGGTGCTCCTGATAAGGCAAAGACCATTCAGGAAATTGTCTTTGCTGCCTATACCAACCATCCGCAAGGGATGGAAGCTGGATTTGAAGCGGTACACTACTACGATCCCCCGAACCTCACTTTCCCTTTTGGCTCTTACATCTGCGTAGTGGATATCGACAAGGGCACCGGCCAGGTTAAGGTGAGGAGGTTTATAGCGGTAGACGACTGTGGAACGATCATCAATCCGATGGTGGTGGAGGGTCAGATCCACGGTGGGTTGACGCAAGGTCTGGCTCCTGCCCTATACGAGGAATTGATTTATGACGAAGATGGTAATATCCTGAATGGATCGCTAATGGATTATCTGGTGCCAACTGCTGTGGAGTCCCCAAGTTGGGAGACTGCACACACCGTAACTCCTTCTCCTCATCATCCTATTGGCGCAAAAGGAGTCGGCGAATCTCCTACGGTAGGGGCTCCACCGGCGATCGCCAATGCCGTTGTAGATGCTCTTTCACACCTCGGTGTTACTCATATTGATATTCCAATCACGGCAACGAAAGTATGGGAAATACTGAGAGAAAAAGGAGTAGCAGAGTGAGTCAATGCATATTAAGATATTTCAACACTTTGGCGATAGTCCTGTTTAGGAGAAGGAAAGAGAGACTTCCATTCGATGCTTGATCTAGCCAAAGATTTTGATGCACAGTCTATTATATCTGCCTTTTCAGAGGTTGGGTATATTATGGATGAAGAGCTGGCCACCATCATCTTTCTTTTACTCAAGTTAAATAAACCACTGCTGATCGAAGGAAACCCGGGCATTGGGAAGACATCAACGGCTACTCATCTCGCCAAAGCTCTAAATACCCGTCTGATCAGATTGCAATGCTTTGAAGGGTTAGATCTTCAAAACGCAGTATATGAATGGAATTATCAAAAGCAATTACTTGGAATCAAGATCCGTGAAAAAAGCGAGGAATCAACCCAGGAAAAGGAATCTGAGATTTTTGGTGCCGATTACCTGCTGAAAAGGCCATTGCTTGAGTCAATCACAGAACTGGACAAAGCACCCGTACTATTGATCGATGAGATTGATCGAGCCGATGAGGAATTTGAGGCTTTTCTACTCGAGCTTCTTTCGGATTTTCAGATCAGCATCCCTGAAATGGGCACCATCAAGGCACTACATGTACCCCATGTCATACTTACCTCCAATCGGACCCGGGAATTGAGCGATGCCCTGCGAAGAAGATGTCTGTATCACTGGCTCGATTATCCCACTCCGGAAAAAGAGATGGCTATCATAAATAAACACTTTCCGGAGATTGAATCAAAACTGGCGACCAGTTTAGTAAAAGTCATCCAACAACTCCGGACCCAGAAATTGAATAAGGTTCCCGGTGTTTCAGAAACCCTCGATTGGGTATCCGGGTTGATGGCCTTGGGATATAAAACGCTGGATGCAGAGGTCTTAGAAAAAACTATTGGATGCTTTATCAAATCACAGGCAGATATCGAATCTCTTCAAGGTGAGGCTATTGAGAAATTGTTGGAAGTAAGCTGAAGTGATGTTGTCGGACACAAAAAACACAAATGGACTTGCAAGTCATCTGAGAGACTTCATTCATTTTGCCCGACGGCGCGGTTTTCCAATCAGCATTCAACAGGGACTTGACATGATTGAAGTAGCTCGCACCGGTATCATTTTTCAGAAGAGAGCTTTCTACTATGCCTTGAAGGCTGTTTGCTGTATAGATAAAGATCAGATTCCTCAATTTGATGAATTGTTTCGGATTTTTTGGTTTGGTGGCGAGGACAGCGAGTCAGTAGGAAAAGGTAAAATGAGGATCGAAGAGATTCAGAATCTTCCCAAAAAACACGGCACCTTGACGATCTGGGGTTATGGAGGATCGAATCAGGAAGGAGATCACCTTGCCAAGACGGTCACGGGAGCCAACTCTCAGGAAAGGCTTATGAAGGTCGATTTCAGCAGTCTTCCCGACATGGAGACCGGAGTCCTTGATGAACTAGCACAACGTTTGTGGCGAGAGATGAGTAAAAGACTAAAAAAGCGCCTGCGGTCGAAAAAAGGTAGAGATGTGATCCATATGCGGCAAACAATCCGAAAAAGTCTTGAACAGGGTGGCGATCCAATCTATTTGCTGTTAAAACAAAAAAAGAAACGAAAAAAGAGATTGGTACTGCTCCTGGATATCAGTGGTTCGATGGAGAAGTACAGCTTCTTCCTTCTTCGCTTTATTCAAGCATTGCAGATGTACTTCGAAAAAGTTGAATCTTTTGCTTTTAGCACACGGTTGGAAAGGCTGACTGATCTCTTGCAGAAAGATCTTGTGATCTCAGACCTCCAACAACTGAGCAGTCGAATTAAAGATTGGTCTGGCGGAACCAGAATTGGACATTGCTTAGGTACTTTTAATGAAACTTATTCACATCGTCTTTTGTCATCGAGGACCACATTGATCATATTGAGTGATGGTCTGGACACCGATCCACCGGGTATGTTGTCCAGGGAGTTGGAAAAGATCTCTAGTCGAGTCAAAGAAGTGGTTTGGCTTAACCCACTGAAAGGCAAGCCAGGGTACCAGCCAGAAGCTAGAGGCATGGCCGAAGCATTGCCCCATTTGGATCACTTTCAGACTGCTCACAATTTGGAAAGTATTTTGGAACTTGAAAGTCTTTTAGCGCATGCATGAAAATTTCTATAACCTAGTTGCTAGACTGAAGAGCGAAAGCATTCCCTTCGTAACGGCAACCGTGGTGCGAAGTCAGGCACCCAGCAGTGGAAAAGCAGGAGACAAAGCCGTTATCACCCGGGATGGCACGGTCACGGGTTGGGTTGGAGGAGGCTGTGTTCAGGGTATTGTTTTAAATGAAGCCAAAGCAGCCATGCGTGATGGCAAACCAAGATTGGTAAGAGTAAGCCCAGAGCCGGTTGAGAATCCGGAATCAGGAATCATTTCTTATAAAATGACGTGCCATAGTGGTGGCACGATTGACGTTTATATCGAACCTCAGCTTCCGAATCCTCAGCTCATAATTATTGGCAAATCCATCATAGGCAGGTCCTTAATAAAAGTCGCCAGGGCATTGGATTATAATATTTCCTTATTGGCGCAGGAAGCGACCCGTGACCAGTTTCCTCAAGTCGACCAGGTCGTTCCTGAGATCAATCTGGAGAGCATCAATGTTGGTCCAAACACATATATCGTTGTGGCGACTCAGGGAGACCAAGATGAAAAGTGCATCAGAGCTGCGATTGATAGCGAAGCATCATATGTTGCTTTCATTGCCAGCAGGAGGAAACGTGATGCAGTTTATCTCAGTCTACTATCCAAAGGGGTGGAACAGAAGAAATTAGACGCTATTAAGTCACCGGCAGGTCTCGATATCAATGCGAAAACCTCTGATGAGGTGGCCATTTCGATTCTTGCAGAGATCATTCAAACACATCACGGTCACTCCATGGATCTTTCCAAACTCGAATCAGAAAATAGCGACATATATATCAATCCAGTATGTGGCATTGAAGTATCTAAAACCAAAGCATTGCACATCTTGGAACACAAGGAAGAAAAGGTCTATTTCTGCTGCGACGGTTGTAAAATATTATTTGAAAAAGATCCGGATAAATATTTTGGCAAGACTCCGGAAGTGATTGGTATGCCGAAAATCTAATTTTATTATTTGAAAATAAGACTATGAAACTGACAGGAAATCATACTATTAAGGCACCAGCAAGCTTAATATGGGAAATGCTTATGGACCCCGACACCCTTGCCAAGATCACACCTGCTATCGACAAATTGGAACTAATCGGTGATGACACATACAACGCTGTGGCTGATGTGCGCATAGGCCCTGTGAAGGGAAGCTTCACCGGAAAGGTGCAGATCAAGGACAAAAATCCAACCGAATCATTTACCCTTGCCGTAAACCAGGAGAGCAAAATTGGTAACGCAAAAGCTGAAATTGTCTTGAACCTGAGTAGTCCATCAGACCAAGAGACAGAAATCAAATTCGAAGGAGATGTGAAACTGTCGGGATTGTTGGCCACTACCGGCCAACGGGTGATCAGTGGTGTTGCGAATATGCTTTCGAAGCAGTTTTTTAAAGCATTGGATGAAGAGGTGGCGGCCAGAACAGCTTGAGCATAATCACTTACCTGGATAATCTGGTTTCTTTACGAGAGAACCACCTTATTGATAGTCAAAATTCATCTGATAATTGAGACCTCTGTATCGGAGTAACTAAAGTTTATTCCTTCTTCAGCGCAAACAAGTTCCGGTTGCACAGCTAGAAAAGATCCAGGGAAGCGAAAATAGAAAAACATACCCCTAAGATCCCGTAGGCACCTTCGTTCACTGTGCTATATGTGCTTGCTGGAAATACCGGTCTGATGATTGTCTCCTTAATATTGGATATTACCGACTATGCTACTCCGAACTTGAAAACAAAGTGACAGGCATCTTCCTCAGCAAATTGGGCAAATCCCGTTGTCACGAAGGGGAAGAAAACGAGAATTAGAGTAAATTGTTTCATTGCGAGCCTGGTTTTACGGTTTGACAGCTTTTGGTAATTGATTGCTTTCAGGATATAAAGTTTACCTAGGAATCATGAAGAATCTGGATTATCGGTCAAGATTGCTGTACAAATCATAGGTAGATTATCAGCATAAAACATCAACAATTGAATTTTTCAATCGACAAAGCCAGCGGACTTTCCATCATCGTGGGATCGATCATGATTATTGGAACGATGGCGTTGCACCCTACCGGTGGTGATCTGGAGCATGTCTTGAGAATAGCCAATTTGGCGATCTATGTTCATTCCCTCGCCATCGCTAGTGTCCCAATGCTGTTTCTCGGCTTTCTGGGTCTTAGTCATTACTTAAAGGAAGCCAAAATCCTGTCGGCATCAGCCATTGTGATTTATGGATTTGGCTTGGTCGCTGTCATGATCGCAGCAGCCATCAATGGGTTAGCCACCCCTGATTTTATCCTGGAAAATTTTGATGGAAGTACTTCGGAAAAAAAGGAACAAATGAGGTTGATTATCTCTTATCAACTTTCGCTTAATCATGCCTTCGATAAGATATTTATTGTATGTACCTGCCTTGCCAGCATTTTATGGTCTTTGGCGATCATCAAACTACAATCACTGCCAATATGGATAGGAATTGTGGGTGTATTGCTAGGATTAGCCGGTACCGCGTTGTTTCTCGCTGGCTTTATTGGATTAGATGTTCGTCAATTTGGGTTATTCATTTTTGGCTATGCCGGGTGGAGTGTATTGCTAGGTATCTTGCTTTACCGGGCTGATTCGCAGCCAACCTGATTCGAGCAACTATTGCAAACTTGCTCTGGTGACAATCCATTCACCTTAGCTCTTGCACATACTTCCAAAACTCCTGCCTTTCCTCGCCGTCTAATGAAATTCCTAAGCCACCGTAAGCACTGCCCTCAATCACAAATCCTACATCTGCGTTTCCATCTCCTCGCCCAAAGTCAGACAATCTTGTCCATTCATCTCTGTCCGGATCATATTCCCAAAATCCTGGATGAGGATTCAGGTCTTCATCCTGTCCACCCAAAATGTATCCCTTGCCATTCATCGAAAAAGCGACCCGTGAAAACACGTTGTCAGGAAACTCTGCTTTCGCCTCCAATAAATTACTTTGGAGATTGAATTTCCACAATGTCCTGGATAGGTTGAAGGGAGTTCGAGTAAATTCTCCCATTGCCAGATATCCATCCATTCCTATTCTAAACGAGATATTCGGATCGTCAGGAAATTCTACAATCGACATAAATATGCTGGGGTCAGATAATCTTACAAAACCCAGGTTCCCTCCTTCCAAGAAATAGATCTTATTCTGAAATTCAAAACCAACTGTCCGATTTATGCTTGGCGGCAGATCACCTAGTACTTCCCATTTGTCCTGGGATGGGAAATATTGAGACAGTCCTATCAAACTCCCCGCTAATATCTTATCACTGGAATAGGGAATCCACAAACTAGGGTTGAATCCACCAGGCACCCTTTCAAAAGTTGACCAGCTCTGCGATTTTGAATCGAATTTCCAAAAAGCTTCCTGGAAAACTCCTTCTTTCCGGATACCCATCACGTACCCATGCTGATCCAATGAAAAGGATCGAAATCCCTGAGATCGTGTAAACTGCTCTGGAATTTCTCCCACGTATTCCCATACTCCACCTGGCTCCGTCGTGAACTCCACAGCTTGATCATAGAGCACTTCGTTGTCCGATAAATGAATGAAGGACCGCACCCGATAAAGTTTGTCACAAAGCACAGGTAATAGTATTGTGGCCGTCCCATCCGTGGTTATCTGATCTGCTAAAATGACATTATCATCTAAAGTGGGATCACTGAATATGTCATGCTGCCACACAATACCGAATTTCACCGCCGACGGAAGTACACCTCTGATATCAACCTTGAGCTGGATACTGGCTTCCGTAGGACATTCACTCCCCCTCCTGGTAAATCCTTGGATATTGACATTGAAGCCGATAGTCGTAAAGGAATCAATCAATCCATAGACCGGCTCCTTCTCACCAGTTAATACACCATAGGCACGAAAGAAATACTTCTGTCCTGAATTAAGTCCTGACGCTGCGGTTGCAAAGGCTCGATTCTCTGATATGTCAGATTGATTAGGAGTCAGGAATCTGGTGAGATCTTGATTATTAATTCGGAACTCGAATTCTTCAAGATATTCGGGAGATAGCAAAAAACCAACTTCACTGAGGGTGGATCCCCTCAGATTTTCGATGTCACCAAGTAGAAAAGCGCTGTTCGATCCAACGTCAATAACCCCAATTGTAATGACTTCAGCAAACTCGACCCTATCCAGATCCCATTTAGTACAACCGAGTAAAAGCAAGCAGAAAAGCGGGAGGATGATTTGATTACAAGTGGGCACACGTTTCGAGTTGAGCTTTCCTTAAGATAACAAAGCTAGCTCTTATTACCGAGGTGCTTGGCACCAAACTTTCGGATCGCAATGCAATCGATCAACGCCTTGCCCCGAGGAGAAAGCCGGTAACCCACATCCAGACTGATCGTCAGTCCTAAAGCTTTCAATTTCCTGATATTGGGTTTCAACCAGGATTTCTCAACGCCCAGTTGATCGGCAAGCAGCTGCGCGAGTGTGCCTGGCCTTTCTTCGATCAATTTCAGAATCCGGAAAGCCCAAGGACCTCGGGTGGAACGCCGATCCATCTTTTCCAGCTTTGTAAGTAATTCTTCGAATTCTTCCTGACTCAACTTTGCTTTTTCACGCAATGCAATCCGTGGATCCTCCCCTACCCAATGCAGTTTGATGCGGTAAAGTTCACCTTCTCGGATTGCTATCCGATCTTTCCATCGTTCAACCTCCTCTATACCCGCCTGCATATAATCTTCACTAGAGATATCTTCTACCTCAACCTGCTCAACAGCCTCAATTCCGATTACTCCCACGCTGGTAAGCATGGTTCCGCCAGCCTTCACATTCGGGCGTTTCCATTTTCTGAAAGCAAGGGTGATCTTCCCGGCTTTTATCCGATCCAAAAATTCTTTCCTAAAAAGCATGCAGGCAATTTTACGGTTTAGAGTTTACAGTATACGGTTGAGGAGAATTTTTGTCAACTTTTTTTTGACGATCATCGGTAATCGGTAGTTGGTCATAGGTTGTAGGTCCAGTCAATAGCAATTTGGGACTTGAAGCATGAGATGTGGAAAGGCTTTACATTATTGTGGTAAGGTAATCCCACTGTGACCCCGATCGTTGATACCTCTTGACCGCTTTGCCACTTTTGCCGATCAGCTATTTGTCATTGGCAAGAATGTCATTTAATAGAATTCGTCCATCCTTTGATCTTTGACCTTTAACCGCGATTGTTCGCTGGTTGTCGTTAATAGCTAGTCCGTTAAGCTCTTTCGCCTTAACCTTTTCCACTTCAAAGTCCTTCTCCACACCTAGTCTTTTCAGCGTACTCAAATGTGATTTGATGGCTGCCAAGACTGACTGATACTCCTTGTAGGGAATGCCAAACTCCTGTGCTGTTTCACGCACAATCTGCGCCAAAGCTGGCAGGTGGATGTGGCAAATGCCAGGAAACAAGTGATGTGCCACATGGATATTCAAGCCTCCAGAGATCCAGGTTACTATCCGGTTCTGGGTAGAGAAATCGGCTGTGGTGGTCAAAATATGCCGGGCAAAACTATTATTTATCAAACCGTCGGCATCCGGCTCCGGCCATCTTGAATGATCAGAAAGATGAGTCACTTGAAAGATGATTCCAAGGGCAATCCCCGAAACAAAGTGACCGAGCAAAAATCCTAAGATGATCTGCCACCAAGGTGCGTCCAAGAGCATCATCGGCAAAATTAGTGTATAGCCAACAACAAAAACTTTGGTGCTTATCAACCAAATTACTTTCCTATAGGTGTGCTTTTTCATACGGACAAATCCGATCCGGTCCCGAAGCATTGAAAAAAAGTCAAGGAACAGCAACTTGAAGAGGGTGGCCAGAGCATAGATCCCAAAGATGTAGAGATGTTGGTAACGATGCATCCTGCTCCATCTGGCCCGGGGATGGAATCGAAATAACTGAAACGAATCAATCGCAGAATCGTACAGAGGAACATTGGGAGCATTGTGATGCGAGCGTATATGGTTGAAGTCCCACAAATACGAATTGATACCGATGATATCAAAAACGCGGGTGATCAAGCGGTTGACTTGCTTCTTGCGTGAATATGCATTATGACTGCCATCGTGAGCAATCCCCACTGCCATGAGAAACATGGTGAAATGAAACATAATCTGCAAAATGATTAGGCTCCATCCTTCAAACCAGTTTGATATGATCAGACTGTACAGACCAATCCAGAGCAACAATTGAAAAATTGATTTTCCAACCATGCCGAGAGTGGCATATCGTGAGGTGTTATTGGATGAGAAATAATTCTGAACCCTACTCTGCAAAACATCAAAAAAAGGATCTTCTTTCTTTGTGTATCTGATGGGAGGCAGGTCAATGAGTTCTTCAACATTTATTTTCATCATCCGTAGGGACGTATGGAAGGACAAATAGTTACGGCGACGATCAGGTCGAAGGTTGAAAGTCTAAAGGTCGAATGGTAATAGGACTATATTTTACAAAGTTGGCATCAGTTTCCCATCTACCTTTAATGTATCCAGTATTAAGATGAGAAACAAATGAAATCTAGGGATCATAAAAATTGTTTTTTACTAAGGTATCGTTCAAATTTCTATACCAGATGCCTAAGGCGAAAGAAAATCACCATTTCTTGCAGTGAATCACACTCAACAATAAAGGGTATCCATTGCAGGCTAACCCTTGGCCTTTTATCTCTTGACGACGGCCGTACCAGCTCACTCCACTTTCATCACTGACGTCCGTGCCGAGATGCCATTTTCGTTGAATGCTTCTATCTGAAAATAATAGGCATCGAAGGCATCCATACCAGTGAAATAATATTCATTGGAACCGTAAACCATAATACTACTGTACAATTTATCCGGGTCCTTGCCAAAGTAAATGTTGTATCCAGTTGCCGCAGGATTCTGTCGCCATTTTAACCATGAAGCAAGGCGGTTGCCAGACTGATTTGGGGCTGTGCGGAGGACGACAAAATTTTGTACCCCACCCGGCTTTTCACCATTGCCTTCACCAAACACTCGAAGACCGGAAATGGCAAACTTACCGGTTGGCATCATATGATTTTCCATTCGTAAATAGCGAAATTGGACTGGCTCCGAGAGTTCGACATAATCATGTGGTAAATCGGATTGATTTTTACTCTTGTCAACTACTAGCTCCCATTTGTCCAGGTCTACCGATCCAGAAATTATGTATCGATGCATTTTTCCCAGAGTCTTGCCCATAAACTCAGCATCCTGATCTGCATAATTGATTTGAATGGCATAGATGGTTGACACCTCCCCTAGATCAGTTTGGATCCATTCCCCTATGTCTCCGGAGCTGGCACTCCAATAGGTCTTAATGTTTTCGTCTACCGCAAAATTGGCATGGAATCCTCCTAAGATAGAGGATACCTGCACCGGTTTTTGATAGTTGAGCAACATCCATCCCGCAAACAAACCTTCAGTGAAATCATCTTCCTGGGCAAACTCCGGCAAGAGCGTTGGATAGTCTCCAAACGCGGTGTTGCAAAACATCACATCATCGTCGTCGAAACCAGCCGGCCAGATGCCGATACGCCGTTCGAAATTATTCTTCACTCCGATGGCAATCGTTGAGACATGCCAGTAGTTTCCATAATTATCCTGGAAGGTGGCTCCATGTCCAGCTCCCCGGGCAAATCCTCCCGGCTTATATGAAAATGGATTATGCCGCTGATACCGGAAGCCTGCCAATGGCCGATCACTCACCAGCACTCCATCAGCATAGCCACTAAACTCGGTACCCGGGGCAGAGAACTGAAAGTAGTATTTGCCATTGTGCTTGGTTACCCAGGCCCCTTCGGTGAAGGGCCTCAGGAAAACATTGTCGTTGTACTCACCAAATCGCTGCCAACCATGCTCTTCCGGGTGAAGTCGCATGATCGGCCGGGTGATTCCGGTCGTCTGCAGATCTGGCAATTGGATTTCGGTTCCGAGTAATGGGTACTCGTTGCTTGACCCCCAATACAAGAAGAGCTTTTCAAGATCTTCATCGTAGAAAAATGCTGGATCCCACGCTCCCACATTCAAGGTATCTACTGCTATCTCCCAATCATTTTCCGTGGGATTAGTGCTTTTCCACACCGGAAAATCCAGCTCCCAGGTGGAGCCATAGACATACAAGGCATCATTCATCACCCAGGCTGCCGGGGCGTTTAGATCGTGCTGATATTTGTCGTCCAACAGGAATTTTCGATACACAAAATTCCAATGCAGCATGTCATCGCTGTACCAATAGCCTTCCTGATTGGTCGAGAACAAATAAAGCTGATTACGGAAATTGACGATGACAGGATCAGCTGTTGCCCGGTGCCGGCCCTGCTGGGAAAATGACTCAAAAGGTGTATAACCATAGTCGATATTTATAGGATTACAGTAGGTTTTCTGCTGAGCATTAACCAATAATGGTGTCGCAAGAACCAGAAAGACTAAGGAATATTTACCGAAATGGAATATCATTCATCTTACTTGTTGTTAGATTGCTCACACTTCAATTTCCCAACCGGGTTCATACTCCCTCCCCCACAACTTCATAGCACCGGCATTGTTCAGGATATGTCCATTCTCAGGATCAACTTCGATTGCGGTTTTGGTGCGATATGCAATATTCCCTAGCTGACAAAGCAATACACTTTGGTGTCCTCCAAGAATGTCGCTCCGCACTTTCCCTCCATCACGAATCGCATTGAGAAAGTTCTCTATATGACCGATGTCCAACAACATACCCGGCCCCATCGTATTCTGAGGATCATTTTCAATGCCTTCATCGGCATTGACTTCTTTTATCAACTTGGGTTGTCGATCGTTATCAAATACCTGGTAGGCATTCCCACTGGAGAGCACAATACTTCCTCCTTCTCCATGAAAGGAGACACCGGCCGAGTGGTCATAAGCACGCAAAGTGTTGCAGCTTCGGCTTTCCCAGGTCATCGTCTTGCCTTCGGGAAAATCCAGGGATATGACTTGAGTATCAGGTGTCTGCCAGTCGTCGTCGAAATGGTAGCGCCCCCCCTGAGAGGTCACCAGCGTGGGGTAATCCACTCGCAGGCCCCATCGCATCAAATCGAGGAAATGGGTTCCGTTATTCAGCGCTTCACCGGTTCCCCAATGCCAAAACCAATGCCACTCATATGGGTGAATATTGTCGTAATAAGACTTGCGGGGTGCCGGTCCCTGCCACAGGTCCCAGTCCAGTCCCCGGGGTACATCGACTTTCTTTCCCTTACCGATCGTGCCACGCTGGTTGGCGTACCACGCTCGCGCATAGTAAACCCGGCCGATCAAACCACTATGAATGTCGTCCATGCAACGAATTACATTCGACCATGATCGACGCTGATTGCCCATCTGCACGACACGTTGATATTTAGCAGCAGCTTCTACCAGCCACTCACCTTCCTGCGGATTGTGGCTGCAGGGTTTCTCCAGATAGACATGCTTTCCCGCCTGGCAAGCCATGATCGTAGCCGGAGCATGCCAATGATCCGGGGCAGCAATCACTATCACGTCAATGGTCGGATCTTCACAGATTTTTCGAATATCTTTTTCAACCTTGGGCACCTCCTCCTGATGCACCGCTACCTCGGTAAGACAATCAGCCACATACCGATCATCTACTTCACAAATGGTGGACACCCGGCAATTTGTCGCCGCTGCGAAGGTCCTGGCCAAGGCTTTACCTCGGCTACGCACTCCCATGACAGCTACGGAAATTCGATCCATTTGTCGTCTGCTTTGAAGAATAGGTATAGGCAGGGTTGAAGCTGCAGCCACCAGACCGGTGTGCTTAACGAATTTTCGCCTTGATGTCATGATATGTCATTTTTCCCAGAATTTAAGAAATATTGATTTAGGTCGTGAAGAGAGCGAATGTTGTCAATCGATCATCATGCAATTGCCAATCTCGAGAGCCTGCTTTGTGACTAGCTTATAAGTGTCAGCAATTTGGTCTATATCTTGGCTTCGGATTCGTTCAAAAACGAGACCTGGTTATCCAGCAAACCTGGTTGGCAAATATCATATTGAATAGTTCGTCAGTCGATCTCTGATTGTGATCATATTAGCAGTAATTCATTCTATTTTCCCAGTAGTGGCAACTTTTTGAGCTTATGATATCTTAATGCCAGTTCGATACACTCTTTCAATTCTTGTTCGGGAACATCTTCGTTGATGTCAAATAAGATGGCCCGGTTCTTTTCGTATTTGAAAAATTTATCGAATAAGATCTTGAATGTGGGTACCAGGGTTGAATTGCAGTTGAAATAGATCCCGTACTCATTCGGAATGCTTGGCTTCCACCCCAGGCGGATGGTGCTTCCATTCTTCACCAAATAGCTGGGTTCTCCCCATTTGAGAGTTTCCTCAATCTCATCGATCGATTCGACCTTATTGGCAGTTTCGAGGATTAGTTTTCGTAAATGGGTAAGTTTTGATCTGATCCCTTTGGGATAGGATTCAAATACTCTACTCACCTCCGGTTGACAGATTATTCTCATTTCTTTTCAATATAGTCTCAAAATAATCCAAGAAGCTGAAGAGACATTTCAAATTGCTATTGTCATTTCTTGCATCACTACAAACTAGTGAATAGGTAAATAATGCAAAGCATTGATCTTAGCCTTTGTTTAAGATGTTTTTTTCATATATGGCCCTGCCAATTTCTTTCGCCCAAATTTGATAGGTCAGTTTGGAAGGGTGTACTCCATCGCTGAAAAAGTCCTCAACCTTCATAGCTGTGACAGACCGATTAAGCCAATCATGAAGCCTGATTTCTTCACTCAAATAAAATACGTCTGCGTATTCATTAGCCAAAGTCTGGAGTTCTTCTCCCAGTATCTCCAACAGATTGCCGATAATAAATTTCATCAAAGGAGTGAATGCGGGAAAATCCTTTACCGGAGGCATATTGATGAAGACAAGGGGCGTCCCTGAAAATCTGGATCGTAATTCGGTTATCAGATCAATCAGGTCATTCTTCCATCCTGACGGGGAACGCAGTCTAAAGGCATCATTTGCTCCAATGCCGATTACAATCAAATCGACGATGTCCTCAGAGATATTGGGAATAAGTCTTTCACGGATCTGCTTGATAGTATACCCACTGCGGGCATAAGCTGACCATGAAACTTGTGCATGGAACCGGGATGATAACTCCTTAGCTAATGCTCCTGTCAATCCCTCTGCATGAGTGCTAACACCAACCCCGGCTACTGTGCTTTCACCGACGGTCAATAATTGAAGCTCGCCATTTGCTTGCTTGCTATTATAACAACCCTTTGAGTCTTTGGCTTCGGGCAACTTGGGTATAGATGATCGGATCTTCTGCCCCTGGAAATACAGGATGGGAAGAAAGGGTAGAGACAAGATCGCTCCAAGGATGTACTTGACACTCATATCACTCTCGTCTTCAGAAGTATCAATGAAATGTTTTGTCCTTTATTTATTTACACTATCCCATTCAGCCCTGCTTATTCGGTAGGCGCGATCATTATTTGGGGTTGGACTTTGGTACCTTTCATCAAATACCTCTATTGCCCCAATTTTCTCGACGGCTTTTGACGATCTGATGTTGCACTCAGCAATATAGAAGATTACTTCATCGAAGTTTGCCAGAGCATGGTTGATCATTAATGATTTTAGCGATTTGTTATATAGTCCTCCCCAACACTTCCTGGCCAAAAAGGTCCAACCAATTTCCACCGCACTATCGAGGTAATCTAATCGTCTATAACGGGAACTGCCTATCACTGCATTACTTTTCTGGTCTATGACAATTAATGCTCCTTGAGAGTCTATTGATTCACGAAAAAACTGCTCAAACACAGCTGGCTTATATCTTTTTACGGGATGTTGTTCCCAAATAATGGGATCCTTCGCTACCTCGTAAAGAGAATCGAAATCATCTTCCTCTAAAGGTCTCAATCGAATCAAGTCATTTTGCAAGTCAGAGGTCAAGTAGAGATGTTGCATATTCTAAAATAAATCTTTCAGACACTTCTTGGTTCTTGTCTCTGAAATCATAATTGTTAACTCTATTAGTAATTGATTATTATCTGATAAATCGACAGCCAATTATTAAATCGTTGCCTCCGTACTTTGCTTACGAATTAGCATGGTGGTGTGCTGGGCTGAATGAAAGACTACTGAACCCACCGCGAAGATCTGGAGCCTCTTAAGATTTCAAGCGATTTGAGAAATGAATGACTACATTAAGCCTTCTTCTGTGCTTTCTCCTTCAGCATCTTCGCTGCCTGAGTATAACCACCACCGCCGCCGTCCACGAAGTGTATGTGCTGATCTTTGCGGTCGCGCACATAGCATGACATAATGCTCTCAGAGCACGCATAAAGGCCGAATCGGATCGAACCTTGTTCTTCCCAAGAATGGAGCAAAGCTTCTAATTCTAACCGTTGACTACTCGTGCCACAGATCACTGTATTGATACGACCGTCGATGACAAGGGTGTCCGAGAGCTCAACTAAATTTTTCACGTAAGTTTTACCGTCCTTACTCTGAAAGTACCATTTGCCAGCTAACGTAAGAATCCAATTTTTAAGGAGGTAATTCAAGCTGGATCGACCCAGTTTCACCCGCATTTCATTCCGAATTGTTTGTAGCGTTGTTTTGAGTCTGAGCCGTGGTATGGAAATAGGATTCCGCCTGGGAGGGTCTCCATATATTCGCTCAATTGCCTCAAGAACTGTCCGGAATACCCGACCCTGCCGCTTGGGATCTATAGCTTCCACCAGCAAGCACACTACTTCCTCCTTGTCAACAGGTGGTGCAACTGTATCCCATCGGCACTCCATCCCAGCGAGATCCAGAAAGGAGGTCGTGTCGTTAGATCCCCCACTTTGGCTACTGCTTTTGATCATGGTCTCTGCATACTTTAACCCATCACCAAGCAATAGAGGTATGTGATAGATCGGATAAAGCCTTGCTTTGGATACCAGCAGCTGCCTTGATGCCCGGTAAACTTCCACTACCGGGATAGATCCTACCCTTAATTCCAAATCGAAATCGCGAGCGGTATTGTTGGCCAACTGCCGCAATGCTCCGAGCAAGGGTTCATGCATGGTATCTGGCAAAATCAACGAAGCTCCATCTCCCCCAAAAAAAAAGGGGATCTGGATGTCGGCTCGTCGTGCTTGATTCAGCGCCGCAATGATGCTGCCTGTTGCCACGAGATTCACAATCCGGTGTTGTCCCTTCTGGACGGCTATCGTCGAATTCTTGATGTCTGTCACCACAACATGCCAGTCCTCTGGTACGGCGTAGAAAAGATGCTCTTCCACCATCAGCTCTGGGATAGATATTTCATTAACTGGAAGCTTGCTGAAAAAACGATCGTCCTTAAGTCTTGACATGATGCGGTCTACTGGTTCAACATCGTCAAAGTTGGATAAACACCCTCGTTCAGACGTTGGGTCACCTGATTTCCGTTTGAAGTCGCAATAGCCTCACAATCTCTGAGCACCTGTAAAAAGCGAGGCTCAGTACGAAGGATGTCAAAGAGTGGATCATCATCGATCCACAGCTCCAAGCCATAAAAAGGCTCAAATTGTTCCAAATGCTCTAAAGCCATTTCTCTTTCACCCAGGAAAGCATACACTTTTGCTAGGTCGTAATCCTGCTCATCCATCCACTTCCTGATCCAGTCCTCTGCCAATTTGATCTGTTCCTCTGCTTCCTGCTCCCTCCCTAGTTTACGTAATGTATACGCATAGCCGGTGCGTTCGAAATTTATGGGTGCATGCTTGTCCTCGGGCTGTGCATAGAAAGTGGCAAAGTGCCTTTCGGCATTTTGATAGTCTTCCAAGAGCATATAGGCTTTTGCCAGGTCAATCAAACCAAAACCCTCATCCCGGATTCTGGTGTTTTCCATTGCTGCCTCCAGCATTCCCCGGTAATCGTTGTTGAGTAATTTCACATGAAATTTGTCAGTAAGAGTCAAAATATTGTCCGGTTCGATTTCCAATGATTTGTCGATAAAATCCTCAGCCCTCTCAACCTCGCTCAAGCAGAAATAGGCAACACCTACGCCTCTTAGAAGCAAAGCATATCTATCTCCTGGCTCCTGCTCCAAGCCTTTCTTAGCATAAATAAGGACACTGTCGAATGTCATCTGTTGATCCTTAAATATTGATGCAGCGGAAATATATAACCAGATCAGGTCAGTGTAATTGTCCTGATTGTTGGGATCAAGATGAATGGCCTGCCGGTAGTATTTTACCGCTTGGGAGGTATCTTTTTTGCCCTTGAAATAGTACGCTCCCAGTACTCGGTAACTGAGATCCAGATCCGGATCTAATTTGACGGCCTTGCTGATTAGATGGAATATCGAATCTTGCAGACTTTCATCGTCCTGGACTGTAAGCCAATGTTTGTCGAGTAATGCCAACGCCAGCAGACTCAGACTTTGCGCCAGGAAGGGATCGTTTTCCAGGGACCGGAGGTAAAAATCAATGGCAAAATCGATGTCAGGTAGTTCGTTAAAATTCGCGTAACGACGCTGATAATACTGTCCCTTTAGAAAAAGATCCCACGCCTCTTTGCTTTCAGTGGGAGTTTCTTCAATGTTTCGACGCTCACCTTGAGTAATCACCATCCCCATGGCTTCACTTATTCTTAAGGCAATCTCACTCTGTACGTTGAAAATGTCTGCATATTCCCGATCATACTGTTCGTCCCAGATCGGCTTATCCTTTTCAGCGTCTATCAGTTGCACAGCTATTCGTATGTCATCCTGGTACTTCTGAGCACTCCCTTCGATCAGGTATTTCACTCCAAGTTCCTTGGCGATTTCCCGCACCGTTTCTTCCGGGTTCACGAATTGCTCGACTGAGGTTCGGGAGCGCACTTCAAGGTTATTGATCTTGTTGAGATTGCCAATCAATGCAGTCATCACTCCGTCAGCAAAATATTGTCCCTCATGATCATCACCGATCAGCTTGAAAGGCAAGACGGCGATAGTATGACCGGATTCTGGCGAAGACACGGCCCATGTATCAAAAAACTTCAGACCGGCAATACCTACCAAAATCAATAGTAAGACTCCCAGAAGGATCCGCCATTTTCCAGCCATTCCTTTCTTTTCTTGGCCTTCGATCCGGGAAGCAAGGTCAGGTGCCAAAGCAACTGAATAGACCTTTACCGGCTGATGAATATTTTTGTATTGGCGTGATCCGATAAGATCAGCTGTTATTCCCGCTTGGTTTCTGATGTTTTGATATACAGCTTCTGAGATCAAGATTTGATTTGGATCCGCATCTTCATGTATACGCGCAGCCAGATTCACTCCGTCCCCGAATACATCATTATTGTCGAATGTTACTTCGCCCAGATGGATGCCTAGCTTCAGCTTATAGTCTTGCAAGTCCGATACTGATTCAATGATGGCACCGGCACAAAGAACAGCCTCGAATACGGTATTGAAAGACAGCATCTGGCCATCGCCCATTTCTTTCACCACCCTACCCTTATATTTCCTGGCGCACTCTTTATGAATTCTGCGATTCTCCCTAAGCGCATTCATTGCCTTTTCCTGATCGGAGCTCATCAGAGCTGTGTATCCGATGATATCGGTAAACATTATGGCTGCTAACTGACGAGATGACATAATGACTCTTGGAGAAGATCTTTCCGTAAAAATACAGACCCTGCCCCAGCATTAATAAATCAGTCTCCTTTACTCAACTCCAAATGTATTTCTTAAAGGTTGTATCGGTACACTTCATGGAGACCAAAACTCAACAGATCTATGGTTTTCTCGTAGGTACCTCCCAGTCGTTTCGCTACCTTTTTGGAAGGTTCATTGGCTGGATCAATATAGCTGACTACACTCGTCAAAGACAGCGTACTCGAAGCGTACTGTAATGAACGCATGCCTGCTTCGGTTGCAAAGCCTTTACCCATATGTTGTGGTAATAGCCAATAGCCCAGTTCCACCTCTGGCCACTCCTGCGAATACCATAATCCGCAGCAGCCAACAAAATCTCCGCTAGTTTTCTCCTCCACAGCCCAGTAGCCAAACCCTTTTAGATACCAGTGACCGATCAGACAAGCCAGATGTCTCCAGGCTTCCTCAGGGGTTTTTCTTCCTCCCACGAAACGAGCCAGGTTTTTGTCATTGTAAAACTTGATGAAGATTTCCACATCACGCGATTCCCAGGGCCGCAACAACAATCGAGGGCTTTCAATGCTCGAGATCATGTACACCGGTTTTATACCTGAAGTTGATCCGCCGGATTCTGCAATAGTTTTTCACGCAGTTTCTCCAGGTGTTTCCTTCGAGGAATATGCTTTCTACGCATTTCCCACTGGACCAAAGGAACAGACAAGATCACGGCGACGGGTATGATCAACCACTTCCACCAGGGACCACCGGCTTGAGCAATGTTCAATAGTGCTGGCAAAAGAGCTGGGACTAAAAACCACCATACAAAGGTGCGGGCTCGCTTTATTTCGTTGTCGATGTTTGAAATCGCTTCTTCCAGATCACCGAGCATACTTTGCTCAAAATGTTTGCTTCGCTTCTGTCTTTGGATTCTCCCCCACAACACGTATAGGCCCACCATCCAGATCGCCCCTACAGAGAGATAGGTAAAAAATGTACCCTTACCAATGATCAACAAGATGATTCCCGTGGCTACTGCAACAACAAGCAGGCCGATCTCATTCACATTAGTGACCAGGCGGGCATGGTCACGCTTAGCTCTGATCCGCCGGTGCAAGGCGGCTTCATCGATTGCATACATAATCTGATTATTTTGATTATCCCAAATTTTCTTTAATTCATCAAACTCCATGACGCTCATATTTCTCTGATTTTAGAATTAGATGCTTTTTGATCCGGTGGATCTTCACAGCCAAATTGTTCTCGGTAATTCCGATCAGCTCAGACATCTCTTGGTAGCTGAATCCATCTAATAGCAATAAGGCAATAGATCTGTCCACTTTATTTAACATAGCAATCTCTTGATATAACCATTCCAGTCGTTCATCCCTGTTTGCCGACTTTGCGTGATATATCCGATGCTCCACTTTGTCAATCGACTCTTGCTTCCCGTGCTTTTTCTCTTTGCCCTGCCAAGCTATAGCGGTATTAAGGGCAACCCGGTAAATCCAGGTCGAAGCCTTAGCTTCACTCCGAAACGAAGGAATCGATCTCCATAGTTGCAAGGCGATCTCCTGAAACAGATCATCCTGATCCATTGGGCTGCTGGAATATGCCCTGATAATCTTATATAGGATTCCCTGGTAGCTCTGCAGCCAGCTATGGAAAATTTCTTTTCGTACTACTTCTTTCATTTCATATCGTTGCTTCATTAGTAGGTATTCACCCTGAATTTCTTACATAGGAAGCGATTTTTTTTCATGACGGCTATTAATCCGTATTTTTTCTAGCAAATCGGCATCTATGAAGAAGCGCACTTTTCTTAAAACTACCGGAGTAGTTTTATCCGGAAGTATGATGACACCAATCATCTCCTGTCAAAACAAAGGAGAGCAAGCTGCAGTCGACCCGGAACCATTGCGAAACTGGGCCGGCAATCTCGAATACTCCACCAACAATTTCGCACTACCAGAAAATGCCGACCAGATTGCAAAAGAGATTAGCAGTGCCGACAAACTCAAGATCCTGGGGACCAGGCATTCTTTTAACAAGGTCGCTGACAGTGAGCACAAACTGGTGTCATTGACCAAGCTTCAAGAAATGATACTAAACGAAGAGGAACAAACGGTAACTGTAAGTGCAGGAGTCCGGTATGGTGAATTAGCCCAATATCTGGAGGAAAGAGGTTATGCTTTACATAATTTAGCGTCGCTACCTCATATCTCAGTTGCAGGTGCCTGTTCAACAGCAACTCATGGTTCGGGAGATAGCAATGGGAATTTAGCCACTGTTGTGGAAGCGTTGGAATTCGTTTCAGCCGACGGAAGCGCACACTTATTATCCCGGACAAGCGACCCTGAAAAATTTGCCGGGGCAGTCGTCGCTCTCGGTGGCATAGGTGCAATTACCAAAGTAACACTGAAAGTCGAGCCAACCTTTCAAGTGACACAAAACATCTTTCTCGATCTACCCATGCAATCCGTGGTCGATCACTTTGACGAGATCACTTCCAGCGGTTACAGTGTGAGCTTTTTTACTGATTGGCAAGGTGACCGTGTCAACCAGGTGTGGGTAAAAAGGAAAATAGGAGAAGAGTATAGACCTCTTCAGACTGAGTTCTTTGGTGCTAAAGCTGCAGCCCGCAATGTGCACCCCATTATTGAAATCTCAGCGGAAAGTTGTACAGAACAAATGGGCGTGCCGGGTCCGTGGTACAACAGGCTTCCTCATTTCAAACTCGACTTCACGCCAAGTGCGGGAGAAGAATTGCAAGCCGAATATTTTGTTCCCCGTCGTCATGCTGTTGCAGCCATTCAGGCTGTAGCTTCAATTTCTGATCAGATCGGTCCTGTTCTGATGATCACCGAGATCCGCACCGTTGCTGCAGATGATCTTTGGATGAGTCCCGCTTATGGACAACCAATTGTTGCGATTCACTTTACCTTGAAGCCAGACTGGGAAGGGGTTCAGAAACTGCTTCCTCAGATCGAAGCCAAGCTCGCACCCTTTGAAGGACGACCTCACTGGGGGAAGCTGTTCACTATGGATCCAAAGGTTTTACAGTCCAGATATGAGCGGTTGGATGACTTCAAAATGCTACTTCAGGAATATGATCCTGACGGTAAGTTCCGAAACGCATTCATGGAAAAGAATCTTTATAGTTAAACTATTCTGAATTTGATTTTTAGTCCTTGATCTGGACAATATCTCTTTTGTATTCGGAAGGAGTCATTCCCGTACTTTTCTTGAATGCCCTGTTAAACGCAGTTTTGGAGTTGAAGCCAGCATCAAGGGCCAGACCCAACAAAGTACTCCGTAAATCGGCTCCCTGTTGGAGTTGTCTTTTAACCTCCCGAACCCGGTAGTCATTGATGAAATCAAAAAAATTCTTTTCTGCGTAACGGTTTATGATTTTGGACAAAAAACTTGGAGACGTGCTCACCTGTTGAGCCAATTTATACAAGGTCAAATTGCCATCAAGATATGGTCGCTCGGAATCGAAATAGGATAAAAGTTGTTGATAGCTTCTCTCGTGATGTGCAGAGTCTGGATCAATTGAGTTTCCCTGATTTACACTCAGCACAACTAGCTCGTCTTCGCTTTCCATCAATGCTGGGAGTAGGTGTTTTGGAGTAAAGATGGTCGTTTGCCGAAAACCGAAATATCCGAGCACGATGATAAAAACGCTGATAGCAGTATTTGTGAAAAAGCCGCCATACTGGGCTATAGGAATCTCCCATACCATGAAAAGCAGCAGACTCACTGCAGCTATCCCCCATATGCCGAGTACTCCCAAAATCAAAACTTTCAGCCAGTTCAATTCCTTGCGTTCAGTATCAGAAAAAATGTTGAATATCATGCGACTGTGCTGCCTTAAGATTTGCAGCGATAGAACGGAATAAATAAATAGAATTGTCATCTTGGCAAACATTAATCCCATCCTGAATCGCCCCGTTATATCTGCATCCCCTTGCCCTGACAGAAGAAAGTAGTATAAGAAAACAGCGCTGATTAAAGAAGGAATTAAATGTAAAAGGTCTCCGCTTTGAAACCTGAATTCGCTGCGCGTCAATGCTCGCGTATACCACCAGAGAATCGGGCCATATAAGAAGGTAGATGATTCTGCAAATTCAATCAACCAATTCCATCCTTCGATTTCATGGTAACTGACATAAATCGTACCGATCACAGATAGAAGCAAGACAAACCACACGATTAAAATCTTGTCCGCGATGTTCTTTTCCCTCTTGCTATAAAGCAACAAAATAAAGAACAGAATTAGCGTGCCACTACCTACATACAGAAAACTCATTTGGCTTTGATCGATTCCATTGCATAATTAATGTCCTGCCACTCATCAAACAAGCACACCACGCACTTATTTGGTACCACTTCTGCTGAAAATGTACCACTTTCTGTGCATCACGATCCACTTTACTATTAAGGGACAATCTGTATCAATATGCTTGGCATCTTGCAGAAAAATTCAATCAGCCAATCATGTCAGCAGCACTTGCACATAGTAGAATAAGGAAAATCAGCTCAATCATTCGAACCTCCCATCTCTGCAAATCCTATGGTTCCGGTCCATCCACCACTCAAGTATTAAGTGATCTTGATCTTGAGGTAGCTCCAGGTGAATTTCTAACTATTATGGGAAGTTCGGGATCCGGAAAGTCAACTTTGCTGCATCTATTAGGTGGCTTGGATTCTCCATCTCATGGATCTATCTGGCTGGAGGAAAAGGAAATTACAGGACAATCCGAAAAGTCCCTAGCTCAACTGCGAAGAAGCAAGATTGGTTTTGTCTTTCAAGAGAGCAGTCTTCTCCCTCATCTGACCCTTCTCGAAAATGTGTTGCTCGCTGGCTATCTCGTACCAGAAACATCGAATCCTGTAGAAGAGCGTGCCATCGATATACTAGCAAAAGTTGGCATCGAACACTTAGTGGAGAGATTGCCAGCAGAGGTTTCAGGAGGCGAACGGCAGCGCTGCGCCATAGCCAGGGCTTTGATTAACCAGCCTCAAATTCTGATGGCAGATGAGCCTACCGGAAATCTAAATTCCGCATCCAGCATCCAGGTATTGAATTTGCTAAGCCAATTCCATCGCAATGGACAGTCTATCATCATGGTTACGCATGACGTGCCGTCCGCTTGCAGAGCTCAACGCATCATCTATTTAAGGGATGGCCGAACTATAGACCATTTGACGTTCGATCCCTTTAGCCCGATCAATTACCAGACAAGAGAGCAATTACTCATCAACTGGCTTAACAAGAAAGGATGGTAAAGCCAATTTTATCGACAGCCTGGAAAAATATCAGAAGGCGTCCGGTACAGAATCTGTTGGTCGGAAGTAGCTTGATGGTAGCAGCCATTCTGTTTTCACCAGCGGTTGCGATGATTGCCGGCATTCAAAAGCCATTTGACACAATGTTTGATCGGTTGAATGCTTCGCACTTGCTCCTGCAATTCGATTATCGGGATGTCGACTCCCACCGATTACAGAACTGGCTATCTCAACAAGATGAAGTTGTGAGTATTCTCAACCCGGCGCCAACATTTGCTACAACTCAACTTCGCTTCCAAGAGGAACAGATCGATAAAACCGTGCTCTTGGTTGAACGTCAAGAGGGTAATATAGATCACGATCAAATCGTAAAACTTCAGGGAGGAAACCAGGACCATCCTGCCCCAGGCGAAATCTGGATACCAAAGCATCTGGCTCAAGCTTATTCCATTAGTCTTGGTGACTCACTCAAGCTGCCTACCGGAAGTGTCCCTTTCTCACTTGTGGTTGAGGCAATAGTAGTTGATCCCCATTTCAACAGTGGTTTGATGAATCCCACTCGCGCCTGGGTTTCATCAGGGACGCTTCCCTATTTCGCACCAATCACCGACTTACATCAGGTTCTGATTGGCATTCGCCTTAGAACACCTGAAGATATTGATCCTCTTTGGAGTCGTCTACATGATGAAATTGACTTCTTTGGAAATCACTTCGAATACAGCCTTTTTAAGTCAGTATTCATGAGTTTTTATCAGATCCTGGCGGTTATCATGCTGGTATTTGCCATCCTTTCAATGATAATTGCAATGATGGTCATTCACACCACTCAACAGAACGTGATTCTTTCCGATTACCGGAATATCGGAATACTTAAATCGATTGGATTCACGCCGGGTAATGTTGTTTCAATCTATATGCTGACGACATTGCTTATTGCTCTGATCTCCTTTTCCATAGCTGCAGCAGGCAGCTATGGATTGATCCTTTTCATTCTCCGATCAATGATTAACACCCTGGGAATGGCCAATCTTGATGTATCATTCATCCAACCGATCCTGTTTACGTTAGCCGGTCTTCTCTTGTTGACCATTGCCGTAACCTGGCAGGCTTCTAGAAAAGCAGGCAAGACTTCGGCTACTGAGGCTCTAAGATCCGGGCAGCCCCGACAAGGCGTAAAGCGCCAGATAAGACTGGCATTACCACTGACTAGTCGTATTCCAATAGAGGCATTTCTTGGATCCAACTGGCTGGTTCATGGTCATCGACGGGTGTTGTTCCTCTGTGCAACCTGGACAGCAGCCGTTTTTGTCCTGGTATTTGCCATCAACATTGGTTACTCCTTTAGTCTGATAAGAATGAATCCTGCACATTGGGGTTTGGAAAAAGGGGATATTCTCCTGACCCGGAATCCAAATATTATGCTGGCCCTGGATCACGAAGCATTGTTGGGCCGGTTGAGGTCGGAACCCGACATTCAGGAAATAGTCTCATATAGTTATGAGACAGCCACCATTCTGGCAAATGGATTTCCGCCCGCGGAGCTGGTAGGTCGAGTCTATGATGAAAATCCAAAGACGGCCGGATTGGATAACCTCACTGGCAATCATCCAAAACGAGCGGATGAGATTTCGCTATGTATCGGCACCAGTGAAAAATATCAGAAACTGGTAGGAGATAGTATACAAATGCTGATCCAGGGGCAAATCAAGCACTTCACGATTTGCGGTATATATCAAGACATAAGTAATCTGGGTCAGGGATTTAGGCTCTCCACCACGGCTTTAAATGCACTAAACCCCCTTCATGCTCCCGTAATATATACAGTACAACTGAAGACAGGTGTGAATACCGGTCAAGCCAGAATATATCTGCAAAAGCTTTTCGGTGAAACGGTCGTTGTGGAGAAGACTATAAGTGAGAGGGAGAATGTACAAGGAGTTATTACCAATATGAAAATTGGCCTGTACCTACTGGCTTCATTCTTTCTTTTAACCCTAACCATTGCCATATTTAATGACACCCTTTTGAGCTTGAAGGAACTCGTAAAAGAATTGACAATCCTTGGCGCAATTGGTTGGACACCGTCTCAAATACTCATTACCCTACTTTTCAAAAATCTGGCACCTGCTTTCCTGGGCATAAGTATTGGTATTCCACTGGCCTTGTTGTTGGGTCCTACAATTATGGGAAATCTGACTAGTGGCGTTGGGATAGTGAACTTCCCACAGCATGTAAACAACTGGAGCACATTTGGCACAATTCCCGGATTATTCCTTTTGGGCAGTGTAATCACTTGGATGAGCTTTAAGTTCTTTCGCTAAACGGAAAGCCAAGGTCCTACAAATTGAATGTGATGCGATATATTCTACTATTGATGATGTGGATCCTCCCCAGTTCTATTCTGCCAGGTCAGCAAATCGACCAATGGAAAATGCAGAAATCCGTCGACGATTATTTTCAGGAAGTTATTGATAACAGTCAGATTCCGGGATTTACAGTCGCCATCGTCAAAGACGAAAAAATCCTATTTGCAAGGGGATATGGTGTGGAGACCATAGGTGCTCCAAAGCTGATGACATCTGAAACCGTCTGCGCAATAGGCTCGCTGACTAAATCCTTCACCGCTGCGGCTATCATGCAGCTTGAAGAAAAAGGTGTGCTTGATCTTGATCAGCCGGTTGTCCGTTATCTACCCTGGTTCCGTACTGCCAACAAGACAGAAAGTGATGCGATCACAATTCGCATGATCTTAAGTAACACATCTGGTTTGATGGCTCAACTAACTTCCAATGCTCATAACGATTCTCCCGGGGCTCTTGAAGCCTTTGTCCGGTCTTTGCAGGAAACACATCTTATGAGAGCACCCGGCACAGCCTATCAGTATTCGAATGCCGGTTTTGCTGTAGCAGGTTTAATCGTAGAAAAAATATCGGGCATGCCTTATGCCGAGTACATTGAAAAACATATTCTCTCTCCACTGGACATGTTCCGTTCGACAACTGATCCCGAAGATTTTTTTGAAATGAAAAGTATTAATGGTCACCATAATGGATTAGAGCAAGCATTACCGGCATCTCCAACCATGCCATTGATAGCAATGGCTCCAGCTGGTTCGATCATGCGATCTACAGCACGCGACATATCTAACTACTTAATTGCGCTCCTGAACGGAGGACGGTTTGGCAACCAAAGCATACTATCTGCCTCAAGCATCGAAACAATGTGGACACCTCAAGTGAGCTTTGTGGGGTTATCCGTCGACGATGGCGGCGATGGCGAGGACTATCAATATGGACTAGGCTGGATGCTTTCAGAAATTGATGGCCGAAAAATCATTCATCATGCCGGAAGTACAGGGACTATGTCTTCAATGACAATGATCGAAAAAGATGAGCGATTGGCTGTAACCATGCTTTTCAATCTGGATTTGACGCTAATTGATAAGTATAAGCATCCCACAATGTTTTCGATCATCAATAATGCCTTAAATACCATTCTAGCAGTACCCAGATCAGAATTTGGATTACCAAGAGTTCCTGACCCTTCCCTCAATAATTACATTTTAGAAGAAGATCAGAAGACTTCCTACTGTGGCAACTATCTGATGGAGACCGGGGGATATTCTTGGATGTTCAATAGTGCCCTGATTCAAATCAATCAGAACAACGCAAAAGAGCTTGAGGCAAAAGCCATTTTGGGAAATAAAACAATAGAATATTTTGAATTGGATTTCATCACTCCAGTAAATGCTGTCTCCCGAAACATTGGTTTGCCTCACAATATTCATTTCAAAGTGAGCCCAAAAGGAAGGGTGTTGGGAATGTCCTTAAAGGGGTCATACTTCAGAAAGGTGGTAACGACTTCTTTTGAGCGCTTTGTCACCCTGCACTCGTATGATTCATCATTTGCCTTCATGGTTTCGGATTCATGGCAATCGGAGTGGAAAGACGAACTCCTTATGGGAAATAATGGCGAGTGCTCATTTATAGCAGGATGGGAAACACCAAAGGGAATTATCTCGAATAAACTGTCAGAACATGAAACTTTGCTAAAGGGTCCGTGGCTTAAATTTAATCGTAGTTCTTATTTCTGGGCGCAACAGAGTTCGAACACACAAAGGGACAAGGAAGATTTACAACACCTCTTGCTCCGAACAAGAATCAGAGATCGACAATTTTTATTCCTCTACACTACAACTCAAGGGCATTTTACCGCCAAAGATTATGAAGCCATAAATAAGGTTTTAGACTCAATCCGATTCCCATGAGGCAAAAGACTCCTGAATACACTTCACATCTTCTCTTTCTGGAGTGCCCAGCCGAAAACTTGAAGATAGGTCACTGACTGAAAATCCAAGTGTGTATGACCTCATGACAGAGACTTATCTTGATTACCCATGTTTGACCTTCCGCACCATTTTTACCTCATTGACCATATTAGGTCTAGATCTTACCCTATTTTTTTTGTAAAATTGAAGGTCTTTCGGCTCTCCCTGATAAGAAGCTTCTTTTGAAAGGCATTTCAAGAACTTTGGCGTACACACTCAATTTCACCAACAAGACAGCATTATCTTCAAATATTAACTTTCAGATTATGGCAATTTTTGATCTAAACATTAATGGAAAACAGCATCAAGTCGATGTAGATGGCGACACCCCAATGCTTTGGGTTATTCGTGATCATGTCGGTCTCATGGGTACAAAGTACGGGTGTGGAATCGCCCAGTGTGGTGCTTGCACCGTTCATATCGAAGGAGTACCTACCCGTTCGTGCACTACCCCGGTATCAACGGTAGGCAACAGAAAGGTGACCACCATCGAGGGATTATCCGAAAAAGGAGATCATCCGGTACAAAAAGCTTGGCTTGAGCACGACGTCCCTCAATGCGGTTACTGCCAGGCTGGTCAAATCATGAGTGCAGCGGCGCTTTTGGAAAGCAATCCAGATCCGACTGACGAAGAGATTGATGGAGCTATGGACGGAAATATTTGTCGCTGTGGCACCTATGTTCGAATCAAGGCAGCAATCAAGACAGCTGCAGAGATGAAGTAAGTTTGGTGCGGACATAGTTTTCTTTACTCTAAAATTTCAATCATGACTCTTGTAAAAACATCATATAATCGAAGATCCTTTCTTAAAGCCTCTGCTGCAACCAGCGGAGGGATGGTACTTGGTTTCAGTTGGCTGGCATCTTGCACTCCTCCCACTGCGGAGCAACTTTTAACCATGCCCAGCGAATGGTTTGACATCAACGCCTTCCTCAAAATTGGAGACAATGGTGTGGTAACCATTTTCTCTCCCAATCCTGAAATTGGGCAAAACGTAAAAACCTCCATGCCAATGATTGTGGCGGAAGAACTTGATGTAGACTGGGAAAAAGTAGTGGTGGAGCAAGCCGGTCTCAACACCTCAAAATATACTCGCCAATTAGCCGGGGGGAGTCAATCCATCCGACAGGGTTGGCAAAGTCTTCGTATGGCTGGAGCAACAGCCCGTAGGATGTTGTTGGAAGCAGCTGCCCAAGAATGGGCGGTTCCTGTGGGGGAATTGTCAACGAGTGCTGGCGAGATCATGCATGAAGGCAGTGGCAAAAAAATGGGGTATGGAGAGATCGCTTCCAAAGCAGCTATGGTATCAGTACCCGAAGAAGTTGAACTAAAAGATCCCAAAGATTTCACGATCATTGGCACCTCCCGCAAGAATGTTGATGGTAAAAAAATTGCCATGGGAGAACCCCTTTTTGGTCTCGATGTGACACGAGATGGAATGCTGATTGCGATGATCGAGCACCCACCTGCGTTTGGTATGAAGATAAAATCTGTAGATGATGCCTCTGCTAAATCAATGCCCGGAATCAAGGACGTGATTCGGTTTAGTACTGCACCTCCCGAAGGTGTCGATCGCCAATGGTCAGACGTGAACGCCTGGGATGAATTGGTAGCGATCGTTGGAGAAAGCACCTGGCAAGTGATGAAAGCTAAAAAGGCTCTGAAAGTGCAATGGGAAGCTGCTTCACCTGCTGAAAGTTCAGCTGATCATGAATCAACGCTAGCCGAACTGATAAGCAAAACGGCAGATGAGCCCTCCAGAAAGGACGGAGATCCTGAAGCCGTATTCCGTTCAGCTGCCAAAGTGATCGAACGTACCTATAATGCACCTTTCCTGGCTCACAACACTTTAGAGCCAATGAATTTCTTCGCTCATGTGACACCAGATCATGCCGAGCTACTAGGACCAATTCAGACACCTGAGTTTCTAAGCAAGTCAGTTTCAGCGATCTTAGACATGCCAGAGGAGAACATTTCCATCATGCTGACTAGAATGGGTGGAGGATTCGGCAGAAGACTTTATGGACATTTCGGAGTAGAGGCAGCTGTGATCTCCCAGAAGATGAATGCCCCGATCAAGTTAGTCTATAGCCGGGAGGACGATATGACTCAAGGTACTTACCGGCCAGCTTATAAGGTGCACTATAAGGCTGCGCTTGACGATAACAACAACCTTATTGCTTTTGCAGTGAAAGGTGCTGGAACCCATGGTGGGCCGGTATTCGCCAACCGGTTTCCGGCAGGAACTGTAGACAATTACATCGCGGAAAATCACCGAAAAGATTCCAATATATCTACTGGTGCCTGGAGGGCTCCCAGATCAAACTTTATGGCTTTTGCCGAGCAAAGTTTTCTGGATGAGGTAGCCGAAGCAGCTGGTAAAGATCCGATTGACTTCCGATTGGAATTATTTGACCGCGCGATCAAAAATCCGGTGGGAACTGACAACGATTATGACGCTGAACGTTATGCCGGAGTTCTCAGATTGGTGAAGGAGAAATCAAACTGGGGAGCTGACATGCCAGGGGTACATCGCGGCGTATCAGCATATTTTTGTCATAATTCTTACGTGGCACAAGTAGTGGATGTGGTCATGCAGAATAACCGGCCAAAGGTTCAAAAGGTTTGGTGTGCTGTGGATTGCGGTATCGTGGTAAATCCCGTCGCAGCTCTTAACCAGATTGAAGGAGGTATAGTTGATGGAATTGGACACGCCATGTATAGTGCTCTGACTTTCACAGACGGCCAACCTCAGCAAAACAACTTCAACACCTATCGCTTGATCCGGCATGGCGAAGCACCGATGGAAATTGAAACATTCTTTGTCGACAATGGAATCGATCCAACAGGTCTGGGGGAACCTTCACTCCCACCAGTGCAAGGAGCTTTGGCCAATGCGCTTTACAAGGCTACCGGAGAGCGATTAGAAAGCCAACCTTTTGAGAAGGATCAGGCCCTGCTTGGTTAAAAGATTTTAGAACAATTCAAATGCCTATGGGTCCGGTAAGTGCCGGACCCTGTTTTGTTTGTTAATATCCTAACCTAAATTCTGGCCACCACTTTGATTTCTATCAGCAATTCCGGCATGACCAGTCCGGCAACTTGCACCATAGTTTGAGAGACTTCCGGGTTACGGCCGTAGGCTTCCTGTCTTACGGCAAACACCTTCTCAATGTTGGCCATGGTATCCTGCATGTCAGTTACCAGCCACATTTCATCGATGATGTGGTCCATAGTGGCTCCATATTTGTCTAGAATGGATTTGATGCTGTCATAGACAACCTTGACCTGGCCCGCCAGGTCGCCTTCTTGAAGCGGTTTTCCGGTATCATCGACACTTACCTGACCAGAGAGATAAATAGTATCGCCGACACGAACAGCATCAGCAATGAAATCTTTGAAAGGTCCGGTTCGAATAACTTCCTTCTGCATATCACTTGGTTCTTAAGAGGAGTTAGAGCTTTTCCTGGCCAAACTCCTATGTTAATCATTCTAAATAAGATCGCCTTTTTCCTGGGTCATTTCAAAACTAACTAACATCTTTCCTTCATTCTCCTGCATTAGAAACTTTGCAGGAGATAATCCTTTGGTTATAGTTCCATCGGTGATAACTGGAATACGTCACTCTGTTAGTCTACTACTCAAAGACGTCCGAAATGGAATACTGAACTATCAATGGTACAAAAGACCATTGCTTTATCCCTGATTAAAAAATTAAACGGGGGGCAAATTCAAACGCTTCAGAAAGGCCTGGAATCTCGGATCGTCATGAAGAATTTTAAATTCAGGCCAGGTTCTAAGAGTTACAAGCCATGGATCGGGAAATTCATAATCCAGCCATTTGTACATCTCATTATATTCTCCCAGCGTCATATATATGTAGGCTATCCAAAAGGCTGATCTTGGACTCATTTCCTGATTTATCATTTCCTCAAGAATAGTCAGTCCTTTGTCAGGCTGTCCAGCCAGGACATAGGTGCCTCCCAAAGCTCCACGCCATATTGGATGCACCGATGCAGCACTCTGATGAGCATTAATCGCCTCCTCAAACATCCCTTTAGCCATGTAAACATTGCCCTGCACCCACAGGCCATGCCCGAATTCCGGGTCTAATTCCAGTCCTTCTTGTACTTCTTTATAGGCTTTATCGACGTCTCCTGCCCAGAGATAAAGGCTACCCATATCGTAAGTGTAAAGTGGCCAAAGAGGATCCAATTCTTTAGCTAGCAAATGATGTTCGATCGCTTCCTCAAAACGTCCGAATGAGGCAAGATACCAGGCATATTGAAATCTCGCTATAGCTAAATTGGGATTGATCTGAAGCGCTTTCAGATATCCTTTTTCCGCTCCCTCGAAATCCCATTCATAGTACGTCTTAATCATAGCTTGGACCGCATGTGCTTCAGCAAGTGTGGAGTCCAATCTGATAGCCTGCAGAGCAGCTGCCCGGCCTCTTTTCCAAACCTGGTTTTCAGGGTCAGGACCATGACCTAAAAGCATATATCCCATAGCTAGACTTGAATAGACTCTTGGATCGGCCGGATCAAGTTCTACGGCATCCAATAAATATTGTATTCCTTTCTCGAAATCTTCCGGAGTTGATTTGTTCAGGAAATACATTCCCCTCAGATAGGCTTTATATGCCTCTGCATCCACGTCACTTTCCCTGGGTTGTGTATCGATATTGTATGCGGTCAATCCAACTTTTATCCGTCTGGCAATATCAGTCCTTACATCCTGATATAGTTTAAGAATTTCGTCGATTTTCCTCTCATAAGTATTTGACCATAACACTTTCTCATTAGGTCGGGTCCTTACCAGTTTGAGATCCAAAAGGACAGTGTCTTCAGAGACCAGCAAATCACCGGTTACAATACAATCAACAGCCAGATCCTGGCTGATTTCCTTAAGGGATTTATTCGATTGGGTGTATGGAAGTGTTGACCACCTGTCAAGAACCCGCACTGAAGCTAACTGGCCCAGCTCACTAACTAATCCCACGTGTATGCCCTCATTCATGATGTCTTGATCTGTCATGCTCGATGACGATTGAAACGGGAGAATAGCCAGGGATTGAATGACTTCAGCAGGACTATTAAGTCGAGGACCGACCCACCATCCAATCAAAAGTAGCAGGAATATGCCCAAAATATACAGTAGAGGATTGGCCTTACGCACTTCTTTTTTGAGTTTGCCTCTCAAAATTTCTATTTCAGGTACCACTAGTCCCTGATTCCCAAGTGCGAACACCTCCATCGGATGCTCAATATTCTTAAATTCAAATAAACCCAGAGAGATCATTTGAAACTCCGGTTGGTTGCTGATCTCTTTACTGATCGTTCCTGATACGAGGATAGATCCAGCAACGCCCATTGATTCAATACGAGAAGCAGCATTAACCCCCGCACCATACAATTCCTCATTATCAACTACGATATCACCCATATGCAGACCAATCCGCAGGGGAACCTTAGGATCTCTCCGAAGCTCAAGTTGTATGTGATATGCACATCTTACAGCCTCTACCGCAGATGAAAAAATACATAAGCTACCGTCACCATAGGTTTGGATCAATCTGCCATCATGGTCCTGAAGTCCTTTCTGGAGAACCTGACGATATCGTTTGGCCAGGAAACGCCCTGTGTTCTCATCCTCTTCCATCATCCGGGTGTATCCCTCAATATCCGAGAACATTATGGCTGCCAATTGACGTTTCTGATGTGGCATAGCAAGATAAGTTAGCAATAAGAATCTGAGCTTGTTGCTCTAATTTTGTTTGGGGATGCTAATCTTTCGTCGACGCCTTCTCCAATCAGCTTCAGAGGCTCTTCAAGAGATTCCTTCTGTGAGCTTACCATCAACTGTCCTGATGATACCCCATGGATTACCATCTTTCAAAGCATCAGGCAGGAGGGTTTGGGAAAAATCCTGGTAACATACCGGCCGGGCAAATCTCCGGATTGCCGCAGTTCCGACAGAGGTGGTTCTCGAATCAGTGGTGGCAGGATAGGGTCCTCCATGCACCATGGCATGGCAGACTTCCACTCCGGTAGGAAAACCGTTGATGATGAGTCGTCCCACTTTTCTTTCCAGAACACTAATCAATTCCTGGTAGGTCACCAATTCTGTTCCATCAGCATGAATGGTGGCAGTCAAATGACCTTCCAGATTCTCAGCGGCCTGGATCAATTGTCTTTTGGAGCCTGATTGGACCAGAACGCTGGATGGGCCAAACACCTCCTCAGCGATGTCCGGATCCTCAAGGAGGATTTCAGCATCCGTGATGAAGAGAGATGCTCGTGCTGCATTCGGCCCTTCACCTTGCGGTCCTTCGCTGGCTAACTTAACTCCCTCATGCTCGGAGAGACTTTTCTTGCCAGCTTCGAATGACTGAAGTATTCCTGATGTTAACATTGTTCCTGCTTCCGAATTGCGGATCTCCTCATCCAATACTTTTAAGAAATCATCCAAATCATCATTCTTCTCCGCAATCACTAGACCCGGATTGGTACAAAACTGCCCAACACCAAGATTGATTGATTTGGCCAAGCCAGACGCAATCGATTTAGCTCTGGCTCGCATAGCACCGGGCAAGATAAAGACTGGATTGACACTTCCCATTTCAGCATAAACGGGAATGGGTTCTTCTCTGGCATTTGCGATCTGAAAAAGGGCCAAACCACCAGATTGTGAACCGGTAAAGCCAACCGCTTTTATTAAAGGATGCTTTACCAAGGCAATACCTCCGGCATGACTTCGGCCATGTACCATCGAAAAGACACCATCCGGCATCGCTGTCTGCCTGGCTGCCTCCACAATAGCCCTACCCACTAGCTCGGAAGTTGCTGGATGGGCTGGATGAGCCTTGAAAACAACAGGGCAACCTGCCGCTAATGCCGAAGCGGTATCGCCTCCTGCAACAGAGAACGCCAAGGGGAAATTACTGGCACCAAAAACAGCCACCGGCCCTAATGGAATTAGCATAGACCGGATATCAGCTTTTGGGATTGGCTGCCGGTCTGGGTCAGCCCGGTCAATTCTGGCATCTACCCATTGTCCCTGACGAACAACCTCCGCGAACAGTCTGAGTTGATTCATTGTCCTTCCCCGTTCGCCGATCAACCTTCCCTCTGGTAAGGCAGTCTCGGAGTGACACTTGCTGATTAACTGATCACCAATTGACAGTATCTGATCTGCAATGGCGTCTAAAAAATCAGCCCTTTGTTCTTTGGTAAGGCTGCGATATCCATCAAAGGCAGATTCTGCCAGCTGAACAGCCCTATTGATTTCCTCCGCAGTAGCATCCACAAACTCTACATCCGTGATGACTGTGTTGTCTTGTGGTGAGATCGAATGGTACGATTCCTGCCCTTGACGAGATTCGGAAAATCCAATTAACTGAGATCCTGTTAGTATCATTTCATTTTGTTTTGTCGAGCCACTTTGTTTTTCAAGGTGCCAATTCCGTCAATGGTTATTTCTACTACGTCTCCTTCGACCAATGTAAAGTCATGGGGCGGTACGATGCCGGTACCTGTCATCAGGAGGCACCCGTTGGGAAAAATGCACTCCCGAAACAAATAACTCACCAATTCATCTGGTGTTCTCTTCATCTGACTCAATTCGATCTCGTCTGAAAAGACCAATTGTTGCTCTCTCCTGATCTCTAACCTTATCCTAGTCTCCTTGGAGAGTGGCTGATCAGTGATATAGATGCAGGGCCCGATTGCCGCACATCTTTCGTACATCTTCGCCTGAGGTAAGTAAAGGGGGTTCTCGCCTTCGATACTTCTTGAACTCATGTCATTTCCGATCGTATATCCGATGATATTTCCAAAACGGTTAATGGCCAGGGTGAGCTCTGGTTCAGGTACATCCCACGTTGAATCGTGACGGATGTATACCGCCTCTCCAGGACCAACAGCCCGAGAGGGTGTTGCTTTGAAGAATATTTCAGGCCGCTCGGCCGCATATACCCGGTCATACACACTACCTCCATCTTGAGACTCCTCCATACGAGCAGTTCGACTTCGATAATAGGTCACCCCAGCTGCCCATACTTCCTGGCTAACCAGTGGCTTCAGTAACTTCGTCTTTTGGAAGGTTGTTGCCGTTATGGGCTGTCCAGCCTTCATCAATGAATTGAGATTCACATTTTGAGTCTGAAAGAGGGTATCCCATTCATGAGCTTCAAGATGGATATACCCTTCTTCTGATTCCAGGATAGTCCCAATTTCGGTTAGATAAATTTTCATGGTCATTTATGGAAGGGCAACAAGATGGCAAAATTGCTTTTTGAATCAAAGCTAAATTGCATGGCGCTGACTAAGACTAGTCTAAAAGTGTCTGTATTTGCGATTGCAAGTCGATATAAATGATCCACCGGTCGTAATCACTATTAGAGTCCTCATTGCAATACGTAGCTTTTTATCACCAGATTCCAGAAAAATCAACTGCTCATGGCGATCCGATTTAGACCGGTTCTTGAAGTTCTATTGCTGTTCGGCTTCGCGATGTTATTTATTTATCTGGTTCTTCCATTATCTGATGGGAATATGGTGAGGACCCAGGCTATGCTCTGGACCGCCAACATTGTCATGATAGGATTGGTTTGGCTCAGTCTACGAACCCGGAAGATGGCTTGGAAGGATATTGGGTTGGTTTTTGCCTTTCGAGGTTGGAAAGATTTCCGTCAGGTTCTTCTAAAATCGCTAATTGTATTTCTTGTCGGAATGCTTGGCTTTATGTTGGGATCTGTGATCATGGTCAACATCTCGGGTATTCCGGAGCCAGCTGATATGAGTGGCTATTCGTTCTTATCAGATCATATTATCTGGCTGGTGCTGATGTTAATCGGAGTGTGGACCTCTTCAGCTATCGGCGAAGAGATCATCTATCGAGGATATCTCATTAATCGCCTCGCTGATGTTTTTCCATCTACTAGATATAAAGATACCATTGCTGTACTGGGTAGCGCAGCGATTTTTGGACTGGCTCACTATCAGTGGGGGACCACCGGCATTGTACAGACTGCCTTGATGGGCCTGGCCATCGGCATTTGCTATCTCAAAATGGGACGACGATTATTGATTATGATCCTTGCACATGCCTATATGGACACTATATTGATTGTGCAAATATTCCTCGGAACTTAATTTGAGCGTTCTTTCTTATCGATCGAACTTATCTACCTCAATTTGACTCTTGCATATTCAGCCGGAAACTTTCAAAGAACTAATTTGGGAATCGTAGCACCACTATTGGTAATCCAGAGATTTCTCAAAAAATAAATGCTCATGAACATGACATCCTTGACTTTGCAAGACAAAATGTTTAGTGAACTACGGGAGAAGAAAATTTTTGACCTGGCCCGCTCGTACGCTTACAATTATGTTGATCAAATCCGTCAAATGGATGTTTTTCCTGCTTCCGAAAAACTCGCAGATCTATCCATCTTTGACGAAGAACTTCCCGAAGTGACTTGTGACGCAAGGAAAGTAATAGCTCAGCTCAATACTTATGGAGCACCCGCCACTCCTGCTCAGACAGGTGGGAGATATTTTGGCTTTGTGAATGGTGGCGTATTGCCGGTCGCCCTCGCCACCAAATGGATGACCGATTTCTGGGATCAGTGTGCGGGCTTGTATCTCACTTCTCCCATTAATGCCAAGCTAGAAGAGGTTTGTGAAAAATGGCTGGTAGAGTTATTCAAACTACCGGCTTCCACCGTTGCGGGGTTTGTCAGCGGAACCTCTCTGGCCAACCTTTGTGGATTGGGAGCAGCCCGCTACCGCCTTCTTAAAAACCAAGGATGGGATATAAATCAACAAGGTCTGCAGGGGAGCCCTGAGCTGAAAATAATTGCTCACAAGGGCATTCACGGTAGTATTATCAAAGCACTTGCTCTACTTGGTTTTGGCAGAGAAAACGTCCTTTGGGTAGATGCAGACAATCAAGGAAGGATCATAGCGGAAGCGGTCCCAGAGTTGGATGACCAGACTCTCTTGATCCTGCAAGCTGGTAACGTAAACACTGGTGCTTTTGATCCCTTCAACATGATCTGCCAGAAGGCTCGCGAAGCTGGTGCCTGGGTACACATCGACGGTGCATTCGGGCTTTGGGCGCAAGCATCCAGTACACTTTTGCACCTCACGGATGGTCTGGAGCATGCCTCATCATGGGCAGTCGATGGCCATAAGACTCTAAATACTCCTTATGATTCCGGGGTTATCCTTTGCCGGGACAAGGATGCCCTGATCAGAGCAATGCAAGCTACTGGAGATTACCTCATGATGGCTGACCGGCGCGAACCTCTACTTTATACTCCGGAAATGTCAAAGCGGGCCAGGGCATTCGAGCTATGGGCTGTGCTCAAATACCTGGGGAAAGAAGGGGTGGATGAACTAGTGACATCACTCCATCAAAAAGCTGTATCACTCTCAGATAAGCTCAAGGCCCGTAACTTTCGAATTCACAACGAGGTAGTTTTCAACCAAGTACTGGTTTCATTTGACAATCCAAATCAGACCAATGACGCGTTGTCGCGAATACAACAATCCGGGGAGTGCTGGTGTGGTGGAACCACCTGGAACGACGAACCAGCCATCCGGATAAGTATCTGCAGTTGGGCTACGACCGAGCAGGATATTGATCGCACGGTCAATTTGTTTCAAGAAATCAGGAAATCGATCGCTGAACAGTAAATTGTCGACAAGAATTAACAGGCCGATGCAAAGATCAACTTACGGGATCAGAGATTAAAGCAGGTCGATGCCGTGCCGGCTCAGTTCTTTCTCATGGTGCGCTTTGAAATTTTCGTGGCACATCTGTTCAATCCTCAAAAAAGTGTAGATTCCTCCTTGCGATCTATACCATGATAGAGAACAACGGCAAAGCTTATTTAGAAATAGCTCAAAAAATCATCGGCAGAATGGCCCGGTATCTTGACGAATCCTCAAGTGGATCAGTTCCGGTCGTGCAGCTCCGTAGCCAGCAGGAATTGATGGAAATGTTGAAGCTTGATGATCTCATCGCAAACGGTCTAAGTACTGAAAATGTCGAAGAGCTTCTCGAGACCTATCTGGCGCACACCATGCATCTACATCATCCGGCATATATGGGGCATCAGGTAGCGGTCCCTCACATAGGCAGTGCCTTTGCCGAGATGATTCACGGCATCGCTAATCAGCCTATGTCCATTTACGAGATGGGACCTGCTGCTGCCTGCATGGAGCAGTTTGTCATCAATTGGATGTTGGATAAAGTCGGTTGGTCCGAGGAAGGAGGTGGTGTACTGACCCATGGCGGGTCTCTCGCAAATATCACCGCATTGCTAAGTGCAAGGGCTAAAGCCGCTCCAGAAGCCTGGCGAACAGGAACACCTGACAACCTGATCGTACTTGCACCGGAAAATGCACATTATTCGATATCGAGAGCGGTGAGCATTTTAGGATTAGGCAGCGATTCCTTAGTTGAAATCCCCACATCTGCCGACGAAGTGATAATACCCGGTGAGCTTCAACGCATCTATCTTGAACAGATTCAGCAAGGCAGAAAAATAATGGCTGTTGTGGCCAACGGCTGCGCTACCTCAACGGGATACTTCGATCCCCTTCGGGAGATAGGGATGTTCTGTCGGGAGCATGATTTGTGGTTCCATGTAGACAGTCCACACGGTGCGACAGCCCTTTTGTCTGAAAAATATATCGATTGTATGGATGGGATCGAGCTTGCAGATTCCATGGTTTGGGACGCTCACAAAATGATGCGTACGTCTACATTGTGTACGGTGGTTCTCTACAAAGAACGCAATCAAATGTTGTCGACATTCACTCAAAAAGCAAGTTATCTCTTTCATGAAAAGGAGATGTTAGGAGAAGATACTATGGGTTACCAAGTCGAATGCACCAAGGCAGGATTGGGTGTGAAGTTCTACTGGGTATTGGCAGCTTATGGTGAAGAGGGCCTGGGAAAGTATTATGAAACTCTCTGCGATCATGCCAAACAATTCTATACATTGATTATAAGTACTCCAGGATTCGAATGCTTACCTCCCCAATCCAACATTCTCTGCTTCCGGTATCAGCCTGAAATACATGACCAGTTAACACTTCGGGAAGCACTTATCAGAGAGGGCCAGTACTATATTTCTACAACCGAGATCAAAGGAAAGAGATTTCTACGACTGGTAATTATGAATGAGTCCACAAGCAAGGCTATTATCTCCGGATTGTTAGCTGCAATAAAAAGGATCTCCCAAGCCTCAGAAGCCGACTAGAACGAAAGCATTCCCAACATGATAGCCGGGCCAGAATAGCTATGTACTAAGCATATTACCCTGGAAAAATCCACATTTTTTCTTCATTTCCTATTTTTTTTAATCTTTTATTGAGCTCGTAACCATCTCATTATGTGTTGATTACTATAAATGAAGTGCAAACTGGTATCACCCATTTGTTTACATCTTCCTCCCAACAGTACCCTTATTATGAAAACCCTCCAAAAAGATTGGTTTGGAGATTCTTGAGCCCGGGACAATGATCATCAAGAATATTATCCGATGCACTGGTCTTATGAGGGATCATAATTCTTAAACGACAAAAAATTAAATCATGAAACGTCGAAATTCTCTATTTACAATCCTGGGTTTCTTCCTGGTGGGACTTAGTCTGTTCATTGTCTCTTGTGAAAAAAATGACGAGATCGCAGACATTCCGAGGCAGACGATCGAACCTATCCTAGAGCGAGCCCTGCAAACCGATGATGTACAAAACTTTAATGAAGACCACTTTGGCCGATTAGTGACCAGTGAAGCGGAGCTCGACTGGATCACCGAAAATGATGAAAAATTGGGAGCTGTAATAATCATTCCTATCGATGCCAAAGAGCAGAACACGGTATCGGGTATGATGATTATGTACGACTTCGCAACGGATGAATTTGAGAGTGCTGTCCAATCCATTGGTTTCAGTGAAGAAACATTGGATCAGATCACACAAGCGGAAGAGAATGCATCATCTGATCGAGTGGACTACGCAAATGTTCAGTTCACTGGTTTTGACGCATTGTATTCCGTAGATGGAAAGGTGTTGGCACGACGTGATATTGTCAAAGATCAGCTGGTAAGTGAATATGAAGACGCCAGTCGTATAAGCTGGTGGTGCTTTGCCAAGTGCTTGTACAACAAGATGAGCTGGTGGGAAAAGGCGAGGTGTGCTTATGGCGTTGCTAAATGTGCTGTTCTCCGAAACGCGTGGACTTGCATCAGAGCTGTAATCGGCTGTGTCGGATACAAATATTGGAGCACCTGCTACAGAAGCTGCTAGTGCATCAATACCATCTTTTTGTTGGGAAAAAGCTGCAGCCCAGGCTGCGGCTTTTTCATTTTGTAATTCTCTTGGTATTGGAAAACCATTTATATATCTTTTCTAAATATTTATTCACCAACAAAAAGCTCTTACAATGAAATCAATTAAAACAATGCTTTGCGGCATGGTCTTTTGCCTTGGTGCATTGTCCCTTCAGGCAGCTGACTGCATGATCAAGTCGAATAGCGACATTGTGAAGATGGCGGTCCCCGAGAATATCTCCGGGCTCGATATGAAGGCAACCTTGCAAGGGAGCAAATACATCTTCCGGGTACGCTGTGTCACTATTGGCTACCGATCTTCTAGCAGCTCTACCCCTACTACCACCATTCCCAGTGATGGAGATCCCATTCGCAGAAAGTACCTCTACATCTACAGTTCTTACTATCGGTATCTGGGCCGAATTCCTTTGGGATCTTGTTGATCTCAGGATGAGCCACTAGATCAACTTCATCATTAGTGAGGTTTTTGATCACCCTTTTGCTATTGATTGGGTGGTTTTCTGGAATTTGCCAATGGGATCAGCAAATTCATGGTTTGAGACAGAAAGCCACCCACTTCTTAAATCAAGGTAAGGAGGACAGTGCCCTTGTAATAGTACAGGAAATCCTAGAATATTTTCAGGATGTGTCTTCAAATCCTAACGTAGTTTTCAAAACTCAGCTGCAGGAAGGCCTTATTTACAAATCTCTCGAGGCTTACCAGCTTGCTGACCAGTCATTCACAAAGTGTCTCACATTGATCGATTCTGGTGAGATTCATGACACGAACAAACTCTCTCTATACAAGCACCTAGTATATTTCCATGCAGCCCGAGGTGATACAGAGCGTATGCGAGGATATGCGGATCTATCTATACCCTTAATTACAAAAAGTAAAGGACCTAACAGCTTTGAACTGGCAGAAATCTATACAGATCTTGGCAACTACCACCTCAGGGAGCAGGTATTTGAGAAGGCAGTAGATATGTTTCAAAAATCCTTTGAAATAAGGAAGTCAATAAAAGATCCGCCCATTCACCTAGGCAGAAATCTTGTCAACCTCGGGCAATCCCACTTGCGTCTGGGTCATCAGCACCTGGCAGAAAAGCACTTTCAAGCTGCAATCAGTTATTTCGAAATGGCCACTGAGGATGCCGCTATAGACATCACGGTTGCATTAAACCATCTTGGCCATCTTTCGGGACGTAAGGGCGACCTAGATCTACAACAGCAATACTATCAGCAAGCTCTTGACAAACGAATTCAATTTTACGGACCGCGTCACTCGCGAGTAGCAGATAACTACCGCTTTCTCTCATTTGTTGCTGGCCAAAAGCAAAAATTCAAAGACCAAATCGATTTGGCCGAATCAGGACTTAGTGCTCTGCTATCAATCGATGAAAATAACGAAATACAAGACCCTGTAATTTATTTGAAATTAATGCGTGAGAAAATTGATGGCTACCGTGAGCTCAGCCGGGAGTGTGAAGAAAGAAGCAATTTAGATCATGCTTTATTGTCTATCAAGATCAGCATCGATTTTCTGGAAACACAAAAGACATATTTTGCCGATGAATCAAAGTCCAATATCTACAGACAATTTCATTTCTTTTTTGAAGAAGGTGTAAAAACTGCCTTCAAATTATATGAATTAACCAGCGAAACTTCATATGCCTTGGAGGCATTCTTTATTGCCGATCGGAGTAAGAATACAGTTTTGCATGACGCTGTTAGTCTCTGGCATAGTCTCAGTGACAAAAAGCTAGAAAATGAATTAATGGAAAGTAAAGGACTCCGTTATAAAATTTCAAAATTAATTAACGAGGGAGATATCGATGGATTAGATGAAGAACTTTTCAGCATGCAAGAAAAATGGAGAATAAATGTTCGATCAGTCAGAGATGAAACTGATAATATTTTAAGGTCTGATTCTCTAAAATTTGAATTAATCCAACAAAAATTATTAAGAAATAATCAAATCCTCCAAGAATATTTTGAATCCGAAGACGCCTTTTTTGTATTTACAATCAGTGGTAACAATATTTCCTTTAGAAGGGTAAGTAAAACACCGGAAATAAAGAATGCTTTAGGTCTTATTGAGAAATCAATTTCTAATTATGATTTTATCATTGACTCCTTCGAACAGAGTATTCAAATAATTCAGGAACAGGGTCATCGAATCTGGAAAGATCTGGTAGCCATCGAAAATTTTCCTTCAGATGAAAAGAATTTGATTTTCATACCCAGCAAATCACTTGTTCGCATTCCATTTGAAGCTCTACCTGTACTATCCGTGTCTTCCAGCTTTTCTGAGATCCCTTTTGCCGTTTTGTCCTACAATATCTCCTATGCGCCATCTGCTGAGATCTATCAGTCTCTTACCAGATCAAAGAATGCTAATTGTAATTACATCGGATTTGCTCCCGAATACTCCGGGGTATGGGCTGATCAGTATACTGTTCTGCCAAGTAATAAGATGGAGATAAACCGGGTTGCAAGCACAACCGCGGGAGAGAGTTACATTGGCGATCAGGCTACCGAAGAAGCTTTCTGGCGCCATTTAGAAAAAATCGGCATTCTTCACCTTGCGCTTCATACCGATCGCGATAGTCTGGGACGACATCGACTGATATTGAATCCTTCATCTGCTCACGATGGATTCATTCAAGTCTACGAACTCCAGCAATTGTGGCTTTCTCTGCAGCTTACCTATCTGAATGCCTGCTATTCTGCAGGAGATTCCGAAAATGGCCATGAAATATATGGCTTACACGAAGCATTTACATCCACAGGTTGTCCTTCCACCATAGCCAACATCTGGACGCTAGATGATCAAGCAGGTGCCGAGCTTGCTGGGGTATTTTTCGAATTGCTGAAAGGAGGAATATATTTGGACCAGGCTCTGTCTGGCGCTAAGATTGCTTGGCTGAATGATGCAGATCCCCTTCATGCGCATCCATATTTCTGGTCATCTACCATCTTGTTTGGAGACAGAACTCCCCTGTACCCAGAAAGGCAGGGCGAGTTTTCGATTTTGCTGATGGCAGGTGTACCGTTTTGCCTTTTGCTTTTGCTACTGATCCTCCATATAAATCCACTTGGGTTGCTTTTACCAGATCGTCATTAATCGGATTTCAAATTGAGAAATTGTTTTGATCTGAGGCGACCATTCTCCCTAACATTCATATAAAAGAAATTGTAGTCAGCCACATGATAATTCTTTGTTGTAAGTAGAAAACTCCAGGGAAATTTTGGGCGGGTTATCCACAACAAGCCGTCTTTTGATTTAGCTTGGTGTCATTGGTTGCTCCATTCCAACTCCGTTGACCACGATCTCCGGTGTAGGTAGTTGGGTGGATGAAAAATACATCCACTGCAGCACTATCCTGAATGTCCCGGAGTCTATCATCGGGCACATGATCAGCCAAATCTTTTCTGAAGGGGAGGGCAGCCCAGTTCTCTTTTAAGGAATAGTTTGGCTGAAACTTATCAGTCACTTCAATTCGTTGGGCTGGTCGCACACTACAGCCGAATAACATAAAGACAAATACGAACCCGAAAAGCCTCACGGGAGTATCTGATTGGCGTGATCCTGAGTATTCACTTTAGTGATCACATCCTGGATAGTTCCATCATCAATCACAAAAGTTGTGCGTAATATGCCGTCAAACTCCCTTCCCATAAACTTCTTCCTTCCCCAAACGCCATAGGCAGAGATAACATAGCGATCCGGATCGGATAAGAGTGGAAATGGAAGTCTAAATTTGTCAATAAAATTGCGGTGTTTACGCTGACTGTCTGCACTTACTCCCAGAAGTTTGTATCCCTGCTTCTGAAGAAGCTGGTAATTATCTCTCAGGTTACAAACCTCCTTCGTACATCCTGGAGTATTATCCTTAGGATAAAAGAAAAGCACTAATTTTTGTCCTTTAAAGTCTGACAATTTCACAATCTTTCCATCTTGATCCACTCCTTCGAAATCGGGAGCCTTGTCACCTGCCTTCAAATGCGTACTATCGAGGTTAGCCATTATTTTAGTTAGTATTGAATTGATAATCATAAATCGTTCGATTGCCTACGAAGTCTGTGACCAGGAGCTGAAAAGCATGCTGACCAGGTGAGAGAGTGCTGAGATCTACGGCGCAGGAAAGTTGATCAGACTTTAAATCGAATTCTGCCAGGATCCATTGTCCATCAAGAGTCGCACGGTATCGCAATCCCCGCCCTCCGCTGCCATGCTCCAGATTGTCATTAATTACAAACCTCTGAAACAATGACTGGGATGTCAAGTTCCTTTCCAAGAGATTGATCGAGGGCGGTAAGGTATCATGGATAAGACAAAAAGTACCGAATGAGGGTGTCGGTGCAACGAGATACCCTTCACTCCAAATTGAGCCAAGAATTTTCGGTTTTCGACCGTCCTCTCGCTCGACCATCGTGACACGCATCCAACCTCCATGTTGCACCTCGGGCTTCATTCCCAGTCTTACAGGCTTCTTTAGTGGGACATGTATATCCCCCAGTTCCAAACTTTTGCCGCCTAAGGCTTGCTCATCCGGAACTAGGTTTACCGGGACCTCAGCCGATTGGTATAGCGTCCTTTTTTCCCACGAGAAGAAATAGTTATCATCTCTAAATGTGTATGATGAATCCCAGTCAATCAAATCTCCTGTTTTCTCCGATTGGTTTTCAGCTTGGCCTATTTTGGATTGAAGAAAGACCTTGAACTCACTGCAGTTCTCAAAAAAATCGCAAGCTTTCACTGTTACTTCCTTAATCAACCCGCCTTGTAAATCGATAATCCCATTTTTGCCGTCATGGTCGAGGCAACCGTGGAGAGCAGGAAGCACATAGCATCGATGGACAAATTCATCCTTTTGTATCCAATTCCGATAATCTATCAGGCCAGTGTAAGATTCTGCTACATCTAACGGGATCGAATCAAATTTAATCTCGTACTCCGGAACATCAGCGGTTGCAATGGAAATACTATAGGTGCCATTCTTATTTATTCCTCCATTTTGTGGATCATGTACGAGCACGCCCAGACCAACCTGAGATCCATTCACTATGACTGTGTCTCCCGAAGTTGAAGGCAGCCACGATTGGGTCGTAATCACTCCGCAAAGTGAATCCAATGTATGCACATCCACTCTTTCGATAATGGGTGGGGTAGGGTCCTCAATCGAAAACCCAAGTAGAAGGGGATTCAATGGTATTCTTTGGTCGGACCGCCACAGCTCAAAATGTAGATGAGGGCCCAAAGAATGCCCGGTATTGCCCATGAGACCAATCACGTCACCTTTTTTTACCGGAAACTTGCCATCGGGAAGGTTCAAATCTATTTCAAATGCTTGCCTCGCTTCTTGAATAGCAAGGACTATTGAGTCAATCAGAGGCGTAAAACGCATTAGATGAGCATATTGCGAGGTCAATCCCCCTGGGTGTTCTACCCAAACCCCCTTTCCATAGCGACCAGATTCAACGATGACACGGGTTATAAAACCATCTGAAATAGCAAAAATCGTGTCTCCACTTTCTCCATTAGACGACTTAATATCCAAACCATAATGAAAATGATGGGCACGGAGCTCCCCAAAGGTGCCAGACAATTTTATTGGATGCTTAACTGGTGGATGTAGGTCAGCCGAGTGAAATGTGATTTGGGCTGCAGACCAAGGCAGGTTTCCAAGGAGAAAACAGAGCAAACCCAATAGTATGTCTTTTATTCGAAGCGTCACTGCTTAAAGTCATCCAATCCTGTCATCTGCCTCTTTCAAGGTGACGCGAATATAATATGGATTATCTATTGGATGCAGTGTCCAGATCCGTAAGAAAGTCTCGAACGAGTGGAAACGGATCATCCACGCCTTGTTCGATCATCGATATGATCCGGTCAATTTCTTGCCTGTGCCGTTTCAGACAAAGTTCTACTATCCCTTTTTCCAGCTTTTTGGATAACCAGTAAGCGTCTCTCCTCTTTGTCAAATCGCGCAAATTCTTACCCTCATAAAAGCCCTCAATAAATGTAGCCACTGCCTCTAGACCATAATGCCTTATTGAAGAGTAAAGTATGACTTCTCGCGTTGAAACTTCATCCCTTGTAGCCTCGGCCAGGAATCTTAGGCGGGTTTTTTCCGCTTGCTCACGAAAAGATCCATCGTATTTATTAACGACGAACAAGTCCGCTATTTCAACGATCCCTCGCTTGATGCTTTGCAGCTCATCACCCGCACCGGGCTGCAATATCAGGATAAACAGATCGCATAAATATCTGGCTGCAATTTCTGATTGTCCCACACCAACTGTTTCGATCAAAATATAGTCGTAGCCTGCAGCTTCACAAAGGATGCTGATCTCATAGCTGCTGATCCCCAAACCTCCTGCCTCTTCCCTGTTTGGGCTGGGACGTATGAAAGCCAATTCTGAGCGACTCAACTCCTCCATTCGGGTTTTATCCCCGAGAATACTTCCTTTGCTGATCGAACTGGTTGGATCTATTGCCAATACCGCAACCGATTCACCTTTCCCAACAAACGACAGTCCAAAGGATTCGATAAAGGTGCTTTTACCCACACCAGGTGATCCACTTATGGCAATTCTTCTGCTTTGCATCGCTTCCCGATGACAAAGGCCAATGAGTTCTAATGCCTGCGAACGATCCTCATCACGAAGGCTTTCCACCAACGTCACCCCTTTGCTGAGTGCCAGCCGGTCTTTCTTCCTGATTCCTTCAAAAATCTCTCTAGCTGTCATGTTTCGATCTCACCACTGCTGTTAAAACATCTTAAGATAAAATATATATAATAATTATATTATAAATAACAATTTGCAAATCAATCATTTGATAGGAATTATCTTTAACAATTCCTTCAAATGGGATGGAAGAGGTTAAAAATAAATTAAAGGAAACCTGATCAATAATTGACATCTGAAATTGTTACCTATCTATGCATCGAAAAGATTCGTAAAGAATTGTTTAGAGAAAGAAAAGGGCCGGACAATTCCCGAATTATTTGTTCACACAAATAATTACTTTGACTCAATTTGGCCGGCCCATGTTTCTTTGAGTCTTCGCCAGCTATGTTCTACAAACAACTGGGTAATTCTATCGATAATATAACTTCCGGCCAGCGGATCTTCCACTGTATCTAACCCTCCTTCATGACTCAAAATATGGTGAATATTGACATCCAGATGCTTGGGCAACTCATCTCCTTTGTGGCGATGTAATACCAGGCGGTCACACCCTGCTACTACACATATTACCGCCCGTCCGCTTTTGGATATCAAGTCGGTGTAGGCATCCACATTACTGTCTGGGTGTACATGACACTCGATCTCAGGCAATAGTGACCTATCTCGTTTCTGGCTATTCCAGAGGTTAAGAATGATGACTTTCAGGGCTCTGATCTTTGCTATTTCCGCCAGAAAAGTCTGACCGATAGGTATCATCAATACACTCTGACAATGCTCTGGAGACTTCAATAATTGTTCAAGTAAATTGACTATCTGGTCTATGTGCCCTTTTACTTCGGTTGAGATTTCGAACAATTGAAGCCCATTAACGGTGAGTCCGGAGCGGATTAAAAGGTTATCTGTCGACCCTGGTTCTTCACCATCTGATTGCAAGATTGAAATCTGAAATTCTGCTTTGTGGTTTTCCCTAAGTCCTTGGATAAGCTTTGCTACAGGCGTATAGTCAGAGGCACATTCTATTATAACAGATTCCACACCACTCTGTAATTGATGCTCCAGGCTTTCCTTTTCGACTGGCCATTTGTTCCAGGTGGCAATTTGCCATTTGTTTGATCCTCTCCAAAGGATTGGACCCACTGGAAAAATATGATCATCGGGATGGTAAAATGCCTCAATTTCCAGGCCCTCATCAACCAACCACTTCAGGTCCTTCCATGATCTGGAATCCTTCAACTCTCGGTTGACTTGTTCGATCCATTGTGCTTTGGATATGCCCTTTTCCACGATGCAGCCTTAGATTACGACATCAAATGCTAATAAATAAACTGGCAAACAACTCATTATCAACATCTTAAGACCTTCATTTCTAGTGGGCATATTTAAACATTTTATGGCTAAAAGCGTTATATTTGCAGCTTAGATTAAATCTAAATAAAGACAACGACATGAGCCAAAGATTGATCTATTTGGACAATAATTCCACCACACCGGTGGATCCAAGAGTAGTAGAGGCAATGGTACCATATTTTCATGACGTGCATGGGAATGCGGCCAGTCGAAGCCATCCCTTTGGTTGGCAAGCAGAAGAAGCTGTCGACTATGCTCGTGAGCAAATTGCCGATCTGATCGAGGTAGATCCCAAAGAGATCATTTTTACAAGCGGAGCCACCGAGTCTGATAATCTTGCGATCAAAGGTGTTTTCGAGATGTACAAGCGTAAAGGCAATCACATCATTACGGTAAAAACAGAGCACAAGGCAGTATTGGATACGTGCCAAAAGATTGAAAAGTTGGGAGGTGAGGTAACTTACCTGGATGTTAAAGAAGATGCTCGAATCGACCTGCAAGAGCTGGAAGCTGCGATCAGAGATAGTACGATCCTAGTTTCTGTGATGTGGGCAAATAATGAGACCGGAGTGATTCAACCAATTAAGGAAATCGGCGAAATTTGTGCAAAACATGGCGTCTTGTTCATGTGTGATGCTACCCAGGCGGTGGGTAAGATTCCCGTTAAGCCCAAAGAGATGGGGATACATTTGATGGCGTTTACTTCCCATAAAATGTATGGTCCTAAAGGAGTAGGTGCCCTCTTCGTGAATCGTAAGAATCCAAGAGTAAAGGTGACTGCACAAATCGACGGTGGGGGACACGAAAGAGGCATGCGTTCAGGAACACTAAACGTACCTGGAATCGTCGGTTTCGGAAAGGCTGCAGAAATTGCCAAGAAAGAGATGGAGAATGATGCTCAAAGACTGGGGGTACTCAGAGATAAATTGGAAAACGCTCTAATGAATAACCTCGAAGAGGTATACCTTAATGGAAGTGCTGAGCATCGAATGCCGCATGTTTCCAATTTATCGTTTAAACATGTGGAGGGCGAAGGTTTGATGATGACCTTTAATCAAAACATTGGATTGTCATCGGGCTCGGCCTGTACTTCCGCATCTTTGGAGCCTTCTTATGTATTGATCGCGATGGGCCTGGGAGATGATCTAGCCCACAGCTCCCTCAGGTTTAGTCTGGGTCGATTTAATACCGAGGAAGATATCGACTTCACTATAAAGGCAATTACAGATGGTGTTAATCATATGCGAGAATTAAGCCCGATTTGGGAAATGTATAAGGAGGGTGTAGATCTTGACTCCGTCATTTGGCAAGAGCATTGATTTTATAAAATAGATTTTAATAGATTTCTAAATATTCACGATTATGGCCTACTCAGAAAAAGTATTGGAGCACTTTAAGAATCCACGGAACGTGGGCACTATGGATAAAAGCAAACCAAACGTGGGGACAGGTCTGGTGGGCGCCCCTGAGTGCGGGGATGTAATGCGATTACAGATAGAGGTGGATGAAGACACTGGGAAAATTAGAGATGCCAAATTTAAGACCTTTGGTTGTGGCTCGGCTATCGCTTCTTCATCTCTTGCCACAGAATGGCTGAAGGGTAAATCGATAGACGAAGCAATGAAGATTGACAATATGGATATTGTCGAAGAATTGGCTTTGCCTCCGGTTAAGATTCATTGCTCAGTATTGGCAGAGGATGCAATCAAAGGTGCTATTAAAGATTACAAGGAAAAAAATGGTCTTCCCGAAGAGGACAAAGCTCTAAGTGCTGAAGCTTCGGGATAAAAGGGAGCAATGGAGCAATGATTTTTATCGCAGATTCTGCCAAGGAGAAGATCGACGAACTAAAGTCATCTGCAAATATTGCCGATGACTTTTTTATCCGTGTTTCTGTCGTGAGCGGTGGATGCAGTGGTCTGTCATATAAGATGGACTTTGACAATGAATCCCAAGAAAAGGATCAAGTATTTGAAGATAGGGGAATAAAGATTGTAACCGATCTGAAGAGTTTTCTGTACCTCTTTAACTCTACCCTGGAATTTTCCAGCGGGTTGGATGGCAAGGGTTTCTATTTTGTCAACCCCAATGCCACTAGGGAATGCGGTTGTGGAGAGAGCTTTGCGGTCTAGGATATCATCCCATTTTGACCTTCAGATCCAGCCTTGGTAACCCTCTAAGAAGCGAGCCAATCCACCCTTGTTGAGTAGCTCGGTAGTCCAAACCTCTTTGGAAAGAATTCCTAAATATTCATTTTTCACCAGATACGTTTCTGCCGTGATATTTTTGTTACTGTCCACCACCAGTCTGACCTCAGATCTCTGATAGGCTTCACCCTCAAATGCATCAAGCCGATGCAAATCATCTGAGCTGATATCAAAATACACGATACCTTGCACCGTACAACCATTTAAGTAACGAAGACCGGGATACACCTCATTTCGAACTGTAAATCGCTGATGATTCGATAGGAATGCAATTTCCGACATGTACCTATTGGAAACTACTGCCTCCCAAACCTCGGGTAGCATCAGCGTTCCATAGGTAAATAAGTGAACAGGCATACTACTAAAAAAGCCAGGTAAAGGATTACCCGGCTTCGATTGTTTTCATTGGGTTGGATTATTCCTTGGATTTTACTGAGCCTGAAAATCCAGAATCTACATCAACTTTACCTGGTTTTCCCCGATAAGTCACTGCTCCTCCCGAGCTAGCATCTGCAACCAGAGAGTTGTTTACAGTGATTCTGGCAACTCCTCCAGATGATACATCCACGTTGACATTTTGAGCTTCTAACTCATATGCCTTAAGAATCCCTCCTGAAGATACGTCAATTTTCTGAGACACGGCGGTGCCTTGTAATTCCACTACAGCACCACTTGATATGTCTACATCCACCTCCTTCGCCCGAATATCCAGCTCCATCCTGCCTCCGCTTGAACCTTCCAATCTGAGGTCATCGCTCTTCAATGCATTTCTGGCTGTAATGTGAGCCCCTGATGATACTTCGACAGCATCAATTGATTTATAATGTACAGTCACGGTGGCCTTACGATTATTCTTGCCCCAACCAGAATTGTTCTTGAACTTGACCACCAGTTCATTACCATCTACTTTCGTAATTACATCCTCCAGTTCTCCGTTTTCTATGTTCACTACTGCTTTGCTGACATTATCAGCCAACAACACTACATTGATGCCAGCAGCTGCATGAATTGCACTAAAATCGGAGAGATTCCGGGTTTCTTGAGCTGACAAACTCAAGGAAGCTACCAAGAAGAAGCAGAGAGTTAGAGTTATTTCTTTCATCGCTGATTTATTAGAATTTACTTTATAGACATGAGAACTGCCAAAATGGTTGCATAACCTAACCTAAAAATCCAGGAGCTTCTTGATCCGGTCGGCAACTTTCTCAGCAGAAGGTAACATAGTTTTTTCCAATACTTCGTTTAATGGCACCGCTGGTACGGGAACCGATCCCAATGTAAGCACCGGTGCATCCAGATAAGTAAACATCTCTTCTTGGATGAATCCTGCAAGTGCTTGTGCAAAGGAATTAGTAGCTGGTTCCTCAGTAAGAACCAGGCAACGTCCATGCTTGCGGACACTTTCTCGGATCAAATTATCATCGCGAGGAACCAGTGATCTGAGGTCAATCACCTCTACCTGTCCGGGATAGCTTTTTGCAGCTTCTACAGCCCAAAACACACCCATCCCATAAGTGATGACAGTGCATGTAGACCCACTCGCCAACAGTGTTTCATCAGCCTGCAGAGCTACCCTGCCAATTCCAAGTGGTAGAATATAATCTTCTGCAGGTAGAATACTTTTTGCTCCTTCCGTACCTGGGATCTTCGACCAGTACAGGCCTTTATGCTCCAATATCACGACGGGATTGGGATCATAATAAGCAGCTTTCATAAAGCCTTTCAGGTCAGCCCCAGTACTGGGGTAAACAACCTTGATGCCACGAATGTTGGTCAGAACTGATTCTACACTTGAAGAATGATAAGGCCCTCCCCCACCGTAGGCGCCAATCGGTACTCTCAATATCATACTCACCGGATACTTCCCCGCCGTGAGATAACAACTACGACTCACCTCGGTGAAGAGTTGATTTAGGCCAGGCCAGATGTAGTCCGCAAACTGCACCTCTACGATCGGTCTCAGACCGACCGCCGAAAGCCCTACCGTACTGCCGATGATAAAAGCCTCTTGAATTGCCGTATTGAAAACCCTGGTGTCGCCAAACTTCTCTGCCAGAGTTGCTGCTTCCCGGAAAACACCGCCTAATCTTCGTCCAACATCCTGGCCGTAAAAAAGACACTCAGGGTGTTTGTGCATCAGCTCCTCAATGGCCAATAGCCCACAATCCACCATCACTTTGGGCTCTCCCCCATCAGGAGCCCTTATCCCACTCTCATGTGTGACTTCCGATGGAGCAAATTCATGGGTCGTCAAATCCTCTGGATCAGGATTGGAAGCTTCCATAGCCCTGTCAAAATCTCCTGCTACAATAACCAGAGCTTCATGCTCCAAGGCGTCCAATTGGTCAGGGTCAATTTCCAATTCAATCAAGTAATCTCTAAGCTGAGGAATTGGATCTCTCAGGGAGTGTTCTTCCAGATCATCTCGATACCATTCCTTCCTGACTCCCGATGTGTGATGATTGAGCAATGGCACCTGAGCATGAAGCAGATAAGGTCTGCGTTCATGCCGGATTGCTGCAAAAATCTGCTCTACAACAACATATGACTTCACGAAATCACTGCCATCTATTGATACGGCTTCCAAGCCCGGAAATCCTTTTGCATATTCCGCTGCTGACATTGCCCTGGTTTCTTCCTCGTTCGCGGAAATATCCCAACCGTTATCCTGCACAAGGTATAGGATGGGGTATTGCTTAAGGGCTGCCATCTGGAAGGCCTCAGCTACCTCTCCTTCAGTGACTGAGGCGTCTCCCATTGAGCATACTACTAATGGCTTGGATTGTGCATCATCAGTAAGATTCAATGCCTCCTTATACTGCAATCCCATCGCAATACCTGTGGATGGGATAGCTTGCATGCCGGTGGCTGATGACTGATGAGGGATCTTGGGCTTATCAGGATCTTTAAGAGACGGATGACTGTAATAAGCCCTACCCTGCGAAAAAGGGTCCTCTTTCTTTGCCATCAGCTGCAGCATGAGGTCATAAGGACGCATGCCCAACCCAAGCAACATGGACTCATCCCGATAGTACGGACAAGCATAATCGTGAGATTGCAGCTGCATGCCCACTGCCAATTGAATAGCCTCATGACCCCGGCTGGTAGCATGAACGTACTTTGAAAGTTGCTTGAAATTTGCCTCATAAAGATCAGTCATTGCCTTGGACATACACATGAGCCGATAGGCTTTCAGCAGCACTTTCTTTCTAACCTTGCTTTTGATCTTTCCCATTAGGTTGTCGCCAACTTATTGATCGCCTGTTGTGCCTCTGGTGTGAGCAGCAAATCGCCACTGATTTGGGCTCGTTCTTTTAAAAGTGTATCCCAGTTTTCTGTTCCTTGCCAAAAGACCTGTTTTAGATGCTTCATCGCCGCCGGACTGTAATTCCTGATACGTTCCAAGAACCGCTCCAGATAATCATCTAGCTGCTCGATCTTGTCGAACAACTCGTGATAAAGCCCATGCTCCCTAGCCCACTCAGCCGTTTGCCATTCGCTGGCATTGATGGCCATTTCCATAAAGGCTGATCTACCCAGCTTTCGCTCGACGGCAGGTCCGATCACAAATGGTCCTATTCCCAGCTGTAGCTCGCTAAGTCGTACCGAACCCCACTTGGTTGACATCGTGTAGTCAGCTGCTGCAATCAACCCAACTCCTCCTCCTACAGCCTTGCCCTGAACCCGGCAGATAACAAATTTTTCTGCTTCTCGAATAGCATTGATAACCCTGGCAAAACCCATAAAAAATGCAAAACCTTCTTTCTGATTTGTCACTGCTCGCAATTCATCAAAATTAGCGCCAGCGCAGAATGTACGCTCCCCTTCGCTTTGGAGCAAAATGGCTTTCACTTCTTTAGCAGAAGATGCTTTGACGATCGATTCTTGTAAGTCCTTCAATAACTCAGCTGGCAAAGAGTTGTGGCTAGGATGACTGAAGGTAATCATCGCTATTCCCTCATGAATCTCATACGTTACTTGACCTTTATCAGGGCTCATCCGGATTTGTCTTCTTTTGATTGGATCATGGTCAGAATAGTGGCTATCATCACGAGCTCATCTGTTTGGTCGAAGACTTCCACAAAGAACTTGACGATCCCTTTCGGTACATCGTGATCATCCCTCACTTCTTGACTGATTTTTTCTTTGACAGTTAGCTGCACGTGAAGGGTCATGCCGGGATATACTGGTTTTGTAAATCTGCATGTTTCGATTCCATAATTCAACAAAACCGGTCCTTTGCCTGGATCAACAAAGAGGCCAGCTGCTGCAGATAACACAAAATATCCATGGGCAACCCGCTGTTCGAATGTAGTTCCATCTAGCGAAGTGATGTCGGTATGTGCATAAAAATGATCCCAACTTACATTGGCAAATTGAACGATATCGGCTTCTGTTATTGTTCGTTTATGAGTGATAATGGAATCACCCACGCTGAGTTCTTCGAAGTGTTTCTTGAAAGGATGTACATCCGTTTTCGCAGTCCGCCCACCTTGCTGGTAAACTCTGGTGATTTCGGTGAGGGTGGTGGGAGTGCCCTGTACTGCCACCCTTTGCAAATAATGCTTGACACCCCGCATGCCACCCATTTCTTCACCACCTCCAGCGCGGCCAGGACCCCCATGAACCAGCATTGGCAGTGGTGACCCATGTCCGGTGGAAGATTTTGCATTCTCGCGATTGAGCACTAATATGCGGCCGTGATGACTGGCAGCGCCTAAAGTATACCGGGAAGCGATCTCATCATTATAAGTGGTAATGGAGCTGCATAAGGAACCTTTACCCAGTTTGCTGAGGGCGATTGCCTCATCCAAATCTCGATAAGGCATAATGGTACAGACCGGACCGAAGGCTTCGATTTCATGCAGACCCAGGTACTTAAAGGGATTCTTTTGCATCAGCACTACCGGTTGCATAAATGCACCCCTTTGACTATCTGCATCAATCACTTTGAATTCTTGATTTTTGCCATATACAACCTCGGCAAACTTCGACAAATCAGCCACCCTCTCTTTGACCTCATCCAATTGTACTTTTCCTGCCAGCGCACCCATCCTTACAGAGTCATTTCTCGGATTTCCGATTGTGGTCTTGGCAAGTGAATTGCCCAACGCAATGTGAACATCCTCTAAATATTTCTCAGGAACGAATACCCGCCTGATCGCAGTGCATTTTTGTCCACATTTCACAGTCATCTCTTTCCTCACTTCTTTGATAAAGAGATCAAACTCTTCCGATCCAGGATGGGCATCTTCTCCAAGCACTGCGCAATTCAGAGAGTCTGCTTCCAGATTAAACGGCACAGAGCACTCCACAATTTTTGGATGTGTCTTAAGCATTCTCCCAGTAGAGGCCGAGCCTGTAAAGGTCACGACGTCTTGCTCTTGCACGAAGTCGAGGATACCTTGTCCCGATCCACATACTAACTGAATACTACCCTCCGGCAATATTTCAGACTGCACGATATCACGGAACATGGCCTGGGTAAGAAATGACGTTAGGGTAGCAGGCTTTACAATTGCTGGCACCCCGGCAAGGAGGTTTACGGCAATTTTCTCGAGCATACCCCAAATAGGAAAATTAAATGCATTTATATGAATGGCGACGCCCTCCTTGGGCACCATGATGTGATGACCGATAAAGGAGCCATCCTTAGACAGATTAACCGCCTCTCCATCGACATGAAAGCTCTGATCTGGAAATTTCCTTCTCAGACTGGCATTGGAAAATAAATTTCCGATTCCCCCTTCAATATCAATCCAACTATCTGCCCGGGTTGCCCCAGTCCTATAGCTTACTGGATAATAGGAATCTTTTCGTTTGTGAAGGTGAAGCGCCAGGGCCTTTAGCATCAGACCTCTTTCCCGAAATGTCAGCTTCCGCAAAGCAGGCCCCCCAGCTTCCCGGGCATGGTGACACATTTTCTCAAAATCGAGCCCCTTACTGCTGGCAGCAGCGATATCTTCACCAGTCACAGCATCTTGCAGGATCTTGCCTTGATCCTCACCCGGAATCCACTGGCCGCAGGCATAATTTTCGAGCATTTCTACTGTGAGTGGCATATGCAAATATACGCAGGCAAAGGTTAAAGCTTATGTTCAACCTTTCAATGCAAGTACTCCGATTCATCCTTCCAGGTCTGGTAAGTTATACCTGGTTTCGGTCGTTCGGTGGGAATCTCCCGGAGCGGCTTACAGGGACGTAATGATTCGTGAAGAGTGGCGGGTAACTGTTGATAAAGTTTGGTTCCTCGTCGTTTCCAATCAAGCATCTCGTCAGTTACTCTTCCGGTAACCCGGCCTGGATTACCTACCACCAGACTCCTTGTTGGAATCTGCATTTTGGATTTGATGAAAGTGAGAGCTCCTACGATTGAACCAGCCCCTATAAGAGAATTGTCCATTAACACGCTGTTCATCCCAATCAGGCAGTCGGCTTCGATATGAGCTCCATGAATCACGGCTCCATGCCCGATATGAGCATTTTGCTCCAGCCTTACGGTGACACCCGGAAACATGTGTATCACACAGTTTTCCTGAACATTGCAACCATCTTCAATGACGATTTCTCCCCAATCGCCCCGCAATACTGCTCCAGGACCGATATATACCTGTTTCCCAATGATCACATGGCCCGTGACATTGGCTTGTGGATGTACGAAGGCACTGTCGTGAACGACTGGCCGAACTCCATCAAATTCGTAAATCATCGCTCTGGCAGATTACTCTCTACCCGAGAAAATTGCCAGAATTCTGAGTATTTCTATGTAGATCCAGACTAGTGTGATGATTAGCCCCATTGCTGCAAACCATTCCATATACGATGGCGCGCCATGTTCTTCTCCCTTTTCAAACAAATCAAAGTCCAGGAGTAGGTTTAGCGAAGCGATTCCAAGAATTGCAAGGCTGATGAGAAGGGTTAGTGGACTCGCTTCGTGAAGAAACGGCAGATTGACTCCAAATAGACCCAGAACCAATGAGACCATGTAAAAACCAAAAACCCCAAATGTTGCCATCACGATTCCACTCCGAAATGATTTGGTGACTTTGATAAGTCCTGACTTATAAATGGCCAGCATGGCAAAGAAAACACCAAACGTAAGGATAACCGCTTGCATAATTATCCCACCAAATGCCGCAGCGTACATAGCTGAAATACCACCGACAAAGAATCCTTCACACACTGCATACAGTGGCGCCCAGGTGGCCGAGTTCTCGATCTTACGGGTGGCAATTATTACAATGATTAAACCCGCGATTGCTCCACCCCAGGTCAGTATTGGGCTCGGATAGGTGAATGAAAATGCTGCTGCAGCTACCAGCACAGCACCTAACAAAAACGATTTGTTCACGGCTCCTGCTACAGTCATCTTCTCTTCCCCGGAATCGACAACTTCACCGACAGTGCGAAAGGCTTCTTCGCTCATAACCGGGTTAGAGGATTCGAAAAAACTCCTGGATTTCTTTATACTTCTCATTTCACCTAAATTTTCAATGTAAACAACACAAAGGTGGGTAAAAGTTTAGTTAATAAGCCGATCTTATTTAAAAAATGAAGGGACATTTGTTTCCAGTCAACAGTCTGGTTAAAAGGAAACCAATCTACAGAGGCCATCAGGTGAAAAAACCTTTCTGCTGATTCGCCAAGTCACGCAGCAAGGGACTGCATCTATATCGCTCTTCATGATAGTGCTCAAAAAGTTTATCAATCGAGGCCACACACTCATCGACTCCGATCTCGTCAGCCCAGGTCAGTAAGCCCTTGGGATAATTCACTCCCAAAGTCATAGCGAGCTCAATATGTTCTTTGGATGCCACACCTCGGTATAGCAGATCGGCTGCTTCATTGATCAGCATCAGAAGAACTCTCTTAAAGACTCTGCGGCCAAGTTCTGAATTATCTCTGGCCGGACTGTCTGATTTATCGCCTGCATAATCATAGAAGCCCTTTCCTGTTTTGCGGCCCAACTGATTGGTTATCATCATATTCTTCTGCAATTGACTGGGACGATAGCGGCTTTCGAACCCGGTTGCTTGCCAAACAGTTTCATTTACCTGGTAGTTAATATCGTTTCCAATCAGATCCATGAGTTGAAATGGGCCCATTTTAAATCCCTCCTGTAAGAAAGCGCCATCAATAGTATAGATATCGGCAATCCCCTCCTCCAGGATCCTTAAGGCTTCATTGTAGAAAGGCCTTGCAATCCGGTTGACAATAAATCCGGGATAATCTTTAGCGATCACTGTCGTCTTGCCCCATGAATCAAGAATCTCCTGGCTCTTGCCAACGACGAAATCACTGGTTTTGAAGCCTGGTACGATCTCAACCAGCTTCATCAGTGACGCGGGATTGAAGAAATGGATGCCGAGGAATCTTTCCTGATTCCGGCAGGCCTTAGATAGCTCAGAAATACTAAGTGAAGAGGTATTCGTTGCTATGATGGAGTCTCCTCCGGCCCGTTGATCAAGTACTTTGATCACTTGCATTTTTGCCTCCCGATTCTCGATGATTGCTTCGATCAAGAATCCTGCACCCGTCAAATCATGCAGATGATCTATTAGATACAGATTTCCGAAATAGCGTTTTGCTGTGCCTTCTCCGATTTTCCCTTTCTCTTCCAGCCTATTAAGTCTGGCAAGAATTAAATCGCGGGCATTAATCTGAGAGTCCTCGTTTTCATCATATAAATGTACCTCGCAGCCAGCCATTAGGGCTACCTGTGCTATCCCTGTTCCCATAGTGCCGGCACCGACAATTCCTACATTCATTGTCCCAAAAATTTTGCTTGTCTTTTCTCGAGGAAAGCCTGAATACCCTCCCGGCAATCTTGGGTCTGACTGGCAGTGGCTTGTAGTTGTTCTTCTATGCCTAGCTGGGTATCAAGATCATTTTTTAGTGAATGATTAAGTGCACGTTTGGTGAGACCTATGGCCCGGGTAGCCATTTGACTCAGCCGCTCACAGAGTTCCTGGACTGCTTTGCCAAATTCTTTCTCCGGAACAGCTTGATAAATAAGGCCGATTTGTTCTGCCTCTTCAGCCATTATGAAATCATTCAAAAACATGAGCGCTTTGGATCGTTGTAGACCAATTAGCCGGGGAAGGGTGAAGGTTCCACCGCTATCAGGGATGAGTCCGATTTTTCCGAATCCTTGAATCAGCCGCACTCCTTGTTTTGCGATGACCAGATCACAACACAATGCTAGGTTTAGGCCAGCTCCGGCAGCCACACCATTGATCGCAGCTACTACCGGCTTTTCCATTCTGATGATTCCCCGAACGATGGGATTGTAATGCGTCCTTACGATATCAATTATGGAAGGACCATGACCGGCCGTCACTTCGTTTAGATCCTGACCGGCACAAAAGGCCTTACCGGCACCAGTGATCAACACGACTCTGACAATATCATCTTCGGCGCATTCCTTCAAAACAGTCTGCAGCTCCAATGCCATAGCTCGATTGATGCTGTTATAAACTTTGGGACGATTTAACGTTATACTCGCCAGTCCGTCCTTTATTTCGAATTTGACTGGATCCATTATTCAGTGACATTTAAAGTATTCGAATGGCTCAAGGCATTCTCTACATCGAAAAAGTGATTTGCATGGCGTGGATCCGAATTGGCTGATCTGCTCTACATCATTAGCTCCACATTGAGGACAATCCGGTGTTCCCCCGACTTTGGGCGGAGCAATGCCGTATTCCTTTAATAATCGACGTCCCTCGCTGGTAATCCTATCGGTCCCCCATACAGGGAAATTAACGTTTATCACCTTTACCTCGACATATCCCTCCTTTCTGAGCGCTTTGGCAATTAGTTGGGGGATATAATCAGTGGCCGGACAGCCAGAATAAGTTGGCATTACCTGCACCTCGATCGCGCCATCAACTGACTTGATCTTGTGAATTATTCCTAAATCTACCACTGAAATCACTGGTATCTCAGGATCCATTACTCTCAACAAAATCTGTCGTACCCTGTCCTCCCGTGTTACCATACCAGACCGGGATATGTTCGCTGTAGAAATTGCATCTCCGCCAGGATATAGCCCAGGTGTTCCGTGTGCATTCCTTCTTTTCCTCCCTGAAAGTCCCAGTGCTCTTGTGGTACCACGAGACTTGCCTCCCTAAGGACAGATTGACAGCTTTGATCCCAAGTCTTTCTGATATCACGGCAATCAGGAATGAGAGATGCATTTATCAATTTTTCTTCGGCTGCAGTGGGTTGAAAAAACTCAAATGTGTAAGGCCAGAGTTCGTCAAGAGCAGTTTGCATCTTTTCATGACTCACCTTCGTTCCTAGGCCCAATCTATTGATCCAGGTGATACTAAATCTTTGGTGGTATTGAAGCTCCTTCAGACATTTGGCAGCCAGTTCACCCAACTTTATCTCGGAGCTCGTCAGAAGATGTTGGTAAAATTCGGTCCTAAAGGAGCACCATAAGTATTGTCTGAGAACGGTAAATGCAAAATCTCCCCGGGGCAACTCAGTGATAAGGTGATTTCTAAATTCGATGACATCACGAAGGTAGGCCAGATCATCTTCAGTGCGTCCCTTCCCCTCAATCTCTGCAGCGTATTGATAATATAGTCGGGATTGACCCACCAGATCCAGTGCAAGATTAGTAAGGGCGATATCTTGTTCAATTGTCGGACCATGTCCACACCATTCGGATAATCGATGTCCCAGAATAAGACTGTCATCGGCTAGATGGAGAACAAATTGAAACACCTGTTGATTCGCGATCATTCTCTAAATATTCTTGACGTCATCGGGTAAATTGTAAAAAGTAGGATGACGATATATCTTATCTCTAGCGGGCTCGAACAATGCTTCTTGCTCACTCGGGTTTGAAGCCAATATATCTTTAGAGCGAACTACCCAAATGCTTATGCCTTCATTTCTCCGCGTATACACATCTCGTGCATTTTCCAAAGCTACTTCATGATCCGGTGCATGAAGGCTGCCTACATGCTTATGATGAAGTCCATTTCGACTTCGAATAAAAACTTCAAATAATTCCATAGTTCTTTATTTATGCTATAGCCTTCTTCATTTCAGACTGCCTTCGGGCGTAGGCTTCAGCTGCGTCCCGAATCCAAGCTCCCTCTACATGAGCTTTTCGCCTCGCCTCTAGCCTTTCGCGATTACAAGGTCCAAATCCCTTTACCACCTTCCAGAATTCCTCCCAATCGATCTCTCCAAAATCGTAATGATGCCTATCTGGATTCCACCTTAAATGGGGATCAGGAATGGTGATTCCCAAGTAATCAGCCTGAGGGACTGTCATATCCACAAATCGTTGTCTGAGGTCATCGTTGCGTTCTCGCTTGATCTTCCATTTCATCGATTGTTCGGTATGAGTGCTTTCAGTATCGTGAGGACCAAACATCATCAGGGCAGGCCACCACCATCTGTTAAGAGCATCTTGCGCCATTGCCTTCTGAGCGGCAGATCCCCGGCAAAGCGTTAGCATGATTTCGTATCCCTGACGCTGGTGAAAACTCTCCTCTTTACAGATTCTGACCATTGCTCTTGCATACGGCCCATAAGATGTACGGGTGAGAGAAACTTGATTGAGAATAGCCGCACCATCCACTAACCAACCTATGGCACCAATATCTGCCCATGAAGTCGTGGGATAGTTGAAAATACTGGAATACTTGGCTCTTCCGGCTAAGAGATCGTCGATGGTTTCGTCACGTGGAGTCCCAAGAGTCTCCGTTGCCGAGTACAGGTATAACCCGTGCCCAGCCTCGTCCTGCACCTTAGCCAACAGAGCCACTTTGCGTCTCAGGGATGGAGCCCGCGTGAGCCAATTGCCTTCTGGAAGCATACCGACCACTTCACTGTGTGCATGCTGGGAAATTTGTCGAACCAGAGTTCTACGATAAGCTTCCGGCATCCAATCTTTTGGTTCAATTTTGAGATCTTGATCGATTCTATTTTGAAATCTCTCTTCCTTTGTCATAATCAAAATTTTAGATCACATCGTAGTCTACCACTACTTTATCTGAGCTTGGCACGGCCTGACAAGTGAGGATAAAATCTTTTTCTAATTCTTCTTCATCAAGTCCATAGTTCACAATCATAGCTACATTGCCCTCAATCAATCGGGCTTTACAAGTACAGCAAACCCCTCCCTTGCAGGCAAAGGGTAAATCCAATCCATGATCCAAGGCCGTATCCAGAATTGATTTTGGTTGTTCAAATGCAATTCTGTGCGTGTGTCCATCAATTCTTATCTCAACATGCCCAGCGAGAGGCGTTTTGTCCGGTGATTCTGTGGCTACTGCGACTTTGCGGTCAAACATCTCAGGTGAAGTAAATAATTCTCTTTTGATTCGTCCTTTGGCTACCCCCATTTCTAGTAGGCAGTTGGTCAATTCCTCCATCATCGAGTGAGGGCCACACAGGAAATATGCTTCAATTTCGCCTGGTGCAAAAAGGAGTTGGGCAAGCTGACGGCATTTCTTCTGATCGATCCTACCATTGAAAATTTCAAACTCCTGCTTACGGCGGCTTAAGAAATGATAAATCGCCAGACGGTCCATGAAGCGGTTCTTTAATTCTGCGAGCTCCTCCAGGAAGAGAATCTGATCTCTACTTTTGTTCGCAAAAAACAAAATAAAAGTGCTGTGGGGTTCAATTGTCAAAGCAGACTTGAGGATTGAAATTATGGGAGTTATCCCACTCCCGGCAGCGAAGGCCACATAGGTATTGGTGTTAGTAGCCTTGAAGGGGAAAATAAAACTCCCGTCGGGAGGCATCACAGAAATCGACATCCCTTCTCGAAGCAGATCGTTTGCATAGGTGCTGAATTTACCCTTTGGCACCTGTTTCACGGTGAAACAATACTCATTCTCATGAGGGGCAGAGCATAATGAATAGTTTCGGCGTACTTCCTCATCATCGACAAGTGCCTTAATGGTCAAGTGCTGACCAGCCTCAAAACTGAATTCCTGCTGTAGATCAACCGGAACATCCAGGCAAATGGTGATCGCATCTGATGTTTCTTTTTGTAAAGATCTGATACGAATTGGATAGAATCTCTTAGCCATTGCTTTTGGTTTCAAGTCCTTCAAAGATCATGCTTAGGATATTTTGCTTTAAGATGCCTTTATCGATTTTTCTTCTCTCGCTATACCATCTTTGAATCCACTGTACTGCTGCAAGCACTGTATACAAGACCACTTTAGGATCCATCTGCCTGATTCGCTTTTGCTTAATGGCCAACTCTATCAATCTAAGTAATCTGTCTTCGTAGTCCTTGCGCTTAATGCGGAAGTCGTTGCGTGCTGGTTCAGCAAGGTGTCTCCATTCGCTTTCGGCAACAGCTGCTTCGTCAGTATATTGCAGGATAATATCAAGGTGGCTCTCAAGCACCGATCTCAAATTTGAAGTACTGCGGGCATGCAGGTTTCGTTCAAGATTATTCAAATATCGATGGCTCATCCCAAAGCATATTTCATGCAACAACCCCTGCTTCGATTGAATGTGATTGTAAAGACTAGCTGCCTCAATGCCAACCTCTTCCGCCAGATCACGCATGGTCGTAGCCACAAAACCCCTCGTTTTGAAGAGGCGCACAGCCGCTTTTCGGATGTGTATCGAACGGTCTGGCAATCGAACTTGCGTATCCATAAACTAACAGTTGTTAGTTTGGCAAACATAAAAAAAGCCTGGCGGAAAAGCCAGACTTTCAGATCATCTATATGATCTTTTATTACTTCAGTCCTGCAACGAAATGACTAAGCTTACTCTTCAAATTCGCTGCCTTGTTTTTATGGATATTGTTTCTCTTAGCAAGGTGATCGATCATGCTAACTACTTTTGGTAAGAACTTCTCCGCTTCGGTTTTCTCTGTGAGTTGTCGAAGATTATTGATAGCGGTACGTGTTGCCTTCTTGTAGTACCGATTTCTCAATCTCGCCTTTTCATTTTGTCTTATTCTCTTCTTCGCCGATTTATGATTCGCCATACTGATCTAAAATTTGCGGTGGCAAAGATATGCTTTATTCTCTGTTAATGTCTACATAATTCTAAAAAAATGGTCCTTCGACCTGATATGCTGGCAGTGTATTCGCCCTGCAATCATTAAATAACAATGACTTACGTGTTAAAATCGACTGCTAGGTGCAAAATCGGGGCATAGAAGGCCCTTTTTTAGATATAAAATTTGTTTTGCATGTCTACACCGCCTAACTTTGCGGCCGTATTAAATTTTTTTATAATTTAAAACTTCTAAGATGAATAAAGGAGATTTAATTGAGAGTGTTGCCAAACAATCAGGACTTAGCAAAGCCGATGCTGGAAGAGCAGTTGATGCCGTTTTGGACTCAATCACTGGTACTTTGATGACAGGAGATAAAGTTACACTTCCAGGTTTTGGAACATTTTCTACATCCAAGAGAGCTGCTCGTCAGGGAAGAAATCCACTCACCGGAGCAACGATCCAAATCAAAGCGAAAACTGTAGCCAAGTTCAAGGCTGGTTCCAAACTCACCGAAGCTGTGAACTAAGAAATCATTTTAGCCTAAAGAGAAAGGAAAAAGGCAATCTACCCAGGTTGCCTTTTTCTCATTCATCAAAAACCATCGTTTAAGATGTCAGACATGAAATTTGAGACCAAAGTTATACATGCAGGTATTGATCCTGACCCTTCCACTGGGGCTATTATGACACCTATCTATCAGACATCCACCTATGTACAAGATGGTCCCGGAAAGCACAAAGGATATGAATACGGACGTACTCAGAATCCTACGCGCACAGCTTTGGAGAACAACTTGGCTCAACTGGAGAATGGTCGCCATGGACTAGCTTTTGGATCTGGATTAGCCGCTATGGATGCCGTTTTGAAGTTGCTCGATCCCGGCGATGAGATCATCTCAACCAACGATTTATACGGAGGGTCATACCGGCAGATGGTTCAGATCTATGCCCGATACGGGGTCGTTGCCCACTTCATCGATTTCAGCGACAAGCAACAATTTAAAGACACGCTGAATGAACGTACCAAGCTGATTTGGATTGAGACACCTACAAATCCAATGTTACAGATTGTTGACATTAGGGATGTCTGCAAAGCTGTCGCAAAGAAGGACATTCTTACTTGCGTTGACAACACCTTCGCCAGCCCCTACCTCCAGAATCCACTAGATTTGGGAGCTGACATTGTTTTACATTCAGCAACAAAGTACCTGGCTGGCCATTCAGATGTTATTCTGGGTGCATTGGTTTGTAATGATGAGAAACTCGCCGAAAAGTTGAGATTCCTCCAAAACGCCATTGGAGCCGTGCCAGGACCTCAGGACTGCTTTCTCACCCTCCGTGGTATTAAGACACTTCATCTACGTGTACAAAGGGCTTCTGACAATGCAACGGAGATAGCTGCTTTTCTGAAAAAAAGCCGGAAAGTTGACAAGGTTTATTATCCTGGATTCATCGACTTTCCGAATCATGAAGTAGCCAAAAAGCAGATGCGGCACTATGGAGCAATGGTCTCATTCACCCTGAAAAATGATTCTAAACGAGCTGCTAACCGGGTGCTCAATCGTACCAAAATATTTAGCCTCGCAGAATCTCTGGGAGGTGTAGAATCACTCATTGGTCATCCTGCTTCTATGACCCATGGCTCGATCCCGAAAAAAGAGAGACTGGCAATTGGACTAACAGACTCTTTGATTCGCCTCAGTATAGGTGTAGAGCACGTTGATGATCTGATCGGGGATTTGAGAGAGTCATTGAAGTAAGATTAGCTACAGTATTGTATTGTAGAACTTTATGTATTTTCAACCTTCTTTATACGTTTAAGAACAAACTTTGAGAAGTTGGAATTACTTTCTCTTATCATACCCTGTTACAATGAAGCTGACCGATTTCATCTACTGATCCAGGGCCTTCTAGAGTTTGACAAGAAGTGGGCTTCCCCATATGAGTTGGTGTTGGTAAATGATGGTAGTAGTGATAGCACCGGCAATCTGATTGATACCTTCGATACTTCTGGTTTTCAACATATGAAGTCTTTCCAAAAGGTTCAACTACCCAAAAACGTCGGTAAGGGATTTGCCTTGCGAGCAGGAATGATGACTGCCAGGGGAGATTTTCTTTTGACATTAGACGCAGATATGGCGGCAAAACCTGCTGAGCTCATACGTTGGCGTGAAGCATTCGATGGGGAACTCTATTCACCTGAGAGGATCGTCATTGCATCTCGCAGACATGACGACTCGCAGATCGATGCAAAACTTCTAAGAAGAATTCTTGGGAACCTTTTGAACCATGTTGTACGGCTTCTGACTTCTTTAAAGATTAAGGATACCCAATGTGGTTTTAAACTGTATCCAAGAGTGGTAGGTCAAAGACTTTTTGGAGAATTGAAAGAACCGGGATGGGCACATGACATTGAGATTATTCTACGAGCTAAGCAAAAAGGAATTGAAGTTATTTCGATGCCGATCGAATGGACACATGTAAATAATGAAAAGATTAATGTATTTCTTGATGGCGTCCAAATGGTTTTTAGTGCCCTTAGCATTTCCCGCTACCTTAAACAGGAACAAAACAAAGTGAAAGCCAAAGAAGCCCTGTTAGAAAATGGACCGTAGAATTACAAATGCGATTCGTTGGATCATGGATGAATGTCTTCCCCCAATCATCAGGGATAACAAGTATTTCATGTATCCCTTTTTCTATTTCTGGTTCAAGGGGAAGAACATCCCTGAAATCATGTCCTTTAAGTCCAGGGTCTTCTCAATGAACAAGGATGAATTTATAGACTTCTATCAGAGACGCACGTCTCTTGCGAAAGATCGAATAACTGATTTATCAGAATCCAGCATTCAATTCATGATAGATAGATTGGATCCAAGCGCTACAACCTTGATTGATGTAGGCTGTGGGAACGGCTATTTTCTATCCAGACTAAAGGGCACAGGCCTGGAAACGTGGGGATGTGACGTTTTTGATTCAGCACCTTTTCAACACAGTCGATATGTTCAAGGTGATATTGAAGATCTGCCATTTGAGGATAATCAGTTTGATATCGTGACATCCCATCACACTTTGGAACATGTAATCGATCTGGAGAAATCGATCAGTGAATTAAAAAGGATCGCCAGAAAGCAATTGATGATAGTGGTGCCTTGCCAGCGCTACTATTATTATACGCTTGATGAGCATATCCGATTCTTCCCCTATAAAGAGCTTCTTGAGAGCAAAATCAAATTATCAAAATTTGAGTGCGTAAAGATCAAGGGGGATTTAGTCTATATCGGCAAAATCGACGATAGGTCCCTCTAAATCCAATTTATGGCCAAACCAGAGAAGCAAAAAAGGAAAAAAGAGCAAGCAAGAAAAACTGCTAGAAAGAAATTGAAAAAGAAATCTGTGGCATTGCCAGATTTCTTTGTTGAGCCAAAGGTGACAGATCAACATCTTGCCCGGGTTTTCTTCGTACTGACCGCATCGTTTACCATACTTCTGAGTATAATGGCTTTGAGTGTCGGTCCAAATGGAGACGAAGATGTACAGGCGAAATATTCCGATGATCTAGTGTCATTCTATACCTCATTTGGAAAGGATACATCTGCTTTTCAGAGTTCAAAGGGAGATGCAATTCGATACTATGGAGGCATCTATGAAATCCCCGCTGGTGTGGTCAACAATGTTCTAGGGTATAACCGTGATGAGCCGGCCTACTATAGAGTACGACACTTGATAATTGCTCTGTTTGGAGGTGTCGCAATGCTATTCACCGGTCTGTTTACCCGGCTGATTTCAAATTGGAAAGTGGCTATTCTTGCAGTTATTCTTCTCTTTCTATCTCCTCGATTCCTTGGGCATAGTATGATGAATCCCAAGGACATTCCATTTGCGGCAGGTTATATTATGTCACTTTATTACATAGCAAAGTTAATCCTCGAACTTCCCAAGATCAACAAGGCTACAGTGATTTGGCTTGCAGTCGGTATCGGAATCTCCATTGGCGCTCGGATTGGTGGTATCTTACTGGTCTTTTATCTTGGGTTGGCTCTTCTCGCATATATTCTTCTCAGAGTAGGCCTTAAGAACTTCTTTACCGACCGGAAGCTTTTGTTTCACTACACAAAAATTGCGATACTTCCGTCTTTTGGTGGGTTATTCATAGGCCTGGTATTCTGGCCTTATGGCTTGATTAATCCAATAAAACACATACCTGAGGCCTTTGGAGCGTTTTCTGATTTTGAGACGCTGATCAAGGTGCTCTTTAAAGGTGAAATGATTTGGTCACAGGATGTACCCCTGCAATACACCCTGACCTGGATGTACAAAACCATTCCCCCAGCAGTGCTTTTGGGAACAATCCTAATTTTTTTCAGGTTTCGCTCCTTCTACCAAAAAGAATTTCAGCCTTTTACTATCCTTTTAGGATTGCTTGGATTCCTTTTCCCGATTATTTTCATTTTACTCAATGAATCCGCATTATATGATGGTTGGCGCCACTTGTTATTCACCTATCCATGTCTTGTCGCCATCAGTGGGGCAGCCTGGTTTTCACTGTATTCCACGCTCAAGAAAAAATCTCTCCAATATTTAGTCGTTTCAATTTTGGCTTTGGCTTGTGTTGATCCCCTTGCTTTTATGATTCGCAATCCCAATTTTCATCACGTTTATTTCAATCCGCTAAATGGAGGTGTACAAGGGGCGTTAGGTAATTATGAGCTTGATTACTGGGGCACAAGTGTTAAGCAAGCTGCCCAATGGCTAGCTAAAAATGAACTGGAAAATAGCTCATTTGATGAACCGGTAGTTGTAGCAACAAATTTTTCATACGGCGCAAAAATTTATCTGGAAGAAAGACTTGGGGCGAACGTTAACGTGATCTACCAAAGGTATCGCAATCGAGATAGTAGAGAGTACGATTACGCAATATGGGTAAACCGGTTTATTGATGGCTCTTACTTGCGGAATGGACATTGGCCCACTTCCAAAACAATCCATCAAATCCAGCTGAATGGCAAAATTCCCATAGCCATAATTGAAAAAGAAGATAGCGAGCATCTGGCATATCAGTGTGCGCAAGCGGTTAACCAGCGGGATTGGGACTCAGCGATAGATTTGTGCAGTAAGGAACTCGAAAAATATCCAGATAACGAAGTTGCCTGGCTCAATCTAGGGCTAGCTCATTTGAGTAAGAATGACTACGCGGCGGCCAAACCTGCTTTAGACAAAGGCCTTTCGATTACTCCCGAGGGTATGAATGCCTTAAACTTTATGGGAATATACTACTTGAACACAAACAATATCGATATGGCTTTAAGCACTTTCGAAGATGCTGTTCGGTATCATGATCGCAATACCACTGGATATTACTATAAAGCCTTTATTCTTGCCAACCAACAGCAATTGAGCGAGGCACTACAAGCAATCCAAGAGTGCATAACTGCCAATCCTCAATTTGCCAACTGCTATGATCTAGGAGCACGCATACACGAACAACTTGGCGACACTCGAAGTGCTCAGGCGTTTAGAAATGCCTTATCACAAATAAGGGGAAATTGATCAAATAGCTTCTACGATCATTGCTGAGGCCCCTCCTCCACCGTTACAAATCGTAGCCAAGCCCTTTTTACCACCCTTGTGCTTCATCACATTGATCAAAGTGGTTAGGATTCGAGCTCCGGAAGCACCCAACGGATGTCCTAAACTCACAGCTCCTCCATGCACATTTACCTTAGCGGGGTCCACTTCCAAGACCTGATTAAAGGCAAGCGGCACCACGGCAAAGGCTTCATTTACTTCTATGAAATCGATATCCTGAATATTGAGTCCAGCCCGCCGCAAGGCCTTAGGTGTGGCCAATGTAGGAGCAGTCGTAAACATTTGAGGTTCGTGTGCAGCATCTGCATAGGAAATAATCCTTGCCATAGGCTGGAGGTTTCTCTCCTTGACGAATTTTTCGCTTGCAATAAGGAGGGCGGCTGCACCATCGTTAATGGTGGAGGCATTGGCGGCAGTGACTGTCCCTTCCTTTGAAAATGCAGGTCTCAACGAAGGAATTTTATCGAAGTTCACTTTTCTAAACTCCTCATCTTCCTCCACCATTATTGGGTCGCCCTTCCGTTGTGGAACGGCCACAGGGATAATTTCATCCCTAAAAATTCCCGAGGATGTAGCTTTTTCACTTTTCTGATATGACGAAATAGCAAATGCATCCTGCTGCTCGCGCGTGATATTGTACTTCACCGCTGTCTGATCCGCACAAAGACCCATGGCACATCGATTATATACATCCTCGAGGCCATCCTTTTCTAACCCATCTACTAGTTGAGCACTTCCGTACTTGTAGCCAAACCTTGCACGAGGTACATAGTATGGTATCTGCGACATGTTTTCCATGCCCCCTGCTATCACCAGGTCTGCCTGCCCCAACGCTATGCTTTGAGCTCCGATCATTACTGATTTCATTCCAGAAGAACACACTTTATTGATCGTGGTGCACGGCACCGTGTCAGGAATTCCCGCAAAAATAGCCGCCTGACGCGCTGGAGCTTGACCGAGATTGGCCGAGACTACATTGCCAAAATAAACTTCGTCAATTTCGGTTGGCTCAACCCCCCCGCGGGTTAATGCTCCCTTTATAGCAATAGACCCCAGATCTACTGCTGATACGGACTGGAACACCCCTCCAAAACTTCCGATAGGGGTGCGCACAGCACTGATAATATATGATGTATTCATATTGATCGAATTCTTACTAAATTCTGCAAGGCAAATGTAACCCTTCGCTTCTTTTATTTCTATTTTTGGCCGATCCCTCCCTACTTATGACCAACAAGAAGAAGCAAAATTTGGCCATAACCGCATGGTCAGAAGACGATCAGCCAAGGTACCGGTTGAAGCAACATGGTTCACAAACACTATCCGATTCGGAACTACTGGCGATTTTAATGCGCACAGGCACCTCAGGGCTTTCGGCTGTTGACCTGGGGAAGCATATCTTAAAGAAAGTAAATGGCGATCTTAATCAACTAGCTCGATTGAGTGTGAAGCAGTTGACACAAATCAACGGTATAGGTGAAGCCAAGGCAATTTGCATTCTTGCTGCTCTGGAGCTAGGTCGACGAAGGGATAATCAAGGACAGAAAGAACGGATTACAATCACAGACAGTCAGTCAGCATATCGAGCCATGTCGCATCTCTTAATTGACAAGACCCAGGAAGAATTTTGGCTGGTGTCTCTGAGCCGGTCCAACCAGGTGCTTAACCGCAAGTTGATCAGTATTGGAGGTGTGGCAGGGACCGTAGTGGATCCAAAAATATTATTTCAACAAGCACTGGAACACTTGGCTTCAGGGATCATACTCTATCACAATCATCCAAGTGGAAGGCTAAAACCAAGTAGGGCAGATATCACTTTGACGCAAAAGCTTAAGCAGGCTGGCGATCTGTTGGATATAAAAGTTTTGGATCACCTGATCATTACCCATAATGGCTACCTCAGTTTTGCCGATGAGGGTTTGATGGGATGATACAAATGCAGAGCGGCTGAGTTGTTGAAAGGCTACTAGATGGAAAAGAAAGGAAAATCGACGTTTGATTATCAAATCCTGCTGCGGATACTGCGGCTTGCCAAACCGTATAAAAAGGTATTTGCAATTGCTTCAATTCTGGCGATCGTACTAGCTCCGGTAGCATCTTTGAGACCTTATCTGATCAACAGAATGGTGGATGACTACATTATCGAGTTTGACCTGAATGGCCTGCTGTTGATGACAGGAATCTTATTCGGCTTACTGATTTTAGAGGTGTTCATGAGATACGGATTCCTTTACAGCACCAATCTCCTTGGTCAGTCTGTGATTAAAGATATTCGTACCACCATCTTTAAACATATTATTTCGCTCAAACTTCGATACTTCGACCGTACTCCTATTGGAACACTCACTACTCGAACAATCAATGATATCGAATCCATAAATACTGTCTTCTCTCAAGGGGTCATTACCATTGTGGCGGATGTCCTTGGATTGATTGCCGTGTTGATAGTCATGTTTTTCAGCAGTTGGCAGCTGACAGTAATTTGTCTCACCACGATGCCCCTAATGATTTTGGCTACCTATGTGTTTAAGGAGAAAGTCAAAGCAGCATTTCAAAAAGTTCGAAATCAGATTGCTAGAATGAATGCCTTTCTTCAAGAGAGAATCTCCGGGATGCAGATCGTGCAAATTTTCAACTCGCAAGAAAGAGAGCTAGAGAAATTCAAAAAGATAAATCGGGACTATACTCAAGCTAATCTTGACTCCATACTTTACTATGCTATTTTCTTTCCAGTTGTTGACATCATAGCAGCTGCATCTTTGGGTCTTATGGTATGGTGGGGAGCACGCGGAGTCATCGCTGAGGAGATCACTTTCGGCGCCCTGGTTGCTTTTCCAATCTATCTCAATATGTTGTTCCGGCCTCTACGCTTTATTGCTGACAAGTTCAATACTTTGCAAATGGGATTGGTGGCTGCCGACCGAGTATTCCGGGTCATAGATAGCAGTGAGCAAATCGAAAACCAAGGTTCCATCAAGCCGCAAAAACTAGAAGGCAAAATTGAATTCAAGAACGTATCCTTTGCCTACGATAATATCAACTATGTGCTTGAAGACATCAATTTCATAATTAATCCAGGAGAAACGCTCGCGATTGTGGGTAGTACGGGATCGGGTAAGACCACCATTATCAATATTCTTAACCGCTTTTACGAAATACACAAAGGTGAGATTCTCATCGACGGTATAGATATAAAATCTTATGAATTAAATGCCCTCCGTGAGCGAAACTCCATTGTCCTGCAAGACGTTTTCCTCTTTGCTGGTTCAATCCTTGAAAACATAACTCTGAGAGACGAAACCATAAGTCCTGACAAAGTCTTTCATTCTGCCAAGTTGATTGGAGCACATGAGTTCATCGAAAGGATGCCAAATGGTTACCAATTTGCCGTAAACGAGAGAGGGTCAAACTTGTCGATGGGCCAGAGGCAAATCATATCTTTCATCAGAGCTCTTGTCTTTGATCCAGATATTTTGATATTAGATGAAGCAACATCGTCGGTAGACACAGAAACTGAAGCGATCATACAATACGCTATTGAGAAGCTGATAGATAAACGCACAAGCATCATCATTGCTCACCGGTTGTCAACGATCCGTCACGCCAATTATATAGCAGTGATGAGTAAGGGCAGGATTGTTGAATACGGTACACATGAGTCTTTGCTCTCCATTGACGACGGCCATTACCGCAAGCTTTATGAGATGCAATTCATGGAAGCGTCGATCGATTGAGCACCTCCCGCATAAAATGAATGAACTGAGAGCACATTTTAGGGTTTAATATGATAGGTTAGCACGAAAGGCAACGATATGAGAGGCAGAAATGGATTAAATACAACAAATACGATTGTCAGCATTCTGGTGATGGTGGGAGTACTTATCGCTCTGTTTTGGGTTGCTAGAACTGTTTTTCAACTGCTAACCTTGGCTGCACCGATCTTCTTAATTATTACCCTGGTGATGGATCATAAGGTCGTATTGAATTACGGCAAGTGGCTATGGCAGCTTCTGCGGAACAATACTCTAATGGGAATAATTGCCACCATTCTCACCATCTTTGGATTTCCTGTAGTCTGTTTCTTTCTTTTTGGTAGAGCCATCCTCAGACGAAAAATCAAAAGGATGGAGGAAGCTTACCAACAAGAGCAATTTGGTGAGATAGCTGAATATGAAATCATTAGTGAAGAGGAAGAGGCAGCAGAATTGGAGTTGCCCCCTTTGGAGAAAGATGTGATACCCGAGAATGGTGATGAATATGAGCGTTTGTTTGAATAGATGATTTGGTACGCAGGGTTATCAGTCATCATTGCCCTGATCTATGTCAATCAGATTAGGTTTCTAGTGAGAGGGTGGAAATCAATTCAGTGCTGGATCGAGCCCCCTGACTACAAGCCCACTGCTTTTGTCACTGTGTTAGTGTGTGCCCGAAATGAGGAGAATGCGATTCAGGATTGCCTCCAAAGTCTACAAAACCAATCTTATCCTCAGCATCTATTCGAGATCATTTTGATGGATAATCACTCGACGGATAGTACTATTGCATTAGCAAAGGAACTGGGAATTCCTCAACTCCGCATCGAAGATCTTTCGAAAGTCTTGGATGAAGGGAAAACCTTAAAGAAGGAAGCGATCTCTTATGGTCTAAATCTGGCAAAAGGCGAATGGATCCTAATTACCGATGCGGACTGCATTGCTCCGACGGATTGGATATCGGCGTCGATTTCTTTTGCCGAAGGATCAGGCAAGAAAGTCGTTGCCGGACCCGTTGAGATCATACCGTCTACCACGTTCCTTGGTAAATACCAGCAGATCGATATGGCTGGCCTGATGATTGCCACCGGTGGTGGACTACATACCGGATCATTGCTATCTGCCAACGGAGCAAATCTCGTCTATCATAGAGACACTCTGAAGGAACTTCCTGCTGTGATTGATTCCAGTCGATTTGCATCGGGAGATGATATTTTTCTGATCCAGGCTATTCATCAGAAAGATCCTGAGATTGTGTCCTTCCTCAAAAGCAGGGAAGCGATCATTACAACAAAAGCACTTTCTACCTGGTACGAATTCTTTAGCCAGCGGCGAAGATGGGCATCCAAAGCAAATCACCTCCCTCATCGAGGAACTCGCTGGATTAACGGAGTCGTTTTGGCGAATGCATGTCTGATTTGCGCACATCTTATCATGGCCATTTTTGCGAACAAGTGGTATGCAGTATTGCTGGCAGTGCACCTAATGATAAAGGCCCTGGCTGATGAGCAATTACTTAAGCAAGGCAAGTACTTTTTCGAGATAGAGCATGATTGGAAGCAACTGATATTCAATACCATTTTTAATCCGCTGTATATCACTCTAGCAGGGTTGAGTGTATTAGTCAAACCCGGCTATCGTTGGAAGGGTCGAAATGTAAGGTGATAAGATCTAGACGTCGACTTTGGCAAATTTGGCATTGCGCTCTATGAATTCTCTACGGGGTTGAACTTCTTCTCCCATCAACATCGAAAATACGTGATCAGCTTCCTGAGCGTCATCAATAGTGACCTGTCGCAGTATACGACTGTCAGGATCCATGGTCGTTTCCCATAGCTGATCGGCATTCATCTCTCCCAGGCCCTTGTATCGCTGAATCTTAATCGAAGAATCACTACCACCTTTGCTGTACAATTCCACAGCAACTTTTCTTTCCTCATCATTCCAGCAATACTGAAATTGCTTGCCTTTCTTCACCATATAAAGTGGTGGCGCTGCGATGTAGACATGGCCATTTTCTACCAAAGCTCTCATGTATCGAAAGAAGAATGTGAGAATTAAAGTGGTAATATGACTACCGTCAACGTCTGCATCAGTCATGATCACAATCTTATGATAGCGCAGCTTTTCGATATTTAACTTACGTTCGCCATCCACTTCTTCTATGCTAACACCTAAGGCGGTGAACATATTCTTGATTTCCTCATTGTCATAGATCTTATGCTCAAGTGCTTTTTCGACATTGAGAATTTTACCTCTAAGTGGCAATATGGCCTGAAAGTGTCGATCTCTCCCTTGCTTGGCAGTTCCTCCTGCTGAATCACCCTCAACCAGGAAGATTTCCGATTCATCTGGCACCTTGGAAGTGCAGTCTGAAAGCTTACCCGGCAATCCTCCACCGGTAAGCGCATTCTTGCGCTGTACCTGTTCCCGAGCTTTCCTGGCTGCTTCCCTTGCAGTAGCTGCCAAAACCACTTTCTGTACAATACGTTTTGCCAGTTTAGGATTCTCCTCCAGGTAATAACTCAAGACATCTCCTACGCACTGAGATACAATTGCAGTAACCTCTGAATTCCCTAGTTCGCCTTTGGTTTGACCTTTAAATTGCGGCTCTGGTACCTTCACCGAAATCACGGCAGTGAGCCCTTCCCGAAAGTCCTCTCCCGATACTTTGAATTTTAGTTTTGAGAAGAATCCATTTTCCTCCCCGTACCGGGAAAATTCCCTGGTGACAGCTCGCTTGAATCCGCTCACATGAGTTCCGCCGTCTTTCGTACTGATATTATTCACAAATGAATATATATTCTCCGCATAGCTCGTATTGTATTGCATAGCCACTTCTACCTCCACATTGTCTTTTTCCCCTCTCACATGTATCGGCGTTTCGAGCAGAGCTGTACGACCTATGTCGAGGTAGCGGACGAATTCCTTTAAACCTCCTTCCGAATGAAACTCCTCCTGAACATAGGAACCATCGTCCTCAGTTTCTCTTTCATCGATCAATAGCAATGTTAAGCCCTTGTTGAGAAAGCTCAATTCCCTAAGGCGGTGAGCCAGAGTATCATATTTGAAGTTGAGAGTCTCAAAAATTTGAGGGTCTGGTTTGAAGGTAACTATCGTTCCGTTGCTTTCCGTCTTTCCGACAGTTCTCACTTCTGAAGTGGGCTTTCCTCTGGTATACTCCTGCACATAAATCTCCCCGTCTCGATGCACCTCTGCTTTTAGGTATTCGGACAATGCATTCACACAGGAGACTCCCACGCCATGCAGTCCCCCTGAAACTTTGTATGTGTCTTTGTCAAATTTACCTCCGGCATGCAAAACGGTCATAACAACCTCAAGAGCTGATTTCTGCAATTTCTCATGCATACCTACCGGTATCCCTCTCCCATTGTCACTAACCTTCAGTGAATGATCAGTGCCAATTGTGACTGTGATCTGATCGCAGTGTCCAGCTAGATGCTCATCAATTGAGTTGTCCACAACTTCCCAGACCAGGTGATGCAATCCTTTGGTATCTGTGCTACCAATGTACATTCCCGGCCGTTTTCGCACTGCCTCTAAGCCTTCCAGGGCTTGAATATTACTGGCACTGTAATCGTTCTTCTTCGCAGTCATTCTTTTTGTTTGATTCAAACTAATTTAGTCCCGTAAAGATACGAAATCCAAGGGGGTTCTCGTAGCTTTGGGAGATGCATAAAGCATTAATATTTAGGCTCTTTCATAAATAATTTTTTGTCATAGATTGGACCTGGTGATGCTTTCGATTTTATCTAAATTTTTACTGCCTTGAAAGAATTTTTTATCGCCTCTGAAAGTCAGCTGAGCGAGTGGGTTCCAGTACTTTTTGATATGCTTGGGGATAAAAAAAAACTGGCCCTTGTAGGAGACCTGGGGGCAGGAAAAACAACCTTGATTAAGTATTTATGCCAACATCTTGGGGTAAGAGATCAGGTCGTAAGCCCTACCTTTTCGTTAGTAAATGAATATTCCACAGATACAGGTGTAAATGTCTTTCACATAGACCTGTACCGACTCGAATCCCTGGAGGAGGCTCTTCAGATTGGTATCGAAGAATATCTGGATAGTGAAGCCTATGTGTTCATTGAGTGGCCACAGCTGATAAACACCCTATTGGGAGACGATTTCATATGGATTGAAATAAGTGTTGCGAATGAACAAGGCCGGAAAATCGTAATTTTATGAGTTATCTTGAGCAACAATGTCTGATACCAAGAAGATCTCTGTCGATCCCTATCTGACCATTGGTCATTTCCAGACCCAGGAGGAAATGTTGGATGTCTCGAGGAAAAGCCGCAAGCTTTTCGTCGGAATTCCCTGCGAATCTACGCTTCAAGAAAATCGAGTGGCCTTGGTTCCATCCTCTGTTTCTACCTTGGTGAAGAGGGGTCATAAGGTAGTAGTCGAAAAGGGAGCCGGAGACAAATCAAATTTTAGCGACAGCGATTATAGTGAGGTTGGTGCCGAGATCGCCTATAGCCGGGAAGAAGTATTCAAAGCCGACTGCGTGATCAAGGTCGCACCCCCTACTCTGGAGGAACTGGATCTCTTTCATCCAAATCAAATGTTGATCTCACCGCTTCATTTGCCCTATCTCACTGAAGATTTTCTCTTGAAGCTTAAGCAGAAGAGGGTAATCGCATTGGCAATGGAATATTTACAGGACCGCGATGGTTCTTTTCCTGTGGTTCGTATTATGAGTGAGATGGCTGGCATCAGTGCCATCCTCACAGCGGCAGAACTTCTTTCCACAACTGCAGGCGGCAATGGGGTTTTGCTGGGAGGTATTTCTGGAGTTCCTCCGGCAAAAGTGGTTATACTGGGAGCAGGGGTGGTCGCAGAGTACGCTACTCGTACTGCTCTAGGATTGGGGGCATCGGTGCGGATATTCGACGACAATATCTACAAACTAATGCGTCTGCAGACCAAACTCGGTCGCAAGCTTTATACTTCTGCTTTAAACCCTGTCTACCTTGAGAACGAATTAGTAACTGCAGACGCCGCCATCGGAGCCATGCATTCCAAGTTGGGACGTACACCCATGGTTGTATCAGAAGACCTGATCAGAAAAATGAAACCGGGAGCAGTAATCGTTGACGTGAGTATCGATCAGGGAGGTTGCTTTGAGACATCCGAGGTCACCTCACATGCTAATCCGACCTTTATCAAGCACGATGTGATTCACTATTGTGTACCAAATGTTTCTTCGAAGGTATCCAGAACCGCTTCAATTGCTGTCAGCAATATTTTGACCCCTATCCTGCTGACTGCGGGCGACACCGGTAGTATTGAAAGTTTATTCTTTGCCAACAGCGGATTGAGACACGGAATCTACACCTACAAAGGATGCCTCACTAACGAATATCTAGCAAATCGATTTGGGATCAAATACACCAATCTCGATCTGCTGATCACTTCCAATCTTTAATCTTCCTTCGCCCCGGAATCACGATCCAGAAATTCGTCATA
>JAHELJ010000003.1:248078-252425 GCA_024644235.1 Lewinellaceae bacterium
CCCGGAAGACGGCCACCTGAGGGAACTACCAATGCCGTTGTAATCCCGTTAACCCTGGTCACCGGAATGTGAGTAGAATTTGGATTTACTGCGGTCAAGGCTTTCATCTGAGGCCTCAGATCACCTAATTCATTGTGATCAAGAGTAAGAGAAATGGACCCGACTTCCTCGAGACCTAGTTGAGAACCCGCATCAATCATTCCCGGATAGACGAACAATCCCTCGCAATTCATTTGTTCAATGCCCGATGGTAGATCGACGTCACCAACTCCCGTTATCCGTCCATCCTCGATCACAACATGTCCTGTCACTGTATCCTTCGTCACCGTGATAATCGTTGCGTTGGTGAGGGCAAAACTACCCTGTCTGGCCTTGTTGATCTGCTGTGCAGCAGAGGTCGAAACCACGAACAAAAGCGCGAGAGATCCGAGAATTAGATTTAATGACTTCATTTGATATATCCTCATACTACTATCGCTTAATAAATAATGTTTCGAAGACATCCTGCATGCATCGGTCATGATCATGCTGATCGAAAAACTCGAACGCGGGAATCTCTTCCTCGGGATCTACATCCACCCGAATATCATCCATATCTGACTCCACGTCGAAATACAGTTTACCGTCGATGATGGTTTTTTGAGGCACGGCATAAATGGAGAGCGGATGGTGATTGAAGATCGCCACATCACCTTCTTTTCCTTCCTCAATGGAACCGATTCTGTCTCCCACACCCAACTGAATGGCTGGATTTATCGTGATGAGAGCTAACGCCTCATCATCGGAGAGACCACCATATTTCTGGGCTTTTCCTGCCTCATGAAATAAATGACGGATTAGCTCTCCCGAATCTGAGTTGATGGAGGTAATCACTCCATTGCGAGTGAGAATTGCTGCATTATATGCAGTGCTGTAGTACACCTCAAACTTGTATGCCCACCAGTCGGCAAACACAGATGCCATAGCGCCAAATTCGGCCAATTCCGGCGCAACCTTAAATCCTTCATTCACATGTTGAAAGACGATTTTGTCTACTCCAAAATCTTTCAAAACATCCATTAGCATCAGTATCTCGTCAGCACGATACGAATGACAATGGACAATGATCTCACCACGTAAGATATCAGCTAAAGCTTCCAACCGGCCGCTATATCGGGGTGGAGCTTTTCCGGTCTGATCATTCCGATAGTCTTCCCAATCACGCATGTACTCCTGAGCATCGCTAAAAGCATCGCGAAATACCTGTTCTACACCCATCCGGGTCCGGGGTTTGATTTTTTTACCTTCTCCATGCACACGCATAGGGTTTTCGCCGAGAGCAAATTTGATTGTCCTTGGTGCATCTTCCATCCTGATGATCTCAGGGTCGTAGGTGCCCCAACGGTGTTTTATCGTTTCGCATTCACCTCCGATGGCGTTTGCAGAACCATGCATCGCGTGCGATGTGGTAACGCCTCCGGCCAGAGCGCGATAAATCGAAACACTGGTAGGATTCAGGGCATCACCCACATTAACTTCAGGTGTGATCGGATTGGTTCCCTCATTTACGGCATCGATGCCAATATGTGAATGGGCATCAATGATTCCTGGCATCACATATTGGCCGGTAGCATCGATTTCCATTATTGACGAAGGAGCATCCAGCTCTTTGCCGATTCCTCTTATGATTCCATCAATAATCAACACATCTGTATTGTTCAAGGTACCATTCGTGATTGTGAGTACAGTGCCATTCCTAATAAGGACACTTCCCTTCGGTACCTGTGCCCATACCACGGTGGTCAAGACCAATGATGCCACCAATAATCCGCATTTCTTCATGACTAATTGTTGTTTTCTGGCGATTTTACCCGGTTGCCCTCTACTGGAAAATTACCAAATGGTCCAGCTAGTACCTCGCCCTCAAAATAATCACCATCTACAGTTAATTGATATTCTAGTTCGGTCTCCTGACCCTCTATATCCACCTCCATTTTGAAAGATATTTTCTTCCCTTCCACCATTATACCATTAACAGCCCGCGATGCCTCAAACTGGGAATTTGTCATCTCTCCTTCCAGCTCCCCATTTTGCATCATGATCGTCAATACACCATCCGCAGATTCTCCAGGAACTTTCACTGAATAATCCCAAACCCCGGTAAAGTCAACTGGGTCTCCATCTCCGGATTCACTGCCTTTGCCTTTCTCTTGAATCTCATACTCATATAGGTTCCCATCCACAAATACATAGGCAACCTGAGTGCCTTTTTCGAAATAGGGCTTAGTGGTTATCACTAAATTGGCAAGTTTGCCTTCCTCCACGGTACCCATGACTTGCTCTACACCCAACATCCTGGCCGGCGATACTGTCAGGGCGCGAAGTGCTGCATCTTTGGAAAGTCCAGCCTCAATCATTCGATCGAGTGCATTCCTAAAGTCTTTAGATCTTATGCCCAGGGTTGAAAATCCAAACGAAATACCGAGGCTATCCAAAATGGCAGCCTGACGCTCGTAGGATTTCATTGCTTTCCTTTTTCTTGCCATTAGCATACTCACCTCCGGATCTAACTTGTCCGGATTATCGGTCTGGGTTCTAATGGAATCAACCTTTGCACTTTCCTTTGAAGAATCAGCTACTTCCGATTTCTGCGAGCCGCGTTGACTTCTTTTCTTTTCTTCTTTTTCTTCCTTTGGCAGATCCAGGGAGACCAGTATTCCGGCGTCTCTCCTCTGTAATTTTTCCGCTATCGGTGCCGACTGTTTTACATCAGCCAATACAAGCGAAAAACCTAATTCTTCTTGCAGAACCAAAGCCCTTTGAATTTCCATCGCGCTGGAAGATTTGAAAAAGACCGGCAAGCGACCATCCACAACGGGATAAAATGCCTCTGTTACCTTGTCGCGCTCGGGTCTGGGCAAGCCCACTGAAGATTCAGAATATCGCTGCTCGTAATTTTGGCTTATTTCAGCCTGCCGGTAGAGATCCCTCCATTTGGCAATCACTCCTAAGATGGTAGCAGGGTAAACACCTCTCACCGCTTTGAATTGGCTGTACATCGAGACTCCATCTTTCAAAGTCATTTGATCGCCAGAACTTCCATGCAAGAGAATCACTGCTCCACTCCCTGGCAGCATACCACCCCTGGGCACAGTGTGTGAAGCTGTGAAACCCAATTTTCTCATTTCCGCAATGGAATTGTCAGTTGCCACCAGCTTATTTCTGGCCTGAACATCTGGTTGAATGCCAGCCAGTTCATTAGGTGGATTTCCGGGATCCTTCACTTTGGCTCTCTCTGCATCTCCATTTCTGGTGCTGTTTCTTCCGGATTTAGATCTGTTTGGAATACCGGTGTGAGACATACCTTCTATAAATCCGGCATATATGAAAAGTGAATCCGCTTGGATCACTCGGGCACCACCCATTACCGGCAGGTCTTGTCCTATTCTTTTAATAATGCCTTTTTCGACCAGTACATCCATGGTGGTCAACTCCTTTCCAGGCATGGGAATTACCGTAGCATTTTTAATCAGGAAATGCTCGGTTACTGGTCTCACTTCCTCCGATTGAGCCTGGAGCGTGTTTACTGCCAGACCTAAGAAAATGAATAACCCCAACCGATTGGTAAGCAATGAATTAATAAGATCCATAAGTTTTAGAATTAAACCAGAAAGAAGGTTTAAGGGAATGGCGCTCGAATTTAAGGAAATCCTCTGTCAGGAAGTATACCGGTCGGTAGTTTTAATTCATGTGCTTCTTCAGGAACCCTAGTGCAGCTTTATAAAATTCAAATCGATTCTCCTCATTCCTGAATCCATGTCCTTCATCATATTTGACGAGATAGGGGACATCAATACCTCTAGTTCTTAGGGACTCAACGATTTGATCTGATTCATCAATATTTACTCTGGGATCATTTGCACCCTGTACCACAAACAAAGGAGCTTTTATCTTATCGACGTGAAAAACAGGTGAGGCTTGCCGCATGAGTTCCTCATCTTTTTCAGGGTGGCCAACCATCTCATACATCATTTCAAGATAAGGTTTCCAGTATGGGGGAATAGTATTCATAAAAGTAAATAGGTTACTAACTCCTACATAGTCGATCGCACAGCAATATAAGTCCGGAGTAAATGTCACACCTGCAAGGGTGGCGTATCCTCCATAGCTTCCCCCGTAAATACAAATGCGGTTTCGCTCAGCAATACCCTCATTGATAAGCCATTGCACACCATCGGTGATATCATCTTGCATCTCCCTCCCCCATTTCTTGAACCCTGATTTCCAAAATGCCTTACCGTAGCCGGTGCTGCCACGGTAGTTTACCTGCAAGGTAGCATAGCCCCTGCTTGCAAAAAGTTGCACCTC
>JAHELJ010000165.1 GCA_024644235.1 Lewinellaceae bacterium
CCGGTTGGCTGGAGTGGATGGGATTTTCATGCTCTACGGAAGGCTCGCCACCCCCTAACAAATACTGTTGGTATTCCCTCAGTTTCGACCATTCTCCGTCCGCAGCCATACGGGCTTGCTTTGGCCAGGTGTTTGGATCACCCTGGGTGTAAGGTGGACCTGCTTCATCCAGTATATGTTGCAACTGGGTTACTGATGTATTTCCAAGCTGACGCCAGGTGTGAATTCCTTTTCCAACAAAAAGTTTGGAAGTTTTTGGACCAATGCCTTCAATGATTTGCAGATCGTCTTCATGTATATTTCGACCAAAGATCCTCCTGGCTTTTTCTGAATCGAATCCGGTCTGAGCGGGTCCGGCTATGTCGCTGGCAAGACCCGATATCAATAGATCTTCCTGGGATTCTTTTGTTTCAGAAGGAACATCCTCAACCAGATCGAGATCGGCCGGTGGGCTGAGGATAGTGGATGACTTTTGAAGGGGTTGCTCTCCCCCTTTGTCTTTGACGGAGTCTACATCTCTTGTCAGCCAATCTGCTTTTTCACGCTCCAATTTCGAGATCTGCGAAACCAGGGATGCATTTTCTCCCTTTATCTTAACTACCGCGGAATTACAACTCTCGAGATCTCCCTCCAGATCGTTGATCCGGTTTCCTGCACTTTTCAGCTGCCCTTCCAATTCCTTAATACGGGCCTGGTGCCTGGTGCAATAGATAAGATGGTGCAAAAACCACCCCAATAGCCAGGCCCCTAGCAGCATAAGCAAAACCTCAAAGGTGTGGCTGGTGGTACTACCGGTGCCGGGAGAGATTATGGGGTTTTGAAGTTGAAGAAATAGCATGATCTGTTTCTTTAAGATGAAATGATGGTCAATTCAACCCTACGATTCTTCTTGCGCCCTTCTGCGGTATTGTTGGTGGCAATCGGTGCTGACTCACCCATGGATTCAGTAGTAATTCGATCAGTTGAAACACCTTTACTCACTAGGAGAGCCTTGACAGCATCTGCCCGCAACATCCCTAAATAATTATTGCGCCGGACACTGGCGGTGTTGTCCGTGTGACCAACTAAGTGGACCTTTTCGCTGGTTTGGGAAAGTCTCAGAACCAGCTGGTCCAGATATTCATTGAGCTGGGGGTTTTCGAGGATATCATCCGAAGCATGTGGGAAATTGATGATAATTCGATCAGGCAACTCTATAATCGTCTCGTTGTTAATCAAGGTTCTTACTACCACACCAACCAATGCTTCTCCCACGTCGGCTAAATTGGCAGGCACGGGCTCACTGACGATTTTTATCCGCTCATCAGACAGAGCTGAACCAACCAGGTCCTTCACTCTACTTGCTCTCAATAAACCGAGGTCGGCTCCACCTGCAGGTAGATTTTCATCCGCATGAAAATATCCCTTGATCTCGACCTGGTCTCTTGCACCCAGTGATTGGATTGTGGAATCTAGCCAGCTCCGGAATGCAGGCTGTGACAGAAGCTCATCACTTGACCAATCAAAAATTGCTGAACCTGCTTCTATTTCTCCGCTTATTTCGGAAGACTCGATCATCGGTTCGGACTGGCTCAATTCGGGGTCAGTTTCGCTGGGGGCCACATTCAGATTCTTGTCCGATTGTGAAGCAAGGCCTGATAGCTCAGTGCTGTACTTTGTGCCGAATGGACAAACCTTTTTGTGGGGACAAACATACCACCACCAGGCTACTGCAAAATATAGCGCGGTTCCAATCCAGAGCAGCGTTTTCATGATCCGAGAGTTATGTGATGCCTTTTAAAAATATAAAACTCCAGGCTTAAACCGAAGTACTGGAAAAGCTATTTGTCTGAGATCTAAGTATTTAGACTGAATCATTTAATTCACGCAGGCAGGCCGAAATAAGACCAGACTCATAACCCCTCGAAGCCGCATAGGCAAATAGCTTTTGTTTGAGCTTCCATGGATCGGACTCTCTAATTGTGCGCCTTTTCTTCACCAACAACTCGATAAGTTCCGATTTGTAGTCCTGATCTTCTAATTCGTCGAGGGCGATCTCGATGATCGACTGTGGAACACCCTTTCTCCTGAGGCCCGCAATTATTTTGTTTCTTCCCCAGCCATTCATGCGAAATTTGCCTCTCACAAAAGAACGGGCGAATCGTTCCTCATTGAGAAAGTCATCCTGTATCAGGGCTATGATTACCTCTTCCAGCATGTCACCTCTCAATCCCAGACTCAGCAATTTGCTCCTCACCTCCTGATGACACCTGTCCTGGGTGCTGCAATATCGCTGCAGCTTTGACAAGGCTTCGGATTGGGTAACTTTTTGACCTGGCATAGCTAGCGAATGAAGTGGTCCCACCAGGGCTCGAACCTGGGACCCCCTGATTATGAGTCAGGTGCTCTAACCAACTGAGCTATGGGACCGGATCTGCGGGAACAGCAGATCGGGACAAAGGTATAAACTTTCTGCTTCGATTTTGACTTTCGAACCCAGACTATCCCACGAAAATCAGGGCCTCTTCAAATCACCTTGACTGGTATTTACATAAGCCTTATCCTTGCCTTATGGAAGCACTTGATCAGTATCATCAAGACCTAATATCTGAGGTGAGGAGGCGACTTGTGACAGAATGTGGCGAACGCACGCTGAAGTGCCTGGGTTTGCTTAGCGAACAAGAGATTTGGTATCGTCCCAATGAGCATAGTAATTCAGTCGGAAACCTGGTCCTACATCTCTGTGGCAATGTCCGCCAGTGGCTGTTTTCAACCCTCGGAGGAAAACATGATAACAGGCAGCGGCAATCGGAGTTTGATGAAAAGGGTCCAATCCCTAAAAAGGACCTTAAACAGATGATCGAAGACCTAATGGACGAGGTCAATCGACTCCTGGATCATCTAAAGCCAGAAGACCTCTTAAAAACCTACCCGGTGCAGGGTTTTGATGAGTCAGGTGTCGCCATCCTGCTACATGTCACCGAACACTTTTCCTACCACGTAGGCCAGATCACCTATTTTGTCAAAGCTCATAAAGATCTCAGTGTAGGTTATTATGAGGGGATAAATCTGGATATCCGATCTTCGTAATATGGATGACATCTTCTACTTCGGTGAGTCAAGTATGAACGTTGACTCCGCTATGAGACTGGTGAAGGGGCATCTGAATGGAGTATGGACTGAAAAGACAAGAGCAAAGATTGAAAAGGCCCGCACTATCGTATCCAAAGTGATTGCCAAGGGTACCCCGACCTATGGGATCAATACCGGATTTGGCCCCCTTTGCACCACCACCATTCCCACGGCAGAAGTTGAGCAATTGCAGAAAAACCTGCTGCTCAGTCACAGCACCGGAGTGGGAGAAGCGGTGGACGACGAAAAGGTGAAGCTGATGCTCCTCCTCAAGCTGCATGCGCTTTCACTAGGCAACTCGGGTATATCCATGGAAGTCCTGAAGCGGATCGACTGGCACGTGCAAAAGGAATTTCTGCCGGTTGTGCCGATGAAGGGTAGTGTCGGCGCTTCAGGTGATCTGGCTCCCCTGGCTCATTTGTTCTTGCCCTTAATCGGCAAAGGCTATATCTCATCCAAAAATCAAAATTATCCAGCCGCAGAATTCTTACAGGAGCACGGAATTCAACTACTCACCCTCAAACCTAAAGAGGCACTAGCATTGATCAATGGAACTCAATTTATGTTGGCTTACGCAGTCTGCTCGGTTGATTTGATGCATACCCTGCTCGAAAGTGCCGACCTGGTAGCCGCTGTTTCTCTTGAAGCGCTCCGTGGATCAAAGAACCCGTTTCATGTGCGAATGCATGAGTTACGTCCACATGCAGGGGCACAGCAAGTTGCTCATCGCATGTGGTCCCTCCTCTTTGATTCGGAGATCATGGCATCGCATGAGGACTGTGATAAGGTGCAAGATCCATATTCTCTGAGATGTGTTCCGGCTGTTCATGGCAGTAGCCGCGACGCCTGGTTTCATCTTAAGCAGGCAGTGGAAATCGAAGCAAATGCGGTAACCGACAACCCGATTATCATCGATGAAGATCATATTGTCAGCGGAGGCAACTTTCATGGCCAACCATTGGCACTGCCCTTGGATTACTGTTGTCTGGCAGCTTCAGAGCTGGGAAACATTTCCGATCGTAGAACCTACCTGCTTCTTGAAGGGCGGGATGGTTTGCCGCAGTTGCTCATGGAAAAAACCGGGGTGCAAAGCGGCTTCATGATTCCTCAATATACCTCTGCAGCGCTGGCCTCTGAAAACAAGACCTTATGCTTTCCAGCCAGTGCCGACAGCATACCCACCTCTTTAGGACAGGAAGACCATGTGTCTATGGGTTCGATCAGCGGCCGAAAATTGGAAACAATACTCAATAATCTATCGTATATATTGGCGGT
>JAHELJ010000058.1 GCA_024644235.1 Lewinellaceae bacterium
AAGACCAATAAAGCCAATGGCAATGGCGTCTATGGAGAAGCTAGTGGTAGTGGCTCGGATGGTGTCACAGGAGTGGCAAGTGGATCTGGTGGATGGGGAGTTTATGGTCGAGCTAACGGCTCTGCTGAATGGGGTGGCTACTTTTCGGGAGGAAAAGGTCTGTTAGCGACGCCTCGGCTCGGGGTTAATAATTTCAGTCCTCAGCATCCCATCCATGTTGGAACTTCTACCAGTAATGGAAATGGTGCGCACGTAACCAACGGAGGAAGCTGGGTAAATGGCTCCAGTCGCACTTTTAAGACCGACTTTAGGGAAATCGACAACCAGGAAATTCTTAGCAAATTGGTTCAGGTAAGGATCTCACGTTGGAAATATAAGCATAGCAATGAAGGTATGCACATCGGCCCGATGGCAGAAGACTTTTATGCGGCATTTGGGGTGGGGAGTGATGAGAAGTACATCTCCACAACCGATGCAAGTGGCGTGGCATTGGCCGCCATTCAGGCACTGTATCAAAGGGTGGTAAGCCTCGAGAGCATGATCGATGAACAGAACCAAATTATTGAAAAACTAAGCCAGTAAGAACGGCCATTCCGAGCGAGCGAGTATTTATTCCATCTGGCTTCTCTTTCTCTAAACCTATTTTGATCAGCAGGGCTAGATTTAAGATTTTGATGCTAAAAGTGGATAATAACGTCGTTATTTCCTTTTCGATCGCATCGCCTTATATTTTTCAAGTTGGTCATCAGCCAAAAACTTTTGGTATTCTTGAGTTTCAACACCGTACAAGGCCATCTTACCATTTTTGTCATAGTGGATGCCCCAGCCATATCGCTTGGTGAGGGGAGAGGCCCGGAAGCATGGTTGACCTTTGGAAAAGTACCTCTTCCGAACATGCCTTGATCGCCTCCGAGAATGCAGCGGTATTCAATACTTCCCCTTTCTTGACAGCACCATATTCCAAGATGTTGAAAGTCCGCTTAGGGAAGGTAGGTACTACCATGGATTCCTCAATTTCCCTTGCCAGATCCCAGACGTCCGAAGTCGTGGTGGTTGCCGAGGAGTAAGATGGTGCCTGATGTTTGCACGAAAGCAATAAAATAGAAATGCAAAAGATGAAGGTTGATTTTTTCAAGAATAGATGGTGGATTATCTTTTTCAAAGTAGCCTCTATCATTGAAACAAAAATGATTATTACTTATCAAGAAACATCAGGCTCTCGCTCCAGGATAGATTTGCCAAAGTTTCAATAAGAAAGACATGACAACCTAAATTACATAGAGAGCTGCAAATCTTGATGCAGTCGTTCTACCCTTGCCATTAGATTAAGAAATTCACCATCACCTCTAAGATTCTCAAGGAACGGATCATAATGCATCAGAAGATGATAGTTGATAAAGCCCCTGTTTACAGCGTGCTCCAGCCAATATAGGGCTTTTGTGTTTTGTTTTATCATGGCATAGAAGTCAGCGATTAGCCATGACCACTCGACATCAATTTTGAGCTTTTCCTCCTCTTCTTTAGTTAGCACCATATCATCTTCAGAATTCTCTATTGCCGCTTTGAATAGCTTTCCTATCACAGCAAATATCGAACCCGAGGTATTAGGAATGTATCGATCCAATACTTCGATGGCTCGTGCTGAATCCCCATTGATCATTGTATGATAGGCATAATACAACTGGACTTGCGGTACTTCCGGGTACATTTCATACCCAGTGATTATTTCATTAGTTGCCATCTCAAGATCCCCCTTCAAATAATACATTACAGATATTAAGGCATGGCATACAGGGTTGTAGGGATCTACTTCTCCCAATAGAACCGCATATTTCTCAGCCTGGTCTGATTGTCCTAGATAAGAGTATCCTAGTATGAGCAACCAGAGGTTGTCGTTATCAGGATCTGAATTGTAAGCAGTTTGTAGCTGAATTACAGTATCTTTAATGTTACCTTCATATAAAGACAAATAACCCAGCAAACTATGCCCCAAGGGACTATCTGGTGCCAGTCGGAATATTTGCTCAGTCAATTGTCTTACTCTGAAAAAAATGCTGTGATCTACTTTATTCAGCAAATTCATCAGCGAGAGAAGTGCTGCACCCATTTTTGCATAGAGGAAAGGATTTTCACCTTCAATTTCCAATGCATCATCGAGATACTTAAAGGCGCGTTTTAGACCATCCTCCTTGAACTGAAATATTTCATACTGGGCCTTCCTGTAGAGTTCGTAGGCACGTATATTGCTAACCGGTCTTTTTGAGCGTTCAAATGCCGACTCGTCAAATCTGAGACTTAAGGAATTTAAGATCGATTTGGAAACATTCTCCTGAATTTGAAAAATGTCATCGACCGATCCGGTATACTTTTCAGCCCATAAATGGGTATCTGTTTCAGCATCAATTAATTGTGCGGTGATACGAAGCTTATTTCCGGCCTTGCGAACACCACCTTCAAGAATGTATCTGACATTAAGATCACTTGCAATTTCTTTCAAATTTTTGGGAGAACCTTTGAAAGCCATCGCGGAACTTCTAGAAATCACCATCAGGTTGTCTAACTGTGATAAATCTGTAATGACTTCTTCGGTCAAGCCATCGCTAAAATATTCCTGCTCCTGATCACTACTCATATTTACAAAGGGTAATACTGCGATAGCTTTTTCCCAACCTTTGTTCTTACTGCCCAAGCGAATGGAATGAAGATTATCGATGCTGTCTTCATTAATTACACTGTAAATTCTTATTGGATGGCTCACATTCTTTAACAATTTCTCCATCACAAACACTGCATCAATACCCTGTTTGTTTTGGATGTTCCTAAAGACAGCTTCAGAAATAAAAATACCTCCAGCTGGGGCCAGTGTTTCAATTCTTGAAGCAATGTTTACTCCATCTCCCAATACATCATCATCCTGAAATACTACCTCACCGATGTGAATCCCGATTCTAAGTTTTAAATGAGATTCCTTCTTGGAGGCTTCCTGAATTTCCTTGGCGCAATAAACTGCATCGCTGGCTGTAGAAAAACTAGCCAGTACTCCATCGCCAATTTCTTTTATCCATCGACCTCCAAGCTTCTCAATGATAGGTCGCTGAATAGATTGATTCTTCTCTAGTAGATCCAGCGCCCTTTGTTCATTTTCGTTCATCATCTTCGTGTAACCCACGACATCAGTAAACATAATGGCAGCAAGTTGACGAGATTTGATCATCAGATCTAGAGCATGCTTATTGTGACAATTATACGACTTTCTAGTGCATGGGGATCAAGCCGATATTAAGTTAGAATATGCTCGTCCGCGGAGCAACATAATTGATTGAGGGTTTTAAGAATTCTTCAAAAAAGAATGGTTTAGTGTTGGCAAATGCCACACCAGGAGGTAAGTAGATAAGGAAGAAGTACTTCACTTTTGCTTCAAAAACACTGATTAAGTAAATCCCTGATAAATCACTTCTTAACCTTTTTCAATGCTTCCAGGTATTTCTTCTTGACTCCCTCATCTTCTTCTTTTGCCGACAAGTCTTCAATCTTTTCAATCAAATCCTTATCCTCTTTTCCTTGCAGTTTCAGAATTTCGCCCAGGGCAAGTGCACTAGCCCAACGAACCACCGTACCACTATTCCTGGCATTGTCTAATAGACTTGCGATCGGTGTGTCGAGTTGGGTCGGAAATTTAGTTGCAATATTCCCAATTACTTTAGCGCTTTCCCATTTAATTCTTGGTTCTTCTTCCTGCAATGCTTGAGTAGCAAAATGAAGTAATTCTTTGCTCGCAATGTCGGGATTCTCCCTGGTGGCAAACTCAAGAGCCTCAATACAGGTAGCCCTGTTGGTCCCCCTTTGACCTTCAGTGACATTTAGGAATTTATTCAATGATATCGCACCATCAATTAACCCTTGTCCGATTTGCTTAACCTTTGCCTTGGCCTTCTGCGTTTTGTCGTTTAAGATATCTTCTACTTTCATGAATGATAATTTTGCAGAAACTGAATGACGTATTGAGATTTCAAGCTTTTATCATGGTTAGAATCATTTTGAATCTCTCTACTGCTTTCAAAGCATGGGGAATGTCCGCGGGGAGCAAAATACAGTGACCGGCTTGCAGTATATGTGGTTTCCCTCCAATGTTGATTTCCACTTTGCCATCGAGTATCTGCACCAGCACGTCATGAGGGGAACTGTGCTCAGCCAGACCCTCTCCCTGATCAAAGGCGAATAGAGAAATGTTACCACCCGGTTTCTTCAATATTGTCTTGCTAACAACTGAGCCTTCAGCATAATCGATTTCTCCTGATATTGTAAATTTGGTTGCTGCTTCAACGGCCATGATCTGGATAATTTGTGGTTTCAAGTATACAGATATTATTCACAATTGCTGAGGCAGTACCAAGTTATCCCTTGTGTTCAGTGTGGAGATCTCAGTGAGCAAGATTTCCAAACGAATGATAGCGGGATTGCATAACTTCATATTCTTAAATCTACCAAGTCATGCAGCATTGTAAAATTCCCTTTTTTCCGATGGTATTTCTAATGGCGCTCATTGCTTGTACTGCTACGCAATCGACCACCTCACAAAGTGAAAAGGACACCACTCAAGAAGCTTTTCAAGAACTGGCTGATCTGCTTAGAAAGGAGCCGGGAGTTACTGTAAAAGGAAATAGTCCTCATTACACAATAACTATTCGAGGAAAACAGACTCTTAACAGTCCAACGGCCCCACTTTATGTGATTGATGGTATTGCTGTTGGCACTGATTATGCCCAGGCAGCACATATGATTAACATCACCGATGTGGCCAGTATTAATGTATTAAAGGGCTCCGAAGCCACTTCCTGGGGCTCTCGTGGTGCCAACGGAGTCATCGAAATCAGAATGAAGCGGGGACCAGCGAACTAGTGCGGTAATGTTTCGCGGCTATCCATATTAATTTCTTACACCTATCTACTTCTTCCAGCCTTTAACCGCAAAGCTCCCATTGAGGGATGTAGAGGGGCCTTGGAGATGGTAATCCGGTTTGCGGCTGAACCTTTCTAATATCGTGATCAGCCAAAGAGCTTGTCTTTGAACTGTTGAATCGTGTAAGTATTGAAAAAAAATCTCTTCAGGGATCCGTAGTCAAACTGAATGTCCCCCTCTCGGGATTTAGGGGGCTTTTTGAAAGCAGTCATCATCGGTTTATTGCCGATTACGATCACTTCAAAACAAGTCGCAAAATCCTCACCCAGGGATTCCAGGGAGTCCTCTTGTTTGAACCAACAAAATGGTTCTCCGCTTGATCCAGCGCATCTTCCAAAAGGGCATCATGCAGTGGCCGGATAATTAGATGCCAGGTGATAATGCCGAGGCCTCTAATTTCCATGTCGATCGTGTGAACAAGCTCCGAAGTGTCTGAGTTAAGGGCGGTGAGTTCCAATCGATGTACACCGTGAAATCCACGCGGTCTGCTAAATCGAAATTCGATCATTTCGCCGGGCACAAATTCTTCAATGGTATATCGGACTGGTCCATGGCCACCTTTTGCTCCCACTTTGACTCCTTCCCGGAATCTCATTGGGGGCCATTTCCCGTGCGGCCATACGAGGTCATTTTCCGTAGCCAGGTGATCGAAAATCGTTGCTACTTCTTTCGCCGGTTTATCGATAACCCGGCTATGAACATTGAGGACTTTCATTGAAGATACTTGTCTATAAAACAACAAATACTACGCTTTGTTTTTGCCACAGCTGAACAAAGAGACGATGAGCGGATTTTCGACCCTTTCCCCCATTTTGACTCTTTTGCCAAAGATCAACTCATATATTTACACCATGAAATTTGTCGGCTTTCAGCTCGCTTATTATATGAATGACAAGCAGGTTCGACGAAACACACGAACCCTGCTTAAGTACCTGGCATTCCTCGGAGTGGTCATTATTGTGTATGCGATACTCTTTCACATCATTATGTTGCGGGTTGAAGGGCAGGAACATTCCTGGCTGACAGGTTTTTATTGGACCCTTACCGTCATGAGCACCCTGGGCTTTGGAGACATTACCTTCCAGAGCGACTTGGGCAGGTTATTCAGTATTGTGGTACTGATGTCGGGAATTGTTCTGCTTCTGATAGTACTGCCTTTCGCTTTTATCCGGTTTTTTTACGCTCCTCTTCTGGAGAGCCAGATCCGAAATCGTGCTCCTCGTCTGGTAGCACCTGAAACGGAAGGCCATGTGATCATTTGTACCTATGACACCATTGCTCAGGATTTGATCCGGCGTCTGAAACCGGAGGGAATATCCTACTTTGTCATAGAACCGGATCCTACCGTGGCCTCTACCCTCCATCAGGAGGGCGTGTCGGTTATTACAGGCGAAGTGGACAATGAAAACACCTACAAAGCACTCAATGTCGAGAAAGCACGGTTGATTTTAGTAAACCGGGAGGATACCGTGAACACTAAAATCATTCTCACAGTTCGACATGTTGAGCAGCACGTAGTTATTATAGCAGTAGCTAATGAAGAAGACTCCGTAGATGTACTGCAACTGAGCGGGGCCACCAACGTGCTGCCCCTCAAGCGGAATCTCGGTGAACAACTCGCTAATCGGGCCAGTGCCCAACACGCCAAATCACATCCAATTGGCCGCTATGAAAATTTATTGATTGCCGAACTTCCCGTCCACAACACTCCGTTGGTCAATCGAACCGTTCGAGAATCGGGATTGCGACAACTATCAGGTGCCAGTATTATAGGCATATGGGAACGAGGCCATATGCTTCCCGCTCGGGGAGGTATGCTATTGAATGATGGGAGTGTACTAGTACTGATTGGGACCGAACGGCAGCTTCACCGGCTCGATGATCTCTTCGTCAACTATGATGTGAATCCCAATCCGGTGGTGGTGATTGGTGGTGGCAGGGTAGGAGGGGCTGCCAGTGAGGCTCTCCGTCGCAATGGGATCAAAGTCAATATCGTGGAGCGCGATCGTGAACTTTGCGAACGTATGGAAGAGTTTTGCGATAGTGTCTTCAAGGGAGACGCTGCCGACTACAAACTGCTTAAGAAAGCTGGCATCATGGAGGCTCCATCGGTACTCCTGACTACAAATGATGACGCGATGAATGTCTACCTGGCATCGTATTGCCGGCAGTTGAACAAGGACATTCGCATTATCAGCCGGATCACTGAGGCGCGCAACATTGAAATCATGCACCGTGCCGGGGCTGACTTTGTGCTCAGCTATGCTTCGTTAGGAGCTGAAGCGGTGTTTTCAATTCTTCAGGAAAAGCAGTTGACTGTACTAGGCGAGGGTGTCAATCTTTTTACCGTACCGGTACCCGAATCCCTGGCTGATAAAACTTTAGCAGAAACAGGGATCGGGGCCAAGACCGGTTTGACCGTAATTGCTATCAAGGGGAATGGAGCTGTTATAACAGAACTTTCCGCTGAGACTGTCTTGGAGAATGACGCGGAACTGGTGATGCTGGGAGACCGCGACCAGAGAGAGGATTTTAAAAGGATCTTTGTCGACAAGGAGGATTGAGCCCTCAGACTTATCGCACAATTTAGCCACAACATCGGCTTTGGTGAACAGCAACCAGGTCAGTTTGGAAAAATATGTTCATTTCGAAGGGTGACCTTTTACAATATACGGTCACTAACTGTATAATATGCCGAGGCAGGTTATGCTTAAACAGCTTACTCAGAGCGACCAGAAAAAACTAGCGACAATATATCGCAAGTATCGAAGCGAATTCATCGCCTGGATGACAAGCCATTATCCCGTAGGTGAAGATGTCGCTCGCGACATCTATCAAAACACCTTTATCACCATGTCAGCCAAGCTGCAGAAAGGTGAAATCGATAATCTCCAGTGTAGTACAAAGACCTATCTGTTTGGTATCGCAAAGAACAAGTACCGAGAATATGTGCGCAGAAATGTGCGTGCCGAAAAGATCCATGAATCGATAGAACAGAAAATTGATTCAAGCCCTTCGGAGCAACAGAATAGGGATCTTCAAATCATCTTGGAAAAGGCCCTGGATCGTCTGGGCGAACCCTGCCGGAGTGTATTGGAGCTGTATTATTTCCATGGATTATCGATGGACGAAATACAGAGCTATTTCAGGTATAAAAACAACAGTACGGCAAAGAACATGAAGTACAAATGCCTGGTTCGCCTCCGAAGGATTTTCCAGGAAGAGTACAAAAGAAAGGGAGTACTCAACAACAAAGTAGATCGTCAATGAGCAGGTCCAAACATATCGAAGAAATATCCCGCTTTTTGGAGGGTAATATGCCGGAGGAAGAAATGATCGACATGGAGGTACGGTATATTCAGGATCCTGCTTTCCGACAGGAAGTGGATTCGGTCCGTTTGATGATTGAGGGCATTCGCAGTTCTGGCCGGCAAACTACCAAAGAGGAAAAACTGGAGAGGTTGCGTTCGGCTCAGTTCGATGAAATCAGCTTTTCGAAAACAACCGGCAGGCAGGATGGACCGGCGATCACAAGAAGGAGAAAACTGGTAGCCACGTTGTCAATTGCCGCTAGTGTTCTCATTTTGATTTTTGCTATTTCGCCCCTGTTTAAACCCAAATCTGTAAATCCTTCAGAGTTATTTGTCACTCATTTTCGACCTGCCGAGGATATTGTACTTGCGGGTACGCGAGGCACCGGTGATGACTTGGATCGCCAGGCTTACGAGGCATATCGTTTAGGTAATTATGCTGAGGCCCTGGAAATTTTTGAAAGCCAGATCGAAGATAGTCCTTACCGGCTGACCGATCTCTTTTACCTGGGTAACTGTTATCTTACGGAGGGTCGTTGGCAGGAAGCCTCGCAAGCTTTTGACGAAGTGATACGGGCTAGGACCTCCCTTGCAGAAGATGCCAAATGGTATTTGGCACTTAGCTATTTGCAACTAAACCGTCTGGATGAAGCGCAAGGATTACTCGAGGAAATTGCTGCAGATAATCAGGTTGAAGGTAATGCGAGGAAGCTTTTGAAGAAACTGAGATAGTCTGGTGGTGCAAATTTATCAGCGGCAGGCTAAATTGTAAGAAGATTATTAACCAAAAAACTAAATGATATGTCACACACAGGGGATGTCATCCGCCCATCCAAATCACCAGGGCTTATTCGAGTATTAACTGCCGGGTACAAAGTAAGGCAGAAAGACGAGGTACTGGAACTTGTTTTTCGTAAGCCAAGCGTAAGAGAGAGATTTGTTGTTTTTGACACACTCCACTCCAATACCGGAAGTGATGAAATCTCATTTGGGAAAGGGGTCAAATTTAATCTTCGAAGGATCGAAGAGGCGGAGTTGCTATGGGGGAAGGGCTACAACAAGGAAATTAGGGATATGCTGAAAGAGGTTAAGGTGACTTGGCTCACTCAAATCAAAGAGCGTATTGAGTGCTTAGAGGATGATGACCCTTATAAGGATCATTTGGAAGAGAAATTAATACATATAAAAAATCTAGATTTTGAGCTTACTTACCTTGCTACCAATGTGTTACCGGTAGAAGATGATTCAATCTTAAAACCCTTCTACAATTTTCTAGAGGATCTTGATATTGAAAGCGGAGATACCATCATAAATCAACTGGAAAAGTTGCCCGTATTTGATTATGAAGGTGATCTGCTTGTAAATGTTCTTGATGACATACTCCCAATCCGTAGGGTCAGAATATTAGATCCAGATGCTTTTGACAGGATTACGGATTATGTGATTGCCGATGTCGGTGATGTCGATGAGGATATTAGAAATTTAAAGCAGCATCCTATTACAACCTACGTAGAAATGCCTACGAAAGTCGATCATGTTAAACGAAGGAAATAGGGCCCGGTTCTAAATTAAGGCTATTCTCTTTTCCAATTTAATAAACCAAAAAACCAAATATTATGTCACACACAGGAGATGTGATCAGACCGGACGAATCACCTGGTATGATCAGAGTTATTACTACGGGTTATGTTGTTACAAAATCGGATAAGCTTGTTTTTCAAAAGCCAAGACACTCACGCAAGAAAAAACCAGACCATTTTTGGGAAGCTCAAGAACGATTTATTCTATACCTCAATCTATGTGATGAAGATTTTAGCTTGGGGCATGGAGTCAAATTTAATTTGGAAAGGTTCTCAAAATGGAAAGATTACATTGATGAATTTACTCTGTGGAAGATCAAACAATCAATACCAAATTCATGGATTAATAAAATGGCAGGTATAAAGCCAGGTAAGTCCTTGTCGAAAAAGGTGAGAAGGAAAATATTGAAGAAATTTAAGTTTAAATATGTTGCTACTGAAGTGCAACCTCTTCCGGAAGACTTCGTAATGTATGATTTCTATAATTTTATTAATGATATCGATCCTGATATTATGGAAGACTTGTTATTGTGCTTCGACAAGATTAAGAGATTCAAGATGCGGTGTCCAATAAAAATAAATTGCACAGGTGGTGACCGAATTATTAAGGATATTAGGTTTGTCGAAGAATCCGAGTTTTGCAGACTCACTGACAATTATGTGGAAGTGAAGGAAAATGTGTCTCATGAAATCAATCTGCACGGCCAGCATTTTATTTCTTCCAATGAAGAACTTCCCACAAGAATAAAGAAGATAAAGATTTGAAGGGATAGTTAGATCTAACTACTGATCTTATCTTTTTTGATTTCCACAAAATAAGAAGACCTACCAATAAGATTGAAACTATAAGTATGCTGGTGGGTATCTCATTGTTTGGTTTAACCAAGGGTGACATTTCGCCCATGGGAACTAGTGCAGCCCAGTAGAAGGGCAGTGTAAGTCCAAGATGGTGACTCTCGAGATATTCAATTTTTGCCAATTGTAATGCCTTGCTGATTCGATGCCCCTCGGATAGGTGACCGTAGAAGTTGGCAATTATTTTGGCTGTGGAATTATCAGGAACTTCCCATAGGCTCATGACTAACGAGGGAGTACCTGTAACTGCAAATGCCCTGCCTATGCTGAATACCCCTTCTCCCGGATAATTTTTACCAACACCGGTTTCACACGCACTCAGCACCGCTAATCGCAATGAATGGGGTAGACCATACAACTCGTGAGCGAAGAGTTGACCATCGAGCGAGTCCTTGTCTGATTTGAAGATCAATCGCGAATTGTATTCATAGTCGGGGTCACCGATGCCGTGTACGGCAAGGTGTACGACATCCATATTTCCGATATTGGCTCTAAAAGCACTTTCGGTGGCAAAATCCCCCTTCAAGGCAGTGCTTCGAGCTTGTTTAAAGCTTCGTCGTATTGCATCAACTTCCGTAGCGGAATAGGGTAATTCCATAAATTGGTCAAGTCCTGATTCTTTTGCCTTGTCATCCGAGTATGACAAGGCTAGTAATTTTGGTCTTGTCAACGGTGAAAGTTGTCTGGACTTGAATAACAGATTGCTGCTGTGGGCATATTGGATTTCTTTTTCTTTGATCAGATATGTAGCATTTTTGAAGCCGTCATTGTTTTCGTCGGTAATTAAGATCTCAAACGGGAGAAAGGACAAAGTTCCGTCAGCGGAAATTATTAGTTGATTGTTGTTGTCGTTCAAAGAGGGTTCCACCAGCATCTGAAAAAGTCGATAACTTGTTTCACTAAACTCATCGAAATTCATTTGGAAGGAATCTGGCAGATATGATGTGATGAGCCAATTCAACATTCGATCTAGGTCTCTTTCAATTGTTGATCTTTTGATACTCCTGAGCGATGCGGAGTCTGCTGATATGGTCAGAATGCTTAAAGTGGTATCACCCCAGAAGTACTCCAAGGTTTGGCTTCCATCATTGTGTAATGCTTGAACCTGGTCCAGTGTCAGCATGCTGTCATACCGAATTTGGTAGTAGGTGGGGTAAGTGCTCCTGATGACATTTTGTAGGGATCGGTATTGATTTCTTGTTCGTGATAGACTGTCTGCTGAAAACTCTTCAGACTGATTACTCTGTCGTTCCAGGTTTTCGATTATGGCAATGAGATCTGCCTCAGTCTCCAGTACCTCAGCCGGGACTCCCAGTACTTCGCCGGTTGCGGTACGATCAAGACTTTCAAATAATTGGGCGTACCGGTTCCTTTCCATAAATCGGAAGGCGATTTCCAGGTATTCATTTCTGGGATCATTGGAAAGAAGCATCTCTAGACACAATAGAGCTCCTTCGGCACTTCGATGGTAGTGATCAGACACTACATTTTCCGTGGAAATAGAGTATATATCTGCCCGGTAAAAGGAGGCAATATTTTCGATGTCCTGGTAGGTCTGCAATGCTTCCTGTAAGTTCTCTGGCTCTTTATCGTGATGATATTTTTGCCTGAGAATTTCGCCCTTTAAAATCAAGGGATCAAAGAAGTCATCTACATTACGTTGACTGAAGTCCACTTCTAAAAATGTTTCATCCTGTTCTCTAAAACCTACGATTTCCAGGGCTTCGTTGATATGTGTTAAAGCTTTGTCGAATTCCTGTGTTTTCAAATAAAGCTCAGCAAGGTTTTGTTGTACCAGAGATTGCTCACTAGCAGTTGATTCTGCTGCGTGAATGAACGCCATCATAAACTGTCTAGCAGATTCATCATGGTCATTCACATTGCTAAAATGTTTGCCCAATTGTCTTCTCGTGTAAGACAGAAATCTATGGTTGGCTTCACGAACTCGGGAGAGGTTATTCAACGCTCTTCTCAGATATTTGTCAGCGCTGTCCCGCTTGGTTTCGACTAGGCAATGGCCTTGAAGGGCTGAGTAATAACCAAGTGTCTGAAATGCAGGATCAGATTTGTTAAGTTCTCTGACAAAAAGCATGTCCAGAATTGTAAAGGCAGAATCAAAGAGATCTCGATGAATGAAATTAATTCCATAATCCAGCATAATCTCTTCATAAAGACGCGACGGTGCTTCAATTCCGGATTCTAGAATTCCTCTAGCTAAGTGCACCTGTTCAGCATACAAGTTTGTTTCTCCTCTAGAAATATACAATTCACCAAGAATCGCGTGTGCTCTTACTCTCTTCAGAACACTGTTATCGTTGTTGCCGTGATAATAATTTATGGATTTGAGCAGGCTCTCTTCGGCTTGTAGCTGATTTCCAGATTTTTGATTTAAAAAACCAAGATGAAAGTAGATGTCACCCCTCAGTTCTGCTTCGTCCGGACAACAATACTCCATCGACGCAATTGCTTTATGGAATTGTATTTCTGAGGAGTCAAGATTCTCCTGGTGCATATTGATCATTGCTTTACAGGTCTCGTTGCGCACTTTTTCAGGATGTTTAGAAGGCAGTTCGTGAGCCAACTTTTCAGCGCTCAACAATTGAGAAACGCATCTTTCTATCTCACCCATTTCTAAACAAGTCATTACAGCCTGATTGAGAGCATACACCGCTCCGGCATACTCCTCGGAATTTTCTAACTTCTCAGCTACCTCCAAAAAGGTTTGATGGGCGGCTTCGTAATGCTCAAATAGGAAAAGAGAATCACCAAGTACCAGCAATGGATCACTTCGATAATCTCGCTGTCCTGGGAGTGTTACCACAACCATAGAGTTGAGCAATAAAAGAGATAGGAGAGTACTGAAACGGATTTGTGTGAACACGTTAGTCGGTCAAAATTTTCAAAATCGTTTTGGGTGACAATGCTTCTTAATAATTACAATTCCGGTCTCTGATCCTAGGTTCCAAGGCAACACCTTCATTGGCAGTTACCTCAATCACTACTGCGCAATTATCGTCGTAGAGCCGGAAGTAAGTCGATCCCCTCCCTTCGGAAAATGCAAAAGTTCGCTCCAGGGGAAGAGGGCCGGTTCCCAGTTTTAGAAGCAGGTGTTGCGGACTCTTTCGGTAGTAAGTTTCAATGTCGACAATCCGGTGGAGGGGGAACTCATTTTTCATTTGTTCTAAGGCTATCGGTAGTCTAAATATCCGGGAAGTATCCATATGCTCATAGAAATCGGTAAGCTCCAAAGAAGCCGGGTCCACACTTTCGGTGAAGTCAATGGTCTCTTGTGCGATCGTATTCATGGTCAGTAGTAGACATAAAACGACTACCACCAGGGGTAAGGGGCCATTCATAGTAATCAGGAAGTTACGAAATGATGGCTTTTCTTGCTAGGGAACTCACAGGATCAAATGACCATACCGTCTAACATCGTTTCTTGATGAGATTTTCAGCTTGTTGAAGATCCGATTGGTGTGGCTTTTCACGGTACTCACTTCTACATGCAGCACTTCCGCGATTTCTTTGTTGGACTTGCCGGCATATAGGAGTTGTGCCACCTTGCGTTCCTGTGGGGATAGCTGATTCACCTTCACCTGCTTTCTAACTTGAGACCACCTCATATAGAACCAATAACTCCCTGCCGGAATAGCCAGCAACAACAGTGCAAGCAAGAGCCGGGAGGATTCTTGGGACCTTTCCGGCAAGGAAGTGATCAGATATGGAAAATCGGGGTGGTTTGTCGCTGCCTCTTCGAGTCGAAGCACGACCTCGTCATGATTAAAGCCTTGGTCAGCCAGATACAAAGCGTAGACTTTTGTCAGCGGCGATTCAGACATTTCAGCGGAATGATAGAGGGCATCAATCATCTTACTTCTTGCCTCATACTGGTCGCTTTCGTTCTGGAGCGCTGCATGTTGCCCAGACCAAAATCGTACAATGCTGTCTACCATTGACAGACTTCGATTCAGTGGATCTTCACCTGAAAAGTGGGGAAAAATTCGGTCTTTAGTGCTAGTCGAGAGCTCTATCGCGGACAGCTCTGGTGCAATTGCAAGAAATCCATGATTTTCCTGTCTGCCACCAACGATCAGCATCGCAGGAGGGGCACCAACTTTGGTCACATGCAACCGAATCAATCTGGGAAAATTGGAAGTGGGTAGATCAAGCTGAAAATAGCCCGAGGAATCTACCGAGCCACTTGCCATGATCATTTGGGGAGAACACTTGTACATATCCTCCATACTGCCCAGTGGACAGGCAAATACCATCCGCTGCCAGGTACTGTCGAGGATGAGTTGCCCCTTGACCTGCACCTGTCCGGGTGCATCGATGCCAGAAAAACAAAAACAGCACAGAATCAGGGCTGGAATCCTCAGCATCAGTCGTCACTCATTTGTGCGACTTTAATAGCCACCAGGCCAGACAGTGTTTTGCTTTTGATTTTCACTTTCCAAGTGCCGGCCACCGGGTTGTCGATTTGCTTATTCAACATACCATGAGCATTTCCTCCGTCCGTAGTCACCATGGTATAGGTATGCGAATTGTCATTAGAGTTCCGGTTGCTACTCGAACTATGATTGCTTCCATCTCTCTTGCTTTCCACCGCCTCCAACTCAAAGCCACCTTCCTTCTTTCCATTGGGATCGAGGATCGTCATGATCAAGTGTCCTCCGGTGATCTCACTGGTAAATTCAAAACCCACCATCTCAGTACCAGTTTTAACGTCGAGGGTGACCTCCTTCTCATCGGTACTGTTATCGAAATTGAATTTCTGCGCAAACTCACTCCGCGCTTGACTTTGTCCAAATGAGGTGCTCATAATCGAGATAAGGATAATTGATACGCTAATGACTGTTTTCATAGTTTATTTTTTCTTCAAAGCACGTAGATCTCCTTTCAAATTGCAAGAAAACCAGGTTGGAAAAAGGATGGAAATGGTTGTTTAGTGTAGTAGTGTAGTAGTGATTATGGGTTTTGGGAAAGAATGTGTGGTTTTGATATTTCAGGTTAAAGAGGCCAAAGGGGTAAAAGGGGCTAAAAATCTTATTCGTCATTCGTCATTCGTCATTCGTAATTCGTAATTCGTCCTTCGTCCTTCGTAGTTCGTCACTCGTCATAAACTGCTTCTATTAAGCCTCGCATATAGCCGACGGCATAGAGAGCCCCTATCGTACTATATCCTGGATGTTCATTGCTGTCGCGAGCCATGGTGGGTACATGATCAGGACGCATAGGACCTCGAAAACCGATATCGTAGTAAGCCTGCATGGCCTTATGCATGTTAGTCTTACCTTCGTCGTGAAAGGTTTCTTCAAATCGATTCTTATTCCCTCTCACATCACGAAAATGAACGAAATGGATGGCGTTCCGCTTTCCAAAATATTCAATCGCTTTTGGAATATCCACGTCTTCACCTTCGCCTCCCATGGATGCAAAACTGCCTTGGCAAAAAGTGATTCCATTGCTTGGACTGGGGTATAAATCCAATAGTTTCTTGAATGCCTCTACGGAGGTCATTATGCGTGGTATTTCACGAATGCTATCTACTGGCGGGTCATCGGGATGTAAGGCCAGCTTCACCCCTGCTTTTTCGGCTTCGGGGATCACCGCTCTCAGGAAGTACTCCATATTATCCCACATTTTCTCATGAGTTAGTTCTCCATATTCAGTGATTGCAGGTTCATTCTTGATGTCATTGTAATCGAAGGCACTCACCAGGGCTCCACCCCTTCCCTCCTTTGCCATGTTTGTGCGGGTCCAGCTGATTACAGGCATCCAATTGTGGCACACGGTGTCGATACCTAAGGCAGCAATATTGTGAAGAAAGGTGATGAAGTTCTGAATCTCTTCATCTCTTCCCGGCAGACCCAATTTAGTCTTAGAATAAAGTGAAGGAGGTCCTTCTATGACCTTGAGCTGAAGTCCCTGCATTTCCCATGCTTCCTTTACTGCTTTGATCACCGGTAACGAGTAATTCTTCTGATCCCGCATATTAACCATTCCCGGATTGATACCTCCGACAGCTCCCAGTACATCCATCTGTTTTGCCAGGATCACTTTCCATTCTTCTATTCCCCAGAAGTAGGCAAGGCACAATTGGATGCCAGCATCTTTAGCATTGCTATACAAATGACTTGAGACAGTTGACTTTACAGAATATGAGTGATTGAATAATCCGGCGGCAGCCGCTAAGACGGCGCTCTTTTTAATAAAATTCCGTCGTTTATTTTTCATGGTAGAGATCGTCTGGTATTTCAAATTTGCAGAAATCTGGACGGGAATGCTGAAAAAGAGAATAGATCGCTAAGACATCAGCGGTCTCATCCTGGTGGGCGCATCGATTTGTGTGTTCGATGAATCAAAGTGACTAAGCCGGTGAAATGATTAAAGCCTTCTTACTTGTAACTCGTAATTCGCAATTCGCAATTCGCAATTCGCAATTCGCAATTCGTAAATCGTCCATCGTCACTCGTAAATCGTCATTCCTCACTAGCAAATCGTTTGGCCTCCCGATCCATCAGTCTGGTGAACTTCGCTGGAGAATCGATCCTCAATTTGATGTTCTTTCTGGTGATCGGATGTTCGAATATCAACTCGCTGGCGCATAACAGCAGACCTTTGCCAAGGATTGTTTTTTGCCGGCCGGCGTAGAGTTTATCTCCAACGATCAAATGACCCAGATCACGCAGATGAATACGCAGCTGATGAGTGCGCCCGGTTACCGGTGTTAGCTCAAGCAATGACAGGTGTCCGAAATTTCTTGAGGGTACCGACCGTATCAGCTGGAAGCGGGTGAGTGCACTTTTACCGTCAATCGGAGTGCTGATCCGGCCTCTGGTAGCTGGCTTGCCATGGACAACCGCCAGGTATTTCTTAGTCACTCTTCTCTCCT
>JAHELJ010000059.1 GCA_024644235.1 Lewinellaceae bacterium
GTACCAAGCGCTTCGCGGCGGATGAATCGAACGAAATGGTCGGATGATTCTATCATCTGATCCGAAAGGGCTGCTGGTGAAATGCGAATCATATGTTCTGCCCGCTCCCGAAAACCCTTGGTGATCTCCAGAGGACTATACCTCAATGGTCTTCCCATTTGCCAGGTCAGCTCTTCCCCGATATGGTCGGCCATACCCAGCATCCACTCAACCATTCGTTTACAAGTCGTCATTCGCTCTTCGAGGGGAACAGATTTCCAGCTGCCTTGTGCCGTGTATGCGCTCTTTAGGGCACTCTCAATTTCACCATCCGATGCAAAACTCCGCTCCAGATAAATGGATTGATCTACCGGACTAATGACTTGAAAGCGTTCGTTCATGGATTCAATTAGCTTCGATTATTCAGGAGTCACATAGGCAGCAGTGATGCCGCCGTCTACCAGGATCTCCGTGCCCGTGATGTAAGAGGATTCCTCTGATGCCAGAAACAGCGCCGTCGCAGCAACTTCCCTGGCTTCTCCGAACCGACCCATTGGGATATGTACCAGTCGCCTTTTTCTTTTTTCTTGGGTGTTCAGGTAGCTCATAAGCAGCTCTGTTTGAAGCGGACCCGGGCAGATCGCGTTGATCCGGATATTCTCTTTGGCATGTATCACTGCCAACTCTTTAGTCATGGATACCACCGCACCCTTACTGGCAGTATAGGCAATTTGTGGGGTGGCAGCTCCCATGAAAGCGACAAAGGAAGCCGTGTTAATGATCGATCCACCTCCTGACCGGCGTATCAACGGAATAGCGAATTTGCAACCCAGGAAAACACCCTTTGCGTTTACGTTCATTGTGGTATCCCAGATCGACTCAACCGTCTCCTGGCTGTCGCCATCCTCGTGATGCATGATTCCGGCATTATTAAAAAGCACATGTAAAGCCCCAAAGCTCTTCTCGGCAAAGTCAACCATCCTTTTGCAATCTTCATTTAAAGACACATCAGCCCGGTGAAACAACGCCTGCCCCTCTGCACTCCTGATTTCATCCGCCACTTGTTTTCCAGCTTGTTCGTCCAGGTCAACCACTACCACCTTGGCTCCCTCCTTGGCGAAGAGCACGGCACTTTCCCGGCCGATTCCGCTGCCAGCACCGGTGATGAGCGCTACTTTGTTTCTGAGTCGCATATTCTCCTAAATACGTTCAAAATAGCGTTTGCGCTCCCAATCAGTAACGGCGGCAGAATAAGACTTGATTTCACTTTGAAAGAAGTGCGTGTAGTGATCGACAACTTCAGGTCCAAATGCCTCTTTGCAAAAACTACTTTTTGAGAATTTCTTTACAGCTTCCTGCAATGTATGGGGTACATGAGTCAAGTGTTGGGCAGCATAGACATCACCGCTAAACATTTCGGCAGGTTCGATCTTATTTTTAATGCCGTCAAGTCCTGAAGCCAGCAATGCCGCATAGGCCAAATACGGATTGCAATCAGCGCCCGGTATTCTGCACTCGATCCGAAGCGATGGCCCGTCACCTACCACCCGGAAACCGGCTGTGCGATTATCATAACTCCAGGCCAAGCGAGTTGGGGCCCAGCTCGCATCCACAAAACGCTTGTAGGAATTGATCGTAGGAGCGTAGAATGGCATTACATCCGCTGCGTGTGCCATCCACCCTCCCAAAAACCACTTGAAGGTATCGGAGCCTTTCACCGGTCCGAACTGCTGGTCACCAGTCAAAACATTATCGCCATCTTGCCATAAACTCATATGAATGTGGCAACTTGAACCTGCACCATCTTCCCGGTATTTGGCCATGAATGTCACTGACATTCCTTTCGCATCAGCGATTTCCTTTAAGCATTGCTTGAAAAGAACATGCCTATCCGCCATATCTAAGGCTTCGGCATAACGGATGTTGAGTTCATGCTGTCCAAGACCCCATTCTCCTTTCGAGTTCTCCACGGGGATACCAGATCGATTGAGGTGCTGGCGGGCAGTAGCAGTGAAAGATTCCGTACGGCTACCCTGCATGATGTGATAGTCTTCCAGATACCATCCGGCTGGTTTGAGATCATGATAATTTTGATCAAAGGCTTCCCGATAGCCATTTTCGAATAGGTAATACTCCAGTTCTGAAGCTGCCTGACACTCCAGACCCAATGCAGTTGCAGCTTCCACCTGTTTCCGCAGAATGGTACGCGGAGCTATATCAACCGGCTTGTGATTCTTCTCATCCTCCAGATCACACAACACAATTGCTGTTCGATCAAGCCAGCTGGCAATCCGCAAAGTATCAAGGTCCGGGACCATGTGAAAATCTCCATAGCCGAGTTGCCAGTTGGCAAATTTATATCCGGGCACCGGCTCCATTTCCATATCGGTCGTCATGAGATAATCGCAGCCATGAGTGCCAGACTTAGCGGCTGACTCTAAAAAAAAACGTGCATCAAAACGCTTCCCCATCAACCGGCCATAGTGGTCAGTGAAAGCGACAACGACTGTTTCGATTTCACCCGTATCCGCCAGCTGTTTTAGTTGTTGCAAATCAAGTACTCCATTTGGACTCATCTCCATTTTGTCTTTCCGTTAAATTTAATCTTTTACAACATGGTCACTTATAAATCCTTTGCTTCATCTTTCGAGTAGAACAAGCGAAACCAACCGTACGAAATCGCCAGCAAGCCAGAATAGATCAGGGCGAGCCAGGGATTATAAATCGTAATTGCCACAAAGGCGATCACAGCGATCACGAGAGCGGTGATAGGAGCAGCAGGGTACAAGGGAACTTTAAAGGGTCGTTCGAGATCGGGTTCATTTTTCCTTAGGATTAGGAGCGATATCATGGAAACAATGTATAGACTCAAAGCGCCAAAACACGCGATGGTAATGATTTCACCGGTTTTTCCAGTAAACAGTGCAACGATACCGATGAGCATATTCACCAGCAATGCATTTGCAGGTGTCTTAAACCTCTCGTGTACTTTTCCCAAGCCTTTCGGAGCAAAGCCCACCCTTCCAAACTCGAAGGTTGCCCGGCCGGCAGCCAGTATGATCCCGTGAAATGATGCCACCAGTCCAAACAGCCCGATAAAAGTGACAACTGAATAGAGGATATGGTCGCCTCCAACCGTCTGCAAAAGCGCCAGCGGCAGGGGCGAATCAGAGGGAGATCCCCCATCTGCAGTGAATACAATGGCTTCCCAACCATTTACCCCTACTGCTGATGTGAAGGTGATTAAACACAGCGCCACCAGGGTCAAGATTGCTGATCCAAAGCCGATCAAAACATTTCGCTGGGGACTTATAGTTTCTTCTGCAACGTTAGCAACTCCTTCTATGGCGAGGAAAAACCAGATGGCAAAAGGAATCGCAGCAAAAGCACCGGTCCAGCTATTTGGCAGTGCATTTTTGGTAAGGTTTCCCCATTCGAAGTGGGGATAGGATACTCCTGCAAAAATGAGGAGCCCAATCACTGCCACCACTGTGATGACCAATTCGAACGATGCGGCAGTCTGCACACCATATATATTGATCGCGGTAAAAATCAGATAAGCGACCACGGCAATGACTAGAATGGGTAGCCCTGGAAGAAAAATATTCAGATAGGCTCCTATGGCAAATGCGATGGCGGGCGGCGCAAAAATAAACTCGATGTTTTGGGCCATCCCTCCTATGAAGCCCCAATTTTTCCCCAATGCCCTCATGCTGTAATCGAAAGCTCCACCTGCTTTTGGAATGGCGCAGGCCAACTCTGTATAGGAGAAGGTGAAGGTGAGATACATGATGATGACAAAGAAGGTGGCTACCGCCATGCCAAGGGTACCACCTTTTTCCAATCCAAGGTTCCATCCAAAATACATACCGGATATAACGTATCCCACTCCGAGACCCCAAAGCATGAGGGGCCCGAGTGTCCTTTTTAGTTTGGGCTCGGTAGGTTTGAGGTCATTCATCATCCGGATCTATTTAAATTCAATATGGGACAGCTTGATATCAGAACCTCCAATTGACCCAATCAGTGGTTCATATAGCTTCAACATACTGATAAATTCTCAGATTCAGCAGTTGATGTCCGAACTTACCTAACGACTCATTTGATCCTTGCCGGTGACTAGAATAATCGTTGGTGAAAACTTTCGGTCACCACTGATTATTCAATCTCAGAGAATGCACTCAGTCTATTTGACAACACTCACCATTCGCAATAGATGTCCTGCATCAGATCGAGCTAAGAGGTAAAGAAAAGCGAGTTCATCTCTACGCATTATCTCTTGATGGCGCAGTAGAAGGCTAATGAAATTCCTGTTACGTTGCTTCTACATCTGATTTCAATCATCTTACCCCATGTCGCATCTCCTTGCTTATCTGTGAGAAGCAAGTGTACTATCGTATTTCTAAAATGAAACACTATGGAAACCAAGACAGCAAATCTTCGTATTGCAAAGCTTCCGAGAAAGACCTTGGCCTATATTCAGCACACCGGCCCTTATAGGGGAGATACCCGCTTGTTTGAGCGCTTGTTTCTACAGGTATCTACCTGGGTTAAAAACCGGGGCATGAATCTTCCGGTCCACGAAGCCATCACTGTTTATCATGATGACGCAGGGCGTGTACCCGAAGACAAGCAGCGAATCAGTGTAGGATATACAGTGCCTGATGATACGATAGGTACGGGAAACATTGAGATCATGGAAATCCCTGCTGGAGAATATGTCATCGGATCTTTTGAAATTCCTGCTGAGAGCTATGGCGAAGCCTGGAGCGAAACGATGAGATTCATCCAAGAACACAAGTATGCACCCAGTGGTATCATGTACGAATCATACAAAAACGATCCACGAACACATCCCGAAGGAATGCATCAAGTAGAAATTAGCATAGGGGTGACGCTCTAATGAATGGCTAAAAATCCTTACTTTTGCAGAATCAGGCATCGGTACTGTTTACCTTTGGTCTGGCAGGGTAAGTTTGCTTTTTTCAACATAAATTAATCATTTGAATGGGTCGTTCACAAGAATCATACAGTAAAAGAGAAAAAGAAAAAAAACGCATAAAGCGTAAGAAGGAAAAACAAGAACGACGCGAACAACGAAAGTTGGAAAAAGAAGAACGTGGAAAGAAGACTTTCCAGGATATGCTTTCCTATGTCGATTCTGACGGGAATCTTACCAGCACACCTCCGGATCCCACGGAGAAAGTAGAGATCAAGGCTGAGGATATCGTGCTTGGAGTTCCCCCAAAAGAGCATGAACCGGTTCAAATCATTCGGTACGGCCGGGTCAAATACTTCGATCACGATAAGGGTTATGGATTTATCCTTGACAGAGATTCGCAAGAGAGTATTTTTGTGCATGCCAGTCAATGCAGTTCTCCCATAAGCGAATCCGACAAAGTAACCTTCAAGATCGAGAAAGGACCGAAAGGACCCACCGCAGCTGAAGTGTCACTGGTGGAATAACAACTCTAGTTCAACCCATCGGCAGAAATTCGCTTTTGCTATAAATCAGGACTTTCGATAATATTAGGGACTGGAAATCCCCTCAGTGCCATTTCCTGGTACTGACATTTTTTTCTACATTCTATCCATTCTTTCTAATTCCTGATCATGAGAATACTTGCTTCCCTCTTTACTCTGGGTGCTATCAAAACATTCATTGTCCCAAGGCACTCAATTGTCGCTCCTGACATCGAAGTCATTCAGGACCCTGCAAAAAGATTACAAGGACATGATCCCCAGCTCGAACGGGCGGTGGAGGAAGCAATGCGTCTGCTGGAAACCAATGAATTTCAGCTAAAACCGGAGCCACCCCCAACCGTGCGATGGAAACGACCGGAGGGCTTCCAAAACTAATTTTATGGCACAACCCCGATGGAGTAACCGGATCGCCTTTGTAATCACCACTACCGCCTTTGCCATCGGCCTGGGCAATATCTGGCGATTTCCATATGTAGCCGGTGAAGGTGGAGGAGGAGCTTTCCTGCTCGTTTATATTCTGCTCATTGCCTTGGTTGGCATCCCCATCTTCCTCACCGAAATATCGCTGGGACGGATGGCAGGATCAGGCCCACTCACCGGGTTCGGAAAACTGGGAGGCCGGAAAGAATGGAACCTGATCGGCTGGCTGGGAGTCAGTGCCACGATTCTCGTCATGAGTTATTATGTGATGATCCTGGCCTGGATCCTGATTTATTTCTGGAGCTGCATTACAAAACATCTTACCAGTTTGCCAGAAGGCGACCTTCCCTCCTACTTCGATCAGGTAGTTTCTAATCAAACTCTCGTGCTTTTGGTGATTGCCCTGATCATGGCGGGAGCTGTGTACATCACCAGACACGATCTTCAAAAAGGTCTGGAACGTCATAGCAGGTGGATGCTGCTGAGCCTGCTGGTGCTGATCGTAGCTCTGGCCATCTGGTCCTTCACACTTGAGGGCGCTGCTGAAGCCTATCGTTGGTACCTGCGACCTGATTTCGATCGGATCAATTCGCAAGTCATTTTAAGTGCGCTTGGTCAGATGTTTTTCTCAGTTGGCGTCGCCATGGTTGTGGTGTTTGCTTTTGGTAGCTACACTTCGCCACAGGAAAATCTGGTCCAGACGACCATATGGGTAGTAATAGCCGATACTGCCATTGCGATATTGGCCGGCTTTATGATTTTTCCCGCACTATTCACCTTTGGACTCGATCCTGATTCCGGGTCTAATTTGATCTTCATCACCATGGCGCATGTTTTTCAGGATATACCCTATGGCGAGTGGGTCGGTGCCGCATTTTTTGTGCTCCTGTTTCTGGGAGGTTTCACATCTCTTATTACCTCTATTCAGGGGGCAGAATATGGGTTGACAGATCGATTTGGCTGGTCAAAAGATAAATCTCTGATTATCATATCCTTGACCATCTTCATCCTGGCCATACCGGTGTGCTTTAGTTACGTGGAGAATCCAATTCAAATTTTTGGCAGACACTTTTTTAGCTTCTTCGATCTAATCACCAATTCCATCATGTTGCCCTTGGGTGGCTTGCTAATCGTTCTGTTCGGAGCTTATGTAGTGGGAGCAAAGCGACTCAGCGATCACGTTTCCAGCGGTTCTGAGAGCGTTGGATTCCTAAGATGGTGGAGATTTTTGATCATGGTGATAGCACCGATAGCCATGGTTGCCATTCTATTGAACAGTTTGCTTTGATCTGAGCCTGCTTTTTTCATTTGTTCAGTAAAAAGTAATTCTGCGAAAACGGCAAGGTAATTGGTAAGTTGATACCATGCCCTCAGCATTCGACCTGCATCTCATTTTACCTGCTGGCAAAGCGGGTTCTCTGTGCTGCTAAGTTGCTTCCCACACGACCTGGGTAACGAAAACTGTCCGAGCGCAATAAAGGGTTATACTTAACAACACAAAGAATCTGTTTTGAGAAAAATCAAGTTAGCCATTATGTTTTATTTGAGTTTGGCAGGTGTTCTTACTGCTCAGATAGAAAATCGAGAACTCATCGCTCACTACCCTTTGATGGGAGACCTTGTCGACGCAACCGGGCTCAATGATGATCTGACGATATTCAATATCGAAATCAGGGACAGCGCAGTCTATGCGGATGGTGCCAATTCCAATTCCGACACTGCCAACCGGATCAACGGGTTCATTCCCACACTCGACCTCGATGATGTCCTCATAACTCTCGAATTCAAACTTGATTCCATCCCTGACGATAACTTAAGACGAAGCATCATTGTAGGTGGGTCTGGCTGGCGTTGGCTTTCTGCTGTGTATACGCAACAAACCAAACAAATCAGACTTGGGTACAACAATTTTACTCAGACCCCGGAGGGCTTTGACTTTGAATATGATCGGTGGTACAAACTGACACTGACCTACCAACGACAATCTCAGACCGGCAGGTTGCTTATAGATGATGTCGAAATAGCCAGTGCCCAGTTTGATATGGATCACAACAATGACCGGACGATACTCCTTGACTGCTTTTGTGGACACCATGCCATGCGGGGCCTTTGGAGAAATCTGAAAATCTTCGGACGTGATACCACCCAGATGCCATTGACAACGGAGTGCTATGTCGAGCAATTTCCTTCTGGCGAAGGCACCCAGGATGGTATTGTCAAGACCGTGATAAAAGGCGGAACTGCTCCATATGTACTGACATCTACACAAGACAACTTTGTTCATGACATGCAAGTAGAAAGCGATACGGTTACCATCTCCGGCTTGAGAGCAGAAATGGTGGAAATAGGTGTAGCTGACCAAAGTGGACAAACCAGCACCTGCACAGTCGAGCTGCCCGCACCACAAACCGACCTGGTACTGAGATCGCATTATCCTTTGGTCAATGACCTAACAGATGTACTCGAAGCACATGAAGATCTCGTCAACACCAATGTTGACCTGCTGCCTGGAGAAGGCCTCTTTTCGGAAGGGTTGCCAAATGGGGCTGACACCTTCAATCAGATTCAGACCCGGCTCACTGAACTAGATCTGGATGATTTCTATATTTCGTTGGAGGTTAAACTTGATTCAATCACCGATGATCAAGGTCGCAATGCAAAGAACATTTTCGTTTTGGGACAAGGTTGGAGATGGCTGGCTCCGGTATATTTTCAAAATGGAAAAAGCCTGGCAGTTAGCTACAACAACTTCAGCAAGACTTTAAGCAATTTTACGCCGATAGAATACAACCGGTGGTATGAAATCGCTGTGTCCTACGATCTGAAGAGCAAGCGGCTCAGACTCTTTCTCGACCGGCAACAGATTGTAAGCGATACCGCTACACTCGACACAAATAATGACGATTCATTTGTGCTATGGTGTAACTGTGGTTCGGAACCGATGCGAGGTTATTGGCGCCAGCTGAGAATTTATGGACCGGGTGAGATGACTACCTCCACCTTAGACGAGGACCAGCAATCAACAATGAAGGTTTTTCCCAATCCGGCCAGGGACCAGGTGCATCTGAAATTTGAACTAGCATCAAGGGTATCCAGGAATCTTGAAATTTACGATCCTGCCGGAGCACTCTATCAGAGTATTGAAGTTGAGCCGTATGCTCCCTCCGTATTCTTGGACATCTCTCATTGGCCAAACGGAGTCTATCAACTTAAAGTGGGATCATATGCGACCTCTCTAATCAAACTCTAGAAAACGGGAGCAAACTCATATTCAGATTATTGATATATACCGCTTCTTTATTTCTGCAGGAAAAGAGGATTCACTACTTTAGGAGGCGAGTCCATCGGCGCGATGGAGAAGAATAAAAACCTATGCAATCAGACACCTCTATAGCAATTCATACCCGGGGCTTGGGAACGACGCTTCGGCAAGACAAGTGGTGGATTTATCCGGCTTTGATCCTGTTTGGTTTGACCAGTTTTCTGGTTTATGGATTCTGGTCGGCGTGGCAGGCGGATTACTATTGGTACGACGCCGGAGTTAGTGGTTTTGGTGGATATTTAGCTCCCTTTTACTCACCGCTTCTTTTTATTAAAGAAGGTGTGGCTGGGGCCGCTCCCATGAGTCATTCGATATTCGGCGCCTGGCCTGAATGGTGGCCGCAGTGGTTGCCCCCTTCTCCTTCCCTGCTCATTCTTGCAGTACCGGGGATCTTTCGTTTCACTTGCTACTATTATCGAAAGGCCTACTACCGTGCCTTCACCGGCACACCTCCGGCCTGTGCCGTAGGTGCTCTGCAGCGAAAGAGGAAGGATGGATACCGGGGTGAGACTGGCTTGATGGTCGTGCAAAATATCCATCGCATTACCATGTATTTTGCCGTTACCTACATCATCGTGTTCTTTTACGATGCTTACTTATCCTTCTTTCGCGGAGGTGAATTTGGAGTGGGGCTGGGCAGTATACTCATTTTGGGCAACCCGATATTTCTCGCGGGCTACACTTTTGGCTGCCATTCTATCCGGCATCTGGTTGGAGGTAGTCGCGATTGCTACTCTTGCAGCATGGTAGGCAACGCCTCACATGAAAGCTGGAAACTTGTGAGCTGGCTCAACCGGCGGCATGAGTTATTCGCCTGGATAAGCTTGATCTGGATTGTCGTAGCAGATCTTTACATTCGGCTGGTATCCATGGGGGTAATAATTGATCCCAATACCTGGTCATAGAACAAAGTAAGAAATGGATATATCAGAAATACGAACGATCGAGCATGATGTGCTCATTGTGGGAGCTGGTGGAGCCGGATTAAGCGCAGCGATCGAAGCGTCCGCGCAGGGCATGAGCACCGGTATTGTGATGAAATCACTATTGGGAAAAGCCCACACCGTGATGGCTGAGGGAGGCATGGCAGCAGCATTGGCAAACGTAGATTCGCGAGATCATTGGAAGATACACTTCCGGGATACGATGCGTGGCGGCAAGTTTTTAAATGTATGGCGAATGGCTGAACTACATGCCAAGTTGGCACCAGAGCGGGTAAAGCTGCTCGAGGAGTGGGGCGCTGTTTTCGACCGTACCAAAGAAGGCTTGATCAATCAACGCAATTTTGGCGGACACCGTTACCCGAGGTTGGCGCATGTCGGCGATCGTACCGGTCTGGAAATGATCCGCACACTGCAGGACCATGGCATTCACCAAGGTATCGAAACATACATGGAATGCACGGCATTGGATCTGGTCAAAGATGAATCGGGTGCGGTAAACGGTATCGTCTGTATGTGGCGGGAAACCGGAAACTTCATTTTGTTCAAGGCTAAGGCTATCATCTTCGCCACTGGTGGCGGTGGAAAAGCTTGGGATGTGACCTCGAACTCCTGGGAATACACTGGCGATGGTTACGCCATGGCCTACGAGGCCGGAGCAGAATTGATGGACATGGAATTCAATCAGTTTCATCCTACGGGTATGGTCTGGCCTTTGTCAGTAAAAGGCATCCTGGTCACAGAGAGCGTGCGGGGAGAAGGCGGAATTCTGCTCAATAGTGAAGGCACCCGCTTTATGTATAATTACATTCCGGATCGCTTCAAATCGGAGACAGCGGATACCGAAGAGGAAGCTGCCCGTTGGCTGGCTGGGGACAAGAATGCCCGCAGGCCTCCCGAACTGCTTACCCGCGATGTAGTGGCACGCGCCATCAATGAAGAGGTCAAGGCTGGCAGGGGCTCTAAGCATGGCGGCGCCTACCTGAATATAGCTACCCAGCGCAGTGCCGAGGACATCAAGCGAAAGCTGCCTTCCATGTATCATCAGTTTAAAGTGTTAGCGGAGTTAGACATAACCAAGGAGCCCATGGAGGTGGGCCCGACCTGTCACTACTTCATGGGTGGCATCCGGGTGGAGGCAGATACTTCGATGAGTACAGTGCCCGGCTTGTTTGCCTGCGGCGAATGTGCTGCCGGAATGCATGGAGCAAATCGACTCGGTGGCAACTCACTATCTGATCTTCTGGTGTTTGGTTATCTGTCGGGAAAAAGCGCAGCGGAGTATGCCCGCAGCAAGGGAACATATACAGAACTGGATGCCGAACAGGTGAACAGCATCATACGAAATGCCACTAGCATCCTCAATCGCGAGTCAGGAGAGAATCCCTACCTGCTGCACGAAGCATTGGAGAAGAATATGCAAACCAACGTGGGAATAATTCGAAAGAGTGAAACACTCGACAAAGGAATTGCCGAAATCGAAAAGCTAAAACAATCCTATAAATCCGTAAAAGCAAAGGGAACAAGCCAGTTCAATCCCGGTTGGCATGAAGCGCTCAGTCTGCGCAACTTGCTGATTACAGCCGAATCAGTCGCCCGGGCGGCCTTGTTGAGAGAGGAGAGCCGGGGTGCACATACCCGCGAAGATTTTCCAGGAGAACAACCGGAATGGCTGAAATACAACATCGCCATATCTAAGGGGGCTAATGGTCAGATGCAATTGCATAAGGTAGGGCGTGATGCTCCGGATCGCGAGTTGCAGCGCATCGCGAAATCCAGCATTGAAGATCTTGAAGCGGAAGTTGCGAAAGAAAAACAAACATCCAATTTGACATAATATGGACAAGCGTACATTTCGGGTATACCGGGGCGATAACGAACGAGGTGAGCTCAAAAGCTATGAAGTAGAAATCAATGAGGGGATGGTCGTATTGGATGTTATCCATCAGATCCAGGCCGAGCAGGAAAATGATTTGGCTGTGCGTTGGAACTGCAAGGCCGGAAAGTGCGGCTCTTGCAGCATGGAGATCAACGGCAAGCCGAAACTGGCCTGCATGACCAGAATGAATGAGTATGAGCCAGGGCAGACCATCGTCGTAACTCCTTTAAAGGCTTTTCCAGTACTGAAAGATCTGGTCTCAGATGTCTCCTGGAACTACCGGCAAAACGAGCGCATCAAACCGGTAAAACTGGCACCTGAAGCGAAGACGGATCGTGGATATGTCATGTATCAGAAAGACGTGGACCGCATCCAGGAGTTCAGAAAGTGTATCGAATGTTACCTGTGTCAGGATGTCTGTCACATACTCCGCGATCACGACAAGCAAGATGCATTCATCGGCCCGCGTTTCATGATCAGAGTGGCCAGTCTGGAGATGCACCCCCTTGATATCGAGGACCGGCTGCCAGAATTGAAGGAAGAATTTGGCTCGGGATACTGCAACATTACACGGTGCTGCACGGATGTCTGCCCGGAGCATATCAACCTGACTGACAATGGCATCATCCCTCTGAAAGAGCGGGTGGTGGACCGTTTCTACGATCCGGTCACGATCTTGCGGCGGAAGATTTTTGGTCCGCGAAAGAAGAAGCTACCTCCAATAAATAAATAAGGGTATCAGAACAGCACCCGGTTATCATCAGGAGCGGCTTCCAACTTGTGCTCCTGGATACGCCGTGCACAGGCGTTCCATCGCAGGATGGCATCTTCATTCTTATCCGGATGGATTTTGTCTGCCTCTTCGAAAAAGTCCATCGCCTTTCGGTAATATTCATAGGCAATATACTTCGCCCGGGGTGTTTTCCTTCTCAGCGCTGCTTTTCCCGACCGCTCTTCGATTATCCCACGGTAATAAAGTTGCTCGTACTTCTTCTTCAGTTGCTTACATAGATCTCTTGCTTCCAGCGCACCTGAGGTCTTACCGGTGTCGAACTGATCGCTGATGGCCAGGATCAGGTACATAATCGCTTTTTGGTTGTCCGGATCTACCGTCAAGATATCGCGGCAAATGCTGGAGGCCTGCCAAGGCTCGTTGAGTAGTCGATAGTGTTTGGCTTTAACAAGCGCCTTAGGGATGGAGTCTTCGGATAATGGCTTTAATTCGAACATGGCAACGCTGCTTTGAGATTTTAAAATGCTGAGAATTAATTTACAAATTTTCGATGGGCTGCAAAATGACCTACGTCGCCCGGTGTCAAATGTCAGATGCAGGAGATGTGGGCGGTGTATTGTAGGTTGACCTCAAAGTTGTCACCATGATAAATTGGTTATCCGAACTTGACTGGGCTATTGCTTCACCACCATGATTTGATCGGTGGAGAATTCCATCCAGCGAAAATCATACAGGTAGTGATATAGTTTTCCCTGATTATTCACGTAGGTACTGGTAAAGTATTTAAAGCGAAATCCCTTCTTATAGAGCTTTGTTCTTGACACGAAGAACTTCTTCTTCCGGGCATCTTTCCAAAGTTCGTACAATATGGTGCGGTTGCGATGCAGGAACTGATCGATTCGTTTGGTAACGGGTTCGGTAATTCTGCGAATATCCCGGTGGTAAGCATTCTTGCATCGGATATCGCAAAAGCGTTTATCGCGGCGGCCGGTGATGACGGCGCCGCATTGGTCGCAGGTGCGTGGTGGCGGAAATGTGGGCGACGACATTGAGAGCTCAATATACAAAATCAGGCGCTATCCGTTTGTAACGGTTAAAATTGATTCTACGAATCAATTAATCCTTGAAACTTGATAATCAACCTAATAGAAATTCAATTAAATCCTATATTCAGAAGAAAATTGGCCGCTTTTTAACGGTCTAGGTTCCAGACTGATATCGTGGACAGCAGTGATCTTTGAGATCTTTCTTAAAAACTAAGCCTTATCGTTAAACCAATTTATCATTAGACTACAAATGACATCACACCACTACCGAATGCCGAATTATCGTGCTCGATCCATCAAACTTCAACCCAGGTCTACCGCTACAGGTGATTATCTGGTACTGGAATTTCATCCTGATCCCATCATCACTTCAACGCTAAGGAAACTTTCCGTTCTGAACTATTCGGAGAAACTGGAAGGCTACTACATCAAGCGCGACGAGGAGCTGATCCGGGAACTTATCGATCGCTGCCGTGGTAAAATATGGATCGATCAGACGATGGTCCCGCGTAAGACTCAAGACCATCGAAAGGTCACCGCCAAGAAAATAAAAGAAACAAAATCGACAAAGAATCACACTATTGAGCCGGAGACCATGAGCAAAATCGAGGCTATGGATCGATGGATGGCTCAAAAGAGATACAGCAGAACGACAATCAAGACTTACCTCAGCTTTATCAAGCAATTCTTTGGTAAGACTGCCCTTCGATGGGATGAATTGACTGTACAGATTATTGACCAGTACAATTACCGACACTTTATTAAAGGAAAGAAATCACATTCCACCCAGAATCAATGGATCAACGCGATCAAACTATTTATCCACATCCACTATCAGGAAGGGTTCGATCTGAACGGAATAGAAAGACCTCGTAAGCAACAAGTGCTCCCAAATGTACTGACTATTGAGGAAGTAGAACGCTTGCTGCTATCCACCCATAATCTGAAGCACCGGGCCCTGCTTGTACTCATCTATGGTTCCGGGCTTCGGATAGGCGAAGCTCTGGCCTTGCAACTCACCGACATTCGAAGCAAGGAAAAACTGATCTATATCCGCAGAGCCAGGGGCAAAAAGGATCGCAGGGTACCTTTATCTGATAAAGTCCTCGAAGTTTTACGGAAGTACTACCGAACCTACAAACCCAAGAAGTATCTCTTCGAAGGGGAAAAAGGAGGTCCATACAGCCAAAGTAGTGCGAGCAGAGTTTTCAAGCGATCCGTGCGGAAGGCTGGCATAAAGCGACGGGTCACCTTACATACCCTTCGTCATAGTTATGCCACTCATCTCACTACAAGGGGCGTTAATATTCAATATCTTCAGGAAATACTGGGACACAATTCACCCAGAACCACCATGCTTTACACCCACTTGAGTGGGAAAGACATTAAGGAGATCAAAAGTCCCATCGATGATATGGACTTATAAATATATTGTGGAACGATCGTGCAGGATCAACATCCCCATTGGGTGTATATAATGCACGAATGTCCGATTATAAACAAGTTATGCGCCATTGTGAATTCGATGAAATTTTTTCTAGCGTCGATATTGATCCTCCCCAATCTAATAATTGGTCAAGATTACTCACAGACCATACCAACACCACTGCCAGTAACCAGAGATGTCGTAGAAATTAGGCAAACTAACTACAAGCGAGGAATGTTTCCTTCTGGCTGGAAAAGTAACTACTACTACGTTGATGGAAACCTAGTAAGGCAAATCAACTATTTCAAAGGTGAACTAAGACTCAATGAAAGATTTGAATACAATGAATCGATTAGGTCACTAACAATCAAATGCATTCATACTGACACAAGTGAGTATACTGAAACCCAAAACACATTCGACAGTTTGGGGAGACTGGAGAAATCTGCAATCTATTTAAATGAGGGCATCTCATCGCCCTCCTTACTCATTCACAATTTTCAATTCGATTCAATAGAGAGAATAATATCGTATGAACGAACAAACTTATATCAAAAAGCAGGCAGCCTAACAGACTGTTACGAATTCAAGTATCATGACAACAAATTATCCGCGATAATCAAATATGATTCATGTAAGACGATTGGTCAAGAAGTCAGAATCGAATATGCAAGCCAAAGATCAGCACTTGTAAACATAGATCACCAGAATCCTGAAATAGTCGCTCTTGGAGGAAGATCTGAAAACGGAGTTCAACGCTATCTCTACAAATTAGATGACCGTGGCAACTGGATCAAACGCTACTATCTAGGATCGAACGGAACAAGAATTCTTGAAATAAAAAGAAAAGTTACATACAAACGTAAAGGCGCATAACATCGTGCACGCAGCCAGTCTAATCATCACCGCACAGCAAGCAAATAGAGTCCCGTACCTTGTACAGAAAGTACTAACTTAGAAGTGCGTGACCGGCTCATGCACTACACCGTTAGCCTTCATTATGACCAAACTACTGACCATCAAAATGTTTTTTATGAAAAAATTAGAAATTTTTAGTGTTATTATTCTATTAAGTGTATTTATTAGCTGTGAGTATGATTCCAATAAGGAGAAAACAAATCAATTTGTCGGACTTTGGTCTTTGTATCAAATGGAATTTTATAATCCACAAACGAAAGAATGGAATGAATATAAAAGTGTCCAAGGAGGTTTTCCAGATGGGATAAAAGGAAATTTACTTTACGATGATGCCAATCATATGTCTGTACATATAGTCCCAAAAGATTATGAGAATACTGATTTAATGTTTCCAACAACCATTGATTCAATATCTCTTGGAGCACTTAAACATCTTGCTGTTTCTTATACTTATTTTGCGACTTACACCATTGATATGGATGAGGGAATAATAGAACATAAAAGAATCTCACATTCAAACCCAACTATGTGGAACGAAACTGTTAAAAGAAAATATTCTTTCGTTGGTGATACCTTGACACTAGAACCTCTTGAGAAAGAACTTGCTGGAACTAGGCTTAGATGGATTAAAGTTCCTAACATAAAGGAATAAATAACGAAAGGCTAACAAAGTGTATGATGTCATGCTTCCCATTCGGTCAGCACGCCACATACACAAAACCGTTGAACTAAACCGCGTCCGCGGTAGCGATTCATAAAGTAGAGTTTTAAACTGATCTCATTGTTTAACTAAAACACTAGAGCAATGAGTCAATTAAGAGAGCGCTTTATTCGCGATTTGCGTCTCCGCAACTACAGTGAAAGCACCATTAAGAGCTATGTTGGTCAGATCAAAAGAATGGGTCAACATTTTAATCGATGCCCTTCGGAACTGAGCAGTGATCAGATTAAGGAATACCTCAACTTCCAGTTAGAGAAAGGAATGAGTTGGTCCAGTGTTAACTTGATCTTATCCGCCTGCAACTGCCTGTACAAGGAAACCCTAAATAATTCTGAGAAAATAGAGTCTATTAAGCGACCTAAATCCCGAAAGACTCTACCTGTTGTACTATCCCGTGAAGAGGTATCAGTTCTTCTGGGAAGTATTAGAAATGTCAAACATCGAGCTTTGATGATGACTATCTATAGTGCAGGCTTACGATCTGGAGAAGCTTGTCGACTAAATTTGACAGACATCGATTCGAAGCGGATGCGCATAGTGGTTCGAAATGGCAAAGGACACAAGGACCGGGAGGTGATTTTATCCGAAAAACTGCTAGAATATTTAAGGTATTATGCAAGACTCTACTGCCCTAAGCAATATTTATTCTACGGAAGAGATATTAGTCAGCCCATCTCAAAAAGTACGGTAGGTAAGGTAT
>JAHELJ010000166.1 GCA_024644235.1 Lewinellaceae bacterium
GGGTCATTCAGCGCTTCATTCAACCAGCCTCGTCCCGTTGCAAATAGTTCCGCTACCACGGGCACATAGCTCATGTGATTCTTTCCTCGACCTACATACGTATTTCCGCAGGTGTAAGCAAACGACACCGGCTCGATACCAAGGAGCTCCGTCAATTCTGCACTTGCGGCAAGAAGTTCCTCACGAATGGTATGCAAAGTATAATGTTCGAGAGCCTTGTCTCTTGACCATGGGAAGTTTCCGGTACAAGGATGATAAACAGTATGATTGCCAATCTCATGGCCTTCCTCCACGATGCTCTTCCAATCTTCTACTCGATCTCTAACCGCACCTGGTAAGACATAATATGTTACGTCGACATCAAGCTCACGGAATAGTTGGGTACCAACATCAGGATGGGACTGACGAGCATCATCAAAGGTGAGACTGATAGCGGCCTTCTTTCCCTCAGGCCAGCTGAAGTTCTTCACCTGAGACCAAGCAAGCAAATGGATGCCTAACAAAATGGTCATGGCTAATACTGATCGCTGTAAATTCCTCATAACAAAACTATTTCTAACAAACATTAATAATTTGATCTCCTACTTTTTCAAGAATGATGAGTCATGTGTGTGAGATAAAAGATAGTTGGTCGATTTGATATTCACAAGACAGAATGTCAATAGGGATTATGTTTGAGATTATGTTCAGATTTTAATAGCTTATTATTGCTTAAAGGGTACTTTAAGGCCTGCTTTCTACTAATCAAAGGACTAATAGACTATGAAAATTAAGCGAATTTTACTCCGATCCACAATTGTTATTTTTCAAGCCTCCCTGATACTACTAGCGGGAAGTGCATCTGCAAGTCTGGGGAACCTCTACAATCATGACTTCCCTGAGCTTAAAACTTTGGCTCCTATCGTGGTGACTGGCCGAGTGACTGATGAAGATGGTTTGGCATTACCTGGTGCAGCCGTTTTCGAAAAAGGAACTTCAAACGGGACCGTCACGGATGTAGACGGCAACTTCAGTCTCACCGTTGAAGAAGGTGCCACCTTGGTAATTTCATTTCTAGGCTATGCTGATCAAGAGGTGCTGGTGTTGGGTCAGACCAGCATTGCTATCCAGATGCGGGAATCTGCTTCCGCACTTGATGAGGTGGTGGTCACAGGATATGGAAGGCAAGTCAAACGAGATATTACCGGTTCGGTAGCTACCTTATCTGCGAGGCAAATTCAGGATATTCCGGTCACCTCATTTGAAAATGCTATCCACGGCCAAATGGCGGGGGTGCAGGTGAGTGAGACTTCGGGTGAGCCAGGAGCAGGACCGTCAATAAGGATACGTGGAATCGGCTCCATCTCAGCTGGTAATGAACCTCTGTACGTGATTGATGGCTTCCCACTATCAAAAAATGTCGACCTGGGAATTCAGGGAGATAACTTCAGACGAGGTGAAGGCCGATTCCGACCTCCTACCCAGAATCCTCTAGGAACCTTGAGCCCCGGAGATATTGAATCTATCCAAGTATTGAAAGATGCGGCTTCCGCAGCGATCTATGGTTCCCGTGGTTCCAATGGGGTCATCCTCATTACAACCAAAAAGGGAAAGAGAACCGGCAAGCCCCAGGTATCCTATGACGCCTATGTAGGGGCCCAATCGGTGGCAAACAAGATTGAACTGATGAATGCCGCGGAGCTTACAGAATATGTTGTCGAAGCTACGAACACCGCCTATCTCCAAGCCAATCCGGGTGCTAGTGCCAGCGATCCTAATTCAGTAAGGACGAATGCCGCCTGGCGAATCGCCGACGATTACCTCAATCCGGATGGAACCGACACAGACTGGCAGGATGAGATATTCCGAAGCGCCTTACTGCAAAGCCATAATTTGTCGGTTTCCGGGGGATCTCAAAATATCGGCTATTATGTAGCAGCCAATTTTTACAATCAGGAGGGCATCATCGAACGATCAGGTTTTGATAGATACAGCGTGAGAATGAACCTCGAGGCCGACATCTCCGATAAGCTCAGATTTGGTGTGAACTTTAATCCATCCTATACGACTTCTGACAAGTTGCCGGCAGGATCACCTTATTTTGCCCGGCCTCCCGGAATAGTATATTCGGCGTTAGTTCATTCACCTACCGTAAGACCATTGAATGATGATGGCACCCCAAATCAATTCGACAACCAGAGTTTTCTTCTGACGGAAGATGGAGAACTCTCCTCAAGCACCACAGCTAGTAATCCACTGGCAATCATCGAAGGCGTAGATGATGAGCTCAATCAGTTTCGCACGTTCACAAATCTCTATGCTGAGTATGATCTTATTCAAGGGCTTACTTTCCGAACATTCGTCGGCTTGGATGTAAACAATTACAAACGAAACTTCTTCCGGAAGAATAGCCTGATCTACAGAAATGCCAGCACGGGAGAGCCTTACGGACAATCCAGTTCTTCCGAAAGTGTAAACTGGTTAACAGAGCAGACTCTGTCGTATTCGACTGTAATTGATTCCGACCATTCGATAACAGCGGTTGCAGGTTACACAGCCCAGAAGGAGAAAATCGATGTAAATACGATTATCGCAGATAATTTCGCGGATGATCTCGTCAACACAGTGAGTGGAGGCCAGGTATCTCAAGGCACTGCTGTTCAGGAGGAGTGGTCATTAGTTTCCATGCTAGCAAGAGTGAACTACGACTTCCAGGATCGCATTTTGGTGACGGCTTCGATTCGTTCGGATAAATCCTCACGGTTTGGCTCAGGAAACAAGACAGGCGTCTTTCCTTCAGTGTCAGCCGGATACCGGTTTTCGAAGGACCTGGATGTCGACTGGCTCAGTGATCTCAAGGTGAGGGCCAGTTGGGGGAAAACTGGAAATTTTCTGATTGGAAATTATGCCTCTATCGGATTGCTTGACGCTGCCAACTACACGATTGGAGGATCTCTGGTAAATGGAATTGCTCCCTCCACACTTAGCAACAGTGACTTGAGCTGGGAAAAGACGAGCTCGGTCGACGTAGGCATTGATTTTGGTTTTCTTGAAGATCGTATTTACGGATCGATAGAATACTTCAGGAGTACCACCACGGATCTCCTTCTGGCAGTACAAGTACCATCGGCGCTAGGATTCACTAATGCACTTACCAATATTGGCGAAGTGGTCAATCAGGGAATTGAACTGGCTGTCACCAGCCGGAATCTTTCCGGTGAATTAAGCTGGACCACAGATTTGAATTTTTCAACGATAGATAACGAAGTAACAAAGCTTGGATCTTCAGGGGATCCGATTTTGAGCTCGGGAGGTGCAGGTAATCGCCATATCACCCGAATAGGGGATCCGATCGGCAGCTATTTTGGTTACCAGACAGATGGCATCTACCAGAGTCAAGCTGAAATCGACGCCGGACCGGAAGATCAAATCGCCACGCCCAGGCCTGGGGATTTCCGATGGGAGGATGTCAATGGCGATGGGGTAATTAATGCTTCAGACCGAACTGCCATTGGCAATTACCTGCCGGATTTCACCTTTGGAATCACCAATACATTTGGATACAAAAATATCAGTCTGAGTTTCTTGATTCAGGGAGTGCAGGGTGCCGAGGTATTAAATCTCACTCGTCGCCATCTAGGGAATGGAGAAGCAAACTTCAACAGTTACCGTGAATGGACGGAGCGATGGCGCTCACCCGAGCAACCGGGCAATGGTGAAATTCCCAGAGCCAACCGTCAAACTGGAAACAGCAATAACCGGCCATCATCTTATCAGGTGGAGGATGCATCCTATATCAGGTTGCGAAACATCTCCCTTTCCTATACATTTCCGGAATCGACATTAGGAAATAACCTGTCCGCTTTAAGACTTTATCTGACTGGAACAAACCTTGTCACCATTACAGACTACCTGGGCTTCAACCCTGAAGTAAATAACATTGAAGACAATGTCAATGTGCAGGGTGAGGATTACGGAGCTTATCCGTTATCACGGATTTTCACCTTTGGCGTAAATGTTTCCTTCTAATTGATGTCCACCTGAAAAAAAGAATATCATGAAAATCAAATATATCATTTCGACTTTGTGCATCGCCCTTTTCATCTCTTGTTCAGATGACTTCACCGATCTAGCACCCATTTCTCAGCGGAATGCCGGTATTTTTTACAAGACCGCCAGTGATATGGAAGTCGCCGTAAATGCGATTTACAACACATTGAAGTCTTCTGGCTGTTACAATCAAAGTTATTGGGTATTGCAAGAACTTCGATCGGACAACACGTTTTGGGATGGAACCGGGTTGGCGGAAGAAATCACAGTTTTTGACAAGTT
>JAHELJ010000167.1 GCA_024644235.1 Lewinellaceae bacterium
TTTTCCCGATAGTTTTTTGATAGGGAGCTTTATTAAATAATTAATTGTTTTAGACGGCAAGTACTTGCGACTTATCGAGGGCGGAGCCTTGCTTGGGAGTTTAAAAGATTATTAGTTCAAAAGGTTATTAGTGGCCTGAATTGTAGTTTAAGTGTTTGAAAGGGATGAAAATGACTGGATTCAATAGTGGCGAGGTTTCGGAAAAATGAGGGAGTATGAATTTTCTTTTGAGAAGTTAATTGCCTGGCAGAAGTCTAAAGATATTGTGTTATTGATTTACGAGGTTACAGATGACTTTCCCAACAACGAAAAATATTCTTTGATCTCGCAGATGCGTAGATCGGCAATCTCAATACCATCAAATTTGGCGGAAGGTAGTTCAAGGAAATCCAAAAAGGACAAACTAAGATATTTACAATTGTCGTATGGCAGTTTGATGGAGCTGTATAATCATTGTCTGATAGCAGCCGATCTTCATTATTTGTCGCAGATTGATTTGGAACGTGTGAGATCGCTTGTTCACGAGGTCGCCAATATCATGAACGGACTACGAAAATCATATTCAAATAAAGAGACTGTATGAATACTCAAAGGATATGAAAGTAGTAGGAAGTAGTATTCCTTACACTCATAAACTCCAACGATGAATTTATCCGTAATAGGTACAGGCTACGTCGGACTTGTCACCGGAACTTGCTTTGCTGAAACTGGTAATCAGGTGACATGTGTGGATGTCGATGCCAAGAAGGTAGCCATGATGCAGATCGGCCAGGTACCGATTTATGAGCCGGGGCTTGATGTTTTATTTGAGAGAAATACTAAGCAAGGGAGATTACGGTTTACAACGAATCTGCAACAGGCTGTGGCCGATGCTGAAATTATCTTTCTGGCTTTACCTACACCTCCCGGGGAGGATGGCTCGGCCGACTTAAGCTATATCCTCAAAGTGGCTGATGATCTAAGTCAACTGATTGAGAATTACACGATCATTGTAGACAAGAGCACAGTACCGGTGGGAACGGCAGAAAAAGTGAAAGAAATTCTTCTTCAGCGGCTGCCGGAAGATTTATTTGATGTCGTTTCCAATCCTGAGTTTTTAAGAGAAGGTGTCGCTGTAGAGGATTTCCTCAAACCAGACAGGGTAGTAATTGGAACCGAATCAGAGCGAGCCCAAACCAAGCTAAAAAGGTTGTACGAGCCCTATGTGCGGCAGGGCAATCCGATCATCTTCATGGATGAGCGTTCGGCGGAGATGACCAAATATGCTGCCAATGCCTATTTGGCCACCCGGATATCTTTTATGAATGAAATTGCGAATCTCTGCGAGACAGTTGGAGCCAATGTCGACTGGGTCCGTAAAGGTATCGGTAGTGATAATCGAATTGGAAAAAGATTTCTCTTTCCGGGGATAGGTTATGGTGGTAGTTGCTTTCCAAAGGATGTACAGGCTCTGGCCAGAACTGCCGAAGATCATCAATACGACTTCAAAATCCTCAAATCAGTTATGCAGATTAACAACCTGCAACGCAAGCGGATAGTTACTAAGATCAAGAAGTTTTTCAACGATGATCTGACTGGCAAGAAGATCGCAATTTGGGGAATTGCCTTTAAACCAAACACGGATGATATTCGTGAAGCACCAGCCATGTACATTGTAGAATCTCTTCTGGAGCGAGGGGCTAAGATAACTGCTTATGATCCGGAGGCAATGCCAAATGCAGAGGCCGTATTTGGAAACAAAGTGCACTTTTGTAAAGATCAGTACGAGGCACTGGAAGAAGCAGACGCTCTTGCCATTCTCACCGAGTGGAGTGTATTTCGAACACCCAGTTTCACCAAAATGAAACAACTCATGAATTCTCCGGTCATCTTCGACGGGCGTAATCTATATGACCTTAAAGGGATCGAGGAATTAGGATTTTATTACGAAAGCATCGGCCGACATATCGTAAATAATCATCAATAACCTCAGCAAAACGTGAAAAAAGACAATAGTGGATCTGTAGTGAAGGAATCCCATTTAAGAAGCCTAATGAAAGGCTTTACCTGGCGGATTGTGGCCACTTCTACGACCATTACCATCGCCTGGATTATCACCGGTGAAGTGGGAGACGCCTTGAAAATTGGGGGGATCGAATTTATTGCAAAAATATTGATCTACTATCTCCATGAGAGAGCTTGGCAGATTGTTCCACGAGGTGCAGTTCGCCGGCTAGTTAAACATGAAGAATAATATCCACCCCATCCATGATCGAATCCTCTCGCGTGAGGAGCGGGAAAAATTCCTCAATCAAAAGGGAATGGTAATATGGATGACGGGTCTGTCGGGATCAGGGAAAAGCACTATTGCTATCGCATTGGAGAAAAAACTATTTGAGCATAATTTCTTCGCGCAGATTCTCGACGGAGATAATATCCGGCACGGAATTAATTCGAATTTGGGATTCAGCATTGAAGACCGGAAAGAAAATATTCGCCGGATTGCAGAAGTGGCCAAGCTCTATAAGGAATCAGGCATTATTACGATTTGTTCTTTTATTTCACCTACCCGGGAAATGCGACAAATGGCTAGGGAAATTATTGGCAAAAATGATTTTTTCGAAATATTTATCGATACTCCTCTGGAAATCTGTGAGCAACGGGATGTGAAAGGACTTTACGCCAAAGCCCGAGCTGGAGAAATCAAAGGATTTACCGGGATTGATTCGCCATACGAGAAGCCAATGACACCGACTATTCAAATAAGAACGGTCGACATGAGAATTGACGATGCTAGCGACGAGATATTGGGCTTCATAATTGGTCAAGGAGGTGAAAGGGGCGAAAAGGGTAAAAGTAATCGAGAATCTCACAGAGTTGAAGAACCACCTTCGAAATATGACAAATTCGAGAATCTATCTGTTTGGCAGGAAGCAATGAAGCTTGCTGAACTCATTCATGGATTAGTTGAAAATCTAAAAATACATGCTCTTAAAGAGCAAATCTACAGATCCGCGATTAGTATCCCGTCAAATATTGCCGAGGGATATGAGAGAAACAGCAATAAGGAGAAGATAAGATTTTTCTATATCTCAAAAGGTTCATGTGGAGAATTAAGAACTCAACTTATGCTCTTACAGAGATTTCAAAAAAACCAGAATCAAAAGCTTGAGGAAGCTATTAAAAAGTGTTACGGTGTGAGCGCGCTACTTAGCAAGCTGATCAGTGCCCGTTTGAAATTCGAAAAATAGGAAATTTGGCCACTTTACCTTTTTGACCCTTTTTACCTTTTTTGCAGATCCCTGATTCACAATCTTAATTCTGAAAAATATCTATAAGTTCACTGATGGATACCAACATAAATTCAAAAAATAATTGTTTTGGCCATTTTGGCCTCTTTTACCCCTTTTGCCGTTCTCTTACTAACAGGTCTAATTCTGCAAAATTACATCTAAAATAGAAAGCTGATGTATCACTTAAACCACTTAAAAGAACTGGAATCTGAATCTATCTTCGTGATTCGCGAAGTGGCTGCCCAGTTTGAAAATCCTGTCTTGATGTTTTCGGGAGGGAAAGATTCTATTTTGATGTCATACCTGGCGCAGAAAGCTTTTTACCCGGCAAGGATTCCGTTTCCGTTGTTGCATGTGGATACGGGTCACAATTTCCCGGAGACTCTTGAGTTTCGCGATCGATGGATTGCACAGTTGGGTGTCAAGCTCACGGTAGGTTCTGTGCAGGAGGCTATTGAGAAAGGAACCGTGACAGAAGAGAAGGGCTATAATGCCAGCCGCAACGGGTTGCAGACAGCAGTTTTATTGGAAGCTCTGGAGCAGGGAGGTTTTGATTGTGCAATAGGGGGTGGCCGTCGAGATGAAGAGAAGGCGAGAGCAAAAGAGCGGTTTTTCTCGCACCGCGATGAATTTGGACAATGGGATCCGAAAAACCAACGGCCGGAGTTGTGGAACCTGTTCAATGGATCTAAGGGTTTCGGAGAGCACTTCCGGGTGTTTCCCCTCAGTAACTGGACCGAACTGGATGTATGGCAATATCTTTCTGCTGAAGGAGTTGAGCTGCCATCGCTTTATTTTGCTCATGAAAGACCCTGCTTCTCCCGAAACGGTGTCATCCTGGCCGATTCGGAGTATATCTCAAAACGGCCTGAAGAAAAGGTGGAAAACATGAAAGTACGATTCCGTACGATCGGCGACATGACCTGCACAGGAGCCACCCTCTCCAATGCAGCCAATATTGAAGAAATCATCCAGGAAGTGTC
>JAHELJ010000168.1 GCA_024644235.1 Lewinellaceae bacterium
GTCTCTTCCTCCAATTATTATCTTGTCCAGCTCGATTACTATAGCGTCCCATTGTAGGAGTATTGCGTGGAGGAGGAGGTTGACTTCTCCTATCAGCATTATCTCTTGAATTCTTGGGACCATTATTGTACTTACCGGGACAATTCGCTGAGATATGTCCTAATCCTTGACAATTGTAACATCGAATCGGTTTTCTTGGTATATAGTTGATAGATGTATTTGTACTGGGTAGAGTTGGAGCTGATACAGCACCACCTCTAGGACTATTCCTTGTTGTTGCATTTGCATTTGCTCTCCATCGGTTAATTGGAAGCCTGGAAGCTGATGTATTACTGATCAATGGAGTTGGAGATTTGCTGAAGTTTGTGGTATCGGTCGCCCATGCATATGCCATCGTTGTATTGTTCATTCTATTCATCTTTGGCTTCCACCTTCTGGGTTCCTTCCAAAGAGATGCATTATTAGTGAGACTCATGACTTCAGCTCGTTGCTTCCTCTTCTTATCAATCTTATTGAAAGCCTTCTTTACCTTCTTCAACGTCAGCTTCTTCCCTGTGGCCGCCATGGTTCCCTCCAATACAGTTGCATCTGATTTATAAAAACGATTTGATTTCAAACGATGCATGACATGTTTCCTGACTTCTCTGTCGGGAAGGTCTGCTCCTGCTGCTTTTCCCTGGCGTTGCAATATGATACATCTTGCTAAATAATCAGTAGCTGTCTCCCCTGGGTACAGATCCGTCTTCCACAACCTAAGAGTTCGAGACATGGTGGCATCCGAGCCACCATTGGCATAGTATAGTCGCATCTTGCGCAGCGCTCGCACGATAGATTTTCTCCTCCCCAATTGTTCCGAGGTAATCCCCTGCGGAAGTAGATTGTGCGTTGCTGCGTACGCCGCCTCGTCAGCTTCGGGAGCGACATCCTTGATTGAGCCATCGCGATGCGTATCGCGGAGAAGCCCACGCAGAGGTGCCCACTGACTATAGGCATCGTTTACGATCTGGTACCAATCGTAGAGTGCTTCGCTGTCTTTTTCAAGATTGTGAGTTGGAGTAAAAACATATTGTTGCGTCCCACCTGGAAGCAGACTGAAGTATTTCATGATTCCCTGCGTCATCTTGGCAAGGTAAGTCTCGGGAAGACGCTTGGAATAATGATGTTTTGCATGTTTCTTCCTTGATGCCTTTCGCGTCTTGGGATTGTACAGTTTGGGACGCTTCTTTGCCTTTTTCATACCGGTTTTCCTTCCCGTTATTGATGATCGTTCGTCTGAGCTGCTCGATGATCGAGATACCGTGCTTTTCTTCGACGTGGATCCCCCATCGGATTCCTCGTCGTTTGACCAGAGTGATCCGGACGACGTTGAGGATGACTCCTCACTCGTGTCAGAAGGTATGTACTTACCGTGCTTTCGTTTGTAGTAATCGTATGATGGTTCGCTGTCGCTGCTGCTGTCACTCGTTTCGCCGTTTGATGATGATGATGATGATGGAGGAGGAGATGGTGACCCCCCTCCGCTCGTTGTCTTGAGCTTTGTTGATTGCTTGATTCGTTCACTGTATCGCTTTGGCGCTGCAGTAAACGGAGTCGGGCGATCATGTTGACCGTTGTTTTTCTTTTCATCATCATTCTTACCAATATCCATTATTGTTTCTCCATCGCTATTCTCGATATAATCGTCAGGTCTCGGGGACCGTTTCGGTGCGATTCGTGGCGGCTTTGGCTCGGGTTCCAGCTTGGGCCTCAATTTGGTATCCTTCCGTCTCTTCCGTTGAAGTTCATTGTAATCCGATATCGAGGCGATTACTGCCTCGGCAACGTCATCTCCTTGCTTCCTTGCTTCATTGATCCGTTTCTTTTGTTCGAAAGGGTCCGAGGCGTCGTCGTCGCCGCGTCGGAATCGGCTCCACCTTGGATCCACTTTGCTGAAATCGGAGTACATTTCTTGGATATACTTGGAATCGGAGGTACTACTTGAGCTTCGGCTTCTTGCATCCGGCATGTCGACGTCTGAGTTCGAGTTTGGTTCGCGCCGCTCCGTTTCGGGATCAGGAGGCGGCGGCGAATCGTTCGTCGGCGGCGGAATGAGTACGATTTCGGGATCACGATACACATCCAACGGCGGAGATTCGGCATTCGATACTGGCGGTTGAGTGGATTCCATAGCAGGTGACTCTGTATTTTTGGATGCATTCAAATTTGGTGGTGGTTTGGAGTCAGATGAGGTATCGGTGGGTTCATTAAACAAATCGGGTGGCTCAGTTGATTCGAAAATGACGGTCTCTTCAGTCTTACCTTGCGTCGTCGGCGCAATATCCTGAGTCTCGGGCTGCCTTACAGTAGCCTGGGGCTCACCCCCAACAATCAACCGGTCGGGATTTAAAATAGTTTCTTGTATATCTTCATTATTATTTGATTTTGTAGATTCTTCATCTGATTTTTCATTCTCTTGCTCGGTTGCCCTGCTGCTGCTTCTTGTTCTACCTACCCATGATGTAGTAGAGCTTGCAATCCTTGTATTTTCCCTGTTTGTATCATCCTGACTTGGATTAGTTGGATTTGTATTCCCTCCAGGAGTCTGGTCTCCTTCATCTGGATCCTCAATCATTTCCACCTCTGTGGATGCTGCAGTAGCAACAATTATTGGTTCATTTTCATTAATTATCAAATTCTCGGGTACCCAATCCATGCATCTTGATTTAAATACTTCCAATGTTTCACTCTTGCCATACCAAGGTACCTCTGGATGCTTCAGAGCCCAATCTGGTTTCCAATGGTTGGTCTTGAGTCTCTTGCATGGTGGCTCCCTTCCAAGCTCTCCAGTTGATCTTGCTGTTCTCTTTCTCTTTCCATTTGTTTCATTATTATCCTCTATATTATAGATCCCATCAATAGATAGTTCATTGTAATCAACTGGTTCATATTCAATTGTTTCTGGCACTTGACTTGCCTCCAACCCAAAGTAGCTTCCACTGTCAAAGCTTCGAATGCTTGACGTCTCCGAAACGTCATCTGGCTTGATCCCGTCCGACCAAGCTAAGCTCCACGCTGGCGATTGCGCCCCGGCCCGTTCATTAAGTTCTACTGCGAATTCTGTCGGGTTGCGCATAGGTGGCAGATATTGTAGAAAAGGCCTTTGAGGCTTGTCTGATTCTAGATCTCCTTCGTCTGACGACTCGTATAGGCTCGGGAAGATCGGTGATTCGTTCCCGGTACGTTCAACGTTATTGTTAGTGAGCGTTGCCACCCCAGCATCAAAAGTGTCGACAGGCTTGGTGACGTCAGAAGTGCGTCGAATGACGTTTGATGACATGGGATGAGTCATCGGATTCCCAAGAGTTCTGCTTACGTCATTTTTGCTGTGAGAACCTTTCGGATTTGCTGGATTTTTGATGCGCACGACATGTCCGCTTATGCGTAGCCAATTTGCCAATGGTCCTGGTAGGACGACTGGACCTCGATGGTCGAATAAGTACTTGAAAAGTGCGGCATCGTAGGTGCCTGTCCTGATTGTATCTGTATTGGTCACTACCAGCTCGTGGTGATGTAGATCTTGAGTCTTGGCATCAATAACCTCGATCGCATAGACCAGTGGATCGGATTCCGCCGTCGGTTCCAAAACGGCTTTTGACGTAGCAATTATATCGTGTCGATCCCGGTTCGACATTCGGAGTTTCTTGTCGAGCATGGCCTGCTCGTTCGTTGTTATCGCTTTGCGTTCCATCGCGTCAGTTCTATCGAGATTCGTTTCATGTCGATATTTTCCTCGGAAGCGGGCCTTTCCCATCGGTTCCGGTATTTCATTGTCGGTCTCGCGCGTTTCTGCGATCTCGCTATTCCGAGTAGCCCTCGACGTCTCGAGTGTCGATTCGATAGGGCGTTCAATCAAACAAACGTTCGCAACCATGAAAGTCTGAGGGTCCATCTCGGTGTCCCGATGAGTAGCTGATTCATCTGGGGCCGGTAGATGGGCCATATGTAAGATCGATTCGATCGTACGCCCGCCTGAAGTAGTGCTATCCGGCATAGTGCCGTCGCAAGTATCGGTATTCGATGGGGCCGTGGCGACGGCTCCATCGTCGGTATTTGTATTATACTTGGCCATGGCCTCGACGTTTATGAACGCTCGGCCTATGGCTTGTTTGAGTGATGTATGTGCTGTAGATGTGAATCTGTAGTGTTATTAGTTCGTTTAGTATTACAGATTTGTGTGCTACTTA
>JAHELJ010000169.1 GCA_024644235.1 Lewinellaceae bacterium
CAGGGATAGGAAGAATTAGGCTAAAATCTCCTTTATTACTCGACCGTGCACATCTGTGAGTCGAAAATCTCTTCCCTGAAATCTATAGGTGAGATGTTCATGATCAAATCCAAGTTGATTTAGAATCGTAGCCTGAAGGTCATGTACATGAACTTTGCCTTTTACTCCGTAGTATCCCAATTCATCGGTCTGTCCAAAGGACATGCCAGCCTTCACTCCGCCACCTGCAATCCACATAGTAAAGGCTTCTTTATGATGATCACGACCTACAAAGGGTCGATTGTTCACTACATCTCCGAGCGTTTCTTGCATGGGTGTCCTCCCAAATTCACCACCCCATATTACCAGCGTCTCGTCAAACATCCCTCTTTGTTTTAGATCTTCTAAGAGGGCAGTCATCGGTTGATCAATCTCACGACATCGATCCTTAAAACCAGCATTCAGGCCTTCTGTTGCATCTACACCGTGGGAATCCCATCCCCAATGAAAAAGCTGGATAAATCTGACGCCACGCTCTGCCATCCTGCGGGCAAGCAAACAATTATTTGCAAAGGATTCCTTACCTGGTTCGATACCATAGGCATCTTGAACGTATCGAGGTTCTGATGAGATGTCCATTGCTTCTGGAACGCTGATTTGCATCCTAAAGGCCATTTCATATTGTGCGATCCGCGTGAGAATCTCCTGATCCTGCATCTCCTCATATTCCTTTTGATTGATCTTATTGATGGTCTCTATTGTCTTCTTCCTCAAATCCCGGTTCACGCCTTTCGGATCAGTGAGATACAGCACAGGATCACCTTTTGATCGACATCTCACTCCTTGATAAATGCTGGGGAGAAAACCACTGCCCCAAATACTTTTGCCCGCATCAGGATTGGTGCCTCCCGAGATCAACACCACAAATCCAGGTAGATTTTCATTCTCGCTGCCCAATCCGTATGTCACCCATGAGCCCATGCTGGGTCGTCCCAGTCTGGGACTCCCGGAGTGCATGAAAAGCTGAGCTGGAGCATGGTTAAACTCGTCAGTGTGCATTGCATGAAGGAAGCATACATCATCGACTACACGCGAAAAGTGAGGTAATCGTTCGGAAAGCCAGGTTCCATTTTCTCCATATTGATTGAATTGAGCCTGTGGGCCCAGCATTTTAGGTGTGCCACGAATAAAAGCAAATCTTTTGCCTTTGATGAGCGATTCTGGACACGGTTCGCCATGCAGATTTGCCAGTTTGGGTTTGTATTGAAATAGCTCAAGTTGCGAAGGAGCACCTGCCATATGAAGGAAGATCACTCGCTTAGCTTTCGAGGCGAAATGAGGAAGTTGGGTAGCATTTGAATCAATTCCAAAGGAAGCCTCAGCAGTTATTTTTGATCCACATCCTGACAACGCTCCAAGCGCTAGGGCTCCAAGACCAGTGGTACAGGACCTTAGAAAGTGTCTCCTGGTGTGATAAAGTGCTTGACGGTAGGTCGCTTCCCTTCGCAAATTCTTCATACTTATTCTTTCATCATGAATGCATCGAGATTAAAAATTGCATTTGCCACAACTGACATCGGTCCTGTCAGTCGGATATTGTCATAGTCTAAATGATCATCATTCACTTCCTGAATCATATTGGCATCTGCCTGGTGGAATAAAGCTTCCAAAAGGACAAGCTCCTCCTCAGTTGGTGGTTTTGTCAGAGCCATTTGGTATCCATACCGGATTTGTTCGGTAATTGTGTCATACTCTCCTGCTGTTCCCATCAGATTTCCCAGGGCATTTGCAGCCTCGATAAAAACCGGATCATTAAGCGTGACAAGTGCCTGAAGTGGAGTATTCGTCCTAATTCTCCGGGAGGTGCACAAGTCACGGGCTTGGGCATCAAACGTCATCATCGAGGGATATGGTGAACTTCGTTTCCAGTAAGTGTAGAGTCCTCTTCGATATTTATCATCTCCTTCACTTAATTTCCAATGCACATGGGTGTATTGAGGATAGACAACATTCCAAGCACCATCAGGCAGATGAGGCATCACACTTGGTCCGAACATTTTTCTACTCAACAGACCACTTGCCGCTAACGTTTGATCACGGATTTGCTCTGCCGACAATCTAAATCTGGCACCCCGAGACAAAAGATGATTATAGGGATCCAATTCAGTTTTGCGAGCATCAGATTCAGAAGATTGTCTGTAGGTACTAGACATCATAATTTCTTTAATCATCTTCTTAAGACTCCACTGGTGATCATTTTCAAGTCTTCTTGCCAGATAGTCAAGTAATTCAGGATGGGTTGGCATTTCACCCTGGCTTCCAAAATCTTCTAAAGTGGTCACAATACCTGCTCCGAAGAGTTGTTCCCAGATCCGGTTGATGATGACCCTGGATGTCAAAGGATGTTTACCGTTCACCAACCAGCGGGCCAAGCCTAGTCGATCCGGGGAGTATTTTGAGTAGTTGCCGGCTAGGGAGGCGGGAACATCAGCTGATACCTCTCTGGTGGGTGACATCCAACTACCCTTTTCCAGAATGTGGGTCTTTCGTTCAAAAGCTATCGGATTGCCAACCATCACCGGTGTCTTCTCTCCAGGTGCTTCCAGTAGTGAGAAAAATTTCTTTTTCTGTTTTTCAGTTCCCTGTTGGATAAATGTTGACAAGGCTTCATGGGGTACAATCCAGAATAGATTTCCGACCCCATCCGTTTCCATCCTCTCTGCGAGCTTACTGTTGAAATGTAGATATACATCGCGATAACCGGTGGTTGGTTCTATCTCAAAGATCTGAGTAAACTTTCCAACTACACCCAATGACCACCTGCCGATCACCGGACCACTTGCACTGTCGATTGAAATGATAATCTCGCCGTCGTCTATGTAAGAGGCTCCCTGCACCAGCATTGCTGCAGTACCATTTAAGGGAAAAGACCTAAAAACTGCTATACCACCATTCCTTCCTTCAAGTACGTAATCATCGCCGATATGTGCTGTCTTGTTTATGACTTCTGCTTTATAAGACCATACCTTTGGTTCTGTTACTCTCAGCAGGCTTTCAATATCGTCCGACCAATCTACTTTGCCAGAAGTTGGATTCTCCTGAAGTGATGCTACCCATTTTATTAGTTCACGAATGTCTTCTTCCTCTACCTCAGAGTAAAACTTCAAGTTGGGAGAGTCATCTCCAATGTCTTCATCACGTGTGTTGTTAAAAAAGTCAAGGAACTGATAATATTCCTCCTGAGTAAAAGGGTCATAGGGATGTCCATGACATTGGGCGCATCCAAATGAGGTACCGTTCCAAACTTCCCATGTGGTGTTTACCCGGTCGATAACAGCAGCCATTCTGTACTCCTCATTTTGTACTCCACCCTCACTGTTGTTCATAGTGTTGCGATGAAATCCGGTGGCAACTAACTGATCAGACGTAGGATGACCCAGAAGATCTCCAGCTAGTTGCTCGATTGTAAATTGATCAAATGGCATATCCTGGTTAAAGGCATTTATCACCCAATCCCGGTATTTCCATATTTCACGATGATTGTCTTTTTCGTAGCCTTTGGAATCGGCATAACGAGCTAGATCCAACCACATCGTTGCCCAGCGTTCACCATAGTGGGGGGATGCAAGCAATCGATCCAAGAGATGTTCGTACGCCTCTGCTCGATCATCACCGACAAATGTTTCGATTTCCTCAAGGGTTGGTGGCAGTCCGGTTAGATCCAGGCTTGTCCGGCGAATCAAGATGTAAGGATCAGCAATGTCATTTGGCAGCAGACCAGCACTATCCAGTTTGCTAAGAATGAACTTGTCAATATCGTTTTGGATCCACGTTGAAGCTATATTTGGGACGACAACATCTTCTGGAGCTCGGTAAGCCCAATGATCTTCCCATTCAGCACCATCCTTGATCCAATTCCTAATAACATCGATCTGTTCCGGTTGCAGGGCATGGTCATCAAAAGGCATCCTTATCTCAGGATCATCTGATACTATTCGATGGTATAGTGAGCTTTTATTGGGTTTGCCGGGAACAATCGCTCTGTTGCCTGATTCCAAAGTCGACAAAGCACGTTCACGAAAAATCAAACTCAGACCGGCTTCTTGCTTGACGCCTCCATGGCATTGCACACAACGGTCATTGAAGATCGGACGGATTTGCTCACTGAATGAAACTGGAGAACCCTTTGTCCATTCTACCTGGATCTTCCAGAAGACGAGGACTCCAAAGATCACCAGGAT
>JAHELJ010000026.1:0-51114 GCA_024644235.1 Lewinellaceae bacterium
TGCAACTACCTCCCTGACACTGGCCATTATTGGCCGTCCAGGACACATAGGTTAGTTTACCGGTCTGCCCTGAAGTCGACTCGTTGAAGAAATTATGTGTTATAGGGTCAGAATATGTGCCCGGAGGGTAACATAAAGTGGTGGTTGTTCCCCCACTCAGCATGAAAGTTATTTCTAGAGCCTTTGTGTCATTACCATTTATGGTGTCGATGTTGACGGTGAAGACGTAAGTATATGGTCCAGAACCCATTTCTTCGACCGAATAGTTAGCTGGAAAAATGCAGTCTCCTGCAATCATCTGGAAATGTGCCATACAGAAAAGCAGACACAGGTAGATATACCTCATGGACTAAATTTGAATTCTTCTTCTTTCTTCTCGCCTACAAGACGGTTCGGAATTGGTATACCACAATGATAACATCTGGATAAGCCGAATTCGAGATTTCCCGGGCTCTCAACCTCGATATTCAGTCAAACAAAGAAATGGCCGGTTTTATGTTTTCCGGCCAAATTATTTAAAGATCTTTTATGTCCTTCTACCCGAGTTTTCACCATGGATCTAATCGCTGCGAGCAATCTAAAATCAGGGAAACTGATTCAGCGCATCGGAACAACGAAGCTGGCGACAAAACCAATCAGTTCTTATGCCCTACTTCTCAACCTGACTCAACAACAAGATTTTGAAGGAGCGCAAAGCAGTCTGGAGACTGTACACACCGGGCTTCACATGTCCAATATCAAATCTTGCCCGTCCGTTCTCCATAACGAACTCGACCGGAATCCGCAAGCCAACCGTATTGACCAGGTAGATCGGACCCGCCTCTTCCAATAAAGCGAGATTGTCTACATAGACAAATCGATCTGTCGGATTCGGATAAGCTCCAGCACCCGGTGCAGCAGCGATTTCAATGGAGGCCATGGCAGAAAATTCATAGCTTCCATCCAGATCTATCGATTTCAGTCGATAAGTAACATTGCCGGGAGGTACGTGCCGGTCAATGAACTCATACTCAGCTACTTGATCCGGGCTACCCGCAGACAGAATCGAGCTTACCGGCTCAAATTCGATCATGTCGAAACTTCGTTCGAGGATATAGCGGTCATGATTGACTTCACTGGCTGTAGACCACCATACGTACACTGCACCATCTTCTTCGTCAACGTTAAAATCGACAAGATGCATTGGCAGTACGGTGTTGTTGTTAACAGACCCTTCGCCACATTTTCCACCCTGGCAAGCTCCATTATTCGCTGACCACGAAATGTAGCTGATCTGTCCGTACTGGTTACCGTTGCTTTCATTGGGAAAGCTGTGGGTAATTATCTCTGTATAAGTACCTGGTGGATAACACACAGTAGCCGTACTTCCACCACTCAGATTATAGGTGATCTCAATTGCTTTGGTATCATTCCCGGCTACCGTATCCAGATCAATAGTGAATAAGTAGGTGTAAGGTCCGCTTCCCGTCTTGTCGACCGTGTAACTTCCTGGGAAGATACAATCGCCGGCAAATAGGGGTAGTGTCAAAAATACGCATACGAGCGCATAGGATAGTTTTCTCACAATCATAATGAATTCTTCTTGTTCTAAAGACGATTAAATTTGCAAAAACCACACCAATTCATGTAGATACATCGAATTTTGTCAACTTTTCCTTAAAAAGCAGGTTAAAATAGGCGTGAAACGTAGCAAAAAAGAGGTTGAGATAGGATTTCTGGCTAGTGCCAAGTCACTTAAATATTTGCCGAAATTCTTTGCAATGATCTGGGGCACAAATAAAGCTTTATTCGTGGCCAACATTGCGGCCAGGCTCTTGCAAGCCACTATTCCTGTCTTTGTCCTGTGGGTTGGAAAATTGCTGATCGATGAGATCGTGTTGCAGATCGGTACGGAGGAAAAGTCGTTTCAACTTATCTGGATTTACCTGGCCATCGAATTTGGTTTGGCTCTGCTCTCCGATTTGCTCAGCCGTATTATCAACCTCGTAGACGCATTGTTGGGTGACCTCTACGCCAACCACTCTTCGGTGGAGCTGATTCAGAAGGCTGCTTCCATGGATCTTGCTCAATTTGAGGACCCGAATTTCTACGACAAACTGGAACGCGCCAGGCGACAAACTACCGGTAGGGTCACTCTAATGACAATGGTGCTCTCCCAGTTTCAAGACATCATTACCGTGATAACGTTGGCTGCTGGTTTGATTGTCTTTGCTCCACTATTAATTGTGCTTCTTATAGTAGCCATCGTGCCAAGCTTTTTGAACGAGGCGTATTTCAGCCGGTCTGGCTATTCCTTGGTTCGAAGTTGGACTCCGGAACGGCGTGAATTGGATTATGTAAGATTCATTGGAGCCAGCGACGTCACTGCCAAGGAAATAAAGCTATTTGGATTGGCTGATTTTCTAAGTGAACGCTTCCGAAAGTTAGCCCACAAGTACTACCTGGCTAATCGAAAGCTGGCTATACAACGTACAATATGGGGAAGCATCTTTCATATCATCGGTGACCTGGCCTATTATGGAGCATACGTTTTGATCATTATCCGGACGGTTGCCGGTATTCTCACCATAGGTGACCTTACTTTTCTCTCTGGATCTTTTGCACGGCTACGTAGTCAATTACAAGGGATCTTCTCACGATTCTCCCGCATCACTGAGAGTTCGCTTTATCTGCAGGACTATTTTTCGTTTATGGAAATAAAGCCAAGGATGGGCTTGGAGGTAGGCAGACTGAAGTTTCCTGAAATCATTCAGACAGGTTTTCGATTTGACGGGGTTGGGTTTAAATACCCGGGATCGGAGAACTGGGCGGTAAGGAATGTAAGCTTTACCCTGGATCCGGGAGAAAAACTGGCCCTTGTGGGAGAAAATGGAGCCGGCAAAACCACACTGGTAAAGCTCTTGGCTCGTCTTTATGATCCAACAGAGGGAACAATTACTCTTGATGGGATAGATATTCGGGAGTACGATCTGGTTAGCTACCGCCGGGCCATTGGCGTCATCTTTCAGGATTATGTGAAGTATTATTTTACCGCCAGGGAAAATATCGCAGTAGGTCATATTGAGGAATTAGAGAACCGGGAGCAAATTGAATTTGCAGCCAACCAAAGTCTGGCGGATCAGGTGATAGATAAACTGCCAAAGCGGTACCAGCAGGTTTTAGGCAAACGGTTCGCAGAAGGAAAAGAACTTTCGGGAGGTGAATGGCAGAAGATTGCCCTTGCCAGAGCCTATATGAAGGATTCAAAGTTGTTGATTCTGGATGAGCCTACTGCCACGCTCGATGCCCGGGCAGAATATGAAGCTTTTCAACGGTTCGCCGAGCTGACAGTAGGAAAAACAGCTGTGTTAATTTCCCATCGGTTTAGCACGGTGCGCATGGCAGATCGAATACTGGTGCTGAAGAATGGGGAGGTTCTTGAACTTGGATCACACGAGGAGTTGCTTCAACTCAACGGATTATACGCAGAACTATTTCAACTGCAAGCAGCCGGATACCGGTAGGATCTGTCTGTTTTTCTCTCTACCTTCATTCCGTTGTAAAACTGTTTTGAACTTTTGAGATACATAAGCCTTCCTCTTGTCCTGCTCTGTTGTATTCTTCCATTCATGTGGAAGTGCAGCTCAACTTCCACATCTATCGACAACAGACCCAATATTATCATCATTATGGCTGACGATATGGGATTCTCAGATATTGGATGCTACGGCTCGGAAATTGAAACTCCTCATCTAGATGCACTGGCTGCCAATGGTGTCCGTTTTACCCAATTTTATAATGCAGCGCGCTGTTGTCCCACCCGGGCTGCCCTCCTTACCGGTCTCTACCCTCACCAGGCAGGCCTGGGTTCGATGGTGACACATTCCGGCAACCGGAGGGAGCAAGGCGCTTACCAGGGATACCTTCGGACTGACAGCTGCATGACTATAGCTGAGGCGATTAAATCCGCCGAATATCGATCGTATATGTCGGGAAAATGGCATGTCGGAGAGTACCCCGAATCCTGGCCGCGACAACGGGGTTTTGACAAATACTGGGGTCTCATTAGCGGAGCGAGCAGCTACTATGAAATAATCAAAGATCAGCCTCGTGAAAGAGTAATGGTCTTGAATGATGACCGCTGGGAACCGGCCGACACCGGATTCTACATGACAGATGCGACTACTGATTATGCCCTTCGATGGCTTAGGGAACACCAGTCCGAATCTCCGGATCAGCCCTATTTCCTCAATGTAGCATATACCGCTCCCCATTGGCCGCTGCATGCTCTACCTGAAGACATAGATAAGTATGAAGACCGCTACCACATCGGATGGGATAGTCTGCGACGCCTTCGTTATCAAAATCAGAAAGAACTTTCGCTTTTTGCCCGGCAACCTGAGTTGTCCGCAAGGCCTGAAAGCATTGCCTCCTGGGAATCGATTCCTGATAAGGATCACTGGAGTCGCCGCATGGCTGTGTACGCTGCCATGATAGACAGGATGGATCAGGGGATCGGACGGATTATCAACCAGGTGGAATCAGATGGTGATCGTGATAATACCCTCATCGTATTCCTCTCGGATAATGGAGGGTGTGCCGAAGAAATTACCGGACGGAATCTACACAATCCGCAAAGTGCGATCGGAAGCCGTGGCTCCTATGTAGCATATCGTGAGCCATGGGCCAACGCCTCCAATACTCCTTTTCGCTACTATAAGCAATGGACTCATCAGGGTGGAATTCTGACCCCATTTATTCTGTCATATCCCAAAGCTGGCTTGACCAAAGGCTCGGTTATCGATGCACCCGCACATGTGATCGATCTGATGCCCACTATCTTAAGTCTTGCGAATTCATCTTATCCAAAAAATCACGCTATCCCAATGGAAGGAGTCAATCTATTTGAAGTCATCGCACAATCTGATCTTGAACGAACCCTTTACTGGGAACACATTGGAAACCAAGCAATACTAAAATATCCATGGAAAGCTGTCTCGTCAAGAGGCGAAAGCTGGGAGCTTTACAACCTTGAAGATGATCCTGCTGAGATGCATGATCAAGCAGCGAGGGAGCCCGAATTGCTAGCAGAAAAGATCCGGCTATGGCAGCTATGGGCAGCAAAAGTCGGAGTAAGTCGCAACTGATTGTTGCCATTATTTACCTTCAGAACTATTTCAAAAATGAAGCAAAAAATTTCTCTGTTGTTGATTGCAACGCTTTTCCTCGGTCTGGGAGCTTTGGGTGAAAATGGTTATAGACTGTGGTTGCGTTTTGACCAGATTGAAGATGAGCTGCTTCGGACTCGCTACCAACAGCAAATCCAGCAAATACGTTTCGAAGGAAATTCTCCGATCTTAAGTACCGCCGCAAGAGAGTTAACGCATGGGCTATCAGCACTACTTGGTAAAGAACTAAACGCGGGAGCCGAAGACCTACAGCAGCCGGGTGTAGTGGTTGGTATCACCGGCAACTCGACCATTCTCGATCAGCTACTCAGTCTGGAAGACAAACAATCGTTGATGGCAGAAGGCTTTCTGATTCTAACCAGGCAAAATCAAATTGTATTGGCAGCAAATGATGACAGAGGTGTGCTCTACGGAGTCTTTCACCTGCTTCGTCTCATCCAGTTGCACGAATCTCTAGATGATCTTCACATTATTCAAAATCCAAAGTTGCAGCGTCGCATCCTTAATCACTGGGATAATCTCGATAGAACGGTTGAGCGTGGATATGCTGGGTTCTCCATCTGGAATTGGCATGAACTGCCGGATTTCATCGATGATCGCTACCTCGATTACGCCAGGGCCAACGCATCCATCGGCATCAACGGAGCCGTGGTGACCAATGTAAATGCTAACGCCCTGATCTTTCGATCAGATTACATCGCCAAGGCGGCAGCTTTAGCTGATGTCTTCCGGCCTTATGGTATCAGACTCTATCTAACAGCACGTTTTAGTGCCCCTATAGAGTTGGGAGGCTTATCTACAGCCGATCCTTTAGACACAGATGTTAAGCGGTGGTGGAGCGAAAAGGTAGAAGAAATTTACACACTCATTCCAGATTTTGGGGGGTTCCTGGTAAAAGCGAACTCAGAGGGTCAACCAGGTCCGCAGGAATACGGTAGAAATCACGCCGATGGCGCTAATCTGCTTGCTGATGCGCTCGCTCCCCACGATGGTATCGTGATGTGGCGAGCATTCGTATATAGCAGTGAGGAACCCGAAGACCGAGCAAAGCAGGCCTACAATGAGTTTGTCCCTCTCGATGGAAAGTTTCGGGACAACGTACTCATCCAGGTAAAAAATGGACCCATTGACTTCCAGCCCCGGGAGCCGATTCACCCGTTATTTGGTGCCATGCCGAATACTCCCCTGATGATGGAGTTTCAAATCACTAAAGAATATCTTGGGCAAGGCACCCACCTCGTCGGTCTTTCACCCTTCTTCGAAGAAGTTCTCCGCACCGACACGTATGTTGAGGGAGAAGGTTCTTTGGTTGCAAATGTTATCGACGGTTCACTGCATGGTCATACACTGACTGGGATTGCAGGAGTTGCCAACATAGGTACTGCCTTCAACTGGACTGGTCACTTGTTTGGACAAGCGGACTGGTATGCCTTCGGTCGACTGGCCTGGGATCCCTATTTGTCATCTGCTAAAATCTACCAGGAATGGATAAAGATGACTTTGACGCACGACCAAGATGCTCAGGCGATAATTGGAGACATGTTGCTCTCCTCGCACGAGACCTGTGTTCGATATATGACTCCGATTGGTCTTCACCACATCATGGGACCCGGACATCACTATGGTCCCGGGCCATGGGTGTCTAAAATGCCGCGAGCCGACTGGACTTCAGTCTACTATCACAAAGCTGATTCTTCTGGTTTGGGATTCGATCGCACGGAATCTGGCAGTAATGCTCTTGAGCAATATCGTCCAAACCTGGCTAAGGTCTACCGGGATCTGGATCATTGCCCTTTGGAATTCCTGCTTTGGTTCCATCATGTTTCATGGGATCATCCCTTATCCAGCGGCAACACACTTTGGAACGAGCTATGCCTGCAATATGATCAGGGGGCAAGAGAAGTGTCTCAGCTTCGGCAACGATGGGACCAAGTGGAATCGTACATCGATAAAGAGCGATTCAGACAGGTAGCTATGCATTTGCAAATTCAGGAGAAAGAGGCACGATGGTGGAGAGATGCTTGCATCAGTTACTTTCAATCATTTTCGAACCGGCCTCTTCCCAGGGGATTACGTCAACCTGAACATGACCTTTCCCACTACGAATCACTGATCTTCCCCTATGCTCCAGGCATCAGACCAAGGTGGTGACCAAGCTATAGATCTTTAGTGATGTACCGGCTTAGCATCAGAGCGGTATCCCGATAAGCCTGGTCAAGGTCAGACACATTGGATTCTTCTCCTCCAATGTCAATGCCAAAATATCCCTGAAAGTCGATTCTATCCAATGTTTGGAAGAAGGAATCCCAGTCAATGCGTCCCTCCCCCATTGCCAGATGCTCCATCTGCTCACCTCCATTATCCGACACATGAATGTAATCCGTATATGCTGCACTACGGATTTGACTTAAGGAGAGATTCTCTCTAAGGGCAAACAAGTTTGCCGTGTCAAAATTGAATCGAAAGTTTTTACGATTGACTGCGCGAGCAAAGTAGAGGAAGTCTCCTACTGTCGATCCAATGACTCCTAGCGCCGGATGCAGATGAAATGACAAGTCATATCGAGAGGCAATGTCGCAGACCTGCCGATAGGTGGAAATCAAATCTTTCCAATATGCACTCCATTCCAGCTTAGCAGGAAAGGTTACATTATTCAAAATGATCTCATCGTAATGCCTCACTACCGGTATGTCATCTCTAAATTGGTACGGAGGAAGAGGACCATTGTCGATCACGCCTTTAGCCCTAAGTAACTGGGCTATTTCACATCCCATCTCAAACAACTTAAGGTTATGTTCCCGGGTCTGCCGATCAGGCGAGGAAAGTCCCGGTAAGACAATGCAAAAAAATGGCACCGAAAGTCCACGTCGATCCACTTCTTGCAGAATCGAATGGCGAATGGAGTAAACCTCGTTCAGGTGCTCTTTGCGAATACCCTCCAACTCCACACTTTGAAATCCCAAATCATCCATCTCCTCCAGGTGCCTGTTAGTGTCGCCCGCAGGTGGCGGATAGCCATACTTGGTGATTACATGTAAATAAGCGCAAACGATATTTGACGGGAACTTGCTCACTTCTCTATCCGATCATGCCCTGGATTCCTGCTATGGTCATAAAAATCGTGAACAACAAAATGAGTCCCATGATCAGATTTCGGCCTGGGGTAGCCAGGTATTCTTTCATAAGGGATTTTCGATTGATTAATAAAAGCATCAAAATCAAAATAAGTGGAGTAGCTAGCAATGTACCTGCTTGCGAGAGGATCATAACAAAGACGGGCCGACCTCCAAAAATGGGCACCACCAGGCCAAGCAAGACACCAAACAATACCAAAAGCCGGGAAGAAACCGAACGCATGTCGCGTTTCACACCCCGGTAATCTGCAATGAGCCAGGGTGCTAAAAGCACGATAGGAAAAAGCGAGGATAGTCCTGCACAGACGATACCAGCCACAAATATTGAAATCGCAAACCTTCCTGCCAGTGGCTCAAGAAGGCTGACCATATCTATTGCATTCTCAATTCTTAGGCCGCGGGGAAATAAGGTGCCAGCTGCAGCAGCCATGACCGCCAGGCTAAGTAAAAACATCAATGTGGCTGAAATGGCTGCATCCTTTTTTTCCTGTTTCAGATCTTTGATTGTCCACCCTTTTTCCTGCACCAGGATCGATCTCACAACATAGAGAATTCCACCCATGGTAGTGCCGACCATCCCTGCCATCAAAAGCAGTCCTTCCGAATCCTCAGGGATGTAAGGTGTAAGTCCTCTTAGCAATTCGATTGGTGTGGGAACCACCATGAACATTGTCAGGACAAAACACAAACCCATCAATGAAACAAAGACTATCAATACCTTCTCAAAAAACCTGTGCCGGCCCTGCCAGAATATCCAATAGATCAGCCCTCCAAAGATCGCAGCCATCAGGATCGGGGAAAACCCCTCTCCAGATGCAGTAAGCGGCCTTGACCACTCCTGTACAACTTGCACAATCACCGCCATCACTCCCATACAAGATACCCACTCACTAATCAGCAACGACGCAAGGACCAGAAGAGCCACCGGGCTGCCGAAAAATTCACGAAAACTCTGCAGAACGGTCCGGCCTGTCACAATTGTGTACTGCCCAAAAACCATGATCAGGAAAAAAGTGAATATGCAGGAGATCAAAACCGGCAGGATGAGTTGCAATCCATAGCTGGCCCCTGCAACGGCCATAGTGGTGATGCTTCCCGTGCCGATATTGTAACCAATTAGGAATAGTCCCGGACTAATAGATATCAAGAAGACAAGGAACTTCCGCATAAACACCATTTAGAAAGTGGTTATCAATTTATGACTTCCGGACGCAGGAATAAAATAGAAATAGTAGAAAATTGTGATGACGATGCCGACAGGTGATAGTTTGCTCACCATTTCAACTTGACTGGAAAAGATTTCGACCACTTTCCATCAATAGATGTGAGGACTAAATAATAAATTCCGGATGGACCCGCAGGCGGCGTTTTGATCGGTTGTCCCCTCCAGATACCTGATGTCCATAATCTGCCGTCACTTCCGATCCACATATATTTAAGGGATTCGTTACGGCTGGTTTGGATGGCTACGGAATAGCTCGCCGGGTTGGGATAAATGGCAACATCAAGTTCGACTTCAGCTAGATGAACAGCAGTGATCGGTCCTCCGGAGTAATAATAATGTGTTTTCCAATCGGGGACTTCAATGTTGCCTTGATAGATGATGTTCTTTACCGAAAGGATCAAACTGTCTGCCTCTCCTCTATCCTTTCCATCGGTATAAAGGTATTCAAGACGCGAAGTAGGAAGTAAAACTCCCGACACAAAATCAGCAAAGAAGATCTTGCTTGCTGCCAGGTATCCATCGCCATTTGTTGCCCTTTCAATCCGAAGTGAAGGTTCCCAGGACTCCTGCTGACCATTCCAGATATCGAATTGAGATAACCATTGAAATCCTGAGCTGTCGTAATCAAAGCTGTCCCGTGACCTCGGCACAAAACCTAGTGTTACAGTAGAAAAGCTAAAACGTGTGGTTGTAATCAAATTACTTGATGAGTCATACAGGTAGGAGGTTACCGATTCATACAGATAGCTCTGTGCCAATGCTATCCATTGAAAAAGGGTATCGCTCTCTACGAGGCCCTTGTCATTCCTTGCAGAAATGGTAGAATCAACTTTGAGCCAATTCTGTTGGTCTTCACTCCATACAAAGCGGATCCTTGATTCTAGACCTCCATCTCCAGTGGCAAAGATTACGCTAGTCTTGTTCACCCAGTTTGCAAGACTTTCATCCCATTCCTGAGTGAATATTTCGGCGAGCACATCAAGTGAGTTATAAATATTCACAATGCGATCTTCAGGCACCCACCCACCTGCAGTGTAATTCCAGTTTGTAACCCGCACCAGCAAATGGCCTCTGTATTCGTTGGTGATGCGAGAGTCATCTTTCCAGCCGCTCTGTGACCATATCTGCCTGCGCTCCTCGGTAGTCTGTCCATCCTGGTTGTAGATGAAAATTTCCCTTTCAGTCCTGACAGTGTCTCCGCTCAGATAATCATATCTGACGGTCGAATCGAGGAGAATTGGTTCCTGGGAAAGAAGGTTTGACGTAAGGAACAACAGTACGATAGCCAGCAAATTCGCTCTCATACCGCCGGATCCAAGATTAATCGAATCATCTGATCCCATTTACCTTCATCTCTAGTGTATACGCGGATCCCATCGCCGTGACAAACAAAGTCTTCATATCCTCTCCACCAAAACACACATTGGCCGTCCACCTCTCCCCGATTGGAATATGCTCGATCTGCCTACCTTTTCGGTTAAACACGGTGACTCCATCACCGGTCAAGTAGAGGTTCCCCTTTCTATCTAGCGTCATCCCATCTGATCCCATCTCAACAAATAATATCCTGTCTGTCAAGTCACCATTGGCCGCGATCTGGTAACGATACGTCTTGCTATCACCAATATCAGCCACGTACAGGCTTCTGCCATCAGGTGTGCCGATAATTCCATTGGGCTGCACCAGGTCGGAAGCCACCACCCGCACCTTTTCTCGGGCTGGCTCCAGATAATAAACATCTTTCCTTTCCAATTCAGGTTCTTCGTGTGACCAATAGGGCCTTTTGTAAAAGGGATCAGTGAAATAGATACCGCCCTGTGGGTCAACCCACAGATCATTAGGTCCGTTGAAGCGCTTATTTTCAAACTTGTCGAGCAGGACGGTCACTTCTTTGTCTAAGCTGATCTTCCAGAGTTGATTTTGCTCATCGGCACACGCCAGAATACTACCGTCAGAATCGAAATACAGACCATTCGATCGACCGGTACCCTCCATAAAGACGGATACCGAACCATCTTCGACCGACCATTTTAAAATGCGGTCGTTGGGCTGGTCTGTAAAATATACATTGCCCCTCCTGTCAGCAGCTGGTCCTTCCGTAAATTTGCAATCAGATGCCACCTGCACCAGGCTTGCACCTTTCGCAATGACCTTGGATTTACTCTGTGCAGAAATCCATGGAGCACATCCCAGCAAAATTAATATCAGCGCAATACGATAATTCGGTAAGCGTGTCATCATTTCAATTTTTAAGCTGTAGCATCAAACATTGTCTGGATCCGGATGCTCCCATGGACCTCGATATTTACGGGCAAGCAGTTCGGTGGCTTCAGGATCTCCTTCTACTATTCTACTTTCAGGATTATAAATCAAGGGTCTTCCACCCACCCCCATGGAGATATTGGCCAGGATACAGCTCGCTGTAGAGATGTGTCCGTCTTCAATGTCTGAGACCGGCAGGTTGTTGTGCTTGATCGAATCAAGGAAGTTGAGCATATGGAGCCGGGTAGCCGGTGCTGCGTTTAATTCAATAAGGTCCTCTGTGAGATCCTCAGGATACTTCTCTTTTTCATAGACTACGTCCATGTGAACCGGATCTCCGTCGCCATGCGGGACAAAATCATATTGCATGGTACTCCCCCATAGAGTACCCTTGTCGCCATATAGGGTGAAAGACCATGGATAATCGGGATTGGCCGGAGTACCCCACGAACGATGTTGCCAGACACAATTCAACTCATCGTATTCGAATACAGCTGATTGGGTATCGGCTATGTTTGACTTACCATCTTTCTGCACATAGATTCCACCGGTGGAGCTGATCCGTTTAGGCCAACCCAGCTGCAACATCCACCTCACGGTATCAAGCATATGCACACACATATCGCCCATAATGCCATTGCCGTATTCCATGAAAGTGCGCCACCAGCGGGTATGAGGCAAGCCATCATAGGGCCGAAACGGCGCTGGGCCAGTCCACATCTCGTAATCAAAAAAATCAGGAACTTCTTGCACTTCTGGCTTGCCATTTGCCCGCATATGAAAATAGCAGCACATCTCTACATGAGAAACTTTTCCAAGTAGTCCTGTGTCAACAATATGCTTCTTGGCATGGATTAGGTGAGGTGTACTCTTTCTTTGCGTTCCAACCTGTACAACCCTATTGTATTTCCGCGCTGCTGCAACCATGGCTTCGCCTTCCAGCACATCGACACTGATCGGTTTCTGAATATACACATGAGCACCTGCCTTGAGGGCATCGATAGTTTGCAAAGCATGCCAGTGATCCGGGGTTACAATGATGACTATATCCAGGTCTCCTTCTGCCAGCATTTTTCGGTAGTCATTATACAGCCTGGGGGGGATGGTCGATTTCTGTCTTTGAATAACCAACTTTGCAGCTTCCGAAAGCAGGTTTTGATCGGGATCGCAAAGGGAAACGACTTCCACGGGAGCCACCTGCATAAGGCGAAAGAGATCGTTTTTTCCATACCACCCCGTCCCGATCAAACCCACCCGCCAGGGTGTGTCCTGAAACATCAGATCTAGCCCTCGTGCACCCAATGCCGACCAGGCAATGGAAGCTCCGCTACTCTTGAGGAAGTTTCGCCGGTTGATGTAGAATTGTTCCATCTATCAATTGTTTTTAGCGGTTTATTTGGCGGTCCATCCACCATCCACTGTCACCATCGAGCCCACCATATAGCTGGCAGCACTGCTGGCAAGAAAGATGGCAGCACCTTGAATTTCCTGCAGTTCTCCCCAGCGTGCCAGGGCAGTTGCACCCACGACAAATTTCTTGGCTTCTTCAGTATCGGCAATTGGGATGTTCATTTCGGTCAGGAACGGCCCGGGGCAGATGGCATTCACGTTGATGTTGAATGGAGCCAGCTCGAGACCAAGCGCCCGGGTCATTTGCACAACGGCACCTTTGCTGGTCGCATATGGGGTTCGGTCTGCCATACCAACCAATCCCAGGGTGCTGGCAATGTTGATAATTTTACCAGATCCACTTTTCTTCATATAAGGAATCACCGCTCTCGAAGCTAGCCATACCCCATCGACGTTCACATTCATCACAGAACTAAATTGATCATATTCCAAACTGTCGATTGCTCCCCTTATATTGATGCCTGCATTGTTGATCAAGATGTCCAACCTTCCGAAAGTATTCATTGCAGCCTGAGCCATAGCTTCCATATTTTCTGAATTGGTCACATTGCCGCGGTAAGCCAAAGCCTTTACACCATAGTTTTCTACAAGCATTTCCGCTGCTTCCTGGCCCTCGCTAGCGTTCCGGTTCACCAGAAGGATATTCGCTCCTGCAGAGGCAAGCCCTGCTGCCATTGCCAGTCCCAAGCCCTTGGAGCCTCCAGTCACAATAGCAGTTTGTTTACTCAGGTCAAATAACTTGATACCCGGCAATGATCCATCCTTCATAAGCACTTATTTAAGCCTATATTAATCAAAACCCAGGTGATTCCGGGCGTAACGGAACGATTCCAATACATTTTCCTCTTCAATAGCAAGCTTTGACTCATCATCTTTATCTGAGATCGTAGGCAGCGAGCCCTGATCATGTGTTCGAACTGAGCGAAGGATCTCCGCGAGATCGCGGGCGGCCACTTCGCGTAAGGTTGACCAATATGACTCTGTCAAACATGGAATCTGCAAGGGATCGCGGGTGATCATCTCCAGATTGTATCTGACATCGGGGTTAGCTTTTTCGCAGGTGTCAATGATTTCCTTCAAGTTGAGAAACCCGTGGCCAAGAGGCACCTCGCTCATTCGGAATCCCTCGTCGTGAGCTTCTAAAGCCATATCTTTTAAATGTACAGTGACGGTGTACGGTGCCAGGGCTTTCGCTGTTTCAAGAGGATCCTCCAATAAAGAAATATTATTTCCCGTGTCTAGAGTAACCCGAATATGTTTGGATTCAAATGTTCTAAGTATAGTAAGGAACTCCTCGATTCGCCAGTCTTTGTGATTTTCAATCGCGAGTACAATAGCATGTTTCCTGACGATAGGTTCCGACCATTCCAGAGATTCATATGCGGATCGCTTGAATGCCTGAAAGGCTGCTAATGAGTCAAAATCCTCATAGCGCCGGCCACTCAGGCACACCGTACGGATCACTTCAATTCCTGCCTCTTTGGCTACTTCAATTTCGTTTTCGAAGCGGGTCAGATCACTGTAGCGATCTCCAGGAAGTCTAATTTGGCCCTCGAGATAAAAGCCTGAATCTTCACACCTTTGACGAATCTCCCTGGCGAAATCAATCGACCAACCTCTCACTCCTACCTGAATGCCTCCTGCTCCCAATTCACGACAATGTTCCAGCATGTCAAGGGCATCGGAAAATGCAGGATAACTGGCACTGGATAAACCGGCGTAATTTCTCAGCACGTACGAGGCCGAAGTCACCCCTAATCTTTTACCCAACTTGGATCTCATATAATCAATGCCCTTCCAAGAAAGGGCCGGTAGAACTGAAAGCCAGTATATCACTCTTCTTCGATCTATTTGCTTGTTCATCCCTTGCAATTTATCAGTCACCCGGAGGTTGCAAATCAAACTCTGTTTTCAGCAATTGCTCTTCCGTCCACGGTTCAATACTTCCCTGGGTCATCACTCTGATACGGCCCACCATTCGCGACGAAATAGCCCCTGCCGCATCGCCCCATTCATACCGAATATAGGTCAAAATTGCGGCGATCTCTCGGTCATGTACGATGGAAAAAGATGGCATCATCGGTTGGATGTCCGGTACAGTGTAACGCACTCCATCTACCGTGACCGGGCCCTGCATACCATGCAACATGATCAACACCAATTTGGTCGGATCTCCACTCACCCATTCTGATCTGGTCAGCGGAGGACCGAACCTCTTCAATCCGTTGCCACCACGTCCGTGGCAGCTAGCACAATGGGTGAGGTACTGCTGCCGCCCCACTGATATCATTTCCCGGTCATGAGAATGACTGGGGCTTGTTGAAGCAGGTGGCTCTACCGACTTCTTTTTACCCGGCCAGATCAGCACCTCGACCAAGGGATCAAAAACTCCTTCACCAAATCGCTCATTGATTTGTGGATCGGTTACTATCATGGGGGAAGCGTTTAGAGTAACCGGAATAGTTCTCGCGTGATGCGTGATACCTTGAATAATTGCTTTACTGTGCCATTCAGGGACTGCTGAGCCAGCTATCCACGAAAGCGTGTTTTGTATTTCTCCTGCGTTCCCCTTGTTGATCATTGCTGAGGCCAACAGTTCAAGAAATATTGATTTGCCAACATGCTCTTCGGACCATTTAGGGTCACTGAGAAGCAACCTGAGGAATGAATACTCCAAATCTTTGATGCTGCTCATCGCTGCATCACGAAAAAGCGCAGATTCATTGTGTCTTGTCATCAGTTCTTTCAGCAATTCCAAACGGTTGGATTCAGGCAATACCCGGGCGCTCAATACCGTCTGCAGATCAGTATTCGTGTCGTCGTCCATTACTCCTTTCCACAGTAGTTGAGAAAACTTAGCCGCAACGGAGGGATCCATCTCCGCATACATTTCCCCTAACCGAATACCTGTAGACCGGACTTCAGGAAAATCACTCGAAATTGCAGTAAAAACCATTCGTGGAGTTAACGCATGCAGACCTTCCAACGTCCATAGGGCATGTACCGTGGCTAACGCATTTTCGCTAGTCTCGATCAGATCTTCCAGGAGGGAAACTGCTTGAAGATCCTGCCGTTCTATCAAAAGCCTTTGACCCACATCACGATACCAGCCATTTGGTTCAGCTAGCAGCGCTACCAGATCCGGGATGGATTCAGCGGGAAGAATCCTTTTCTGTTGCGAGTCGACACCGGTAACTCTCCAGATCCGCCCCATATTGATGTGCTGATCCAAACGACGCTGCAGGGTGATTTCCCTTAAATAAGGTGACATGTAAAGACCGTGTTGAATAACTCCCCGGTACATGTCGGCAATGTAAAGCGCACCATCCGGTCCGTTGGCAAGGGCAACCGGTCGAAATCGTTCGTCCGTGGAACGAAGGAATTCACTTTGATTATAGGGATTCATTGATGTAAGGATTGCATCGGCTTCATCCACTACATTCCGGCGGATCAGGTTGGCAGTTGGTTCACACACAAAGACGTTCCCTTGGAATGCGACAGGAAGCAGATCACCTCGATATACCAACGGAGAGCAGGCTGAAGTGAACTCTACCAATTTGCCTTCTGCGTTTAACGTCGACGGCAGATAGCCTCGATTGGCAGCTGGATTCGGCCGGGCTGGATAAATGCTTCTATCCAGTGACAATCCATGGTCGATACCGGTGCTTGGTGAGTGATTCGGATTGGCCTCGAGGTAATTCGGAGGTGCCAGATCGGCATGAATCTGGGACCAATTGTAATTGTAAAACAACCTGCCAACATCATCATGAGATATTCCCCATTGTCCCCGGAACTTCGTCTGTTCCTTTACCCATTTTCCACCTCGAAACTGGTATCGCTGATCCGATTTAGCATTGTAGTACCAGTTATCCAGGCCACGCCAAAGTCCGTTAGGTGAGTGCTCCACGATTCCCTTCATGGCATAATTGGAATCGACCAGGATCTGGTAATCAGCCCGGTCATCTCCGGTAGTGTCTTTGGCAAACCAGAGCGGTTGATCTTCGGCGATCAGAGCACCTCCCTTGATCAACGCGATCGCTCGCGGGAGAACAAGACTATCCAGGAAGATGGTGCCTTCGTCCATTCTCCCATCACCATCAACATCTGTCAGGATGTTTACCCTTCCCACCGGCTGATCTTCGCCGGTGCCATCGATATCAGGCATAAACCCTCGCATTTCTACAACCCACAACCTGCCCTTTTCGTCAAATGTGATCGCGACTGGATCCTGTACCAATGGCTCGGCAGCGACTAATTCGATACGCAGCTGGGGGTCCAGTTGAAAACTCTGAAGTGACTGCACTGGACTCAATGGTGGTGATGGCTCAGTTTGGCAGCCCACCAATATGAGTACGATGGTGATAATTGCTGAAGTATCATACCCTAAGCAAAATCTTGAAACCATACCCATAAGATCGAAAATGCATAGGAATGTTTAGCATAATCAACCAACTTACGGGAACAATAATATAATTAGTAAGTCATCTGTAAATGGTTTGATTATTCCGGGCAGGCTTCGATGTCGCAACACCACTGGCACAGTGAGCGCTCAGGTGGATGGAATGATGGTCACAGGAAACATAGCCTCAGGGACTTTATTCGTGTCCGAAGTGCCTCTCCTTGAGAAAGAATTTACCAACGATCCCGTTGCACCAGGAAACAGCGTTGACCTGGAGTTTACCATCACCAATAGTAGTAGTGTGAACCCAATGACTAACATTTCCTTTTACAGACGAGCTGACCACTTTTCTTGGGTCCCTCGTTTGATATAAGCACCGGGACCGGTTTGCGTTGGAACTTGTACCGGCTAGGCAAATGTACATGAGGCACCAGGAGCTAGGACACCACCGGTAAAATTCACGGTCATTCCTCCATCTGAACTTGAAAGCGTACCACCGCAAACATTCAGGGGCAAGCCGGTCGCAATCAAGCCAAATAGGGCCGCATTTAAATCATCAGAAAACGAAATATTCGTAGCACTGAAGTCCCGGTCGTAGTTTGTGATTGTAAACTGTAAGTCACAAGTTACTCCCGGAGGAACCGGATCGTTAACAAAGGTTTTTTGTATATGTAGATCTGCTCGAGATACTTCCAAAACAGCCCTTGCTTTTCCACATTCCAAACTCTGTACTCCTACCGTGGCATTCAAGTTGTCTGAGGTATTGCCGAGGTTTCCTATGCCGGAAGAAACAACATCGACCACAACTGTGCAACTCCCAACTGCTGGAACGACCGGAAGGCTAGCATTCCCGAAAAACGAAAAAGACACTTGAGTGGTTCCACTCTGTGCAGTAATTGTGGGGGGGCAGCCCGGGAGTACCACATGTGGTTTGAACATTGGAAGGGCTCGCTATCTGCAGGCCCAGCGGAAGATTATCAATAAAATCCGCCGCTGAGACGAGGCTATTGTTGGCAGTGTTATCAATGGTAAAAGTTAGCGTTGCCGCCTCGCCCAGATCGACACTACTGGGCGAAAAGATCTTGGTAAAGCCCGGACGATCTGCCGCAATAGTCAAGTCAGCCTGGGCTGTTCCGCTATTGCCGGCACTACTGGTCAGGGCACCCGAGACATTCAAGTGTGTACCAATTGTACTACTAGTCACATTCACTGAGATCGTGCAGCTGCTGTTAGCGCCAAGGGTTCCGTCCGTGAAACTCATTGTCGATGCTCCCGCAATAGCCGAGATGATTCCTTGTCCACATTCACTAATTCCATTTGGTGGGTTGGCAATGACCACCCCGGCTGGAAGGACATCAGTAAAGACCAAGTCAGTCACTGGATTCTGTCCGGCATTTGTAATGACAAAAGTTAAAGTACTTGTACTACCAAGTCCAATAGTTGAAGGTGCGAATGACTTGCTGAATGTGGGCTGAGCAACGATTTGAATATGGCTGCAAACTAAGCTGAAAAATAACAGCATGATTGATCTAAAGAACTTCTGATATTATCATGAACCAGTGGATCTTATTTCTGTCCGGTCTCATTCTTTCATTTCGACAATACTTGGATCAGTGAATCAACTAAACATTAGGCAAGAGTTCCTTTATCTTTCCGATAGAATGTGGTCGAGCCTTAAAGTATCTCACGATAGGTAGACCTACGAATGGGACCTATTTAACACTAAAGTTCATAGCTGTCCATATGATGACTTAGTGTTGATCGGGCTGAGCGAATTAACGATTCACCTCATATTCGGATACATTCGAATTCAGGTCGTGGATTGGCCCTGTGCCTACTATTACGATAGTAATTTGACGAACAAGTAGATTCATCCACTCATGATGCTTAGTTTGTGACAACAAATTTCTTGATCTGAACCTCTCCCCTAAAGACTACCCTGACAAAGTAAGTACCGGGCGACATTTTGCTAACATCCAACTGCGATTCATATTCAGGTCCAGTGAAATAGACATCGTCTTTATGAAAACTCATACCACTAATATCAAAAATGTCAAATTGTAAGTTAGTGTTTGAGGACAACGGTGCTTTCCAATTGATAGTGAGTCTATCCCTAGCAGGATTAGGATAAAGCTCCACGCTTACAAATTCTTTTTGATCGCTCCTTTCGATAGATGCTAATTGTGCCAGGACTGGCACTTGCATATCACAGGATGAGACGTCGGATAAATCGACACTCATCATGACAGCTGAATTTCCATCATAACCATCTTTCAGCAATATCTCGATAGCTTGGGTGTGATCAGCAATCCATATTTCTGCTGTTTCCTGCAGCATACCATTATACACGCTATGTCTCTGCCAATTCCCATTGCTATCCAAAAAATTGACCTCCACTAGATCGACATATCTCAATCTTTTCTTCCTCCTCCTGATGCCACTTAGGTCTGATATCTGAAAGGAAATATCAGTTTGCATTGTGTTAAAAAATATGGTACTGGTGCTAAATCCATTTCCCGAGTGTCTTAATGGGTTTGAGTCAAACTGAGATATTACTATCTGGCAATCTTCACATCCGTCCGGAATCCCATCTTGATCAGAATCGATGGAGTCATCAAAACCGGGACAGACATCTAGAGCATCGCATACACCGTCATTGTCGCTATCCTGTAAAGTGCCGGTACAACCACAGTTCGCATCATACACATCGTTCACCGTACAATCATCCCCGTCGTCACAAGCGGTGCCGATCAGATTGTCGTCCTGACCCGGACATTGATCCTCAGCATCACAAACTCCATCACTATCGCTGTCTTGCAGAGTTCCTGTGCAACCACAGTTCGCATCATATACATCGTTTATTGTACAATCATCCCCGTCGTCGCAGGCAGTGCCGATCAGGTTGTCATCCTGTCCCGGGCATTCATCTTCCGCATCGCAAACTCCGTCATTATCGCTGTCTTGCAGCGTACCCGAACAACCACAGTTCGAATCGTACACATCGTTTACCGTGCAATCATCCCCGTCGTCGCAAGCAGTGCCGATCAGATTATCATCCATCCCCGGACATTGATCCTCGGCATCACAAACTCCGTCATTATCACTGTCTTGCAACGTGCCCGAACAGCCACAGTTCGCATCGTACACATCGTTCACCGTGCAGTCGTTTCCATCGTCGCAAGCAGTGCCGATCAGATTATCATCCATCCCAGGACATTGATCCTCAGCATCACAAACACCATCATTATCACTGTCCTGTAACGTACCCGAACAACTACAGTTCGCATCATACACATCGTTCACCGTGCAGTCATTCCCATCATCGCACGCAGTGCCGATCAGATTGTCATCCTGACCCGGGCATTGGTCCAGACCATCACAGACGCCATCGTTATCGCTGTCTTGCAGTGTGCCCACACAACCACAGTTTGCATCATACACATCGTTCACCGTGCAGTCATTCCCATCATCGCAGGCAGTGCCGATCAGATTGTCATCCTGACCCGGGCATTGGTCCTCGGCATCACAGACGCCATCGTTATCGCTGTCTTGCAGTGTGCCCACACAACCGCAGTTCGCATCATACACATCGTTCACCGTGCAGTCATTCCCATCGTCGCAGGCAGTGCCAATCAGATTGTCATCCTGTCCTGGACATTGATCATCAGCATCACAAACACCGTCATTGTCACTGTCTTGTAACGTACCGCTACAATTACAATTGGCATCATACTGGTCATCAATGGTACAGGGATCACCATCATCGCAGGGATCATTGACCAAGAGGCAACCATTATCTTTATTTATCGTAAAAAAATCTTCAACAACACCTGTTTCCCGAATAAATTTAACGCTCATCTGATTGCCACCGATCTCAAGCACACATGATCCGAGTCTCGATACAGAATAATACATGGCTTCATGATCAAGGGGTCCACTTGAAGTCTTTCCTGATGAGCCGGATGTAATATATACTGCACCTTCCGTTTGGTCGTACGCTTTTTGATATGCTCCGTCCCCGCTGGTTCGGCCATCTCCATCTCCATTTGAGCCTACTGTATGAATCTGGGGATTGAATGAATCGGAATTTCCGTAGTGTCCATTAAGAAAGAAAGATCTCTCATAGGAATGGCTGTGACCGGAGAAAACAAGATCAACTCCGTTTGCCTCCAGCATAGGCAAGAAGTTTTGCCGCATGTCTCTGAGTGCACCTTCTGAATCGGAATCATGTGAACCTTTGGAATAGGCCGGATGATGCCAAAATGCCACTATCCAGTCCGCTGTGGTATTTTGGATATCTGCCTCACACCAGTTATACATACTTCCTCCCACAGATCGATTTGATTCGTAAGAGTCCAGACTGATGAAGTGGACATTACCAAAATCAAATGAATAGTACGCTTCTGTTCCTGAAGGAACTCCACCACACTCTGCAAGCGTGGGAAAACTGAAAATATCGTAGTAGGGACCACTTTGTGTACTTGAATTGGCTGAATGTCCATCGTGATTTCCCAGGCATGACCAGGAAACTGTCCGCTTTAGTATATCCTCGTACATATTTTCAAAGAGCGCAAATTGATACTCCGTATCGGTGCCATCACTATAGGCATTATCACCTAAAAACAACATCATGTCGGTATGATCACCTCCACCGTAAGAATAGTACGCATCCCGAACGGCTCGAGCATTACTATTGGCTGTACCGCAGTCACCAAGTATCCAGGCCCGTAGGGAGGCTGAAGATCCAGAGGGAGGTGAAGTCTTGAAATACAGTTCAGATGCTGCAGGAACCAGCACATTTGATGCGTTGGAAATTTCGTAGTAGTACGTGGTATTTGACGATAAACCAGTTAAGGTAATCTCATGATCGGTTTTTGGTGTATTGTCGGAGCTATTTTGGTTGAGATTATTTTGAGAGGTACCATAAAAAAGGACCGATTCCGTAGCAGAGGCTGTTCTCCACTTGATCGTCATGGAATTTGGGGACCCTTTCTGCAAATAAGGCCCGCGTATAACATTGACCTGCCCAGGAGGATTACCGACAAGCTTGAAATCAAAACTAATATCTGAACTGGATGCACTACGCTGATGTACTTCGACAGCCAGCACATTGGTTCCATCGACTAAAGTATTGCCGATATTCAGTGAAGCCATTGCATCGTCCGAACTGGTTGAAGAGGCAAACGTGCCATATTCAATATTCCCTGGAGGCATATTCACACGCCATACTTCCTGTCCGTTCAGGTAGACCACCGCCCCGTCATCATAGATCAAATTCAGATCCAAGTTTCCGTAGACTGATGCGTCCAACACTTGAAATTCGTGACGGAAATAACCAGTTAATGTCGAACTATTAATGACGGTATTCTCATCACCGTCTCCATAGCCCAGTTGAGCATTTCCGTTGGACCAAGAACTGTGATCATAAGTGACTTCATGCCATTCGAATCCACCCACCAAGGGAGGCACTGACTCCAAGTCGGAATAATACCATACTTCGCCGTAACTGATTAGGGTAGTTTGCGATAAAATTGAATTTGAAAAAAATAGAAAGAGTGTGCACCAGGTAATAAATTGTACCAAGGAATGCTTCATATTAAAATTATTTGGTGCTTACATTAGGTAAGTATGTATTCATAAGTCCGTTAAGACGATTTTTCAATTGAAGAACTGAGGAGTTTTGCTGTAATCTTGGAGGTAAACTAGAGATCGCCTCGCGGGCAGCAAGAACATCAAATTGGCAAGAGGATAAATTGCCAATTGAACAGTGTATTTCAGCTCTCCTTGCCAGCGGAAATTCTTTTCGGTTGCTCCTGGCGATGATTCGATCCTGTAAGGTCAAGGCCTTATCGAATTCTAGGACAGACAGATAACAATTGATCAACTCAGTCTCCAAACCTGGTACCGGCCCCAGCTTCGATAGACCGTCCTCAAGTATTTCAATAGCTTCCATCGTATCTCTACTCATCAATGTTGCACTTGCGGCCTCCAGGAAATTTTCTGGTATGGGACGAATTGAAGAAATAATAACCAGCTGATGAAAATCTGATGCTGACTGATACCGACGTAGATTTTCGTGATTCAATGCGGCCAGTCGCAATGCTGGAATATCTTTTGGATTTTCTGAAAGAATCTTTCTGAGATAGGAAAGACTGCGCTGCGATTTATCCAGATGATAATACACAGTGGCTAGATAAAACCACAAACGAGCAGACTTTAGTCCACCTCTTTCACATCTTCGCAGATCTTTTCTAGCGAGGCCGTAATCTTCGTGTTGAACATACAGCTCTCCCCGTTGGCGATACAACTCCAGGTCGTTGGGAGATTGAGCTATACGGGCAGTGACTGCTTCAATGCGTGCGTGGAGATCGCCGTGAGCCTCACAGACGTATATGATCGACAGATAAAATATTGAAATCAGAATATATCGCATACCATACCCAGTAGCGCTGTTAGTAATTAACTGACGTAAAAGAGGGTTCGTACTATAGGTATGAATGCCGTTCGCTCAACTGGGAAGACTATGATTAAGCGAAATTATTGCAGCATTATCAGCTGCCAACTAAATCCTTAACGGGAGCAAGGATCAAATATTTTATCGAGAGCAAAAAATTTCTCAAACGCAATTCACTCACGCCGATTCTAATTATCTATTTCAACTGCCTTGCCCATCAATCAAAGTGGATGGTAAATTATTTTCAGTTATAACACTTTATTTACACAATGCCCGCAAAAGACTTTTGAGTCTTCAGAGTTTAGTATGATCCCACAGTGTATTTGACTTACACCAAATTCCATAAATCAAGCAGATTGGCAGACATTAATCTCTGAAATTCAATAACTTCAGGTGGATTTCAAGAAAGATGAGCTGCTTTTATAGTCGCATTCTCCTACTCTTTTTACTCGGTTCCTGGTCGTCGCACGTCACTGCCGACACCAAGCAAGACAAATATTGGCGTAAAATTGCCCATCCGATTCTAGCCAAACACTGCACTTCCTGTCACAACGCTGCTGACAAAAAAGCGGGGATCGATTTCGATCTTTACTACTATGTACCCAGCGTAATTGGTCACGGCGAGATGTGGCAAAAGGCCGTGGAGATGATGCAGCAAAGCAAAATGCCTCCCTCTGGCCAGCCCCGTATGAGTGATGGCGACCGGGATGCATTGATTGGTGTAGTAAATAGCATTCTGGACAGTGCATTGGCCCAGCCTGATCCAGGTCCGCCGGTTCTTCGTCGGTTGAGTCACCGCGAGTATGGATACACGATCAGGGATTTGCTTGATCTCGATTTCGATGCCATGGCCTTCTTTCCGAAAGAAGGATCGGGTGGTGAAGGTTTCGACAATCAGGGTAGGGTGTTGTTTATGACTCCCTTACTGATGGAACGCTATTATATGGCTGCTGATTCCATAGTCAAGGCCCTGCGGCAGGATGAAGACCGCTGGAATCGTATTGCAGAGAATAGCTATCGACCCGGTCTGTTCAGGAAGGTTCTCAATAGGATCAAAGGCCTGTGGAGCAGTGATGATCCCCGTTGGGAAGAACCAAGACGAAGGGCCCAACAGGTGATCATTCCATTTGCCACAAAAACATTCCGGGGTTTTCTGAGTCAAGAAGATCGCACGGAATTGATCGAATTTTTTGATGAAATCTATTTCTCCAGATTGTGGAAAAAGAAAGATGGATTTGACCAGGCTCTGGCCACCGTCTTTAAGCGAGTACTCGTTTCTCCCATGTTTCTCTACCGGAGTGAGGTCAATCTCCCCATACACAAACCATACGCGATTTCCAATCTGGAACTCGCGTCACGTCTCTCCTACTTGCTCTGGACATCCATGCCGGATGACATCCTAATTCAGGTGGCTTACCGGGAGGATCTTCATGATCCAAAGGTGCTAAGCAGGGAAGCCAGACGGATGATGAAAGACATGAAGTTTAGACGATTTGCCCAATCCTTTGCTCCCCAATGGCTGGGGGTGGAAGAACCGATGAGCAGTCCTCATGCAGATCAGGAATTGTTTCCTGAATTCACGAGCAATTTGCAAAACTCAATGAGACAGGAAGTGATTGACTTTTTCTATCAGGCTTTCTGTGTGGAGAAGAATGCACTGAATCTGATCGCGGCAGATTATACTATGCTTGATGAATCACTCGCCAAGCACTATGAAATACCGAATGTACAAGGACCCGAGTTTCGGAAAGTACAGGTCACCGATTACGGCCGGGGAGGTGTACTCGGTATGGGTGCTGTCCTCACCTCTACATCCCTGTCCAACCGTACCAGCCCGGTGCTGAGAGGTCAATGGGTGCTCGAGCAAGTTATGGGCACACCGGCACCACCCCCGCCACCCGATGTACCCGAGCTCAACGAAGAGGAAGGCACACCGGCGGATGAGCTGGATCTGCGAGCTCTTCTGGAACTGCATCGTGCCGCACCCAACTGTGCAGGATGCCATAATAAGATGGATCCCATCGGATTTGCTATGGAAAACTTCGATGCCATCGGCAGATGGCGACAGCATTATCGTGGTGAAATCCAGATCGATGCCTCAGTTATTCTGGAAAATGGTCGACAAATAGAAGGACCAATCGAACTAAAGAAAGCCCTGGTGGAAGAGAAAGAGAAATTTGCAGAAAATCTCTCGCGCAAAGTGATGTCATACGCTCTTGGCAGGGGAGTCGTCTTTGCCGATTCACCCACCTGGAGGGAGATGAAACGAAGTCTCTTGGAAAGCAATTTCAATAGCGAAGATATGATGCTTGCCATGGTAAACAGTTATCCTTTTCGACACCGGCAAAGCGACATGACCGAGCTATATATCAAACAATAAATGAAAATGAATTTAGGAAATACCAGCCGAAGACAAATACTAAAAGGCTTGGGAGCAACCATCGCACTGCCCTTTATGCAATCGCTAGTACCCAAAGGAATCATGGCCAGCAATCTCAGGGAATTCTCTCCGCGTCCTCAGCGCTTTGCCTGTCTCTTTATGCCCAATGGAGTCCGTCCGGATAAATGGTCTCCTACCCAGATCGGCACCGATTTTACACTTTCGCCGATTCTATCTCCATTACACAGGGTGAAGAACAAAATTCTAGTAGTCGGCGGTCTCAGTAATAAGCATTCTTTCAAAACAGTAGAAGGGCATTACACGAAAACGGCAAATTTTCTCACCTCACTCAAGGTAGCCCGGACCGTTGATTCAGACGTTGACGCTGGTGGCATTTCTCTGGATCAACTTATGGCTAATCACATTGGCGGACGTACCATGTTCCCTTCCCTTCAATATGGACTTGACCGTATGAGGAGTGGAGTATGCAAATCGACTGGCATCACCAAGTTGTATGGCAGCAGCATCTCCTGGGAAACCGGCAAACAGCCTTGCTCACGGGAGATCGATCCGCGTATGGCTTTCGACCGGATGTTTCGCAACTACGTTCCGGGTAAAACTCCTTTGCCGGATGATCCGGACAAACAAAGTGTACTCGACATCGTACAGGAGGATGCCAAGCGAATGGAGAAGCGGATGGGCATCGAAGATCGAAACAAACTCAACGAGTATCTTTCGGCAGTTCGGGCAATAGAACGACGATTGGAAAACCAGAATGATCTGGCAGACTTTGAAGCCCGGATCACCAATGATATTCGAAAGGAACTCAAGCAAGTAGACATCCGAATTGATGAATGGGCAGAATATGCTGAGGGGGTAGATGTGACCGAAAAAGCCCGGCTCATGATGGACATCATGGTGCTGGCATTCTGGAGTGATGCTTCCCGGGTCGCTACCTTTATGTTGGGCAACTCGGCCAGCAATCGAAACTTCTCATTTCTTGAAGGCGTACATGACACCCATCATGCAGTGTCCCATCACAAATCTGATCCCCGGCAATTGGACCAGTACGAGCGGATCAATCGTTGGCACATCGAACAATATGCTTACCTCTTGGAAAAGCTCGATTCGATAAAAGAAGGCGATCACACCTTACTGGATAACAGCCTGATTCTGTTTGGTTCCGGCCTGAGGGATGGCATGCGCCACTCGCCCCGAGATCTACCCATCGTGTTGGGAGGAAGCGGCGGCGGAAAACTGATTAGTGGCCACAATGTGCGCTACGAGGATGATACACCATTGGCCAACCTTTACCACACGATGCTCACCGCCATGGACATCCAGGTGGATCGCTTCGGTGACAGTTCGGGTGAGTTGTGTGAATTGATGATATGATGAGTTGCCTACGAATTCACCATGCGCTCTGGATACTTTCTGTGGGTCTATCACTAGCTAGTTGCACTGACAAGGACTACTACCCTCTGGATCACTTCTCCGTAGTCCCCAAGATTGACGCCCATGTGCACATCCGTACTGACCGGGATGCGTTTGCCGTTCAGGCAGTCCGCGACAACTTTAAACTGGTCAATATCGTGGTGGATGGGGCGAGCACCTGGCAGGGTGTACGCGACCAATTTGAATTCGCCGTTCTGCAGCAACAGTCGCAGCCAGACCTATTCAAGACGATCTCAGCATTTAGTGTGGAGGACTTTCACGAGCCTGGTTGGTCCGAGCGTTGCATCCTTTGGGTAGACAGCTGTTTTGCCCAGGGCGCCATAGGGATCAAAGTGTGGAAGAACATCGGCATGGTCTTAAGAGACTCCGACAGTTCTAATGTCATGCTCGACGATACCCGCTTCGATACGATCATTGATCACCTGGCTGAACAAGACAAGATCCTTTTTGGCCACTTGGGAGAGCCTCTAAATTGCTGGCTGTCTCTCGAGGAGATGACTACCAACAATGACCGGTCGTACTTCGAAGAGCATCCGCAATATCATATGTACCTCCATCCCGACCTCCCCTCCTACCACGATCAAATGAGCGCTCGCGACCGGCGATTGGACAAACATCCTGAGCTAACGTTTGTAGGTGCCCATATGGCCAGCATTGAATGGGACGTTGACACCTTGGCAGCCTGGCTAGACACCTATCCGCAAGCCACTATCGACCTGGCAGCCCGGATGGGCCAGGTATTCTATCAGACGCAGCAGAACCGGGACCGAGTGCGAAATTTTTTCCTGAAATATCAGAATCGGGTGATGTACGCCACGGATGTTGTAGAACGGGGTACATCAGACGCTAAGCAATTCGCTGAAAACTTACACGAAACTTGGATGCGTGACTGGCGATATTTTGTCACTGATGAAAAAATGGAAAGTGATCTGATCGACGGCTCTTTTCAAGGCATCAAGCTACCGAGGGAAGCAGTGGATAATATTTATTATGAGACTGCTGCTAGAATATTTCAATTTTAGAAGCTGAATTACGAAGTACGAATTTTGAATGACGAATTGTCCCGCCAAATGGTCAAAACATACTTAAGATCTATCTAATCTCATGCCGCAAGTCGCATGCCCCAAGACTATTTTTTGAATTACAAATAACGATTTCAGAATGACGAATTAGGAAAAATCCCAATCCATACCCTTGACCCTTTGCTCTTTATCTTTCATCCGAAATCCCACGCCTCAAGCCACCAGCCGCACGCCAAATTCTAGGTATAGCCTATCCGCCGTTCGCCTTTGCGAACGATCTTTTTGCTCTCCTTACCTTTCACGACCTCACCGCTTTCATCGAGCCAAACGATCGCTCCGGTGGGGCACCTTTGAATCGGCACCTGAGTTTGGTGATTCTCGGAGTAATCAACCACTGGTAAATTATGCATCATGGTGATCAGGTTGCCGGGTGCATCCATCGCGCATTTTGCACAAGCCGTACAGGCCACTTCACAATCTTCGAGAACCCCATCACCTGCTTCCAGATTCTTACAGGCTACCCAGAGACGGTGATTTACGGGTTGCAGCGAAAACAAATCTTTTGGACAGACCTCCACGCAATCACCGCAGGCGGTGCAGAGGGCCTCGTCCACCACCGGCAACGAATGCTGATTCATGGTGATCGCATCAAAGTCGCAGACCACCTCGCAATCGCCATGTCCAAGACATCCCCAAAAGCAACCTTTCCCGCCTCCTGATATCAGTGACGCTGCCCGGCAGGTTCCAAGGCCTTCATATTGTGCCCGGTTCTTGGCCACATTCGTGCCACCAGCACAAGCAAGCCTCGCAACGATCTTTTCCTCAGCACCAACAGATACGCCCAAATAATGCGCAATGGCTTCCCTACCCTCCTCACTGCTTACCGTACACTTGCCGGGCAAAACATCCCCTGACACCAGGGCTTCGGCAAATGGACGGCAGCCCGGGTACCCACAAGCTCCGCAATTGGCATGGGGCAACATGTCCTCCACTTCATCAATCCGGGGATCTTCGTAGACATAGAGCTTCCGGTTGGCAATGACCAGCATCAAAGCCAGGAGAAAGGTCAGCCCGCCTAAAGTGAGTATGGCTATGAGAATCGACATTAGCTATTTAGCTGAAGTATTAATAACTAATAAATGATCTCGGCCCACTTCTTACCCGCGACTAATTCTGCCTTTCGGGTTGCCCATTTTTCCTTTGATCCCAAAATCTTCGAAAATGCTTTGTTAAGCATTTCGTGGATCTTCTCATACCCCGCCACATATATATAGGTGTTGGCCTGTGACAATATTTCAACTATCTCCGCAGCTCGATCCTCGATCGCTTTGTCCAGTTCGATTGGATCCGCCCAGTGCGGCCGTGGGCTGAGTGCATGGAAAGCCTCGAAAGTTTCCTCATCGTAGTAATTGGTCAGGTCGCCATCCTTGTTATTCAGGTAAAGTAGTTCCAAGCCACTTCGGGCACCATAAAAAAGACGGATCTTTCCCTTCCAATCTTTTACGTTTTTATAAATGTGCTTTACAAAGGCCCGAAACGGGGCGATACCGGTGCCCATACCGATCAGGATCAGATTGGCTTGCTTGTCCTCCGGCACCACAAAAGGAAGCTCGAAAGGGCCGGTTACCGTGATCTTGTCCCCTGGCTTCCGGTCGCATAGATAATTAGATGCCACACCCTGATAAAGCTCTCCGCTAAACTCATCCACGTACGAACACCTTTTTACCAGCATGGTGATCAGCGGTTTCCCATTGGATTTTGCGGGAAGATCAGCTACACTGTACAAGCGATGATGCATACCTTTTCCAAATTCTCCACTGGTCTTTACCAATACGCCGAAACTTTGATCCACCCTGACTTCAAAGCCCGGGTCCACCTCTAATATGATCTCCCGCACCTCCTCCGTATCAGGGGGGGTGAGACGCTCCGATTTCTTGATGGTTGCCTGATACTTTCTTTCGGTATTAAAATCTGCAAGATGTGCCATGATATTTATTCTTGAATTTATTTTTTAATTATTTCTCATCATCCTGATTATTCTGACATATCGTCGTGCAACCACAGTTTCCACAGCTCATCCGGTTAGCCAGCACATCGTCATCCAGCATTTGATCAGCAAAGGCTTTTTTCCACTTTGTCTGCACAAAAAACCATGCGACCATCAGAAAGGCCACTCCAAAAACTCCGATTAACAACGATAACAACATTTCATTTTCATCTTTAATATTTCAAAGTCCTAGTCCAGCAAATCCCATAAATGTCAATGACAATATTCCGGCAATAACCAAAGTCAGAGCAGTACCTTTGATTACATCCGGCACATCTGCTAAATTCAACTGTTCCCGCAAACCGGCAATCAAAACCAGGGCAAGGGTAAATCCCGCACCCGCACCCAGCGCATAAACAAGGCTTTCCAGAAAATTATATCCTTTATTTGTTTGAAATAGAGCCAACCCCAGAATGGCGCAGTTGGTGGTAATAAGAGGAAGAAAAATACCCAAAGCTTTGAATAGGGCTGGGCTCATCTTCTTGATCACCATCTCGACCAATTGCACTGTGGAAGCGATGACCACGATATAACTGATCAGTTGTAAAAAAGGAGCATTTAAAGCTACCAGCAATGCATGAATACCATAGGCACACATGGAGCTTATGATCATCACAAATGTCACTGCAGCTCCCATTTTGGTGGCCGTTTCCATCTTTCCGGAGACTCCCAAAAAAGGACAAATACCCAGAAAATAAGCCAACACAAAATTGCTGATCAGACTTGCATTAATAAAAATATACCACAATGATTCGTCGGTCATGTGCTAAGCTTTCGTTTCTTCATGATATTAAATATCAACAACCAGGCAGCTAGAGTGAAAAATCCACCGGCTGGTAGTATCATGATTATCCACTCCTGAAAATTTTCAGCGAACAAGGGAAAACTGAAGATGGTTCCATTGCCAAAAATTTCCCGTACCGCTCCCAGACAGAATAATGCGAATGTAAAGCCAACCCCCATCCCGAGTGCATCCAAAATTGAATTTCCAATTGAATTTTTTGAAGCAAAGGCCTCTGCACGGCTAAGAATTAAACAATTCACTACAATCAAGGAGATGAAAGCTCCCAGACTTTTGTGCAATTCTATGCTAATGGCTTGGATAGCATAATCCGTGATCGTCACGAAGGTGGCTATGATCAATATATAGGATGCGATACGCACTTGCTTGGGGATAAAATTCCGCAGAGAGGAAACCAGAATATTGGACATCAATAGCACAAAAGCAGTGGCTAATCCCATCGCCAAAGCGTTTATCGCCGTATTCGATACTGCCAGCACCGGACACATGCCCAGCACCTGTACGAAGACCGGATTGTCCCGCCACAAACCTTTGATAAATTCGTCGGTTGACAGTCCATCTTCCAAAGAAGCTGAAAAAATACCTTTCCCCTTAACTTCTGGTTTATCCATTTTTCATCTTATCCTTTTCCTGCTTTATCAATTCCGAATTCTTCCAACTTTTATAGATCAGAGGTATCCATTTTTCGGTACTGGATCCAATGATATTGCCTATTGCCCGCGATGATATTGTTGCACCAGTGATCCCGTCCACTTCCCAGGGGTTCTTCTTACTTCCCTTCTTTACCGGGACCACTGCGTTCTCCAATCCTGACTTATTCTCCGTTAGGGATACATCTAACGCCTTAAAGTTTTCGAGGAAAATGGGATCCTTTTCGATTTTGTCTCCCAGGCCTGGCGTTTCTTTACTTTCCAACACGTGGAAGCCGATGATCTTTTGATTTGCCGGATCGTAGCCATAAAGAATTCTGATCACATCGGCGAATCCCAATCCACTAGCTTCCACTGCAATTCCGGCCAGCTCTCCGCTTTCATCGTAGCCCACATAAATGAGCTGAACGTCCTTCGCGGCCTCGCCAGATAAGACGGAGATTTTGCCTTGATCCAACTGAAAGGTTTCTTTGTTCATTGCTCCCGGCAAAACCTGAAAAACCGCCTTCTCTAATGCCACTGCTTTATTTCTTTCTATCCGGGGTAAGGTACCCTCGAAAGTCAAAACAATCATCAAAGCACACAGCACACCAATGCCAACCATTGCTCGTAGCATTGTGGCACCGCTGTCCGGTGATTTCATTTCAGTTACACTGGTACCACTCATCGTTCCATAGCTCTTTTTGCGGTTCCGTAGACTCTCAAGCGAATCATATTGTCGATATGGGGTGAGATGGCATTGGCAATCAGAATAGCATACATCACCCCTTCAGGTAAGCCGCCCCATAATCGAATGACCACTACCAGCAATCCGATGATTGCTCCGTACAGCACCACTCCTGCTGAAGTGATCGGTGAGGCCACCATATCTGTCGCCATGAAGATGGCACCCAACATCAATCCCCCTGAAAACAACATAAAGACCGGTGACGGATAGCTCTCATTGTCTATTAAATAAAACAAACCGCTGAGTATATAGACAGTCCCCAGCACAGCGACCGGTATTCGCCAGTTCATCATATTTCGCATCACCAGGTAGATCCCCCCTAAAATGATCAGGGCGGCACACGTTTCTCCAGTCGATCCGGTGACCAGGCCTAAGGCTAGCTCCTGAGCATCTGTTGTGATTCCTTCAAACTTGAAAGCAGCTAAAGGGGTTGCCGCAGTAATCCCATCGGCAGCAGGTTCGGCAAACGGAAACGTAAAGGTAGCGCTGAAGGTACTGTCAAACCGGTTGCTTGCAAAAGCGGGTTGCCAGGTGGTAATAGCTACCGGAAACGCTGCCTGCAGTACCGCCCTTCCCACCAGGGCCGGATTGAAAACATTATATCCTAGTCCGCCAAACATAAACTTGCCGAGGGCGATCGCAATCACTCCCCCGCAGAAAGTCATCCATAGCGGAAAGCCCGGTGGCAATGTCAACCCCAGGAGCAATCCGGAGATCACTGCCGACCAGTCTGAAATCGTGCTCTCCTTGCCTGCCAGTCTACAAAGCAGATGTTCTGTAATCACACAGGATGCGACTGAAGTAAACAATACCAGCAAAGCACTGAGGCCAAAGGCATAAACCGCAAATGCCGACACTGGCAGTAGTGCCCAGACGACGTTGCGCATGATGTCATCCGTACTTATCCCCTTGGTGATATGCGGCGAGGAACTAATATGGAGCGTGCGCTTAAGCATGTTGTTTCGATTCGGCTGCCTTCCGTTTCCTGACCAGCGATTTGGACAAGCGGAAATATTGTACCAGTGGAATATTGGACGGACATACATAAGAGCAAGATCCGCATTCAAAGCAGTCCATCAGATTGTAGTCGCTGGCCATCAGATCGTACTGCTCAAACTTGGCCAGGATGCCGAGCTGAGATGGATTGAGGGAAAGTGGGCAGGCGTCTACACATGCTCCACATTTAATGCAAGGATAGATTTTAGAGGATTTCTTGATCTCCTTCTGGGTGAATACGACCACTCCCGAAGTGCCCTTGACAATGGAAATGTCCAAATTGGAAACCGAGACTCCCATCATCGGACCTCCCATATATACTTCACTGATATCTTCGTCATAACCTACCTGCTCCAGTGCAAAGCGCAGAGGCGTACCAATGGGTATGAGATAGTTCCCCTTTTTCGTTACTCCTGGACCGGTAATGGTGACCACTCGCTCCTGAATGCCTCTGCCATGAGGAAGCAGTCGACCGATTTCAGCGGTGGTGGCAACATTCACGACCAGCGCCTTCACCTCGATCGGCAACCCTCCTGATGGCACTTCCCGGCCTAGCAAGGAGGTGATCAGCATTTTTTCAGAGCCCTGCGGATATTTTACCGGCACCACCTTTACCGAAATAGGCAGATCAGACGGTAAATTAGCTTCCAGATGATCAGCTGCATCCTGTTTATTAGCTTCAATGCCGATTATTACTTCCTTGGCTCCAGTGGCCTTTAGCACATACCGGATACCGTTGTAGATGTCATCGGCTTGCTCCAGCATGACCCGGTGATCGGTCGTGAGATAGGGCTCGCACTCAATGCCGTTGATGATCAGTTCGTCGCAGGTCTTTCCTTCGGGTACTTTCAGTTTGACATGGGTGGGGAAGGCGGCTCCACCAAGCCCGACGATGCCGGCATCCTGTATGCCTTGAAGGATCTGCTCAGGAGTGGCGCTTTCCACATCGACCGGTTTGCCTGTTACAACTTCCTGGCTTGAGCCTGGGAAAGATTTGAGAAAAATGCCGGGCACCATTTTGCCGGTGATCGAAGGCACATTGGCAATTTTTTGCACCACACCGGAAATAGGAGCGTGAATCGGCACGGAGACATAACCTCCGGATTCCGCCAGCAGCTGGCCCCGGGACACCTCCTGCCCCTCGCGCACAATGACCTGGGAAGGAGCTCCCAGATGTTGACTGAGGGGCAAAATGATCAATGGAGCAAACGGAAACTGCCGGATGGACAAACCATTCGTTTCGGACTTATGCTCAGGTGGATGAATACCATGCCGAAATGTGTTGGTCGGAAGTTTGAACAAACGCATGAATCAGACTCGTTTCCTTAGTTATACTTCTCACCCCTCTTGATCAACTTTTCCATTCCGTCAGCTGTTGGATCCGCCGGCAATCCCGGATGGATCACCCTTGCAGTACACTTTTCCGCTGCTTTGACCAGATCCTCATAAGGACCACCGTCCGGATTCTTGATATATGCTTTCTTGTCGTCGTTGTAGGCAAATATCTCCGGATTGATCTTGATACATTCATCACAAGAAGTACACTCGTCTGTCTCCAGCCAGGGAGCCATATAGCTTCCATTTGCTTTGGCTTCGCTGGCAACCTGCTCAGGTGTTTGCTCTGCTACCATCAATTCACCAACCGATATGTCCTCGCCGCCCGCCAGCTTCATCAATCCCTGGCTGATCTTAGTCACGATCTCCTTACGAATGCGGCCTTCGACGTCTTCCTCTTCCACTTTCTTCGGCTCAATTCCACCCAGTGCGCGCAACATGATCCAGAAATCTCTTCGCTCTTCACAAGATTCCACAATTTTCTTTGCTACCAAAACCCGGCTCAGTCGTTGCTTTCGATCCACTGCCCAGATATAGGGATATTTTTCCTCGCGACTTTCTTCATCCATCTCGAGAAAATCAGCCAGTAACACCATGTTATCATTCCAGGTATCCCGGGGAGCGTTGCGGAAGTGCTTTCGAAACCTGGCTTCTGTAAGGGCAAAATCGGCAAAGGTCATCGGCACCGTCATGGTCTTCTCCCGGCCATTCTCCAGATATTTCAAATCATAGGTGGGCCACAAACTGTGCATAGCTGGATTACCTGAAAGATCAAATGCCTCAGCAGCCTTGACTCCTTGATCTGGATTGTATTTGAAAACGGGATATGCCCTTGACTCCACTGCGAGCTTGGCTTGATGCGCCCCCATATCATCTCCTACGCCATGCTCCGGCTGACAGGTCGTGTATAGATTGAAAACGGCTGGTCGTTTGGCCATCAAGCCGTCAATAAATCCTTCGATCATCTGGCTGGTGTTGGCGAGTGTTGCCTGGAGCACATAGGTATTCCGGTGAGCCATTGCGATCAGACCAATTTCCTTGCGTGGTTCCGATTTGCCCTGCTGTACCTTGCCGTACTGGGCCATGTCAGAAATCTGGCCAATAAATCCAGATGTACATGCCTGACCACCGGTGTTGGAATACACCTGGGTATCTACAACGATCACCTTGATCGGTTTTCCCGATGCCATCATGCGGGAAAGATTTTGGAAGCCGATGTCGTACATCGCTCCATCACCTCCTACCACTACCACTGGCGGACAAAGCAGCCATTCTTCTTCGCTAAAATGATTCCAATTGAAGTAAGTGAAGAAATCATCATGCTCCGTAGAGTCATATGTTCCCGCAAGTTCAAGTTCTGCCTTCCGGATCGTCAAGAAGCCTTCAGCCATCTTAGCCATATGCCCTTCAAAAATCCCCATAGCCATGGAAGCGGAATCCTGGAACAAGTGGTTGGCCCAGGGGAACGGATACGGATTGTAAGGCCAGGTGCTGCCCCAGACCGAAGTGCAGCCGGTGGCATTACACATGCCCATGGAAGTACGTCCCTTTCCGGTCACACCCTCAGTATATTTCCATTTCAATTTCTTGAGCTTGGCGAGAAGCTGAGTCACATCCCGAAGCCATCCCTGATCGATTGGCTCACTGCCTCGCTCACGTTCTAGCCGGCTGGCTATTTCAGACATCGTCAAATCATGATCCTGGGTATCTGAAACAATCTTCGACATCATGTCCGCGTCACCGACGTCCACTGTATTCATCAGTTTGACTTGGATATGCTTCTCCAGCTTCTGACACAGGTCATCCAACTTGTCGATGTGTTTCCTCACCCGCGGCTGCATGAGAGATTCCACAGTAGCTACGAATAAATGAATCACCGACTTCTCCGAGCAACCCAGGCAAGCACCGTCTCCACTGGCAAAATGGAGATATGCATCCTTGTTCAAGAGAATGGTCTCCAGGGCTCCGATCTTCTCTTCCAGGTCGTCGACACGACTATACTTGTCAGGGGTATTGGGCAAATCAAGCCAGAAATCCCACTCCTTCCTCATCTTCGCTACCGACTCCTCTGTCTGAGTGGCCACCACCAGGGCGTCGTCGTCACAAACTTCTACGCATTCCATGCAACCCTTGCACGTAGTGGGATTGATAGTAATACTAAACAAGCCCCCACTACCAGGTTGGTTTTTCTCATGCACATCGAAATATGGGCGAGTAAGTGCAAATTGGAAGTCTCCTAGTTCCTCTCTAAACCATTCAAATTCGCTGGACAAGGCTTCCCCGTTACCATTTTCCTGGATCATTTCATCGATCGCATCCTGGATCAGGTTGTTGACCGTGACTCCGTTACGTGCTTCGTCAAACAGATTTCGAATTTTACCTTCCATCTGTCGCACCGCTTTCGACAGGTGCTCGACTTTTCCATGTTTCTTTTTCACCCTTTGAACTACCGTATCAAGAACAGACGGCAGATCACTCACCAAACCAGGGATGGCAGTATCCGGACACACGGTGTAGCATTCGCCACAGGCCGTGCAATTATTCGGGATCCATTTCGGGTGCTCGAAGCGAATGCCAGTCATATCTCTAAAGAGGGAGGACACCGCAGGCATGACGCTTAATCCAATAAAGGGATCGGTTATATTATCATTGGCCATACCCCGCTGATAGAAGTTTCCAGTTTGCTCCCAGAAGCGATGAATATCACTCAAATTGGATTTGCTCTGCGGAATGCCCTTCATCATCGTAGGGATTGGCATCACCGTCTCACCATTGGTCTTCTCCGGGACTTCTCCGACAACTTTATTCTTGATTTCATGCACCTCATCGAAGCCGCGTTTTACTACCCGCATATTATCATCTACCACACGCTGACCCTTTCCTCCAAACTTATGCTGCAGCTGATCTTCGATCGCCTTTAGAAGTTCCACTTCAGAAAGGTTCGCTTTTTGCATGATTGGAGATGCGGCAAAGAAGGCACCCTGGAACGCGATCCCCTGCATTCTTAATTGGAGCTCGGGATCGGTTGCTTCTTCTCTGGCTATCTTGAAGCCATCGATATAGAAGACTCGGATTTCGTTGTCAACGATCACCTTTTGATAAGGCACCGGTATATCTGCCCAGACATCTTCAGGCTTTTGCCTGTCACTTTGAATGATGAAACTTCCGCCTTTCTTCAAGCCGGCTAACGCATTAGTGTGCTTGAACACATTGGGATCCGGCGAAAGCACCACATCGACGAAGAAGTACTCACAATTCAAGCGAATCCGTTCCGGAGCTGCCGCCAGATAATAAGTGGTGGGTTGTCCCTTCTTTTCGGAGCCGTATTTGGGATTTGCTTTGATATCGTAACCCAACAAATCGAACAGCGTCATCGCCAGGTTCTTGCCCGTAGTAATTGCTCCCCAACCGCCCACCGAGTGAAAACGAACCGTTATGGCGTTTGCCGGCATCAGATTGGGATTCTCTGACCCACGGATGGCTAGTTCCTTTACATGCGGATAAGCGTCCTGGATAGTTTCCTGATAGGCTCTTTGCTTGGGGGTATGGGGGACATCTCTGATAAAATCAATGGATAGATAAAACAGCTTCTTCTGTTTTCCTTCGGGAAGCATGTTCTCTATCGCACCGATGAGACCTTCGGGTTGCAAATCTCTACTACCCATCCCAAAAGATCCGGAATAAAGTGCCGGAAGATCGGTTGATTTGAAGCTGGCCAATTCCGGGTATGGCAGATCTTTTTTTGCTCCCCCATTTTCCAAACATTTGGTGAGGACAGCTCTGATCTCTCTTACCATCGGTAAGTCAGAAGCTAGTGGTTGATCCAATCGCTCCAGTACCGTCACTCCTTTCTTCCCTTGTAGGTACCTGCCGATCAGATCCGCCGGGAAAGGCCGGAACATCACCAGATCGAGAACACCCACTTTGATACCCCGTGTTTCGCGGATATAATCTACCACCGCTTCGGCACTTGGTATCAGGCTTCCTTGACCCACTATAAGATAATCGGCGTCATCAACCCGGTAGGGCATAACCCGGGCATAACGGCGTCCCGTAAGTTCATAAAATTCTTCAAAAGCCTGATCCGTCAATTCCCTAATGTGGTCGAAGAAGAACGGCCGCTGTGCAGCAACACTCTGCATGTAAGAATCCTGATTCTGGACGATTCCTGCCATCACCGGGTTGTCAACGTCCCACAGTTCAGGTATTCGGCGACGGGTGTCCCCGTATATGATCTTCTGTGCCTCGGTAGGTGTAGGAATGATGTCATCCGGCCGGCCAAGAAATTCCTCGATCAACGCACGTTCCGGCAAAAGCATGGATTCAATAAGGTGAGTTGTCAGGAAGCCATCCTGTGCTACAACCCCCGGAGTCAAGGCCAGTTCCGCCACACGGTGTGCAATTATGTTTAGATCGGCCACATGTTGGGCATTCTTGGCGAAGAGCTGGAAAAAGCCGGTATCGTCAATGGCGTGATAGTCATCATGCCCGGCGTGCACATTCAGCGTGGACTTGGTCATCGCCCGCGAACCGATGTTGAGCACATAGGTCAGTCGCTTACCAACTGCCGCATAGAGCGATTCGTGCATGTAGGCTATTCCCTGGCCTGAAGAGAAGTTAGCAGCCCGTAGGCCGGTCATGGATAATCCGGCGGTCACTGCTGCGGCAGCATGTTCACCTTCCGGTTCTATAAAGATCAGAGGTCTACCGGAAATATTGAGGTGACCTTTGGCTGCCTCCTCCGCCCAGTATTCTCCCATCTGAGTGGATGGGGTGATGGGATAGGCACCGGCGGCGTCGGACGATTCTCTTTCGCACATAATGGCGGCGGTATTGCCATCTAACGCAACGCGGGTACCGGGATATTTAAATTTTTCGTTTTTGCTGCTCATAATCGTTTTTTATCCGATTGGTGATCGATTGGTCCCAATGTTTTCTGAAGGACTCACGGAAGTGATCCTGACCTTGAGATCTGCAGAAATCCCAAACAGTGCTCTTTTTCAGATTCTCCTCTTTGAAATAATGATAAACCACGTACCACCCAGGATTCTTGACCGCTTTAAAATTACCCCTAGATAGACTGAACGGGTATGAAGCAAGTCAACAGGCAAGATGATGCGCATCATCTGGTAGTAGAGGATTATAGAATAGAGATAAACTCGAGAGCAACACATTGATCTGCTGAAAAAACCTAAGCTGCACTGAACATGCCGGCAAAACCCATAAAGGTCAAACTCAATATGCCAGCAATGATAAGACTGAGAGCTGTTCCCTCAATCACTCTTGGCACGTCGAGAATCCGGGTTTCCTCCCTGATTCCTGCCATCAGTACGAAGGCCAGGGTTATTCCTCCCCCCGCACCCAGGGCATAAATCAGACTTTCGAGCAGGTCGTAACCTTTGTTTGTGGCAAAAAGAGCCAAGCCCAGTATGGCGCAATTGGTGGTGATTAATGGGAGGAAAATGCCCAGAGCACGAAACAGATCGGGGCTTAGCTTTTTGATTGCCATCTCCACAAATTGCACCGTGCTGGCAATCACAATAATGAAACTAATCAACCGGAGGTAGGGAGCATAGGGCAGTATCAGCGTATTCAAGAGCCAGGCACAGAGCGCGGTGATGATCATTACAAAAATATTCGCCAACCCTAACCGGAAGGCGGTCTCCAGCTTGTTGGATACGCCGAGGAAAGGACAAATCCCCAGAAAATAGGACAACACGAAGTTGTTTACTAATAAGGCTGATATGAAAATCCAAAATAATTCCCCCATTGCTTCAGGATTTAATCCGAGATTCCATGCTCGTTTTCAGTTATGTATTCGGTAGTATACCTGCTTTGCTTCCATGAGGCTCCCGAACCGTTCTTCTCCCGGGCACGTTTCTTTCGCTGACGGATCTGATTAAAGAACAGCAGAATGAATCCCAGGGCAAAGAAGCCTCCCGGTGGTAATATCATGACTATCCAGGGCTCGAAATCGCTTCCAAAGAGCGGAATTCCAAAAAAACTGCCATTCCCTAATATTTCACGTACCGATCCAAGGCAGAAAAGGGCAAAGACAAAACCCACGCTAACACCAAGGGCATCTGAGAGCGCATTGATTGGCGGATTTTTGGATGCAAATGCCTCTTGCCGTCCCAGGATAACACAGTTTACCACAATCAAGGAAATGAAGGCTCCCAGTTCTTTATGAATGACGGGCAAATGAGCTGCCAGCAGCATATCGACCACGGTGACAAAGGTGGCTATTATGATTATGAACGTGGTGATGCGCACTTGGGCCGGAATCAATTTCCGGAAAATGGACACCAGAAAGCTGGAAAAGACCAGTACGAACATAGTCGCCAATCCCATAGCCAGACTGTTGATTGCGGTGTTGCTGACGGCCAGTACCGGACACATACCCAGTACCATCACGAGGACCGGGTTTTCGGTCCAGAGCCCTTTAAGGAATTCCTCAATGAGCTTGTTTTTCGAGAGGTCTCTATTCACCGCCATCTGATTCTTGTTTCGATGTTGCAAATTCTTCCATTGCTTCTTTGGTGGTACCGAGCGCTTTATTAATCAGTTTCACCACTGTCCGGGAGGAGATCGTGGCACCAGTGATCATCTCCACCTCATGCGGATTATTCTTTTGGCCTTCCTTCACAGTAGTAATGCGGGGTTCGACTGCCAGCGCCGTAAAGTTTTCCCGAAAGGCCGGGTCCTTGATTATCTTGTCGCCCAGTCCCGGGGTTTCTTTGCTCTCCAGCACTTCAAAGCCTACAATTAACTTTTCCGTCGGATTGTATCCAAAGATACCGCTGATGATATCCTGAAATCCGGGTTCTTCCCCTACGACCGCTATTCCCAACAGGACATTCGTGCTATCGTAACCGGCAAAAATGGTTGGAGAGATCTCTTCATCAATGCCTTCGGAAATCCATTCTACCAATTCTCCTTGTTGCATTACTAGTGGAACGTATTCCACACAACCGGGCAACACCTTAAAAATGGCATTTTGCAAAGCCAAGGCTCGGTTTTCCTTTATCATTGGACGAGTGTAAAGATTGACCCCTGCCAGTAGGATGCCAGCCATCAAGCCGGCGATTCCCAGCGTGGTAATCAGACGGGCCGAACTGGGTTCAGGTTTTCCTACCGCTTCTATCTTCGCTGTATCGGTCATCGATGTCCGTACACTCTGGTTTTCGAAAAACGGTTCAATAAGGGTGTGGCGGCATTCATAAACAATATGGCATACATCACCCCTTCAGGAAGCCCGCCAAACAACCGGATCAACACCACCAGAATGCCAATGCCAATGCTATAAATCCAGACACCCCGGGGAGTCAACGGGGAAGTGACCAGGTCGGTAGCCATGTAGACCGTAGCAAACATAAGCCCACCGGCAAACCACATGAAGAGGGGTGAAGGGTATTGGGAGTCGATGAGATAAAAAACTGCCGTCACGATAAACACTGTTCCCAAGATCCCCACCGGAATCCGCCACTGAATAATCCGCCGGTAGATCAGGTAAAATCCAATCACCACCAGCAACAGGCCGCTGGTTTCTCCCAGTGAACCACTTGTGTTTCCCAGCAACAGGTTAAGGATCTCTGTAGACTCCTGTTCAAACTTCATGCTTGCCAAGGGAGTGGCCCCCGTGAGGCCATCCAACGAATCCGCCTGATACCCCGGCACGGCTAGATTGGTGCCCCTCACTCCGAGGTATTTGCCATCCGGCAGTTCCCAGGTGGTGATGGCGGTAGGAAAGGCAGCCTGTAGAAAGGCGCGGCCCAATAAAGCAGGATTGAAAATATTATGACCCAGTCCGCCCCAAATCAGCTTACCGACGCCGATCGCCACCACCCCGCCCAAGAAAGCCATCCAGAGCGGGAATCCGGGTGGCAAGGTGAGGGCCAGCAAGAGACCGGTGATCAATGCACTTCCATCCCGAAGGCTGAGTCCTGGTTGATCGTTGCGGTTAAAGAACCACTCGGTCAACAGACATCCGCCGACACTGGCCACAATGACCAGTAAGGCACTCATACCGAAGAAATAAAACGAAACCAGAACCACCGGCATCAAGGAGTAGACCACTTCCCACATAAGCTTGGGCGTATCCGTCGTATCATGAAGGAATGGCGCAGTAGAAATCTGTACCTGGTAGCCTCTATCCATCATTATCCTTTTTCGCTGGCCATTCTAGCCTTTTTCTCCCTCACCATTGCTTTTCCTACCCGAAAACTCTGCACCAGCGGTATTCCCGAGGGGCACACAAAAGAGCAGGCGGCGCACTCGAAACAGTCAAGGACATGATTGTCTTCCATCTCATCCCAGAGGCTTTTACGGGCAAGCAATCCCAGTCTGGCGGGATTGAGAAAGAGGGGGCAGGCATCCAGGCATCTCCCGCATCGGATACAGGTATAGGTATCGAAATCCGAGACTTCATCATGCGATAGAGCCAGTATGCCAGAGGTGCCTTTTAATACAGGGACTTCCAGGCTTTTCTGCACTACCCCCATCATGGGCCCGCCTAACAGAATACGGGCCAATTCATCAGTCAGACCACCGCAGTAGTCCACCACTTCCCTCATGGAAGTGCCGATAGGTACCAAGAGATTGGAGGGCCGGCGAACAGCCGTACCCGATACCGTGATTACCCGCTCCACCAGCGGCAGCGACTTTCGGAAATATTGCGAAAGGGCTACGATGGTGCCGACATTGGATACCATCGTGCCCACATCCAGGGGCAGTTTCCCTGCCGGAATTTCATCTCCCAGGATGGCCGAGATCATCATCTTTTCCGCCCCCTGGGGGTATTTCACTTTGAGGGGTACCACTTCAATGGGCAGCTCGGAAACTTGGCAAGCCTGATCAAGGATGTGGATAGCATCCGGTTTGTTTGCTTCGATAGCAATATATATGGCTTCGGCTCCGATGAAATGCTGCAGGATAGACGTCCCATCCAGCAACTCCTGGCTGTACTCAACCATTACCCGATGGTCGCAGGTCAGATAAGGCTCACATTCACAACCATTGAGCATCATCACCTTACATTCTTTGCCTTCGGGAACGGAAAATTTGACGTGAGATGGAAATGCAGCACCACCCATTCCCACAATTCCCGCCCGCTGAACCAGCTCAATGAATGTGTTCAACGGCAACTGTTCAGGTGACGGTACCGGAGGCTGCCGGCTGATTTGCGGGCTAAAAGGATCTGTCTTAATCTTGATAGCAGGAGACATTTGCCCCTTTGGATGATCGAACAGATCGATGGCGGTCACCGTACCATCTACCGGAGTATGAAGACCTACCGACACGAATCCTCCCGGTTTGGCAATCAGCTCTCCCCGACGCACTTTCTGTCCTTCTTTCACCACCGGGATGGAAGGCACTCCAGTGTGCTGCGATAAATGGAGAATGAAGTGATCGGAAAAGGGCATCCTTTCAATCTGTCGATGATCGGTCAACTCCTTCGACTCATTGGGATGTACTCCGTGCTTAAAACTTGCCAGTGTACCAGTGATGCTATTTCCGGGCCATTTTATCTTCATGAATTGGTCAGATTATTTTTCCCGGCTTTCGACATGCTCATCAATTTGTCTCTCACTTTGTTTCGCACCTGCTCTATAAAACGCTTCTCAAACGCTTTCTCCCTCAGGTCAAAATCCTCCTGCATTTTTGCCTTGGCTGTTTCCAGATCCCTTGCAAATGTTTCCTGTGCTTTCTCCCACAATTTCGTAGGCTGATCAGAAAGATATCCGGCAAGTTCCCGTAATAGATTCCATCGCTCAAGGCAAAGCCGGGTCCATTCAATCACCCGATCGGAAACGGCAAGGACTTGCAGCGGGCTTTGACCATTGACTTTAAAGATGATGGGTGTATAGTTTGATTGAGATTTCGCATCGAATGCCAGGTATTCGCTCACCGGTAGTTGATTGGCTTCCTCTTCTTCGTTGACGGGGCGAAACTCATCCTTCCAATCCTGTTGATTACTGAGCCAATCTGCGTAAGTCCAGGTATATTCCGTTTGCTCCTGCGAAGCACCATTAGTCCACCCCAACGTTTCCGTGAACCATCTTTTCTCGGGATCGGGATTACACTCCAGATCAAGACCCGAAGCAAGCAGGACATTCTTTTGATCGGGTGTAAGCACCAATTGGGGGAAAGCCCTGGTTTTTACAGCCAAGTCAAGTACTTCTGGATAGGAAAGTAAGCCGGTCGCGTCTGGTGAGGGAATCGCCATATGAAGCACAGCAGGACCATTGGTTGAGAGTGCTTCCCGCGCCGGCAGGTAGCTGGAGGACTGATGTATACTGCCCTTGACATAGGAGTTCCGTCGGGATGCGAGCACCGACGAAAACAGAGGTAATGTGTGATGCATAAAGGGCAATCCATTTTCGTCCGGTCGGGGTGTGCAGTCATCAAGGATCAATAGCTTGACGGGCCAATTGGTTTGCAAAAGCATTTGGATGCCGTCTTGCTCCAGCCGGTAAATATCCTGGTGCTCAAACACGATCAAAAGCAAGGGGGCACATGACTTTTCTTCTTCAGTCAGAGCTTCCCAGGTCAACCCGGCAATGTCTTTCACATGGATTTCGGGACGATATATTCCGCTGCTTTCCATTTCCGCCCTCCTCACCAATTTTACGTTATCCATGAAATGTCGGAGCATGCCCTGCACTGCCATCTTCATCTGGTCGGCCGAATGCAATGAATCTGAAAGGATGACCGGAGCACCGAACGGATTCCATGGATACCCTTGGGGCCAAGTCCTGCCCTCACGACGCTGGTATATGATCGCATAAGGTGCTCTCCCTGCTCCGGTGGGCCCTTTGGTCAACAACCAGGAAAGTTGTTCGAGATCATCAAGCAATTCCAGTTTGCGCTGCAACGAAGAAGTATCGACCAGACGAAAGTGTTCGGAACTTTCCATCCGGCTGAATAATTCGTTCAGAGGAAGCCTTTCACCGACAGATCTATCGATCATCTTCAACAGGGTTGCATTATCCTTGGGAATGGCACTGCTGATCTCCTGGTCGATTTGTTGGGACAGAGACTCCGCTAGTTCAATGATTCGGTGGTTCCATTTTTCGATGCGTGGTCTATGCTGTGCCTTGATCATTGCTGTGATAGCATGCAAGCTGATTTGCCCGGCATGGTGTTCCGGATCGGAACTGGTGGAAGCCATGCTGTTATAGATGGTGTGGTCCAACATTTGCGCTGACCACGAATTGTACCACTGATCCTCGATCTTTTTCGCAATGATGTCACTATCAGTCGGAGGGATCTTCTTGACTAGTTTGAGCTGGTGCTGGGACTCGTCCTTCCACCTTCCATCTTCACCCTCCATCACCAGGGCGTCTGCCGGACAAAGCTGAGCACAAATGCCGCAGCCGGTGCAAACCAGAGGATCGATGGCCAAGGCAAACAGGTCCGATGATGGGTTCAACAATACCTCATCTTTGGGAAAGAAAAAATCGGTTAAACTAACCTGCATCCCACCTATGATCTGTGACAAGTTTTCAAATTCTGTCCTGATCTGGGTAAGCCGTTCAGCCTGCAGCCCTGTTACCTCGATCATACGATCGAATGCATCTTGCAAGAAATCGGAGACTGTGGAAACGGCCGTTCTGGCTCTAAGGACTTCTTCGCTCTCAGTGGTTAACGCTTTTATATAAGGAGTCAGTTTAGTCACCGGCATCCCTTGCTCAACTGCCATCTTCTGTCCACCCCGAAGAATGTCTTCCACCGAGCATACCAGAGCAGGTATGGCTGAGACAGGACAGTATAATTGACAATGGGCACAGCCAGTACAAAGCTCAGGTATAAAACGGGGTATTTGCTCCCGAGTCTCCGCACCGGATTGGAAGCGTTCAGAGAAAATCGGAGCCACAGGTAAAGCTTGAAAGGGATCTGCAATTACCTGATTGTGATTACCAAGCTTATAGCCAAAAATGGTGTCGCGATAAAACCTGGATAGACGGAAAAATGGCGGACCCTCATCAGCTAAAGCCTCTAGCTGAGCTGGTATTTCTTCGCTGAGTTCACTGGTTTTCTCGGACGGTGCCTGCGGGGAATACGGGGTGAGAGAAAGTTGCTTTACATTGGGATAATCCCGTTCAATGCGTTGAGATAAAATCTGTTGCTGTGGGTGATCCAATGATCTCCTCGTAAAAGCAAGACCCGTGAAGAACATTCGCCTGGGTTCGGCATTGACAAGCACATTGTCAAATATGGTTATGGCCTCCTCGAGTGTCGGTTCCATCAGGCAAAATGCCTGATGAAAAGTGGGTAACCGTGACAAACCAGCACTGGCAGAAAGTACCTCGCGGTACAAAGGTCCGTTTTGACTGCAAGCCGGCACCGCTACATCTACCACTGTGACGCTCTTCTTCGATTGGATCAGTTCGCCCAGTTGCCGCTCCGGGAAAGGCCTGAGCTGGTTCAGGTGCACACATCCCACTTTTTCCTTGCGTGTGGTTCTGAGCTGATCTACTGCTTTGATCATTGACCAGAATAATGACCCCTGTAACACCACGAGGTGATTCGCATCTTCTACCCGGTATGTCTGCAGAGCCTGGTATCTCCTTCCGGTGATTTCAGCATATTCCATCCGGATATCATCTAGGATGCCGGAGATGTGACCACCAAAATACTGCTGACGCGCGGCGGTCTCCAGTTCCAATGACTTGGAATCCTTGGGTAGGTCGAGGCCGAGTGGCAGATCTACATCGAACCAGTTTGGCACCCTTCTTCTTTGCTCGCCAAAAATCATGCGTTGAGCCGGGGTTGGACATTCTATCTGGTCATCACAACTGCCGAGGAACCGACGGACATCCTTAACATCGGGCAAATGCATCAGGCGGCTTGCCAGCTCGGAATGCTCAATGTCGATTCCCAACACACCCGGTATGAGGGTGAGCTCAGAGACCTTATGAGCGATGAGGGCAAAATCCAAAAGCTCCTGGCAGTTGGACGCATAAAGTTGAAAACAACCTGTTCCGGATGCATGATGATAGCCCAGGTGCCTGTCGTAGATGCTGTATAAGTCTTCAGCAGGATCATCCAAGTAGACCAAGCCAGGCAGTTGACTCCTGACCAGACGCTGTAGTTCAGCCAGATTCCCCATCGCTTGCTTGTTTGATAGCAAGGCGCCACCACGAATACCGCTGAAGAGGCTTCCGCGTAAGCCAGCAAGATCCTGGCTGCTAACGTGTGCGGCAGTGCGTCCAAACAAGTTGAGCATCTCCCTGCCCCCTTTGGGAGCCAGGAATACTTCTCCGATGGCCAGCTCAAGCAGTTGCGCAGCCTGGGTACCCTTGCAGGAAATCGTCTTACCGAATATGGCTCTGGCATCTTCCATGATCATACAGGCTTTACTTCACTACGATATTTTTCAACCCGGCCGATCGGTGAATGGATCTTTCCGGGGGGCTGAAATTGCTGCCATTCCACCCAGGTAATGGCATTAGTAGGGCACCGCCTGGTGGCTGCTGGCGATGCCACTTCATTCAGCTCATAATTGATCACGGCGAGGTTCTCTTTCATTTCGATCAGTCCAGGAGCACCATCCACAACGCAGCGACCACAGGCCGTACAAGCAACCGAACATTTCGATTCAGCCAGATCTCCCTCCAGGAGGGAGCGGCATTGTACGATCAGCTTTTGATCGATAGGCATCAATACAAAAAGGTTTTTCGGACAAACTTCAACACAATCATTACATGCTACGCATAACTCAGGAATGACCGTGGGTAGTCCGTCTTCGTTCATGTAGATCGCATCGAAATCGCAAACCTGCATACAGTCACCGAGACCCAGGCATCCCCAAGAGCAAGCTTTGATCCCTCCTGCCACTACTGCTTCACCCCGGCAGGTCTTGAGATGACCCTGGTAGTCTGCCAGGTTCTGTGCTTCCCTCTTTCCACCCGCGCAGAGGAGCCTGGCAATCCTTTTCTCCTCAGAACCGGCTTCAACACCCAAAAGGGCAGCAATCTTTTCCAGTTGCTCCGAAGACGACACTGTACATTTTGCAGGGGTCATCTCCTTCGTCACCAATTTCTCGGCAAATGCCCGGCACCCCGGTTGGCCGCAAGCCCCACAGTTGGCATGAGGCAGGAGCTCCTCTATCTGGTCAATGCGCGGGTCCTCATAGACTTTCAGTTTGCGGTAAGCTACCGCCAGAATCGTCGCGAAGATCAGTCCGAGACCCACCAGGATAATTGCCGCTACGACGATCTCATTCATTTTTTCAGTTAAAAGGTTCAGCACGCCTGATCCATTCTTCCAGTCCTTGTTCATCAGGATTTAGAGGGCTGCCCGGATGAATGATCTTCACCGGACAGGCTTCAGCGGCTTTAACCAGGTCGGCAAACGGTCCTGCCGCCGCATCCTTGATGAAGGCTTGATTTTTTTCATCGTATCCAAAAATCCGGTTGTTGAGATCGGTACATTCATTACAGGAGGTACACAAAGCAGTTTCTATATAGGCTTCAAGCTGCTGTGGCCTAGGCGGAGTCACCGTTTTTTCAATGCTGGCTTCGGCAACAGGTTCCGGAGGTTCCTGCTCAGCCAAGATCTGAGTGTCCTGAGCATAGCTACCTGCAGTGATTTCTCCGATCAAAGTATCGGCCATCGATGTGGTATCAAGGCCCAAGAGAACATTGGCCAGTTTTTCCATCGCCTTAGATGCAGCTTCAGCCTGGGCTTTTTGCAGCTCTTCAGAATGTTTGCTCTTTAATTTCTTGATCTCCTCCTCCCACTGGTTATTTAACTCCTGCTTAAGCTGTGTAGTTGCTTGCTCCACATGATAGCTACGGACACCAGAATTTTCCTGCAGGAAGTGCCAATAATCGAGACGCTCTCGGCACCATGCTACCACTTGCCAGGATACCGCCACCCGCCACAGCTCCCGTTTTCCATCAACCATCCAGATATAAGGAATTTGCCTGTAGAGATTTTCAGGAGCCCCGGCCAGATAACTGTCCAACGGCACCAACTCTTCTCGCCAGTAGCCCATCGGAACTTTCCGGAAATGTTGGCGTAAGGTAGGATCCATCGAACAGAAGTCGGCAAAGGTGAAAGGCAGCTCTAATGTCTCTTTCTCTCCATCTTCCCTGGTCACCTGTATTTGGTGAAGCGGCCAGTCTTTCGATGGATAGGGATTTGCCGTTATCGAAAAACGGCGCCCCCACCGATCATCCACCGAATACTGGAAATCAAGCCCAGGAAAGTCCCTTCCTTCGACGGCTGCACTCACCTGCAAGGCCGACATGTCCTTGAGAGATTGGTCCTCTGACGCCGTGAGCAGGTAGAGGAGAAAGGGGCTTCGGTCTCTCAACTCGCGCTCCATGGCAACCACCAGCACGTCTGGCGTTATCGAGGATACCTGCAATACCGAAGTATTGCGATGGGCGATGGCAAGTGCCGAAAGCTCCCGGCGAAAAGAAGAGCTCTCTCCAACCGGCTCATTCGACCGGAGTACCAGGTTTATGATGGGCCGCCCAGAAGCCAGGATTTGGGAGAACTGATCAAGTTCAGCATAGATTGATTCATCTGTGGCGAGGCAAACTACCGGTGTCTGGAAGGACCACTCTTCGGTAGAGAAGGCCCGCCAATCGAAGTGCTGGAAGTAGTCCGAGTGCACCTGGGCATCATACTGGCCTG
>JAHELJ010000026.1:51214-52482 GCA_024644235.1 Lewinellaceae bacterium
TTAAGACTGACGATCTCCTGCTCCAAGAGCTTTTTCTCTTCTCCCTTCACTTTCAGCAGTTTTCCCAGATCGTCGAGGGCCTCGCCGATGACAGGAGTTGCTTTAAAAACCTCCTGGCTTGCCACTGATATCTTCTGATTGATGAGCTGCGTTAACCTTGGTACCTGCTGGGCGAGGATTGACACTGATCCATCGTCAGAAGATAGTTCACTCAAATAAGATTTCAACCAAACTTCCAGTGGAGCAGCTTCTATGCTGTTAGCACTTTCCAAGTGTTCCGGGAGCCAGAAAGGGTAAGCCTGTTGAGCATGCCTCGCACTAACAAAAGGGGATAAACTGGCCGAAACAAAATCATCCTCAATGACAAATTTCTCCAGTTGACTTTGATTTCCCTTACGGAAAAAAGTACGCAGTTCGTGCCAGAAACGATTTATGTCCTCCTCGGGAGCTTCAGTTGCTGCCGGCATCTTAAGATCGCCAAGTATTGAAGGGATCGAAGATGCTTCCTTATCTACGGTTTCCGACTGGTCCAGGTGGAGGGTATGGATCTCTTCCTTACGGAAAAACTTCTCAAAAATGTCGTTATCTCCGTTTTTATTCTTCATGACTTACCACGCTGCTCAGATTGCAAATTTGTCGATCTCCGTTTCCAATGCCGCTAGTTTCTCTTCGGCACTCAATCCAAGATTTTGAGAGCCATACACGTCATATCTTATCGCCTTCTTGTTTTGGTAAAAAAGTCCAAGGTACCAGTGCGCATTATTCTCTAGCAGCTCCCTGGCCTGATGAATGTTGGTGGGATCGTGGGTGACCTTGTGTTCGAAGACCTGATTTGTTCCCTCATCAATCTCAATGCCTTCATCATGGTCCAGGAGGCAGTATCGATCGCGACTGCTGGTATGTTCATCCACCAGGTCCTTCATAAATTTGGGACATCGCATCATGATTTTCACAAACGCGAAGCCTGGATGTTCAAAGGCTTTCTTGATTGTCGAATAGAGATGACCCGGCACCCAGTCAGTAGTCTGCGCCACAAAAGACACGTTAGCGAGACCCAACGTCGTTTGCAGGATATCCACCGGAGGAAGTACTGAACCGATGGGATGCGTATTGGTGATGGTACCCAGCGGCGAAGTGGGAGAAGTCTGTTTTTTGGTCATCCCGTAAATCTCATTATCGAATAGCAGTACGGTGATATCCATGTTATATCTGACCCCATGTACCCAGTGCCCGGCACCGATAGAGCAGCAGTCGCCATCACCGGTCAC
>JAHELJ010000026.1:52582-54544 GCA_024644235.1 Lewinellaceae bacterium
ATGCCTTTTTCCCGCAGGATGTCGACCGCCTCCTCGATGGCTCCCCGGCTCGACCCCCAGCCTACAAGCAAAAGGTCTCCTTCGGAATCGCCATATATCTTGGGAGGCTTCAATGTTTGACCAAAGGCAGCCAGTTTCCGGCTGCGAAAAGAGGTGGAAGCCTGATTGACCTCCGGCTGGTAGCAAACCTTTCCATCGTCGCTATGGGCCAATCCGGTGAGCGTATATTCTCCACCAGCCTGCCCGGGAACGGGGCGCTTACTCAATCCTGAATTTTCATTCCATTGATAGGGCTTAACACCTTCCTTCCATTCGCTCTGATCGATAGGTGGTGACAACCACTCCCTTCGCAATTTCGGACGGGGTAAAGTGGTGACACCAGTGGCAAGATTAGCATCCGACAAGACGAAGACTGGCATGCGGAAAGCTTCCGCGATTTGCCTGGCCAGGATTACAAACTGGAAGCACTCTTCGATGGTCGAAGGTGCCAACACAATCTTTGGGGTATCTCCGGGTTGCCCATAAAGGGTTGCAAGAAGATCTCCTTGTTCCACTTTTGTAGGTAATCCGGTCGAGGGTCCACCTCGTTGCACGACAAGGATCACCAGCGGCACTTCCGCCATGACTCCCAGGCCGATGAACTCAGTTTTCAGGGCCATGCCAGGTCCGGAAGTGACTGTCACCGCGGTCTTACCGGCGTAAGAAGCTCCAATTGCAAATCCAATAGCCGCTATTTCATCCTCTGCTTGATGGACCATTCCCCCTACCCGGTGGAAGTATTCCGCAAGGCTGTGTGTGGTAGAAGTTGCCGGGGTGATCGGATACATGGAGCAGACTTCGATACCTGCTGCCGCTATACCCAGGCTGAGCGCTTCATTGCCGTTCATCACCAACAGCTCGTGGTCCGTTGGGATAGAAGCTATATGGTACCGGAGCTTCAGGTGTGACTTCGCCCATTCATATCCAGCCTTCAAGAGCTGGATATTGGTGTCGATCACCTTCTGGGATTTCTTGCGAAAGGCCCTGGCGACCTGCTCTTCGGCAATGCTGAGATCCCGGTCGTAGAGGTGGCAGAGCATACCCAGGACCCACATGTTTTTACCCTTCTTTGGATTGGAAGTGATTCTGAGACATTCTTCTTCCATCGGTATTTCATAGATCACATAACCCCTTTCCCGGTAATCCTTCAGGGCCCGGCTATAGCTTTCTCTGATTTCCTCCGCATCGTGGGTGGCCCACATGTTTTCAATCAATACAATGGTTCCTTTCTTGTAAGCATCCAGGTCGATCCGGGTATAGGGAACGACCTCGTTGAAGGCAACCAGCAAATCGGCTTTGTCTCCGGCATTGGTAATCTTGCTGGAGCCAATCCTAATCCGTACTCCCGAAGCGCTTTCTCGGGTGCGGGCCGGAGGTTGGATATCCGCCGGGATGATCTCGACCGTCCACACACCGTTTCCCATTTTGGCTGCAATGGTACCGAAGGTCTGTCCCACCTTCTGCGCACCCTCCCCGGAGTCGCTAACGATCTCGATGATATGCTGATCTAATTCAACACGATCGGAGTTTTCGCCTGCTGTTTTAGAGAGGATATCGGTGTGGTTCTTCATAATTCGTTCGTTTCATGTGTAAGCAGATAAATGTCCTTTTGAACATTAAGCATGAAATTTCCCCTTAATAGCATTGTCTTTCGGTAACTTCTATCATAGAAAGTACTGAGAAAAGTCACTTACGATGGGATACTACAAGGATCTCCGTTCTCATCATGTTCAAGGGAAAAAAGTCATTTTCTGTTTCAACCTTTTCGTAATTTTCTATGAGTCCCTGGCCATCGTCTTAACTGATAATAAAATAGGCAAAATGAATACCAAACTTATTACAGGCACCCTGGCCGGCGGAATCACCTATTTCCTGCTCGGATTTCTGGTTTACGGCCTGATATTCATGGATTTCTTTACACCA
>JAHELJ010000060.1 GCA_024644235.1 Lewinellaceae bacterium
TTACCATTGTAGAAGAGATCATTAGCCGGTGTACCCAAACTTGTACTTCTAAAGTTTTCTGTCGCAGCATCAAGCAGACTTTCAGCAGTTGCATACACAGCTGCCCCACCATCCAATGAAGGATTTAAATTATTCGGGTCCAGAGCCTCTGTCCAAGGCACATCGCCGTAGATGTCGACCAAGGTCATTATGGTATAAGCCTGGATCGTACGAGCAATCCCTGCATGGGTTGTTAGTCCCTGCTCTTCTGCTAGTGAAATGAGATTCTGGCAATCACTGAGAATGCCCGTATAAGCCTGCTCCCATGAATCATCAAAATCCTGCGGTTGCCAATAAGTATCATAAGTAGCTCCACGCGGGTTTGCGGCAATCATCCTCGTGATTTCCATGGTCAACTCAGTCAATTCAGCGAAGTACTCATTCAATCCGAACTCGATAGAGTTTAGCACAAAATCAGTGCTGGCTGCATCAGGTGTCAGGTTGTTGGGATCCTCCAATAGATCCAGGTCGCAGGAACTCAAACCTGCAAGCGCTATAGTGAGCAGTGTTATATATATGATTTTCATAATCTGTTCAATTTAGGTTACTTAAAATTTGACCCTCAGACTGGCGCCATATCTTCTTACACTAGGCCCATTCAGAAACTCAAATCCCAATCCGTTTGTATCTGCCCCAAAGCCCAAAGCATCCGTATCAACATTGGTGTGCTCAGGAAAATTAATGGCGTCATACCAGAGATTATAGCCCGAGAGCGTGATAGAAACTTCACCAAAAGGTGTGCTTTCTAAGACACTGGAAGGCAGTTGATAGGACAGATTTACATCGCGAAGGCGGACAGTAGTGGCATCAAACACGCTAACTTCACTCGGACCAAATCCATAATTGTCGAAGTAAAGATTAGTAGCTGTGATCATCGTCGTATTTGTAGTGCCATCTTCTTTTACACCGTCCAACACAAAAGCCTGTGTCCGGTCAAAATCAGTGTCCTGAGTAAGACCGCGAGCCAACAATGTCCGTGCAGTACCGGAATACATATCTCCTCCCTTACGGTAGTCAAATTGAAACGAAAAGCTGAACCCTTTCCAATTCAGGGTATTAGTCACTGAAGTAGTGAAATCGGGATGGGGATTACCGATGATCTGCGTTTCGTCAGTTGGTGTCCACCAACCATTACCATCGATAATAGCATTGCCGTTTTCATCTCTTAACACCCCTGATCCTTTCATCACGCCAAAAGCTTCACCTTCAATGGCAAAATTGCCCAGGTTGGTAAATCCTGCGATCGTGACTTCATCAATATCACCACCCAGATCGGTGACCAAACTTTCATAAGCATAAAAATTACCGGTGAGCTTCCAGGTGACGGGACCAGAAATGGGTGTGAGGTCGAGACCTAATTCAATACCCTTGTTTTCGATCTCTCCAATGTTGATAAAAGTGCTGGTGAAACCTGTTGAAGGATCAATAGGTGCCCTTGTGATCAGATCACTGGTTCTCCTTTGATAGAGCGTAAGGTCAATACCTATTCGATTACGGAAGAAGCGCGCTTCCGCACCAACTTCAATTTCCCGATGCAATTCAGGCATGAGTTGGGGGTTACCTAAAGTAGACCCGGCGCCATTATCTTCAAAATAAGTAGCATTGCTATTTGTAGTGATTACATTTCCGGCCCGGTCAACGAAAGCCCTGGCATTGGTCGATAGAGTGCTGCGAGTACTGTAGGGAGCTGGAAATCCAGCAGAAGTACCCACACCAACTCTTAATTTCAAGTAATCCAACACACTGCTGCTTTGCAATAGCTCAGTAGGGATAAATGATAAGCTTGCAGAAGGATAAAAAAGAGATCGATTTTCCGGTTCTACCGTGGACGACCAATCATTTCTGGCTGCCACATTTAGATATAGATAATCACGATAATCAAGAGTTACTTCTCCGTATGCAGCCACCAATCTCTGCTCCGCTTTGCGTTGGATGTCAAGTCCTGACAAGCTGTTTACCGCTGATTGAACAGTGAAATTTGAATGCTCGATAAAGCCAAATACGAGCTGATTAGTGCTCTCCAGTCCATTTCGTTCAAACTGATCTTGACGATAATTGAAGCCAGCTATTACCGATATGCCCAGATCATCGGTGATTGATCGGTCCACGGTTGCGAACGCATTGTGGTCCCAGATCCGGCTAGCCACGGAAGTTGTTCTGTAATAGCCATTGTTGATCGTAGAATAGTCGTTGCTACTGAGACCGATTCGATTAATGATGTATTCCTGGTCTTCAGTATAAGAGTCTAGACCGATTCGGTAATTGATCGAAAGCCACGTTAAGGGCTTAAAGGATAAACTGCTTTGACCATAGACCCGATCGACCAGGCTCAGATTCTTGGCATTTTCAAGGGTCCACCTTGGGTTCAAAATATCATTACCACTTCGATAATAGACAGGCCGGTTGTCAGCTGGTGCGATGTAAGGCAGTCCCATTAGATCAACACTTCTCGGAACATAGAATACGTCAGAGAAGACTGACAAAGCTGCTCCTGCGAAGATTCCGCTTCCATCACCATAACTAATGGGAGGTGTAGCAAAGTCAGTCCGAACGAAATTTATCGTACTGTTGAGAGTGAAATTGTTACTGAGTTTGATGTTTCCGCCTAGTCCAAAGTTGGTCTTGGTCAATTGATTGCCTGGAACAAACCCCTTGTCCTCAGTGTACCCAAAAGTTGCACTGAACTGCGCATCCTCAGTACCTCCCCGCATCGAGACATTGCTGTTCCAGATCGATCCCTTTTCAAAAAACTCCTCGGTGCTATTATAGTTCTTGTATTCATATTGAGCACCTGCAAATTCGGGAAATTGAGCTTTCAAAGTGGGATCAGACAGCCGATCCAGTGGATGTTGGACGAAATCAATTCGATCAAAGTGAGGTCCCCAATTGCTGAAGAAGAATCCAAAGTTTTGATGAAAACCTCCGCCGTAATTGGATTGATAGTCCGGCAATGATGCGATCTCCGTTTGAAAGTAAGACTGGTCTACCGTGATCGACAATTTGTCAGCAGCGCCGGCATAACTTCCGTTCTTAGTAGTTACCAGCACTACGCCATTTCGACCTTGCTCTCCATACTTGACAGTTGCGCTCAAGCCCTTCAATACCGAGATGCTTTCAATATTGTTAGGGTCGAGATCAAGAAACCGGCTTGATGTCGCCTGCCCGCCTTCCAGAAAATCATTCGTTGTGTTGTCTTTATTGGTGCTGATGTCAAAAGGCACACCATCGACGATAAAAAGAGGCTGATTAGAACCTGTCAATGATGTATAGCCCCGAATCACAATATTAGTACCAGTACCACTTACTCCACTTGTGGAGGTAATATTCACGCCAGCTACCTTTCCCTTCAGCAACCGGGTGATGTCAGATTCGGCTCTCTTCTCCACTGACTCCCCTGAAACAGTGCTTACAGCATAGCCCAGTGACTTTTTCTCCCTAGAGATTCCCAAAGCCGTAACAACCGCCTCGGATAAAGTCAGTCCCTCCTGCATTGTGATATCAACTACATTCGAAACACCCAGTTCAAACTCCTCTGAGCTAAAACCGGTGTAGCTAAATACGAGCGTGGTGGATCCATCCGGTACAGAAATGACATACCGACCATCAATGTCTGTTGCCGTGCCGATCGATGTACCTTTTACCAGGATATTGGCTCCAATCAGTGGCTCGCCGTTTACGTCTTTTACAACGCCTGTCACTTCCCGTTGAGCTGTGAGCGTCAGCACACAACCAAGCAAAAAGCACAGTAGCCAGGTAATTCTTTTCATAATGATTAGATTTTAGTTTTTGCTTTTTTCATTCTTACGACTGCAACAGCATAGTAATCCCATGGTCACACTAACCATGACACTATGCCATTTCATTCTTCGTTGCGGAGAGCTTCTGAGGATGATAGATCACCCTTCGTAAAAGTCTTTAGCAATACGAAACCCTTCAGCAGTAAGCTGTTTGGTGAATGTTGGATTGATGTGGAAAGACCAAATTGTGATGTGAACTGCTAAGAATAAGGCATGGCTTAAGCCAGATAGCTAGTCATTTCCTTAGACATGAATGGTGGTCCCTTTGGACCACCATTCAATTGCTCTCCTAAATTTCAACATAAGTTAATTTGATCTACTCATGGTTCCTATACCATTTCTTCGAAACACCTCTCAATAGCAGTCATCTTCATGAATCCTGCATTGGATGGCTTCACTTCACTTACCCATCTAGTCAGACCAGGTACACCTTGTGATTTAGTAAATACAATGTTGTATTTCAGGCTATTCAATTGACCTTCTTGACAATTTTTCTAGTTTTGCGGGCAAATTCTCCTCTAGAAATGTGCTCCAGATTTTTCCTGATCGGACTTGCCATTCTCAATCTGACATCCCTCTCAGCCCAACAAAGACCTCTCGACGAGGAGGCTTATGAATTGTGGAATCAAATCGATAACCCCCAACTTTCCCACTCCGGTGAATGGGCTTCCTATGAAGTCAATCCCGGCAAAGGCGATGGAATATTAAACCTGTTTCACACCCCTTCGGGTGATCTGCTTTCTTTTCCACGTTCTAAAATGGCTCAGTTTGATGCTGAATTTCCCTTCTGTGTGTTCCGCACCTATCCTGCTGAGACTGAATTGGACTCTCTTCGCCGGTTGAAAATAAAGGACGATGACCTGCCACTTGACACGTTGATTATTTTTGACTTGGTAAGCCGTTCCCAAACCAGGATAAATGACCTGAAGTCATATGAAATGCCTGCCAAATGGGGTGGCTTCATCATCGCCACGATCGATGAAAGCAGGGATACATCCTGGAGTGCCAGACTTCCCCGCAAAGTCAAAAAAGAAGAAAGCACTCAACTGCTCATCCAGCTCCCATCACTGGAGATAGACACCCTATGGTATTCAAAGTCTGTACATTGGGCACAAGAGGAACCCGTCATGTTTCACTATAGGATGTCCTCCGATAGTATTGAACAATCCGTGATCAGTCGGTGGGCATTGAAAAATATGACAAATGATCTTATTTATGATGGTCCTGATCTAGCCGATAAAATAGTAAGCGATGAACCTGGAAGTCAAGTGTCATTTACATTGCATAAAGCAAAAGATACGTGGCCAGTTGCTCATCAAGTCATGTATTGGTCGGTAGAAGATTCGCTTCAGGTATTGGCTCACGCTTCTTCAAGTTTCCTCCCACCAGGCTGGCAGATTTCCGAATACGCTGATCTTTCTTTTTCAGCCGACGGATCTAAGCTTTATGGAGGATTCGCTCCCCAGGCAGTCATGAAAGACACAACTAGGCTGCCCAACGAAATACCAGGAGTAGAAGTGTGGACCCATACTGACGGCATTTTGTATACCCAGCAAAAAGTAAGGGAGAAAGAAGAGCGGGAAAGATCTTACCGCTTCGTGGCGGATCTAGCTTCCAGACAGATCAAAACACTTGGCTCTTTAATCTATCCTTCGGTCACTTTGGGAAATGAGGCCAATGCAGCATATGCAATTTTGTCGACAGATCACCCCTATCAGCGCGAAAGAAGCTGGGATCATACTAGGTATGTAGATGCATCTATTCTGCATTTCAGCGATGACAAATTGGTTCCCATCGGTAAAAAATTGGAAGCAAGACTTAGATTCTCTCCCGGTGCCAAATATGTATACTGGTTCCAGTCGGCTGACACCGCGTGGCATTTATTCGATGTCAAGACCACCCATGCCAGGAAAGTCACTGACAACAACATAGGCACATTCTATGATGAACTAAACGACCAGCCGATGCACCCTCGTTCTTATGGGACTGCTGGTTGGACCAGAGATGATTCCGAATGGCTTGTTTACGACCGATATGACATTTGGAGCATCGATCCAAGTGGAGAGGTCAGCCCGAAAAGGTTGACCCATGGCAGGGAAGCCAAGACCGTTCATCGATATATCAGGCTCGATCCTGAGGATAGATTCATCAGTGGCGACACTATTCTTTTACATCTATTTAATGAAGACACCAGAAATGAATCGTATGCCTACCTCGATTTGAGCAGTGGCAATTTGCAAGTCCGATTGACCGGCCCGTATCGTCTGAGACGGACTCCATCGAAGGCGAAGGAGGCCAATCAAATTCTCTATACTGCGGAATCTTTCACCCGATTTCCGGATCTGCTTCTCACAGATCTTAGTTTTGAAAACAGCAAGCAGATCAGTCATGCAAACCCCCAGCGAAGGGATTATCTGTGGGGGTCAATAGAACCGGTGCAATGGCAATTACCAGATGGCAAACCAATCAAAGGACTGCTGGTCAAACCAGCAGATTTTGAGCCGGCTAAGCAATATCCAATGATTGTCAATTTCTACGAGCGTGATTCTGACAAACTCCACAACCATCGTGCACCCCAACCACATCGATCCACCATCAACTACTCCTACTATGCCAGCAATGGTTATTTGATCTTTAACCCTGATGTGCATTACAAGATCGGATATCCAGGGCAAAGCGCCCTGGATGCAGTAGTTTCTGGCACACAGCATCTAATCAGCAGGGGATTCGTCGATCCCAAACGCATTGCTCTGCAAGGACACAGTTGGGGAGGATATCAGATTGCGCACATCATAACCAAAACAGACATGTTCAGATGTGCAGAAGCTGGAGCCCCGGTGGTCAACATGATCAGCGCTTATGGCGGCATCCGATGGCAGACGGGACTCAGCCGGATGTTTCAGTATGAACGTACCCAAAGTAGAATCGGAGCATCCCTTTGGGAGAGACCCGATTTATATATTGAAAATTCACCTATTTTCAATCTTGATAAGGCCAAAACACCAGTCTTGATTCTGCACAATGATCACGATGGGCATGTACCCTGGTACCAGGGCATTGAATTCTTCGTAGCCATGAGGCGTTTGGGTAAACCGGCATGGTTACTTAACTACAATGATGAACCGCACTGGCCTTTGAAATGGCAGAACCGGATCGATTTCAACAAACGCATGTTTCAGTTCTTCGAACATTACCTTAAGGATCAACCCATGCCTGTGTGGATGGCAGAGGGCGTGCCGGCAGTGGAACAAGGAATCAAACAGGGTTACGAACCATACAAGAGCTCTAATTAGAACTCAACCGGGAAACACTAAATGTGCGTCGGCCAGTAGTCATCCTTCCTTCTGGGTTCACAGCAACGGCAATTATCTCAAAATCAGACAGATCGTCTGAGGTAGTGAATTCAAACTCAAGCTCACCCTCGGTATCAGTCTCAGCAAAGGGAGACCAGAACAGAGTTGATTTAATTTGAGGTTCTATTGCTGTTGTGGAGACCTCAATAGGATATTGAATCCCTTGTTGCAATCCCTGAATCAAACGATCAGGCAAACAAATCTCGTCAGGTAGGGAATAGGTCTTGTCTTTCATCTCAATCACCACAATACCACCGGTCCCGATGGGTCCGAAATGCTTTCTTACTTTCTCCAGATCGTGATAGATAGTGATGTATTCCACCTCCTGGATGGGAATGTTAGCAATGAAATTTCCATCCCTGGTGACTTGATCGTTGACTATGAATTTCGTTTTTGAATTATAGAAATGGCTCCCCTCATCTGTTTCATAAATCATACGTGCCCGTTGCTTACCTTCTCCCGCCCTTCTGAACTTCAGGGGTGCCAGGATTTCTTTAAACAGATCGAGCAATGTACCCTGAATGGCAAAGTCAGGTACATCTACTTCGTAATCTGATTCCACAGCCGGCTTGGGAGGGTCCTGAATCGCGAAGGGAAGCACTTGCTCCAGCGAATTGTAAAAGCCATAGATTTTTCTTCGTTCCTCATTCAATTCAAGAGTGGATTTCACTTTCGCATTGATGGTCAGGACCAATTCTGGATAGGATCCTGAGTATGGCGCGATTTCGACAGCCACATCATCCCAGACGTAATCAATGAAGTCAATATTCTGCTCGCCAAAAAAAGGAGGTAACGCCAGCCTGAACAAACTGTCTTCCCCTACCATGGAAATAGCAAAATCAAGGGTGGTCTTATTCATAGCGAAGAATAAGGGATTCTTAATGGCATTATCACGAGGGATTCTCTTTCCAAAGACAGGTATGCCATGAAGGTATGCTTCCTCCACAGTGTTGAATTGAGAAAAGACTGTATGACTTCCACGTTCAGGATATAAAGTCTTGTCACGAATCACGATCGAAACAAGTGAAGGTTGCTGTACTCGCACCGAAGCTCTTACTCTTTGCCTTGTAGTTCTGGGCTCGTCTTTCAATAAGATATCGATGACTCCCGGTGGTGAATCAGGCATTAGTTCACCTGGATCCCCTTCATCCAGGTCATTAGCATCTGAGGAATTGTAAATAGCCAAAGGACACTGAAGTACCTGGTGCCTATTGTGGGTTTTGCCTTGAAAAAGGTCAACATTGAAGTAATAGAAGTCAGATTTTACATCATAGGGTATCTTAAAATATCCCCTACTCTTCCTTTTATCGACGGAGACAAAATGGTGACCAAGGTCCGCTTGATTATTTGCTACCTCCACTCTAACGACAAAAGCACTATCTGCTTGTGGATCTGAAAATGCCATCGTGTAAAAGGCATATTCCCCTGCCAGATAATAAGGCTTGTCGAAATGCACGACAACCTCTTGACTCGCCAGATCACTTAGGGCGGCAAGCAACCAAAACAGTATGTAGTAAAGTCGCATTCGCTTAATCATAGTTCCCAGAAGTGTGGCCGGTCTGTAGTGCTGTTATGGAGAAGCAGGCAATTACAACATGGATCATTGGTGGTGTCGCCAGTGTCCTCCTGCGGACAAGGTGACCTTGGTTGGTCGACATCGGTTCCCCGTACCAACATTCGCAACGTATCCACGGCGGTCCCGTAGAAATACCCTACTACATCTTCTTCCTCTCCTTCCACTACCCGAATGTTGCTACTGAGACGTCCTGCGGGAACATCGAAAATACTTCCCTCTCTTGATCCGCTCAATACGATTTGATTCCAATAATCCGCAGCTTGATCGCTCAAAGTTCGTTGCAGCACGGTATAATAGTATCCGATATAAAACCTGGTATCAAGGATCAGTTCGTCAATCATGAAGCCTTCCACCGTATTACCATTGACTTCGTCACCTTGCAGCACGGTGAATTGGCTATTTGTTAGCCGGTCGTAGACGAAACAAGACTTGGTTTGAAAGAATGGATTATCAGTCCAGGCGATTTCAACAAACTGATAGACACCGGAAACGTCCCAACGCATCGAGACCTTCTTGCCGTTGTCGTTTATCAATGGTGCATTCACCCTCAGCTGGATGTATGGACGCTGGACAATGTTCTCGATTTCGTTAAGTTCATTTCGTCTAGTCTGAGTAAAGCTCAGTTGTCCCTCAGCCGGAGATGGAATGATGGCTTGATCAGTAGATTCAAATACTTTTCCACGTGCATTTACCCTTAGTCGAAATTGAACTGACTCCTGTGCCACACCGAATTGCCGGTGGTACTCATCAATACCGATTTGAATCGGTATCCCATTTATGATCTGAATCGTAGGCAATCCATTAGCCAGAATGTCAATCGTAGCCGGTAATCGGGTTATCGCCGGTGCGTCACTCACAGGCTGGGTAGTGCTTACAGATGCAAAAAAGACATAGTCTTGTTCGCCTTTCTCCACAAATCCTTCTACTACCAGCCGGTCAGCACGCTCATCAGGTAGATCGATTTCTAATGTATCGATACAACCAATGGCGATTATCAGGACGAGAAGCAGGCGACCAATCATAGCAATTCGAAGTTGAAGGTGAGGGAGGGAAATGCACTGCCAAGTACAGACAGCCTTTTCACCTGAGGCTCAAATCTTGATCTTTGCTGTAGGAACACCGAAAAGGCATTTCTACGGCTGTATAAATTGTAAACGGAAAAGGTCCAGCTCGTCTTAAATTTCTTGCTGCGTCGAAATCCCTGTCCGAGTGTGTATGACAAATCGAGGCGGTGGTAATCGGGTATGCGATATGCATTTCGGGTGGAATAATTCAAAATACCGAATCTACCCTCGAGAACGTGCCTGTCCACCGGTACTGTGATAGGCCGACCTGTGCTGTAATTAAAATTTATGGAGACCTGATTACGCCGATTAATCTGCAGATTGCAGACCAATGAGAGATCATGGGGTTTGTCAAAATTTGCCGGATACCACTCGCCTTGGTTAATACCAATAATTCTTCGCTCTGATCTGGAGTACGTGTAGTTGAGCCAACCATTGAGCGTACCTATTTGTTTCTTTATTCCCAGCTCGATTCCATAGGCCCTTCCTATTCCTTTTACCAATTCGGTTTCTATGTGATCATTCACTATCAAATCAGCAAAGTCTCGATAGTCAAAAAGACGATCAATGTCGCGATAAAAAGCTTCGAGGGATGTAATCCAGAGATTTTCATTGAAGTTGCGGAAATATCCTAATGTAAAATTGTGAGCAAGATGCGGAGAGATATATTGGTTGGTGAGTTGCCAGAGACTTGTCGGAGTAGGTGTTTCGTTATTTGAAATCTGGTTGAGATACTGGCTGGTTCGGGCATATCCTAACTTTAAAGAGCTGCCTGCATTTATTCGGTATCTGGCCGAAATTCTTGGTTCCAGATTTTGTTCGGAATGAATAATGTTCTCCTCAAAAGTTGTCCTCTCCAGAATGTTTTCCACTGAGGGTCCAGCCGGATCGGAGTAAAGGAACATTTCTCGGGGTCCAAAAAACTGGTAAAGCGAAAGTCTTAAACCACTACTCATAGAAATCCTTGTGGATAATTCAATCTCAACATTGGCGTACAATGCAGATTCCAAACCCTCTTCTTGCAACAGAGATTTAGGCTGAATGATTGAAAGAGATCCACTTGGCTCCAGCTCTCCCGGTTCGATCAAATACAAAATACTGCTAATTCCAAAATCCGCAGAAAAACCATCGCCATTGTACCCAATGTTTTCCTTGACCTTTAGGTATTGATTGGTCAACTTCAACCGGCTCGCATCGCCACCCTCAAGATCAAGTTGTTCACTTTCATACCGGCTCCAAATTGTGCTAAGGGTAGACAGCACCTTTTGCCCAAAGACCTTGCGATAGGTACCCTGAAGCATAAGGGTATTGTAATCAAATCCAAACTGATTAGCATAGGTGAAGCGATCTTCTGAAGCATAAGCAGCAACCGACACATTGTTCTTGTCATTGAACCGGTGCACCAATCGTAGATTGGCGTCGTAAAAAAACACCGAACTCTCTCTGATCTCCGGCACATTGATCCGCCGTAATACCCAATCTGAATAAGAACTCCTTAGGGCAAACAGAGCAGATGTCTTGTTCTCCACCAAGGGGCCTTCAATCGAAAAGCGGCTGGATACCGGCCCTACCCCTCCCTTCAGCCGGAGTTTTTCGAAGTTGCCATCTCTCACATTCAGATCCAGCACCGATGCCAATCTTCCCCCATATTTGGCAGGAACATTTCCTTTGAACAGCAGCGCATCACTGAGGATGTCGGCATTAAATGCACTGAAGAAACCAAGTGCATGACTCGGGTTGAATAATATGCCCTCATCAATCATGATGAGATTCTGGTCAATGTTGCCCCCGCGAACGTGAAAGCCACCGCTTCCTTCGCCAATGGTGCTCACACCAGGCTGGAGAAGAAGACTCTTTATGATATCAACCTCTCCAAGGAAACTGGGCAGCTTTTCAATTTCTTTGGTAGACACCCGGCTTACTCCTGCCTGCACTGCACTCACATTTTCATCCCTGGCTTTTGCCTGCACAAGCACTTCATCAAGTAGAATGCTAGATTTCTCCAACGTGATTTCAGCATTGCCACTGCTGATCACCGTGATCGGAATATCCCGGTTTCGATAGCCGACATATCGAACGGCCATCGTGTAGTTGCCAGGTGCCAGCTGGATTTCGAATCTACCATCTTCATCGGAAGCAGAGCCCTGCTGCAACTCTTTGATCATGATTGTCGCACCAATCACTGGCGTTTGGTCTTCTCCGTCTATAATGCTTCCTCTCATCACCGTACGCCCACCGGACTCAACCTGATCAACACTGCCAATCACTAATCCAGCAATAAGATCTTCATCCTGCACTTCAATGCTTTCTTCCAACGCCTGATAATATGCTGTGGAACGGTATTCACCAATCGCGGAGCGAGGGGCAATCACAAAGACATAATTGCGATAGCTGACAAAACTATACTCAGTTTCAGATAGTAATACATTTAAAACAGAATCCACAGGAGCCCTGACGAAGGTGTATTGGGAAACTGACACAGATGCAATAATACTGTCAGCAAAAACTTGAAACTCACTTGACTGATTGAGTGCATACACAGCCTCGAGCAGATTTCCCTGTGTAATGCTCACGCTCACCTCTGGCATCGCCCTCTCCTGGCCGGCGCTGCTGTAGATGAAAACATAACCCATCAAGGTGATCAGGTAAAGTCTGACCAGCCACCTTGGGGCTTTCAACAGGTGTAGCATGATAATTTCCCTTCAGGATGTTATTGCAGAGACCAGAACTGTTGTTCTAGATCTGCTGTGCAAGCTAGTGAATAAATGTATTTGGAAAGAGAATTATCCAAACGTAGTCTGGTCAACTTTTAGCCATGGAGCTTTTCGTCTACTAGCTAAATTGGGACAAACCCTAAACGGGACAAGTTAAGAGTAGGGGCCCGACGCCCGATGACCAATTACCGACTACCCAATAACCCATCACAAACCTGCCACTAATTATTGATCGAACACAATTGGTTAACCACAATCCCTAACCAATTAATTTAATAAAATGACTACTGAGTTTCGAAACTCTGCTATGCCTCTAGAGATTTCAAATTGACATCAATTTTTTACCAATCTTGCCCCACCAATTACTTTACCTTCGTGGTGCATCCGGAGCCAATAGATCCCATTGATTGTGTTTTCTGCTAGTTTGAGGGTTAGTTCTGAGTTTTCCATTATCCGGTAGTAGTATTTCGACAAGACTACTTTTCCAACCGCATCATATAGATGCAGTTGAACATCGGATATCTCCTGCCCAGGCCAGTGAATTCGAAATTGATCCGTAGATGGGTTTGGTGATACTTTAAGCACAGGAACCTGAGGGGCTAAAATCTGCTGGATATCAGTAACTACTGAATCTGTATACCCCAATGCTACCGTACCAAAACTGGAAAAATCTCGTGCGATGACTTCCTCACCTCCCTCATCAAACTCACTAGGTATAGCGTGCCAGGCACCATCTTGAAAGAATACCAGACCTGGCATCCTCAGATCTCCGGGTGTATGTTCGATATTATTCCTGACATCCACATCAAAGAATAAATGGACTGTGCTGTCAACAGGAATATTCTCAATATTTAATTTCCAATGCTGAAAGGGAAAAACTGAGTCAACGGTAACCCCTTTTGTAATATCCTCAGTTGGAAGACCCGGCCTTTCCTCAAAAGAAACCAGTAAGGAAGCATTTGCAGAACGCTGATCTCTCAAGTCCAGGAATATCTGCACCTTGGACCGACCCAGACGTTCTTTTTCAGTGCCTTCCACAACAATAGCATTGCCATTCTTGTAGGATAGAGGTTTCTGATGTGCCCACAGACTAACCTCAGGACTACCCACCTTCAGTGAAGGTTGAAAGGTTATGAAAGTATGAATCTCTTCCATTGTGGATTTCCCATCATCATTGAAGTCGATTCCATATGCTTGCGCCCAGGCATATAGATATTGGCTGAAATAAGTTTCTTTTTCCAAATGCCTGGCTCGAAAGGAATGTGATGGTCTTTCTTCGTTGGAGGATGTGTACAGAGAAAGCTGCTGAGAAGTCTTGGCGGCATCAAAAAATACGTCAGAAAATTTATCAACTGCGGAACCGGAATAACATGCATCAATGATGACCCGGTTGACTGGAGCTCCTATCTCACCTATCATTTGTGCCAGGTCGGCATAAAAAAGCGAGTCACCCTCATCACCCTCATCTAAAATAATACCTCCTCCCCGATTATTGAATCCATGTCCTGAATAGATGAAATACAAACTCTTATTCTCAGCACCCTTCATTTTAATTTCTTCCAGCTTTTGACTTAGCTCCATGATAGTTGGACTTACCAATTTGAAGATCTGCGAAGTATCAAAGGTGTGCCCATTCCTTTCCATTCGAAATTCCATCTCCATCAGGTCCAGATCATTCCGGAAAGCAATATCACCCAGATCTTCGGTTTCATGTCCACTCACCAGGATCAAACAAGCATCTGGTTCTCTTGATGCTTTTTCTGGGGCTGAATCGGAAATCGTTGATTGGGTCGGGTCTTCGTCTACTACTCGGGACCTGGTAATCCCATCAATCACCAACAGGGTGTCATTTGAGGCAAGATTCATCTGTTCACCATTCACCCGAGGTGGCATGTTGGTTGATACCTGGTGGATGATCTCACCAAAAAGGTTGTAGAAAACATAACTAAAAGGATGACCAAGTCTTGCCAGGTCATAATGATCCTTTACCGTAAGATAAACCGCCTCTGGCACCACAAATGGCTCATCACTGGTCCAGAGGGGTTGCACTTTGGTGCCTTCCGGCAAAGGATCTTTGGACAAATAGGTAATATCTTCCTCGCTCTGATCCTTTAGCTCCTCTCGTGCCAGAGCAGCAATCCCATTCCGGTCATAGATAATTTTTGTAAAAGCTTGAGCTGAGTTGTTCGAGTTGTCGGCATCTTCGATTGAAACGATTTCAACAGTTACCGAATAATGCCCGATAGCAGTGGGATCGTTGATAAATTCTGTTACCGTAAAGTCGATCTCCATCGCACCAAAAGGATCCTCCGGTGAAATATTTTGAGTCAAAACCAACGGTAGGCTGTTGGTATCGGTCAGGTTTAAAAGATCAAGAATTACGTCAAAGGAATTCGCCGGAAGTTCATTTTGGTTACCAATTGTCACCGATACCTCTAGAGGTTCTGAGTACAAGTGGCAGGTGTCTGTGGTTAGTGTAAGCAATTTGAGATCTAAAGTGTCTGCTGGATATTTCAAAGGGCATTGATCTACAGCCACACCTTCAAAATTTTGTTCGATCAACCAATTGTGTACTTCGCAGAACTCCAGTCCATCATTATCCACATCAGCATCTCCATCATAGCAGAGTAAAAAGGCAAAACTATACCTTCCATAGCTCACCGAATCGGTGCCATCCTGAAAGGTCCGGATGGATGAAGTTTTTTCCTGATTGGATGAGGAATATACTTCCAGATTTTTGCCTTCGAAGTCGGTGGCTAGCTTGGCTTCAGCGACAGCGGATCCTGCAAAACAACAATCAAGGACTACGCAAAAATCTGTGGCTTCAGATTCCCCTAACTTCTTATAGAGATCACGGTATGAATACCAATCATCAGGGTCATCACCACTACAGATTGAACCCAACCGGGTATCAGTGTTGCCAACTCCATGTCCGGAATAATAGAAATAGATTTTCTTGTAGCCGGTGCGCAAATTGTCCAGCTCTTGCTCGATCTGATCCCTTCCGATACCATGCTTTATGGTAATGTTGTCCTCTGATAGTTTTGGACCGTCTTCCGAATCAGAAAGCATGAATTTCATCAACCTAATATCGCTGCGGAAACTTTCCCGCATGGTTCTGCTGGTGTCAGTACCGCTGACCAACAAAGCACACACGGAGTCGGTCCCCATATGGTCACTTGGAGTCAAATCGACTGGCTCAGCAGGTGTAGGACTGGGCACGAGACCATGGAGAGGAATCGCATGTAAAATATCAGGGTTCCAGGAAAGGCTATTGATGGTCGGCCACCAATTTGCAAAAGCTCTGGTGATTTCATTGGATTCGCAATCGAAGAAAAGATATTCGACCGGCTTGGAGAAACGGTCGAGTGGATTGTGAACAATCATGGCAAAAAAAGCAAAGGTCCGAATGACCTGAAGAACTTCCTCTCTGTCAAACGACTCTACGGTGGTTTCCGGCAATAATATTTCCGGATATAAATAAATCACTGCCTCAGGAGGGAGGTTTTCCAGGATCAAAGAAGCCAAAATCAACTCACCTGCCTCTTGGGGAGTAAGGTCACATCCAAACGCACTGGGAGTGTAGATCACTTCTTCGAAGTTGTTGTCTTCGTCACTGTCAGAAAGGGGACTAACACTGAAGACCAGCTTGATACTTTCTAGAGATATTCCATCCGGTAGTACAATGGGATCCAACATCACCATGACAGTATCACCAGGATCAATGTTATCAATGTCTGGTCCGAAAGGCTGTTGAATAAATTCGTTGGTCTCAGGATCCCGGATTGTCACCCAAGAAACTACTGCCTGCAAAGGCTGATTCCCAAGGTTGATAATCTCGTACTTAATCAGCAAAGGGTCCTCCGCAGTTCCCGAACCGCTAATTTGCTTATTGCCAAATGCGGCGTCGGGTTGAGCACCTGTTATAGTATGCAGTAAAAATCCAAAAATGCAATAGAGTAATATTGGTCTCATGAGGTTTTGTGGTTAATTGGAAGAATCTTTAAGATAATGTTTTCTGACCTGGATTGCCCCGATCCCTATTACCGCAGACGAGCCACCGGTATGAGTTTAACAGTTACACGATTACACAATTCAGCGGCCATAGTCCACGCCTCATAACCCAGGTCACGTGCCCACTGCCGATCAACGGTTAACGATGACCGACAAATGGATTCTGGTCTAGGGTAAAGCATTTGTTGAGCGTTCAAAGTCAATGGTTGCGCAAATCATGTCTAAGCCTGAAATAGGTTGACAAAAAATCAACTTATTATGGAGAAGTACAAGCTGGTTAGAAGGCGGTTTAGTGATGAATTCAAACGTCAGAAAGTCAAAGAGATTGATCACGGCTTG